>NZ_QUAK01000042.1 GCF_003429565.1 Streptomyces triticagri
GGCGTGCTGCCGCTGGTCGCCGCGGCCCGGCGCGGCTCGGTGGCGACGGTGCGCGCCCTGCTGCGACACGGGGCGTCCGGGCAGCGGGAGGCGCTGGACGAGGCGCGGCGGTGGCCGGCCGCCGAAGTGGCGGAGCGTCTGCGGGAGCAGGTCGGTGCGCTGGGCGGGCCGGTGGTGTCGTACGTCCTGCCGGAGGGTTCGGGCGTGGTCGTGGTGGCGGAGACGGTGCGCGCGGACGGGCCGGCCGGCGGCGCGGAGCTCGAGACCGGGCACGGGGCGATCGCGACGCTGCTCGAGCGGGAGCTCGGCATCCGCTCGCCCTTCGGTGAACTCCTCGACCGCGCACTGCCGTTCCTGGATCCGGAGAACGAGAACTGGACGGAGTCGGTGGCCGCGCTGCGCGGCAGGAACGACGAGATCACTTACCGTGCGGCCGCCGCGCTGAGCCGCTCCCCCGACCCGTGGCGGCGGGTGTTCGCGGTGGAGGTGCTCGGCGGCCTCGACGACTCCTTCGGCCCTCGCGTGCTGCCTCTGCTGCGTGAACTCGCGCAGGAGCCGGGCTCGGACGGCGGTACGGGCGGCGGCGACGAGGACCAGGAGGCGGGCGTCCATGCCGGTGTGGTCCCCCATACCGGTGTGGTCCCCCTGACGGGCCCCGGACGGGACGCCCGTACGGAACTGGTGCGCTCCCTGGTGCTCGCCCTCGCCGGTCGGGGCGGGCCCGCCGCGGTCCACGACGTACTGCGGCACGCGGGCCATCCGGATGCCGCGGTCCGGCGGGCGGTGGCCTTCGCGCTGCACGAGCAACTGCCGGGCGGCGCCGAGGAGCCGGCGATCGCCGCGCTGGTACGGCTGTCCGCCGACCCGGACTCCGAGGTACGGGAGTGGTCGGTCACCGCGCTCGGCCGGCTCGGCGGCGACGGTCCCGGCGTACGGGCCGCGCTGGCCGCCCGGCGGGCCGATGCCGATCCGGCGACCGCCGCGGAGGCGGCCCACGGGCTGGCGCTGCGCGGGGATCCACGGGCGGCGGACGCGGTGTTGCGGCTGCTGAGCATCGAGGACCCGGGCGGCCATGCGCATGCGACGGCGCGCGCGGCGGCGGAGCAGCTCCCTGACGAACCGCTCCGCCGCCGCCTGCTGCACACGGTGTCCCGGCACCGGGGCTGACCGCCGTGCCCGCTCGCCCGCCGTCACTCCTCGTGCGCGGCGATCGCGGTACGCGGCAGCGCGAGGCAGAGCAGCGCGCAGACGGCGAATCCGGCGATCACCCAGGGCATCGCGGCGCCGAGTGCATCGGTCAGGCCGTCCGGGGCGTGCTCGAAGAAGACCGTGCCGATCACCGCTGCCCCGAGCGCGCCGCCGAACTGCTGCGCCGTGGAGAAGATCCCGGACGCTCCCCCGGCGATGTCGGCCGGCACGGCGGACAGGACGACATTGACCAGCGGGACCACCAGGAAGCCGAGGCCGGCGCCGGCGATCAGCAGTCCGGGGGCCAGTGACCAGGCGCCGGTGTGCACCTCGGCCGCGGCGTCCACGGCCGACCACACCCAGCCGAAACCGCCCGCCATCATCAGCGATCCGGCCACCAGGACCAGCCGGCCGAACCGCACGGCGAGCACATCGGCGATTGGCGCGGTGAGGAACCCTCCGACGGAGAAGGCGACGGTGAGCACGCCGGCCTGCATCGGCGTGTACCCCTGCCCGCCCTGCAGCCAGATCGCGAAGACCAGGAAGAAGCCCTGCATGCCGACGGAGAACAGGAGTTGGACGAGCACTCCCACCGAGAAGGCCGGCAGCCGGAAGGCCCTGGCCGGGAGCAGCGGCACGGTGCGGGCGCCGCGCCGGTGCGCCTCGAACAGCCCGAGCCCCGCGAGTCCGAGCACTCCGGCGGCGAGGCAGAGCCAACCCCACACCGGCCAGCCGTTCGCGTGGCCCTGGACCAGCGGCAGCACGATCGCGACGAGCGAACCGGCGAGCACCAGGCTGCCGATCACGTCCGGCCGTCCCGCGCCGCGCTCCCGCGTGGCCGGTACGACGACCAGGGCCGCCGCGAAGGTGGCCATCGCGACCGGCACATTGACCAGGAAGACCGAGCGCCAGCCGAGGCCGAAGAGGTCCGCGTCGGTGAGCACTCCGCCGAGCAGCAGCCCGATCGCGGAGGCGAAGCCGGCCACGGCGCCGTACATCCCGAAGGCCGCGCCGCGCTCCTTGCCGTGGAAGAGCGTGCGGAAGGAGCCGAGCACCTGTGGCATGAGCAGGGCCGCGGCGACGCCCTGCACGGCGCGGGCGGCGATCAGCTGGCCGGGGCTCTGGGCGACGCCGCAGGCCAGGCTGGCGAGGCCGAAGCCGGCGGTGCCGATCAGGAAGAGCACCTTGCGTCCGTACCGGTCGCCGAGGTGTCCGGCCACGATGAGCGTGGCGGCGAAGCCGAGGAGATAGGCCGACACCAGCCATTGCAGGGCGGTTTCGGAGGCGCCGAGGTCGCGGCCGATGGACGGGATCGCGACATTGACGATGGTGACGTCGAGCAGGTCCATGAGGGCCGCGACCATCATCACGGCTGCCGCCGCCCAGCGGCGTGGATACGGGGCGGCGGCTGCGGTGCCGCCCGGCGGTGGGGTGGTGGTGGTCGCGGACATCTCGTCTCCCGTGGCTGTTGTCGATGCGGTCGCTGGTGCTGGTGCTGGTGCTGTCGATCGCGCTGTCGCTGCAATTTATTTCGTTCGATCTAACGAAACAATTGCACGCGGTCCGGCATGATCACAAGTACTTAGTTCGAGCAAACGAAATTCTTGCTAGCCTCGGCCCATGACCAGTGACAGCGGACGACGCGAGAAGGCCATCGAGGAGCTGACCGCGGCGGGCCGGGAGAGCAGCACGGTGTCCGTGATGTTCCATACCGCCGTCGCATCCCTGCAGGGCCTCGGCGCCTCCGAGACGAAGACCCTCGAACTCCTTGAACGGCTCGGGGCGCTCACCGCGAAGGAGCTGGCCGAGCGCACCGGGCTGCGGCCCGCGTCGGTGACCGGCCTGGTCGACCGCCTGGAGGCCAAGGGGTACGTCCGCCGGGTGAAGCACCCGACGGACAAGCGGCGGGTGCTGATCGAGTTCCGGCCGGAGAAGCTCGCCGAGGTCGCCCCGCTCTTCGACGACTGGGCACGTGAAGTGCACGCCCTGTACGAGGAGTTCAGCACGGAGGAGCTGGAGACGATCACGCGCTTTCTGCGTGGTTCGACCGCTCGTCAGCGGGAGGCCGCGGCACGCCTCTCGGAGGCGGCGGAGGGCGGCGCGGAGACCGGACGGGGCTGACGATTCCGGCCGAGGGGATCGTTTTGATCGTATGCGATCGATAGGGTGATCGGGACAGTGTCCTGACCCGGTCGCGCCCCCGCTGCGTGCCGGACTCGACGACGCACGACGGAACCGGGAGCGGCATGCGAGTCCATGTGGACCAGAGGCACGAGCAGTTGCTCGAACTCGTCCGGCAGCGCGGCAGTGTGCGCGTCGCCGAGCTGGCGGAGGCCCTCGGCGTCTCCGCGGTCACACTCCGCCGCGACGTGGAGGCGCTCGCCTCCCAGGGCCGGGTGCGCCGCATGCACGGAGCCGTGATCTGGCCGGGCGACCGGCCCGCACCGGCGGCCGGCCGGGCACCGCGGTCCGCCGACGGCCTGGTGGTCGGGATGGTCGTACCGACCACGCACTACTACTACGCCGATGTGGTGCGCGGCGCCCGGGAGGCCGTCGAGGCGCAGGGGGCCCGCCTGGCCATCGGCATCTCGCAGTACCTGCCGGACGAGGACGCGGCGCAGGTCGAGCGACTGGTCTCGGCGGGCATCGACGGGCTGCTCCTCACGCCGAACTGGGAGACGGGCGCGGCGCTCGACGACGAGGGGGGCTGGGTGGCGGACGTCCCGGTGCCGACGGTCCTCGTGGAGCGCTGGGCACCGCCCGGCCATCCGGCGGACGCCCTGGACCGGGTGCGTTCCGACCACGGCCACGGGGCTGCGGACGCGGTACGCCATCTCGCCTCCCTTGGACACCGGAAGGTCGCCCTGGCCATCCAGGAGTCGCCGACCGGTCGCGATCTGCGGCTCGGGTTCGAGTCGGCGGTGGCGACGCTCGGCCTGGACCGCGCGCCGGCGTCGCCGCTGGACTCGGAGCCGTCCGCGGGCGAGGCGGACCGCTTCGACCGCACCCTGGACTATCTCTGCGAGGTGGTCGAACAGGACGGCGTCACGGCGGTGTTGGTGCACAGCGACGCCGACGCGATCGTGCTGGTGCCCAGGCTGCAGGCGCGCGGTGTGCGCGTACCGGAGGACCTGGCGGTGGTGGCGTACCTGGACGAGGTCGCCTCGCTGTCGGACCTGCCGCTCACGGCGGTGGCGCCGGCGACCCGGGCGGTGGGCGCGAAGGCGGCCGAGATCCTGCTGGCCGGGCTGGTCGAGGAGCGCGCCGGGGCGCGTCAACACACCGATCTGCTCCCGGAGTTGAGGGTCCGCGCATCGTGCGGCGCGGAGCAGTCGGAGCAGTCGGAGCGCTGAGTCGAGGCACTGGACCGAGGCGCTGAGCCGAGGGCCTTCGGTGATGGAGGACCGCATCCGGGATGCGGCGGATCAGCACCTTGCCGAGCGATCGTTTTGATTGAGTTGGTCGTTCGCTCTTGACCGCGATCGATTTGGCGCAAAGGATGGCCGCGTTCATCCACCTCTCCCGACCTGCCCCGCGCAGACCGAGGTCCCGTAGGAGCCGTGCCATGCCGCGTACTTCCCGCACCTCCCGTACTGCCCGTACCTCCCGCACCCTCGCCCTCACCGCATCCGTCGCCGCCCTGGCCGTGCTGGCCACGGCCTGCGGAGGCGGCGGCGACGATCCCGCGGCGGCGGGCTCCGAGGGCGAGCCGGTCACTCTCACCTACTGGTCGGCGACCGCCGGGGCCAAGGAGACGGTCGAGGCGTTCAACAAGACCCATACGAACATCAAGGTGAAGTTCTCCCTGGTCCCGGCCGGACCGGACGGCGTCGCCAAGCTGACCAACGCGGTCAAGGGCAACAACGCCCCGGACGTGGCCACCATGGACTACTCGCAGCTGCCCGAGTTCGCCAGCGACGGGAACCTCACCGATCTGACCGAGGTCGCGGGCGACAGCGTGCAGAAGGACTTCCCCTCGTCGATCGGCTCGCTCGTCAACCTGGGAGGCCGCACCTGGGCCGTCCCCTTCGACGTGACGCCCATTCAACTCTTCTACCGCAAGGACCTGTTCAAGAAGTTCGACGTCGAGGTCCCGAAGACCTGGGACGACTACCGCAAGGCGGCCGAGAAGATCACCAAGGCCGACCCGGACGTCCGTATCACCAACTTCGGCGGGGGCGACCCGGCCCTGCTCGCCGGACTCGCCTGGCAGGCCGGCGCCCGCTGGTACGGCACGAAGGGCGACGCCTGGAAGGTCGACATCGACAGCGCCGCGTCCCGGAAGGTCGCGAAGTACTGGGACGGACTGCTCGCCGACGGCCTCGCCTCGAAGACCCCGCTGTGGGGCGAGGGCGAGAACAAGGAGCGCGCCACGGGCAAGGTCGCCACCGTGATCGGCGCCTCCTGGAGCGCGGCCGCCTTCGGCCCCAGCTATCCCAAGCTGAAGGGCAAGTGGGGCATCGCCCCGCTGCCCAGCTGGGACGGAAAGCCCGCCACCGGCATGTACGGCGGCACCGCGTTCATCGCCCCCAAGCAGGAGTCGGACGCCAGGGCAGGGGCGGCGGCGGAGTTCATCCGCTGGGCCACCACCGACCCCGCGTCGATGAAGGCACGGCTCGGCGCACAGAAGGACCCGAGCAGCGCGCTCCCGGCGAACGAGAACATGCGCAAGGTGGCGGCCAGGGAGTTCGACGGCTCGTACTGGGACGGCCAGGACGTGTACGAGCTGTCCGGTGCGGCCGCCGACACCATCGTCCCCGGCTGGACCTGGGGCCCGGTCCACCAGCAGGTCACCAGCGCCCAGATGACCACCGGCGCCGCCCAGTCCAAGGCGCTGACCGCGGGCCAGTCCAGGGCGGAGAAGGCCGTGCGGGACCGCGGCCTGAAGCTGGCGGACTGATCCGAGCCGGGGCCGGGCTGCGGACACCGCGCCCCGCCCCGGCCCGGCTTCCTGCTCGTCGCCCGACGCTCCCCCGTACCGCCCGACCCGAAGGAGTCCGCGCGTGGTCTCACCCTCACTCCGGTCCCGGAAGTCCACGGGTGCCAGGACCCTCTCCGGGGCCCGGCGCCAACAGCACGGCGCCGCGGCCTTGTTCATGGTGCCGTTCTTCGTCCTGTTCGCCGCGGCCACCGTCGCGCCGGTCGCGTACGCCGGCTGTATGAGCCTGTACGAGAAGCGGGCCTCGGGGCTCGGATTCGGCGGCGCGGAGCGGGCGTTCGCCGGAATCGGCAACTACACCAAGGCGCTCACCGACCCGGCGTTCCTGCATTCCTTCGGGAACATCGCGGTCTACTGCGCGATCTACATCCCCGTGATGATCGGCGGTGCGCTGGCCCTTGCGCTCTGTGTGGACTCCGCGCTCGCCCGGGCGAAGCGGTTCTTCCAGATCGCCTACTTCCTGCCGCACGCGGTGCCCGCGATCATCGCCTCGCTGATCTGGCTCTATCTGTACACCCCGGGCCTGAGCCCGGTCACCGACGCCCTCCAAGGGCTCGGTCTGCACTGGGACTTCCTCGGCTCCGACGAGACGCTCCTCTCGATCGTCAACATCTCGGCCTGGCAGTGGATCGGCTACAACATGATCATTTTCTATGCCGCGCTGCAGGCCGTCCCGCGCGAGACCCTGGAGGCCGCCCGGGTCGACGGCGCCGGTGAACTGCGCACGGCCCTGCGTATCAAGATCCCGATGATCAGCTCGACGGTCGTCCTGACCCTGCTGTTCACCTGCGTCGGTGCCGTCCAGCTCTTCGACTCGCCGAAGATCGTGCAGCTGCGGGCGGACGGGATGTCGGAGGAGTGGTCGCCGACGATGTTCATCTACAACGCCGCGTTCAAGGGGTACGACTACGGCCTCGCGGCCGCGGCCTCCCTGCTGCTCGCCCTCGTCGCGGGAGCCCTCTCCTTCGTCGTCACCAAGCTCGGCAACCGGTGGAGGCAGTCATGAGCACCCGGACCACCCCGCTCCCCGCGCCCGTCGAGGGGGCCGTACCGCCGCCGCGGGCCGCGCATCCCGCGCCGAAGCCGCCGAACGCCCGCCGCCCCCGCCCGAGACCGACCGCGAAGCCGGTGGTCAACGCCGTGCTCGTGGTCTTCGCCCTCTACACCCTGATGCCGCTGACCTGGCTGCTCATCGCGTCGACGAAGAACCAGGAAGACCTGTTCGCCACCGACCCGTTCGGCCTCGGCGCCTTCCACTTCTTCACCAACCTCGGCGACCTCTTCACCCGCAACGACGGCATCTTCCTGCGCTGGATGGCGAACACCCTGCTCTACACGGTGGCCGGCGCGTTCCTCACCACCCTGATCTCGGTGGCCTGCGGATACGCCTTCGACAAGTACGACTTCCCGGGCAAGGAGAAGCTGTTCGGGGTCGTCCTGGTGGGCATCCTGGTGCCGTCCACGGTGCTCGCGCTGCCGCTGTATCTGATGGCGTCCGAGCTCGGCCTGGTCAACACGTACTGGGCCGTCCTGATCCCGAGTCTGGTCAATCCGTTCGCGGTCTATCTGGCCCGGGTGTTCTCGGAGGGGTACGTACCGGGCGAGGCCCTGGAGGCCGCCCGGATGGACGGTGCGGGCGAGGTGCGGATCTTCGCGCGGGTCTCGCTGCCGATGCTGGCGCCCGGCTTCGTGACGATCTTCCTGTTCACCTTCACCGCCGCCTGGAACAGCTTCTACAGCTCTCTGATGATGCTCAATGACGAGAAGCTGTATCCGGTCACCCTCGGTCTGTACACCTGGTACCAGAGCGTCCAGCAGCAGCCCGAGTACTACACCCTGGTCATCGTCGGCTCGCTCGTCTCCGTCGTCCCGCTGATCGTGGCCTTCCTCTGCCTGCAGCGCTTCTGGCGCTCCGGACTCACCGCGGGAGCCGTCAAGTGACCCAGACGCCGCATGCCACCGCCGCCCGGCCCCGCGCGGTGCTGGCGATGAGCCGGGAGACCCGGGACGCGATCTTCGGCGGGGAGGCCCTGGCGCGGATCGCCCGGCTCGCTCGGATCGACACCGAGGTGCTCGTCACCGACTTCGTTGCGCCCGATCCGGTGCTCGGCAGGATGCTCGCCGAGACCGAGGTGCTCGTCACCGGCTGGGGGTGTCCGCGGATCGACCGGGCCGCGCTCAGCCGGATGCCGCGGCTGCGGGCCGTCGTGCACTCGGCCGGCAGCGTCAAGCACCACATCACGGACGCCTGTTGGGAGCGGGGTGTCCAGGTCAGCACGGCCGCGGCCGCGAACGCCCTGCCGGTCGCCGAGTACACGGTGGCGGCGATCCTGTTCGCCAACAAGCGGGTGCTCGACGGCGCGTACGCCTACCGGCAGTCCCGACAGCGGGTGAACCTCCTCGAGCGCTTCCCCTCGGTCGGCAACTACCGCCGTACGGTGGGCCTGGTCGGTGCGTCCCGGATCGGGCGCCGGGTGGTGGAGCTCCTGCGGCCCTTCGACGTACGGGTCCTGGTGCACGATCCGTATCTGAGTGAACGGGAGGCACGGGAGCTCGGGGTGGAGCAGGCCGGCCTCGACGCGCTCGTCTCACGCAGCGACGTGGTGTCGCTGCACGCACCCGAACTCCCGGCCACCCGGCGGATGTTCGATGCGGCGCGGCTGTCCCTGATGCCCGACGGCGCCACGCTGATCAATACCGCGCGGGGTTCCCTCGTCGACACCGAGGCGCTGACCAAGGAGGTCAGGACGGGGCGGCTGCACGCCGTCCTCGACCACACCGAGCCGGAGGTACTGCCCGCCGACTCACCGCTCTTCGACCTGCCGAACGTCCTGCTGACCCCGCATCTGGCCGGGTCGATCGGCGGTGAACTGCACCGTCTCGCCGATGCGACGGCGGATGAACTGGGGCGGTACGCACAGGGGTTGACGTTCCGTCACCGTGTGGACCCACAAGCACTGCAGCACTCGGCCTGACACCCCTGGAGGATCCGACATGTCCACTGCCCACGACCGCCCGGACGTGCCCGCCCGGGAGCGCCGCGTCCTCGTCGTCGGGATCGACGGGGTCCGCCTGGACACGCTGGCCGGGGTGCCCACACCGCAGCTGGACTCGGTGGTGACGGCGGGCTTCCTCGCCCCGGTCGACATCGCGCCGGGCACGCCCACGATGTCGGGTCCCTGCTGGGCGACGATCGTGACCGGCGTCCGGGTGGACAAGCACGCGGTCTGGGGCAACGACCTGACGGGGAACCGTCTCGCCGTCTTCCCCGACTTCACCACCCGGTTGAATCTGCAGGACGGCCGGTCCACCTATGTGGCGGCCGGCTGGCAGCCGCTGCTCACCGTCGCGAACGGCGGTCCGCTGTTCCGCGAGCCGTCCCGGATCAGCCACTGCGCGGCCGCCGCGGACACCGTCGAGGCCTGGGAGGCGGCGGACGAGCAGGTCACCGCCGATGCGGTGCAGGTGCTGGCCGGCGGCGATCCGGTGGCGTCGTTCGTCTATCTCGGCGCGGTGGACGAGACCGGCCATGTGCTCGGCTGCGGTGCGGAGTACCACCGGTCGGTGGCCCGGGCCGACGCACGTCTCGGCCGGCTCCTGGAAGCGGTGCGCTCCCGGCCCTCGTACGCCGAAGAGGCCTGGACGGTGATCGTGGTGACCGACCACGGCCACCGCGACGAGGGCGGGCACGGCGGGCGTACCGCGCTGGAGACCACGGCCTGGGTGGCCTGCGCGGGGCCGGACGTCCCGGCGGGCGTGCGGGTCGACGGCATACGGCACGAGGACGTGGCGGCCCAGGTGTTCGCCTCGCTCGGCAGGACCGCGGACTCGCACTGGACGCTCGACGGCCGCCCGTTCACCGCGTCGTTCACGGAGCCGGCCGTGCGGGAGGCGGCCGTGCGGGATGCGGCCGTGTGCGAGCCGGTGGACCGATCAGGCGGGGCGGGCCGCGATACCGCGGGTGACCAGGGCGACCACGGCCTCGAAGGCTCCCTGCGCGTCGGGTCGTGACCACTCGGGAGCGTGCACCGGGTCGTGGAAATGGGCGGTCGCCTCGAAGAGGGCGCGGGCTGTCACCGGCAGATCCTCGATCGCGAACTCGCCCTGCGCCACGCCCTCCTGGAGAATGACGGTCAGCTGACCGATCAGCTCATCGATGTGTGCGTCGACCACTCCGCCCTGCTCGGTGGTGAGCACGGTGTACGTGGCGAACAGCTCGGGGTCGTCGCCCGCCTTGTGCCGTTTGGCGTCGAAGAGCGCCGAGAGCCAGTGCCGCAGTTTGGCGGTGGGTGCCTCGGAGCCGGCGACGACGTCGGCGAGCAGCGCGGTCGTCCGGTCCAGCCAGCGCTTGGTGACCGCCCCGCGCAGCTCGGCCTTGGTGGCGAAGTGCCGGTACACCGAGCCGTGGCTGACCCCGAGCGCCCGCGCCACGTCGACCACGTTGGCCTTCGCGGCGCCGTGCCGGCGCAGCACCTCCTCGGTCGCGGCGAGGATGCGCTCGGGGGTCAGGGGTTCGCTGGGCGGTGGCATGGCAGTGACCGTACCGGGCGCAGATCAGTGCTCGCTGTCCAGGTGTGCCATCTGGGCCGCGGGGTAGCGGTCGCCGGCTGCCGAGTCCGCGGGGACGGCCGCCTCGATGGCGGCGAGGTCGGCGGCATCCAGGGTGACGTCGAGTGCGCCGAGCGACTCGGCCAGACGCTCCCGGGTGCGGGCGCCGACCAGCGGCACGATGTCGTCGCCGGGCTGTGCGCCGCCGCCGAGCACCCAGGCGATCGCGATCTGGGCGACGGTCGCGCCCTTCTGTTCGGCGATCTTGCGCAGTCGCTCGACGAGGTCCAGGTTGTGCCGGAGGTTGTCGCCCTGGAAGCGGGGGCTCACGGAGCGGAAGTCGCCGGGCGAGAGCTCGCGGTCGAGGCTGAAGTGGCCGGAGATGAGACCGCGGGAGAGGACGCCGTACGCGGTGATGCCGATGCCGAGCTCGCGGGTGGTGGGCAGGATCTCGGCCTCGATGCCGCGGGACATCAGTGAGTACTCGATCTGCAGGTCGCTGATGGGAGCGGTGGCGGCGGCGCGGCGCACAGTGTCCGCGCCGACCTCGGAGAGGCCGATGTGCCGGACGTGTCCCTTCTCGACGAGGTCGGCGATGGCGCCGACGGTCTCCTCGACGGGGACGTCCGGGTCGAGGCGGGCGAGGCGGTAGACGTCGATGTGGTCGACGCCGAGGCGCTGCAGGCTGTAGGCGGCGAAGTTCCGCACGGCTTCCGGGCGGCCGTCGGAGCCGCTCCAACCGCCGTCGGGGTCGCGCAGGGCGCCGAACTTGACGCTGGTCAGGGCGTTTTCGCGGACTGCGGTGGGGGCGCTGCGGAGGGCTTCGCCGATCAGCAGCTCGTTGTGCCCCATGCCGTAGAAGTCGCCGGTGTCGAGCAGGGTGACGCCGGCGTCGAGTGCGGCGTGGATGGTGGCCAGGGATTCGGTGCGGTCGGCGGCGCCGTACAGGGCGGACATGCCCATGCAGCCGAGGCCGAGCGCGGAGACGCGGGGGCCGGTGGTGCCGAGCTTGCGGGTCGGGACGGTGGGGGTCATGCGATTCCTCCGGCGGTGTGGGGTGGCTCGGTGGCGGTGTGCGTCCACCTTGGCATGACGGATGACAGATTTCAATATCTGTCATCCGTCAGCTTCGTGGCCGCTGTGCCCCTCCCAGCTGCCCGTATTCGCCCTACGTCCCGAAACGGGCAGGTCGAAGGGCCCGCGGAGGCAGGGCGCAGGTCCGGGCGATCCGGGTCGTTCGCGGACCGGCGCGGAGGCTCGCGGCTGGAAACGTTGCCGAAGCGGCCTGTGTCCCGCACCGACCGACGGAGAAGAGCTGCCTGTGAGCATCGCCCCCGAAGCACCCCATGCGACTGACGCACGCGAAGTCCCCACCACCGCCCCCGACCCGGAGGCCGTGGCACGGCATCGTGTGCTCTTCCGCACGGTGCACCGCAGGAAGAACCCGCGGCTGCGCCAGTCGGACATCACGGTCACGGAAGAGGTCCAGGTCAGGCGCGCGGTGAAGGCGACGGCGCTCGGCAACGCCATGGAGTGGTTCGACTTCGGCGTCTACGCCTATCTCGCCGTCACCATCGGGCAGGTCTTCTTCCCGTCCGGCAACGCCTCCGCGCAGACCCTGTCCGCGCTCGCCACCTTCGCCGCGGCCTTCCTGGTGCGCCCGCTCGGCGGGATGTTCTTCGGACCGCTCGGCGACCGGGTGGGCCGCAAGAAGATCCTCGCCCTCACCATGATCATGATGGCGGCGGCGACCCTGGCGATCGGCCTGATCCCCGGCTACGGCACGATCGGCATCTGGGCCCCGGTCCTGCTGATCGTCTGCCGCATGGTGCAGGGCTTCTCCACCGGTGGCGAGTACGGCGGCGCCGCGACCTTCATCGCCGAGTACGCACCGGACCGGCGCCGCGGATTCTGGGGCTCCTTCCTGGAGTTCGGCACCCTGATCGGCTTCACCGCCGCCGCACTGCTCGTGACCGTCCTGACCATGACGCTCGGCGACGACGCGATGCTGGCCTGGGGCTGGCGCATACCGTTCCTCGTCGCCGGGCCGCTCGGTCTGGTGGGCCTCTATCTGCGGATCAAGCTCGACGAGTCCCCCGCCTTCCAGAAGATGGCGGAGGACGAGGAGGCGATGACGGCCGGCCGTGAGAAGTCGTCGCTCAAGGAGACCTTCGTGGGCCAGTGGCCGGCGATGCTGCTCTGCATCGCGCTGGTCGCGGCGTTCAACATCACGGACTACATGCTGCTCTCGTACATGCCGACGTATCTCACCGAGCTCGGCTTCGGCGAGACCGGCGGGCTGATGTCGATCGTCGTGGTGATGCTGGTCCTGATGGCCCTGGTCACCTCGGTGGGCCGGCTCTCCGACCGGATCGGGCGCAAGCCCGTGCTCGCCGCCGGATCCCTCGGCTTCATCGTGCTGTCCGTGCCGAGCTTCCTGCTGATCCAACAGGGCGGCACCGTACCGGTGTTCGCGGGTCTGCTGATTCTCGGACTTGCGCTCGTCTGCTACCTCGGCACGATGTCCGCGTCGCTGCCGGCGCTGTTCCCGACCCGGGTGCGCTACGGCTCCCTGTCGATCGGCTTCAACCTCTCGGTGTCACTCTTCGGCGGTACGACACCCCTGGTGGTCGCCGCGCTGATCAGCGCCACCGGCAACAAGCTGATGCCGGCCTTCTACACCATGCTCGCCGGACTCGTCGGCCTGGTGGCCGCCCTGGCGATGAAGGAGACCGCACGCCGGCCGCTCGAGGGCTCCCCGCCGTCGGTGGCCAGCGACGAGGAGGCGCGGGAGCTGGTGGCGGCCCAGCGGGCGGGACAGCAGGGCTGACGGGTGGCGGGCCCGGCGGAGCACGATGCTCGGCCGGGCCCGCGGCGCGCCGGTTCACTCCACGTCCGCGTACGTCGTCCCCACCTTCAGACCGTCGATCCAGTTGATGCCCGCCTTGTCCTTCACCTCCGCGCCGTAGGTGCCGAAGCGGGTGTCATTGCCCAGGTCGTCCCAGGTGCGCCCGGAGAACGAGGCCACCTTCGTGCCGTTGTAGTACGCCTCCACCCAGCCGGACGAGGCGCTGCTCGAGGTGTGGATGCCGAGCACGATCCGCTTGTACGTGCTGGTCTGCACCGGAGTGCTCCACTTCAGCGTCCACTTCTCGCCGACCTCGATGTGGAAGAGCTTGAGCTCGCCGCCCTCGACCTTCATCAGGACCGGATAGTTCTGCTGGTGCTGATCGCCGGTGCCGTAGGACTTCCACTGGAAGATCGTGGCGGCGTCGGTGGTGTTGGTCGAGGTGTCCCAGCCGAGGTAGTACGTGGAGTCGTTGCGGAAGGTGTAGCGGGAGCCGTCCACGGTGATGCCGTGCGCCTCGCAACGGTCGAGTCCGCGCGGCTTGTTGAACTTGAAGACCTGGCCGCGGCCGTCGTTGTTGTCCTGCGCGACGACGCTGCCGGGCGACTCGCACAGGATCGAGGAGAACACGCCGGTCCCGCCGGATGCGTCGCCGTCCCAGATCAGCGCCGCATGGGCGGGCTGTGCTGCGACGAGACACCAGGCGAAGACGGCGGCCGTGGTGGCGAGCAGGGGTTTGCGCATGAGCGGCCTCCGTAGGGTCCGGTGAAGGAGGGACGGCCGTCCGCGGCGCGGGGCTGGGCCCGCGCCGCCGGGTCAGGAACGCCTGACGACGACCTTGTGGGTTGCGCCCTTGCTGTCGCTGAGCTTGCCGAAGGTGAGGGTGAGCGAGTCGCCGGTGGTGAACTCGGTGAGCGAAGTCGGTTTCGAGACGACCGACTTGACCGGCTGCTTCCAGGTCAGGGTCAGTCCGTCGACGGTGCGGCTCGGATCGCTGACGCAGAGCACGGCGGTGCCGTCGCGCCGCTCGCGGATCTGCACGCTGACGGGCGCCGTGGCGGTGACCTTGCCGACGCTGCCGGCCCGCCAGAAGTTGATCCCGGTGAAGCCGAGCGAGGGCACCCGGATGCCGTGCTGCTCGGCGCCGTCGGCCAGGATCTCCAGCCATCGGCGGTCCAACGCCCGTGCGGCGGTACGCAGTTCACTGGCTCCGGGCATCAGGATGTACGCGTATCCGGCGCCCTCGGGGTCGGTGCCGTGGTCCTGCCACAGGGTGAGATAGCGGCGGGTGAACTTCTCCGGCGAGCTGCCGGCGTTGATGTCCTGCCAGGCCCCGGTGCGCTCCTCGCGCACGGCATCGATCCTGGCCCCGCGCGGGAAGACATAGCCCGCGTGGCCGGCGATCCTGGCCCAGCGCACCTTCTTGCCGGAGGCCTTCCAGCCCTGGGTCGTGGGCTGAGGGCGGCCGTCGAGGGTGAGGGACGGGGCGCCGGACTCGCCGAGGTTGCGGTTGTCGATCACCGTCTCGACAGCGGCGCCGTCGCTCGAGGTGATGTCCGAGCCGAGGCACACCACACAGTCGTCCAGCCAGAACCAGGACTTGCGGGCGTGCATCGTCGAGTCGACGCCCTGCAGATGCTGTCCGGTGGTGCCGAACTCGCCGTCGCCCGTGCCGCCCACCCAGCGGGTGTCGGGGACGGGATTGCCCCAGTCGCCGCCGAAGCCGTCGGGGAGTTCCTTGCGGGACACGGTGATGCCGGGCAGCCGGTACGGGTCCACCGTCGGCCAATAGGCGTCCGAGTACTGGCCGAGTCCGTGGTCGTCACCCCACCAGGAGAGCCAGCCGGAGCCGGTGTGCCAGCCACGGGCGTGCTCCTGGTTGCCGAACTCGTAGTGGGTGATGCGCTCCGAGGCCATGCTGACCGAGCCGGTCCAGTCGCGGCGGCGGTGGGTGACCCGGTCCATCTGCGCGAAGACCCGGTGCTCGACCGGTTCCGGAGCGGCCTTGACCGCATCGTCGTCGTACAGCGCCTTGAGACGGGCCGTGGCGACCAGGTTCAGCTTGGGGTTCTCCAGGGCGGGCCCGTAGGTGTCGCGCTGCAGCCAGCCCTTGACCATGGCCGCCCAGCGCGCCTGCTCCTCGGCGCTCGCACCCTGTCCGACCAGCAGGATCGAGGACATGATGCTGTGTGCGCGCGTGTGATCGTCTTGGGCGAGCCGATACGGGTCGCTCGCGATCAGGCCCCGGCTGATGCCGCGCGATGAGACGTTGTCCATCATCAGGCCGTTGTGGATGAACGGCGCGACGGCCGACTCCACGGTGTCCAGGAAGAGTTGACGGTCGGGTGTGTCGACCTGCCAGCTGGAGTCGCGCAGCAGGGTGAAGAGCCGGCCGAGTCCGTCGTGCAGCACCGATCCGTAGCCGCCGATGTAGGGCACGTTGGTGTGCTGGATGAAGGAGCCGTCGTCGTAGAAGCCGTCGCCCTCGGTCACATACGGGAAGACGGGGGTGAGCGCGCTGCTGCCGAGGGCGATCTTCTCCGGAGTGCCGCCGACGATGCCGCGCAGGACGAGGCCGCGGCACAGGTCCACACGGTTCGCGCCGGTGCTGGTGCCGGTGTACTCCTCGACCGCGGAGTCCGGCAGGAAGTGGTCGACGGCGGCGCAGTAGCCGTCGATCTGCCCGGCGGTGAGGTCGTCGTGGAACAGGACGGCGATGTCCAGGAGGGCCTGGGGTGCGCCGATCTGGAAGTTGTACCAGTTGCCGAAGGGCTCCTTGGAGGCGTGGTAGACGTCCTCGTGCAGGTGGTCGAGGCCGGTGAGGACGGCCTGCTTGAGCTTCTCGTCTCCGGTGAGCCCGGTGCCCGGCTGGTGGTAGGCCTCGGCCATGGTGCGCAGCTGGTTGAAACTGTCCTGCATCCGGGCCGAGTAGCCGTACGACTCGGTGTCCTGGTTCGGGTCGGGGTCCGCGTAGTCGAGGTCGGGCCAGAGGGAGCCGGGCTTCGGCGCCATGGTCGCGAGCAGGTCGGCGGCCTGGGTGCCGAGGGCGGCGAGCTTGGACTTGAAGGGTTCGGCGGTGGGGCCGAAGCCTTCGCCGAGTATCAAGGTGCGCCATTTGGCCCGGAGTTCGGCGAACTCGTCGTCCGGCGCAGCGGCGCGCGAGCTGCCCGCCGCGAGAGTGCCGGTGAGGCCGAGTGCGAGAGCGGTGGTGCCGGATGCCGCGAGGAAAAGGCGGCGTGAGCAGGGGGTCGTCATAAGAGCTCCGGAGAGGGCGGAAGACGAGAACTGCCGGATGGGGCAAGCGGTTTCTAGCACGCGCCTGCTCAAACGCTCAATAGTTCCATCCGAATCGATCGTTTCGATCGCAACGTACGAAAGCGGCGGGCCCGGGGCACTTCAGCCCCGAACCCGCCGCTCCGACTCCTCTACTCGGTAACGCCGGTCACTCGCTGACGCCGGTCACGCGGTCACTCGGGCCGCACGGGATCGCTCTCGGCGCTCGGCGCCCCGCGCCCCGCCAGGCTCTCGGCGGTGACGGTGAAGGTGTACGAGGCGCCGGCGGTGAGCCCCTTCACCTCCGCCTTCCTGGCCGATCCGCCCACCCGTGCCGGGTCGAGCGGCTCTCCGTCCCGGTACGGCGTGACCAGGTAACCGGTCACAGGAGCCCCACCGTTGAAGTCCGGCGCCTTCCACTCGACGGTGGCGCTGCCCCGACCGGCCGTGGCCTCGACCGCGGTGGGCGCCTCGGGCACCGATGGCACCGCGTCGACCTGGAACTCACCAAGGCCGGTATTGGGCCCCGTGCCGTCCGTCGCCCGGAAGCGCACCCAGTCGAAGGACTTCATCGGGAACTTCACCGTCTTCGGGCCCTTGGCGGGCAGATCGTCCACGGTCACCTCGCTGCCGTCGGAGAAGGTGAGCACGCCGCTGCCCGCGTTGTCCCGCGTCTTGCGGTCGGTGAGGACGATCCGGTCCGCCTTGACCTTCTCGGGCCAGTCCAGCTGGACCCA
Source organism: Streptomyces triticagri (assembly GCF_003429565.1). Classification (GTDB taxonomy): domain Bacteria; phylum Actinomycetota; class Actinomycetes; order Streptomycetales; family Streptomycetaceae; genus Streptomyces; species Streptomyces triticagri. The sequence continues at coordinate 17,534 of NZ_QUAK01000042.1, forward strand.
CGGGTTCAGTTCGCCCTTCGACGCCCAGTCCGCACCGGCCTCCGGGCCCTTGCCGGCACAGCTGTCATGGACGTTCTTCGCCGGGTAGTCGTCGTCGTACTCGGACGAGGCGGTGGCCTTCACACCCGGCCGACAGGCCGCGTTGCCACGCAACTTGTCCCGGTCGAGGCCGATGTCCACCAGCTGTGAAGCGGTGGCGTCGCCGCTGTCCGCGGAGGTCGCGGTGACCCGTACCTCGCCGTCGCGGTGATTGATGGTCAGGGTGCCGTCGAGACCGATCTCGGCCTTCTTCGTCGGCGAACCGTCGGGTTCCGTGACCGACCAGAACACCTCCTTGAAGGTGGCGTCCTCGGGCGCGACCTTCGCCTTGAACTGCGTGTCCCCGTAGGGCTCGTCGACCTTCTCGGGACCACTCACCGAGATGTCCTGCACGAAGGTCGACTTGCGTCCCTCGGACTTCGACTCGGAGGGCGGCAGCTGCTCGGTGCCCCATTCCTTGTTCGGCTCGTCGCCCATCCACAGCTCGAGCGTGCCGCCGTCGGCGAGCTGATCGTGCCGGAACCAGGCCTTGTCCAGGCGCTTGCCGTCCAGCTTCGCGCGCTGGATGTACTGGTTCTCGGCCGAGTTGCCGTGCGTGACGATGCGGAACTGCTTGCCCTTGTTGTAGCGGGGGTCGAGCTTGATGGTGATCTCGTCGAAGACCGGCGAGGTGATGTCGTAGACGGGCTTCTGCAGGCCGGCGCCGGTGACCTCGAAGAGCCCCATGCCCATCAGGGCGCTCAGCGCGCCCATCTGCCCCTGGTCCTCGTCGAAGTGGCCGTATCCGTCGTCGGTGGCGGTGGAGCCGTACGTCTTCTCCTTGACCTGCCGCACCCAGTGCTGGGTCAGCCAGGGCTTGCCGACGTAGTTGAACAGATGGGCCATCTCGAGGCCGGGCTGATTGCCGTACGAGACGTGGCCGGCTCCGTACTCGGCGATGAAGTCGTCCTTCTCGGCCGCGGTGAACGCGTAGTTGAGCTTGTCCGCGTAGGCCGTCTCGCCGCCCATCCGGTTGGCGAGCCCCATCACGTCGTGGGTGGTGAACCAGGTGGCCTGCCAGGAGTTCGCTTCGACGAAGTCGTCCTCGGCCAGCGGGTCGAAGGGCGTGCGCCACTCACCGTCCGCGTCGCGCGGGCGGATGAAGCCGGTGTCGTCGTCGTAGAGGTTGCGCCAGTTCCGCGAGCGGTCCGACAGGTACTTCTCGGTGTCGGTGTCGTCCCAGGCCTCGAACTCGTTGAGGCCCACGTCCTTGCCCTCGCCACCGGTGGCGGTGAACTTCACCGAGGTGACCTTGCGCCGGTCGAAGCGGACCCTCTTGTCCGAGCCGTCGGCCGGGATGTCGTCGACCCTCACGCGGGAGCCGTCACTGAACTCCAGTGTTCCGGAGCGGACGTTGCTGTCCTTGTCCGCCCGGTCGCTGAGCACCACCTGGTGCAGGGTGCGCGGCTTGTCCCAGGTCAGCTCGATCGAGGGGGTCTTCTCGCCGTCCGAAGCCCACTCGACGTCGGTGGGCGCGCGCTGCGGCCGGCCGTCGATCGCACGGGCCGCGGTGTGCTGCTTGTCCAGCTCCGATGAGGCCTCGGCCTTCGCGTACTGGGTGGCGTTGATGCCACGCTTGCCGAGGCTGCCGGCGAACCGGGCGAGCGAGAAGTCCTGGTTCGCGTACTCCAGGGTCTGGCCGGCGCCCTGGTCGGTGGTGCCGTCGGGCACATAGCCGAGGTCGAGGTACTCGCGATTGCCGCCGGTGCCCCAGTTCTTGTAGTCGAACCAGGCCTTGTCGTAGAGCCCGCCCATCGACTGTGCGTCCATCATCGCCTCGTAGGCCAGGTCGGTGTCGAAGTCGCGGATGCCCTTGTTGTACGCGCCCGTGATGAACGAGGTGATGGGTGAACCGCTCATCACCATCGAGTAGTTGCCCGCGACCGGGCCTCTGGGCAGCAGCCCGCCGTCCTTGTACATCTGCAGCTGCGACTTGACCAGACTGCTGTAGATCTCCGGATACGCGAGTCCGAGCACGCTGTTGAGATTCCACTGGGTCAGCCAGAGCGCGTCGTAGTTGTACATCGCGAACTCGGGTTTCCCGTCCCGGCCGGTGGGGATCCGGCCGACGCGGTCACGGCCCCAGGTGTTGTCCAGGTATGCGCCGTCGGCGTCGCTGATCATGCTGCGGCCGCACAGGACGTGGAAGAGGTCGGTGTAGAACTTCTCCTGTTGCTTCGCGGAGCCGCCGCCGACGTCGATACGGCCGAGCATCTCGTTCCACTGCTGCTGGGCGTCGGCCTTGACCGCGTCGAAGTCCCAGCCGGGCAGCTCGGATTCGAGGTTCTTCTTCGCTCCTTCGGCGCCGGTGAGGGACAGGCCGACCTTCATCTGCACCTGCTCGCCCTTTTTGAGGTCGTCGTAACGGACATAGGCGCCCGCGTCCTTGCCCTCGACCTCCTCGACGGGCTTGCCGTCATCGGTGAGCTCGCCGTCGGACCAGCCGCGCATCGAGTCGAAGGGCTTGTCGAAGCGGATGTCGAAGTACAGCTTGACCTTGTGGTCGGGGTCGTCCGACGGGAAGCCCTCGCCGTACTGGAGCACATGGCCGGCGATCCCGCGGTCGCTGCTGCGGGTGACATGCGCGCGCTCCATGATCGCCTCGCCGAGGTGGCCGCCGAGGTTGACCAGGATGTCGCTGCGGCCGCCCTCGGCGTACGTGTACCGGTGCAGGCCGACGCGGTCGGTGGAGGTGAGTTCCGCGTCCACGTCGTACCGGTCCAGGTGGAGCTTGTGGTAACCGGGCTCCACCACCTCGCCGTTGTCGTGGTCGACATGCGACTGCCAGCCCTTGTCCCCCTCGAGCTTGGGCACGTCACTGCCGGTGGTGGGCATCGCCTGCACGCCGGAGAGCCGCCAGTCGTGCAGGTGGCTGAAGCCCTTGACCTGGTTCTCGTTGTGCCGGTAGCCGGTGTCGCGGGAGGAGTGGGTGCTGGTGTCCGGGCGCAGCTTGACCATCCCGAACGGTCTGCTCGCCGACTGGAAGAAGAAGTAGCGGGCGATGTCGGACTCCACCCACGGGTTGACCTTGTCCACATAGTCGCCTGAGCCGTCCTGGGCCCGGGCGGCGGCCTCTGCGGGTGCGGCGTCGGGTGCCGCCGCGGCTGCGGACGCACTCGCGCCGGTCGCCGCGCCCAGGACGAGCAGCAGCACGCTGAGCAGGACGGTCAGGTGGCGGGCGGCGGTCCCTGGTCGAGTGGTTCGCCCGGTTCTGGGGCGACCTGGCATGGCAGTCTCCTGACACTGGGAGTTATCGTTACCATCAATTCCGCGACCAGGAGCCTCCCGCGCTCGACGGAGCCATGTCAATGACATCGACATGACGAGCGGTCGAACAGGCCGGCACATCAGCGGGGGCACAGGTGGCGTGGCGCGACCTCGATCCGACCTCACGCCGAGACCGCAGCCGCGACCCCAACCCCCGTTTTTCCAGCAGCACTTGGCCTCCAGCGGCACGGACGAGCCGAGCACCCACCAGCGGCGCACTCCCGCCGAGGCCGCACTCGCCGCCACCCCCGACCTCTCTCCGCCCCGCCCGCGTACCGGCCCGGGACCTCGAAGAACCCTGCCGCACACCCGTTGACGGCTCCGCAACACCCAGCTAACTTCCGTGTGAACGTTAACCCACCCACGTCCCCACCCCATCCCGGAGGCCGCCGTGTCCCAGGCAGCGATACCCGACGCGAGAAGCGTGGGCAGGTCCACGAAACGGATCTACTTCTTCGGCGCCCTCGGTGGCCTGCTCTTCGGCTACGACACCGGAGTCATCGCCGGCGCCCTGCTCTACATCCGCGACGAACTGGGCCTCACGCCGCTCGCCGAGGGCTTCGTCGTCAGCTCGCTCCTGGTGGGCGCGATGGCCGGGGCGACCGCCGCGGGCCGGCTCGCCGACTCCCTCGGCCGCCGCCGCGTCGGCATGGCCGCGGCCGTCGCCTTCAGCGTGGGCGCACTCGCCGCCGGCCTCGCCCCGAACGTCATCCTGCTCGTCGCCGCCCGCGTACTGCTCGGCCTCGGCGTGGGCGCGGCCTCGGTGGTCGTTCCGCTCTACCTCTCCGAGATGGCCTCGACCCACATCCGCGGCGCCGTGTCCTCCCTCAACCAGCTGATGATCACCGTCGGCATCTTCGTCGCCTACGTCACCAACTCGCTGCTCGCCGGCGCCGAGGCCTGGCGCTGGATGCTGGGCCTCGCCATCGTGCCCTCGATCGTGATGCTCGCGGGCCTGATCGTGATGCCCGAAACACCGCGCTGGCTCCTTCGCAACGGCCGCGAGGCCGAAGCCCGCGAGGTCCTCGCCCGCACCCGCGGCGCAGACCGCGTCGACGCCGAACTGGCCGAGATCCAACAGGTGGAAGCCGCCTCGAAGGAACAGGCCGGCCTGCGCGAGGTGTTCGCACCCTGGCTGCGCCCGGCCCTCGTGGTCGGCATCGGCCTCGCCGTACTCAACCAGGTCGTCGGCATCAACACGATCATCTACTACGCACCCACGACACTCACCAACGTCGGCTTCAGCGACTCCGCCGCGATCTACGCCAACACCGGCATCGGCGCGATCAACATGCTGATGACCCTGGTCGCGATCTGGCTGATCGACAAGGTCGGCCGCAAGCGACTGCTCCTGACCGGCGCTGTGTGCATGTGCACCAGCCTCACCGTCCTGGCCGCGACCTCCCTCCTGCTGCCGGAACCGGACGGGATGGGCCTGGTCGGCCTGATCACCCTGGCCTGCCTCGCCGCCTTCATCATCAGCTTCTCCGCCTCCTGGGGAGCGGTCTGCTGGGTCGTCATCAGCGAGGTCTTCCCGCTGCACGTACGCGGCGCCGCGGTCGGCTTCTGCACCATGCTGCTCTGGGCCGCCAACTTCATCGTCTCCCTGAGCTTCCCCGTCCTGCTCGACGCCGTCGGCATCGGCTGGCTCTTCCTCGGCTTCGCCGCCATCTGCGCGTACGCCAACTTCTTCACCCGCCGCTTCGTCGTCGAGACCAAGGGACGCAGCCTCGAGGACATCGAACTCGACCTGCGCGCCCGGGCGAGCTGACCCTTGCGGGGCGCCCCGCCGTCATACGGACCGCCTTGACGGCGGGCGCCCCCCGCACCGTAGAGTTAACGATAACATTCACAGTTACGACCCCGGAGAGTGCCGTGACCCGCTCCTACCAGCACAATCCCCGCTATCAGGCCGTCGGCGGGACGGTCGCACGCGGGTGGGAGACCGCCGTCGCGACCCTGCCCGCCGGCCCGGCCGTCCTGGCCCTGGACGGCCCGGCCGCGCTCGACTGGAGCGCCGTGCGCAGCGCACTGTCCGATGCCCTCGCCGCGCGTGAACTCGCCTGCCGTGTCCTGGACTTGAGGGACCACGAGGCCGACTGGGACACGGTCCTGCGCCGCACCGGCGACGGTCACGGGGCCGACCCGCACTACCTCCCCCTGGCCCGCGCCTCGCTCGCCGAGGTGTACGAGTCGCTGCCGGCGGTCGAGGCCACCGACGAGGGCCTGCTCGTCGTGCTCGGCCCGGGCGCCGCCCTGGTCCCGCACGATCTGCTCTGGTACGCGGACCTGCCCAAGCGGTACGCCGAGGCGGCCGTCGCCGCGGGCGACCCGGCCCTCGGCGTGAACCTCGGCCGGCACGGCGCACCCGGCGAGCTGCGCCGCCTCTTCTACGCGGACTGGCCGATGCTGGACGCGCACCGCGACGCGCACGCCGCGCGGATCGACCGGTGGCTGGACCTGCAGGACACCGCCCGCCCCGCCTCGGTCGACGGCGCCACCCTGCGCGCCACGCTCGCCGATCTTGCGCGCGGCCCGGTCCGTACCCGCCCCTGGTTCAACTCCACGCCCTGGGGCGGCCATTGGGCCTCCAGGGAACTCGGTGTGACCCCGCAGAACGGCAACACCGCACTCGGCTACGAGCTGATCGCCCCCGAGGCCGGCGTCCTGGTCGGCGACGGCCCCGAGGCCGAGGTCGAGATCCCCTTCCAGCTCCTGTGCGTGCTCCACCCCGAGGAATTCCTCGGCGCCGAGGTGCACGAGGAGTTCGGCACGTCCTTCCCGATCCGCTTCGACTACCTCGACACCGTGGACGGCGGCAGCCTCTCGCTCCATCTGCACCCGCAGGAGGAGTACATGCGCGAGCACTTCGGCTGGCCGTACACCCAGCACGAGACGTACTACCTGACAGCGAAGAGCGACCCGGACGCCCGTGTGCTCCTCGGTCTGCAGCAGGACGCGGACCTCGAGCTGATGCGCAAGCAGGTGATCGCCGCGATCGACGAGGGCGAGGAGATGGACGTCGAGCGCTTCGTCCAGAGCCACCCGTCCGAGGAGGGCCGGCTCTACCTGATCCCCGCGGGCACCCCGCACGCCTCCGGCATCGGCAATCTGGTCCTGGAGATCAGCGCCACCCCGTACCTGTACTCGCTGCGCTTCTACGACTGGCTCCGCAAGGGCGCGTCCGGCGCTCCGCGGCCGCTGCCGTACGACCACGCCTTCGCCAATCTGGACACCTCCCGGCAGGGCGAGGCGGTGCGCCGCGACCTGATGCAGGAGCCGCGGGTGCTGCGCGAGGGCGCCGGCTGGCGCGAGGAGGTCATCGGGGCGCTGCCCGAGATGTTCTACGAGGTGCACCGCGTGGTGCTCGAACCGGCCTCGGAAGGCGCCGAGTTGGACACCGCGGGCCGCTTCCACATCCTCAACGTCTCCTCCGGTGACGGTGTCGTGATCGAGTGGGGCGACGGGCGCACGCACGATCTGGCCTTCGCCGAGACGCTCACCGTCCCCGCCTCCGTGGGCGCCTACCGTCTGCGCCCGCTCGGCGACCGCCCGGTGCACGTCGTCACGTCCCTCGTCCGGGAGCGCTGATGCAGCCGGAGCCGAACCAGGGCCGACTGCCGTACCCCGTACTGGAGATGGGCGGCACGCACGTCACGGCCGCGCTGGTCGACCTGGCGGCGGGCACGGTGCACGGGGAGCCGGCCCGGGAGTCCTTGTCCCCGCAGGGCTCGGCGGACGAGGTGCTCGGGGGCCTGGCCCGCGCGGCCTCCCGCATCGGGGCACCGCGGGACGCCCGTTGGGGCGTGGCCGTGCCCGGCCCGTTCGCGTACGAGACGGGTGTGGCGCTGTTCGAGGGCGTCGGGAAGTTCGACGCGCTGTACGGCGTGGATGTGGGTGCCGCGCTGCGCGCCCTCATCCGGCCGGAGCCTGCGGCGCTCCGATTCGTCAACGACGCCGACGCGTTCGGGCTCGGCGAGTACGCCGCGGGTGCCGCGGCCGGCCATCAGCGCGCCGTCTGCCTGACGCTGGGCAGCGGGGTCGGCTCCGCCTTCCTGTCCGACGGCATGCCGGTCAACGACGGTCCGGCGGTCCCGCCGGAGGGCAGTACGCACCGGCTCTTCGTGGACGGGCGGCCGCTGGAGGACACGGTGTCGCGCCGGGCGATCCGCGCGGCCTATGCCCGCGCGGCGGGCTGCGGCGGTGACGAGGTGCCCGACGTACGGGCGATCGCCGCACGCGCCCGCGAGGGCGACCGCGTCGCCGGGGACGTACTCGACCATGCCTTCCGCTCGCTCGGCGGTGCCATCGCGCCCTGGCTCGACCGGTTCGCGGCGAGCGTCCTGGTGGTCGGCGGATCGATAGCCGGGTCCTGGGACCGGGTGGCAGGGCCGCTCCGTGAGGGCCTTGCGGACGCCGGGGCACCGGAGGTGCGTCTCGCCCCCGCCGAGCAGCCGGAGCGGGCCCCGCTGCTCGGCGCCGCGCGGTGGGCGGCGCTGGGTTCGGTGGGCCGGGAGCCGGATCCGGCCGTCCGCCTATGATGGGCAGTCCGCGCAGACGGCCAGCGGCTGCCGGAGCTTGAGGGGAGCAGCCACGCAGTGCCCGGGTCAGAAACCGCCGGAGAGCTCCCCCGCCCCACTCCCACCATGCGCGATGTCGCGGCGCGCGCCGGGGTGAGTGCCATGACCGTCTCGCGGGTGCTGAAGGGCAGCGGGCGGGTCGGCGACTCGACGCGGCAGCGCGTCCTGGACGCGGTGAGCGACCTCGGCTACCGGCGCAACGAGACGGCGCGCAATCTGCGGCTCGGCCGGCAGAGCGGACTCGTCGGCCTCGTCGTCACCAATCTGGCCAACCCCTTCTACGCCCAACTGGCCCTGGGCGCCGAGGAGGTGGTCCAGGAGCACGGCCTGCGCCTGGTGCTCGGCAACACGGCGGAGCAGCTGGCCCGCGAGCAGGACCTGGTGCAGGACCTCGTCTCGCGGCGGGCGAACGGTCTGATCGTCGTCCCCTCCGGCTCCGACCAGCAGCACCTCTCCCCCGCGGCGCTCGACAGCACCCCACTGGTGCTCGCCGCGCGCCCGCCGGCGGGCATCGAGGCGGACACGGTGCTCGTCGACGACTTCGGGGGCGCGCGGGCCGCGACGGCGCGCCTGGTGGCGGACGGCCACACGCGGGTCGGTTTCCTCGGCAATCCGCCGACGCTCTTCACGGGGGCCGAGCGGTTCCGCGGCTGGTGGTCCGCGCTCGAGGAGGCCGGCATCCAGCCGCGCGACACATGGGTACGGCGTGGTCCGTACGACGTGGTCACGGCGGAGGCGGCGGCGCGCGAGCTGCTCGACCGGGCGGACGGGCCGACCGCGGTGTTCTGCGCCAACAACCGTCTGACGCTGGGCGCTTGCCGCGCGGTGCGCGGGCTCGGCAGCGCCGCGGCGCTGGGGGGTTTCGACGCGGTGGAGTCCGCCGACCTGCTCGGTGTCCCGCTCACCCTGGCGTCCTACGACCCCGCGGAGATCGGCCGCCGCGCGGCCCGACTCCTGATGGACCGGGTATCGGACGACCCTGGCGCGCGTCCCACGGGCCCGCCGCGACGCACGATCATCCCCACGTCCCTCGCGGAGTTCACGGCGTAGCAGCGGCCGCCGCCGCGCGGGTCGGCTGCCGACCCGCGTCCTACCCGATCGGCGGCGCCCAGCCCGGACGGACGGACAGACGGAGGCAGGCGATCCTCGCTCATCCGGAGCGCGGGGCATCGCGCACGCTTACGCGGCGCCCCCTGCTGCTACGCCGTGAACCCCGGGTGCAGGCGTGACCCTCAGGCGGAGGGCCTCCTCGCTGACCGCAGGCGCCGCGTGACCGGAGACATCGTCCGGTCGGCTCGCCGCACCGGACGATCGGTGGCGGGGCGATCCGCGCGCTTCAGCAGGGTTGGAGGCCTCCGCCTGCCGGGAGCGGGGTGGCTCCGTACACGCGTACCTGGCGCATCCCTGGCGGTACGCGGAGCACGCCGCGGGAGGACGTCCTGTCAGGATCGCCGCGTCCGGTGGTGCGCCTGCGGCAGCCGGCGCCGGACGGGCGTCCGGGGATCCGGGCCCTGCTCGGCGGCGGCGCGCCGCCAGCTCAGGGATGGTCGTGGGCGAGGCTCAGGCCGCTGCCGCCCCCGAGCCCTGACCGCGGTCGCCGCGTCGGCCGCGGCGTGAGGCGCCGGAGCGGGTCTCGGCGGTGTGACCCGAGCGGGACGGGTTCGGGGAGCCGGAGCGGGAGGCGCCGGAGCGCGACGTCCCCGTGCGGGAGCCGCCCGTGCGGGAGCCGCCCGTTCGCGCGGCACCGCTGCGGCCCCCACCGCGCCGGCCCGATCCGGAGCGCCGCGCCGGCGAACCGGTGGGCCCGGTCGACTGAGCCGGCACCTCGAGGACCACCGGTACGCCGGAGGGCTCGCGGGCGCCGGTGATGCGGCTCAGTTCCTCGTCGGACGAACGGACCTGTGCCGTCTGCGGCTTGATGCCGGCGTGCGACATCAGCCGGCTCATCTCGCGCTTCTGCTCGGGCAGGACGAGGGTCACGACGCTGCCGGACTCGCCCGCACGGGCCGTGCGCCCGCCGCGGTGCAGATAGTCCTTGTGGTCGACGGGCGGGTCGACGTTCACCACCAGGTCGAGGTCGTCGACATGGATGCCGCGGGCCGCGACGTTCGTCGCGACGAGGGCGGTGACCTGGCCGTTCTTGAACTGGTCGAGGGTGCGGTTGCGCTGCGGCTGGGAGCGTCCGCCGTGCAGGGCGGCCGCGCGCACGCCCTGGGCGAGCAGCTTCTTGGCGAAGCGGTCGGCGGCGCGCTTGGTGTCGACGAAGAGGATCACCCGGCCGTCGCGGGCGGCGATCCGGGTGGCGACGGCCTTCTTGTCGGTGTCGTCGGCCACGTGCAGGATGTGATGGTCCATGGTCACGACCGCGCCGGCCGAGGGGTCGACGGAGTGCACCACCGGGTCGTCGAGGAACATCCGCACCAGCCGGTCGATGTTCCGGTCGAGCGTGGCCGAGAACAGCATCCGCTGCCCGTCCGCGTCGACCTGCTCGAGCAGCGCGGTGACCTGCGGCATGAAGCCCATGTCGGCCATCTGGTCGGCCTCGTCGAGGACGGTGATGCCGACCTGGCCGAGCTCGCAGTCACCGCGTTCGATCAGGTCCTTGAGGCGTCCCGGGGTCGCCACGACGACCTCCGCGCCGCGGCGCAGCGCGCCTGCCTGCCGGCCGATGGACAGTCCGCCGACGACCGTGGTCAGGCGCAGCCGCAGAGCGTCGGCGTACGGCGTGAGGGCGTCGGTGACCTGCTGGGCGAGCTCGCGGGTGGGGACCAGCACGAGGGCCAGCGGGGCACGGGGCGCCGCGCGGCGTCCGGCGGTACGGGCGAGCAGGGCGAGGCCGAAGGCGAGAGTCTTCCCGGAACCGGTGCGTCCGCGGCCCAGGATGTCGCGTCCCGCAAGGGAGTTGGGCAGGGTCGCGGCCTGGATGGGGAAGGGCTCGGTGACGCCCTGCGCCCCCAGGGTGGTCAGGAGCTCCGCGGGCATGTCGAGGTCGGCGAAGGCGGCGACGGCGGGCAGCGCCGGGGTGACGGTCTCCGGCACGGCGAATTCGGCCTGCGGTGCCGCAGACCGGCGGGCAGGCGCCCGGCGGCCGGCCGCCTGGCCACCGCCCGGCGCACGGCGGCCCTGACCGCCGACCTGCCTCCGGCCGGAATTCTTGGCGGAGTTTCCGGAGCGGACGGGACGTGCGGACCTTGTCATGCGGAATTGCCTTCCTGACCCTGAGGGGATTCCAGGGAAAAATCCCCTGCCCGGGTGGCACGGGGAGCGATCTGGGGACAGCAGCAGCCGGGGCCCGCACCACACGGTGCGGACCCCGGCTGCGGCCTACGCGTCCAAGGGCATTCAGGCCGGGAGGATGTTCTCCGCCTGCGGGCCCTTCTGGCCCTGCGTGACGTCGAACGTCACCTTCTGGCCCTCCTGGAGCTCACGGAAGCCCGAGGTGGCGATGTTGGAGTAGTGGGCGAAGACGTCGGCGCCGCCGCCGTCCTGCTCGATGAAGCCGAAGCCCTTTTCCGAGTTGAACCACTTCACGGTTCCAGTAGCCATTGTTCTCTCCTGATAGGTAAGGGTCCCACCCGGAGAAACGCCGGAAAAACAATAAAAGCGCCTGAGGAGCATTCCCGTCAGGCGCACATAAAGTTCATGGGTACCAAAACTGCAACGTCGGCAACCCTAACACGAACGATCGCCGGCCGCCCGCCCCGGCGATCGTCCCGGCCTCCCGCACGCTCGTTCCCCGCGTCACCGGCCCCGTACCGCGATGCCCTCCAGGACCATCGACAGGTACTGGCGGGCGATCTCCTCGGGGCTGTGCAGTCCGCCGGGCCGGTACCAGGAGGCGGCCACCCACACCGTGTCGCGTACGAAGCGGTAGGTGAGGCGGATGTCCAGGTCGTCCCTGAACACCCCGTCGGCGACGCCGCGTTCCAGGGTGCCGAGCCAGGCCTTCTCGAACTTGACCTGGGAGTCGGCGAGATAGCGGAAGCGCTCGTGCGCGACGAGGTGCTTGGACTCCTTCTGGTAGATGGCGACCGCGGCGCGGTGCCGGTCGATCTCCCGGAAGGACTCGGTGACGAGCGCCTCGATGGTCTCGCGCGGCCCGAGAGCGGCGGCGAGCACGGCGTCGTAGCCCTCCCACAGCTCGTCGAGGAACCCGGAGAGGATCTCGTCGAGCATCGATTCCTTGGAGTCGAAGTGGTAGTAGAGGCTGCCCGCGAGCATCCCGGCCGCGTCCGCGATGCGGCGCACGGTCGTCGCGTTGTACCCCTCGGCGGCGAACACCTCGGCCGCGGTGGCCAGGAGTTGGCGGCGGCGCTCGGGGGCGGGAGTGGCGGGCGTCTTCTTGTTGTTCGGCACGGCACCATTGTCTGCCGTCGCCGGCCCGCCGGGTACGCGGCCCGCCACTGTCACCGACGGGGCACGGATACGAACCTGTATCCGAACGGAGGACGGGCGTCCGCCATCCGCCGTTTACGCTATGCCGCATGAAACGTGCCGGTTGTCTGTTCTTCGCCGTGGCCCCGGTGGCCACCCTCCTTGTCTTCCTGCTCGGTCCCGACAAGGACGACGCCGGTTCCGGGGCGCAGGACGCGCTGGGCGGGAAGCCCTCGAGCAGTCACCCCGCCGACCTCTCGGACGAGGAGGAGCGCGAGCTCGACGAGCGGATCGCCAAGATGCCGGCGGGGCTCGCCGCGCCCAGGCAGAAGGAGCTGGCCCAGCAGATCGTCGCGAGCGCGGAGAACTCCACGCTCGACTGGCGCGGCCAGTACGACTACATCGAGGACATCGGCGACGGGAACGGCTACACGGCCGGCATCATCGGCTTCTGCTCCGGCACCCACGACATGCTGACGCTCGTGGAGCGCTACACGAAGGACCACCCGGACAACGGCCTCGCGAAGTTCCTGCCCGCCCTGCGCGAGGTCGACGGCACCGACTCGCACGAGGGCCTCGGCGAGGCGTTCACCACGGCGTGGGCGAAGGAGGCCGAGCAGCCGGCCTTCCGCAAGGCGCAGATCACCCAGCGCGACCGCGTCTACTTCGACCCCGCGGTACGGATGGCGAAGATGGACGGCCTCGGCACGCTCGGCCAGTTCATCTACTACGACGCGATGGTGCTGCACGGCCCCGGCACGGGTGAGCGGGCCTTCTACGGCATTCGCGAGGCGGCCATGAAGCAGGCGAGGACCAAGGCGGAGGGCGGCAAGGAGGCCGCGTATCTGGACGCCTTCCTGGACGCCCGGCGCGCGGCGATGAAGTCCAGGAAGGCGCACCGCGACACCAGCCGCATCGACACCGCGCAGCGGGTGTTCCTGCGCGAGGGGAACCTGTCCCTGAAGCCGCCGCTGGTCTGGAAGATGTACGGCGAGACGTTCAAGGTGCCGCAGCGCTGAACAGGAAGGGGGCGGTCGCGCGCGACCGCCCCCTTCCGTCAGCCCTTGACCGCTCCCGCGGCGAGGCCGGAGCCGAGGCGGCGGTGGACGACGATGAAGAAGATCATCACGGGCACCGTGATGAGGGTGGAGCTGGCCATCACCGGGCCCCAGCTCGTCGAGTTCTCCCCGAAGAACTGGTAGATGCCCACCGCGGCCGTGTACTTGTCGCTGCCCTTCATGAAGGTGTACGCGAAGACGAACTCGTTCCACGCGGTGATGAAGGCGAAGATGCTGGTGGCCACCAGGCCGGGCGCCACCAGGGGCAGCAGTACGGACCAGAACATCCGCGGCCAGGAGGCGCCGTCGATGTAGGCGGCCTCCTCGACCTCCTTGGGCACCGTCTGCACGAATCCGCGCAGGGTCCAGATCGCGAACGGCAGCGACAGCGCGATGTAGACGACGGTGAGCCCGAGCAGCGAGTTGAGCAGCTCGTAGTCCCGCATCTGCAGGAACAGCGGGATGACCAGGGCCTCCAGCGGGACCATCTGCACAATCAGGACCATGATCAGCACCGAGGTGCGGAAGCGGAACTTGAAGCGGGCCACCGCGATCGCGGCGAACAGCGAGAGCACCGCGGCCGCGAGGATGGTGCCGAAGCCGACGATCACCGAATTCAGCAGATACGTACCGAAGTTGCCCTTGTCGAAGACGGTGGAGAAGTGCTGGAGGCTGAGCCCGCTGGGCAGCAGGTCGGAGCCCCGGGTGACGGCCTTCGGGTCGAGGGCGGTCGACACCATCCAGTACACCGGGAAGAGGGTGAAGACGAGCAGCGCGGCGACCGCGATGCCGATCCCGATGCGACCTCGGGTGCCGCGCCCGCGGTCCTTCGCCCGGGCGGCGGGTGCCGTGATGTCGGGGGTGGTCACAGGTCTTCCTCCCCCTGCTTGAACAGCGTGCGGATGTATACGACGGTGATCGCGAGCAGCAGCAGGGTGAGCAGGACCGCGGAGGCCGCGCCCGTGCCGTAGTCGTTCTTGGCGAAGGCCTGGATGTACGAGTAGACGCCCAGGTTGTAGACGTCCGGGTTGGAGCCGCTGCCGCCCGGCATCAGGAAGATCTGGGTGAAGACCTTGAAGTCCCAGATGGTCGAAAGGATCGTGACGACCAGGAAGACCGGCTTGATGGTCGGGACGGTGATCTTCCAGAACCGCTGCCAGGCGTTGGCGCCGTCCAGCATGCCCGCCTCGTAGAGCTCCTTGGGGATGGTGAGGAGTCCGGCGAAGACGGTGATGGCGACGAACGGGAAGCCGTGGTGGACCACGTTGAGCGTGGCGATCGCATAGAACGGAATGCGCTCGGTGAACCAGTTGGTGGTCGCCGGATCGATCATTCCGAGCGCGCCGGCGAGCTGGCTGAACATGCCGTCCTGCGGCTGGAAGAGCCAGATCCAGACATAGGTGCCGGTGACGGCCGGCATCGCCCAGGCGGAAAGGATCGAGATGGAGCAGATCAGCCGCCAGACGGGGCCGAGCCGCTGCAGGAGCAGGGCGACGGCCGTGCCGAGTGCGACCGTGAGACCGACGCAGGCCACCGCGAAGAACAGGGTGTTGGGCAGCACCGTCTTCCACAGCAGCGAACTGCTGAGGAGGTCGGTGTAGTGGTCGAGCCCGGTGAACGTGCCGACGCCGCCGCCGAACTTGACCTCGTAGTCCTCCATCGACAGCTTGCCGACCTGGATCAGCGGCCAGAGCAGCAGGCCGGCCAGGACGATCAGCGCGGGGGCGAGGAGCAGCCACGGCCGGGTGAGGCCGACGAGGCGCTTGCGGCGCAGGGCCGCCTGGTTCTCCGGGGAGGGCACAGGTGCGTCCGGGGGGCGGTGGACCCGGGACTCGGAAGCCTCGGATCCACCGTCAACGAGCGTTTCCTTCACTGCAGTTACTCGTCCTTGGCGAAGATGGCGTCCATGTCCTTGGCGGCCTTGTCGGCGGCCTCCTGCACGCTCGCCTTACCGTTCAGGATCGACTGGATCATTCCGGTGACCACCTGCGAGGCCTGGATCTCGGCGTACGCCTTGGACTTCGGGACGGTGGCGCCGGCCTCGATCATCTGCTTGGCGAACGGCTCGACCAGCGGGTCCTTCTTCGCCGCGATCTTCTCCAGCTCGGAGTTCTGACCGGGGAAGTAGTTGGTCTCCTCGGCCCACTGGGTGGCGAACTTGCCGGTGGTGATCATCTTGACGAACTCCCAGGCCAGGTCCTGCTTGTCCGTCTTGAAGGTGGACAGGTAGGAGCCGCCGAGGAACGAGCGGCCCATGCCGCCGTCCTGGCCGGGGATCGGGATCGCGGCGAGCTTGCCCTCGAGGTCCGGGTTGGCGTCGACGATGGCCTTGGGGGTCCAGTTGCCGCCGACGGACATGGCGACCTGGCCCTTGTTCCAGGCGTCGCCGACCTCCTTCTCGGTCCAGGTGTTCACCTTGGCCGGGGAGATCTTGTCCTTCTTCGCCAGGTCCGTGTAGTACTGAATGCCCTCGACCGACTTCTTGGAGTTGATCTCGGACTTCCACTTGTCGCCCTTCTGGACGGCGAGTTCACCGCCGGAGCCCCAGACGAAGGCGGTGGCGAACATCTCCGCGCCGCCCGCGACCGGGAACGGGATCATGTCCGGTTCCTTGTCCTTGAGTGTCAGGGCGGCCTGGCGCAGCTCCTTCCAGTTGGTCGGAGCCTTGATCTTGTGCTTCTCGAAGACGTCCTTGCGGTAGACGATCGAGCGGACGCCCGCGTACCACGGCATGCCGTACTGCTTGCCGTCGAGCGTGCCCGCGTCCTTGAGGCCCTCGACGAGGTCGTCGCTGAGCCCGGACTCCTTGACCTTGTCCGTGACGTCGACGAGCGCGCCCGCGTCGGCGAACTGGGGCACCCAGGTGGTGCCGACCTCGGCGACGTCGGGCACCTGGTCCTCGCCGCCCTCGATGGCGGTGGTGAACTTCTTCTGGGCGGTGGCCCACTGCTGGTACTCGACCTTGATCTTGGCGCCGGTCTTCTTCTCGAAGGCCTTGCCGGCCGCCTTGAAGAACGGCCGCGCGTCCGGGTTGGTGCCCTCCATGATCCAGACGGTGAGGGTCTTGCCCTTGCCGTCGGTGGCGGACCCGTCGCTCGCGCTGTCGCCCCCGTCGTCGCCGCCGCATGCGGTTGCGGTCAGTCCGAGCGTCATGGCGATTCCCGCCGCAATGACACGTCGCTTCATACCAGCGCCTCCTGAGTGGCGATCCGTTCCTTGCGCGATTGTGGTCACCGCGAACGGGCGAGGTCTAGACCCTTCTGCATACGCGGCCGAACCGTAATCAGCATTGCGGTAGCCGCAACATGTGCAGACGGTACTGCGCTGGACGCAACAGGCCACGGATCTTGTCCGGGGAAGCGGGCGATCCTCCGGCGCCACCCGGGTCCGGACGCACCGCGGCGCCTGCCCGGTCGTCCGGTCGGGGACAGTCGGGGCAGGCGCCGCGGTCAGTTCCGTACGCCGTTGTACGGGACGTCTTCGGGCGGACGCGCGGGCGGCAACTGCCGCCCGGCGCACGCCGGTCGGTTCAGACCGTCAGGGCACGGTCGGTGGGCCGTATCGGGGCGGGCAGCTCGCTGGCCCCGGTCAGGAAGCGGTCGACGCCGCGGGCGGCCGAGCGGCCCTCCGCGATCGCCCACACGATCAGGGACTGGCCGCGGCCGGCGTCACCGGCGACGTACACGCCGGGCACATTGGTCCGGTAGTCCGCGTCGCGGGCGATGTTGCCGCGCTCGTCGAGGTCGAGGCCGAACTGGGCGACGAGGCCGTTCTCCTGGTCGGTGCCGGTGAAGCCCATGGCGAGGGTGACCAGCTGGGCCGGGATGACCCGCTCGGTGCCGGGCTTCTGGGTCAGCTTGCCGTCCACGAACTCGACCTCGATGAGGTGCAGGGACTGCACGTTCCCGTCCTCGTCGCCCTCGAAGTGGGTGGTGGAGACGGAGTAGATCCGCTCGCCGCCCTCCTCGTGCGCGGAGGTGACCTTGTAGAGCATCGGGAAGGTCGGCCAGGGCTGGCCCGGGCTCCGCTCGTCGCCCGGCTTCGGCATGATCTCCAGCTGGGTGACGGAGGCCGCGCCCTGGCGGTGCGCGGTCCCGACGCAGTCGGCGCCGGTGTCGCCGCCGCCGATGACGACGACGTGCTTGCCCTCGGCGGTGATGGGCGGCTGCACGTAGTCGCCCTCCTGCACCTTGTTGGCGAGCGGCAGGTACTCCATCGCGAAGTGGATGCCGTTCAGTTCGCGGCCCGGCACCGGCAGGTCGCGGGAGACCGTGGCGCCCGCGGCGACCACCACTGCGTCGTAGCGCTTGCGCAGGTCGCGGGCGGTGATGTCGCGGCCGATCTCGACCTCGGTACGGAACTTGGTGCCCTCCGCGCGCATCTGCTCGATACGGCGGTTGATGTGCCGCTTCTCCATCTTGAACTCGGGGATGCCGTACCGGAGCAGGCCGCCGATGCGGTCGGCGCGCTCGTACACGGCGACCGTGTGTCCCGCCCGGGTCAGCTGCTGGGCGGCGGCGAGACCCGCCGGGCCCGAGCCGATGACGGCGACGGTCTTGCCGGAGAGGCGCTCGGGGGCCTGCGGCGCGACATCGCCGTTGTCCCAGGCCTTGTCGATGATCGAGACCTCGACGTTCTTGATGGTGACGGCCGGCTGGTTGATTCCGAGCACGCACGCCGACTCGCACGGGGCCGGGCACAGCCGCCCGGTGAACTCCGGGAAGTTGTTGGTGGCGTGCAGCCGCTCCGAGGCCGCCTCCCAGTCCTCCCGGTAGGCGTAGTCGTTCCACTCGGGGATCAGGTTCCCGAGCGGGCAGCCGTTGTGGCAGAACGGGATGCCGCAGTCCATGCAGCGCGAGGCCTGCTTGGAGATGATCGGCAGCAGCGAGCCGGGGACGTAGACCTCGTTCCAGTCCCGCACCCGCTCGCCGACGGGACGCGACGTGGCGACCTCGCGGCCGTGGTTCAAGAAGCCCTTCGGGTCAGCCATGGGTCGCCGCCTCCATCATCTTCTCGGTGATCTCGGACTCGGGGAGTCCGGCTCGCTCGGCGGCGTCCTTGGCGGCGAGCACTGCCTTGTACGTGCTGGGGATGATCCTGCTGAAGCGGGTCACCGCGGTGTCCCACTCGGCGAGCAGCTTCGCGGCGACCGTCGAACCGGTCTCCTCCTGGTGGCGGCGCACCACGTCGTGCAGCCACTGCTTGTCGGTGTCGTCGAGGGGCTCGACCGCACCGGCGTTGCCGGCGTTGACGTTGTCCTGATCGAGGTCGATGACGTACGCGATACCGCCGGACATGCCGGCCGCGAAGTTCCGGCCGGTCTCACCGAGGACGACCGCGTGTCCGCCGGTCATGTACTCGCAGCCGTGGTCGCCGACGCCCTCGGAGACCACGGTGGCACCGGAGTTGCGGACGCAGAAGCGTTCGCCGGTACGGCCGCGCAGGAACAGCTCGCCGCCGGTCGCGCCGTACGCGATGGTGTTGCCGGCGATCGTCGAGTACTCGGCGAGGTGGTCGGCGCCCCGGTCCGGGCGGACGATGACGCGGCCGCCGGAGAGGCCCTTGCCGACGTAGTCGTTGGCGTCGCCCTCCAGGCGGAGCGTGACACCGCGCGGCACGAAGGCGCCGAAGGACTGGCCCGCGGAGCCGGTGAAGGTGATGTCGACGGTGTCGTCGGGCAGGCCCGCGCCGCCGAACTTCCGGGTCACCTCGTGGCCGAGCATGGTGCCGACGGTCCGGTTGATGTTGCGGATCGCGATCTGCGCGCGGACCGGGCGTGCGTCCTCGGCGGTGTCGGCGGCGAGCGCGTCGGACGCCAGCTTGATCAGCTCGTTGTCCAGCGCCTTGGCCAGGCCGTGGTCCTGCTCGACGAGCTGGTGGCGGACGGCGCCCTCGGGCAGGTCCGGCACGTGGAAGAGCGGCTCGAGGTCGAGGCCCTGGGCCTTCCAGTGGTTCACCGCCCGCTCGGTGTCGAGGAGTTCGGCGTGGCCGACGGCCTCCTCGATGGAGCGGAAGCCGAGCTCGGCGAGCAGCTCGCGGACCTCTTCGGCGATGAACTCGAAGAAGTTCACCACGTATTCGGCCTTGCCGGAGAACCGCTCGCGCAGCGTCGGGTTCTGGGTGGCGATGCCGACCGGGCAGGTGTCCAGGTGGCAGACGCGCATCATGACGCAGCCGGAGACCACGAGCGGCGCGGTGGCGAAGCCGAACTCCTCGGCGCCGAGGAGGGCTGCGATGACCACGTCGCGGCCGGTCTTGAGCTGGCCGTCGGTCTGCACCACGATCCGGTCGCGCAGGCCGTTGAGCAGCAGCGTCTGCTGGGTCTCGGCGAGGCCCAACTCCCAGGGACCGCCCGCGTGCTTGAGGGAGGTCAGCGGGGAGGCGCCCGTACCGCCGTCGTGGCCGGAGATCAGGACGACGTCCGCGTGCGCCTTGGAGACGCCGGCGGCGACCGTGCCGACGCCGACCTCGGAGACCAGCTTCACGTGGATGCGGGCCTTCGGGTTGGCGTTCTTCAGGTCGTGGATCAGCTGGGCCAGATCCTCGATGGAGTAGATGTCGTGGTGCGGCGGCGGCGAGATGAGGCCCACGCCCGGCGTCGAGTGCCGGGTCTTGGCCACCCACGGGTACACCTTGTGGCCGGGCAGCTGGCCGCCCTCGCCGGGCTTGGCGCCCTGGGCCATCTTGATCTGGATGTCGTCGGAGTTGACCAGGTACTCGCTGGTGACGCCGAAGCGGCCGGAGGCGACCTGCTTGATGGACGAGCGGCGAGCCGGGTCGTAGAGGCGCTCCGGGTCCTCGCCGCCCTCACCGGTGTTGGACTTGCCGCCCAGCTGGTTCATGGCGATGGCGAGCGTCTCGTGCGCCTCGCGGGAGATCGAGCCGTACGACATGGCGCCGGTGGAGAAGCGCTTGACGATCTCGGACGCGGGCTCGACCTCGTCGATGGAGATCGGCTCGCGGCCGCTGTTGAAGCCGAAGAGTCCGCGCAGCGTCATCAGGCGCTCGGACTGCTCGTTCACCCGGTCCGTGTACTTCTTGAAGATGTCGTAGCGCCGGTTGCGGGTGGCGTGCTGCAGACGGAAGACGGTGTCCGGGTCGAAGAGGTGCGGCTCGCCCTCGCGGCGCCACTGGTACTCGCCGCCGATCTCGAGCGCGCGGTGCGCGGAGGGGACGCCGGAGGCCGGGTAGGCCTTGGCGTGCCGGGCGGCGACCTCCTCGGCGATCACGTCGATGCCGACGCCGCCGATCTTGGTGGTGGTGCCGTTGAAGTACCTCTCGACGAAGGCCTCGTCGAGCCCGACGGCCTCGAAGACCTGGGCGCCGCGGTAGGAGGCGACGGTCGAGATGCCCATCTTGGACATGACCTTGAGGACGCCCTTGCCGAGGGCGTAGATCAGGTTCCGGATGGCCTGTTCGGCCTCGATGCCGGGCAGGAACGTTCCGGCCCTGACCAGGTCCTCCACGGACTCCATCGCCAGGTACGGGTTGACGGCCGCGGCGCCGTAGCCGATGAGCAGGGCCACGTGGTGGACCTCGCGGACATCGCCGGCCTCGACGAGCAGGCCCACCTGGGTGCGCTGCTTGGTGCGGATCAGATGGTGGTGCACGGCCGCGGTGAGCAGCAGCGACGGGATCGGCGCGTGCTCGGCGTCGGAGTGCCGGTCGGAGAGCACGATCAGGCGGGCGCCGGCCTCGATGGCGGCGTCGGCCTCGGCGCAGATCTCCTCGATACGGGCACCGAGCGCGTCACCGCCGCCGGAGACCCGGTAGAGGCCGGACAGCGTCACGGACGTCATGCCGGGCATGTCGCCATCGGCGTTGATGTGGATGAGCTTGGCCAGCTCGTCGTTGTCGATCACCGGGAACGGCAGCGTGACGCTGCGGCAGGACGCGGCGGTCGGCTCGAGCAGATTGCCCTGCGGTCCGAGCGAGGAGTGCAGCGAGGTGACGAGCTCCTCGCGGATCGCGTCCAGCGGCGGGTTGGTGACCTGCGCGAACAGCTGGGTGAAGTAGTCGAAGATCAGCCGCGGGCGGGCCGACAGGGCCGCGATCGGGCTGTCGGTGCCCATCGAACCGATCGGCTCCGCACCGGCCTTGGCCATCGGCGTGAGCAGGACCCGCAGCTCCTCCTCGGTGTAGCCGAAGGTCTGCTGGCGGCGNTCGGCGTGAGCAGGACCCGCAGCTCCTCCTCGGTGTAGCCGAAGGTCTGCTGGCGGCGGGTGACCGAGGCGTGGGTGTGCACGATGTGCTCGCGCTCGGGCAGGTCCTCGAGCTCGATCTCGCCGGCCTCGAGCCATTCCTCGTAGGGCTGCTCGGCGGCGAGCGCGGACTTGATCTCGTCGTCCTCGATGATGCGGTGCTCGGCGGTGTCCACCAGGAACATCCGGCCGGGCTGCAGGCGGCCCTTGCGGACCACCTTGGCCGGGTCGATGTCGAGCACGCCGACCTCGGAGCCGAGCACGACGAGGCCGTCGTCGGTGACCCAGTAGCGCCCCGGGCGCAGGCCGTTGCGGTCGAGGACCGCGCCGACCTGGGTGCCGTCGGTGAAGGTGACGCAGGCCGGGCCGTCCCAGGGCTCCATCATCGTGGAGTGGTACTGGTAGAAGGCGCGCCGGGCCGGGTCCATGGAGGCGTGGTTCTCCCAGGCCTCCGGGATCATCATCAGGACCGAGTGCGGCAGCGAACGGCCGCCCAGGTGCAGGAGTTCGAGCACCTCGTCGAAGGACGCCGAGTCGGAGGCGTCGGGGGTGCAGACGGGGAAGATCCGCTCGATCTGCTGCTCGCCGAAGAGGCTGGAGGCGAGCTGCGACTCACGGGCCCGCATCCAGTTCCGGTTGCCCTTGACGGTGTTGATCTCGCCGTTGTGCGCGACGAACCGGTACGGGTGGGCGAGCGGCCAGCTCGGGAAGGTGTTGGTGGAGAACCGCGAGTGGACCAGGGCGATCGCGGACGCGAAGCGGCGGTCCGAGAGGTCCGGGAAGAACGGCTCGAGCTGGCCGGTGGTCAGCATGCCCTTGTAGACGATCGTCCGCGCCGACAGCGACGGGAAGTACGTCGCGGCCTCGCGCTCGGCGCGCTTGCGCAGGACGAAGGCCTTGCGGTCCAGCGCGATGCCGGTGGCGGGCGTCTCGGCGGCGTCGCCGACGAACAGCTGGCGGAAGTGGGGCATCGTGGAGCGGGCGGAGGCGCCGAGCAGCTGCGGTGCGACCGGCACGTCGCGCCAGCCGAGGACGGTGAGGCCCTCCTCGGCGGCGATGGCCTCGATCCGGGCGGCCGAGTCGGCGGCGGTCGCCTCGGGCAGGAAGGCGATGCCGACCGCGTATCCGCCGGCCTCCGGCAGCGGGAAGTCGGTGACCTCGCTGAGGAAGGCGTGCGGGACCTGCAGCAGGATGCCCGCGCCGTCACCCGAATCCGGCTCGGATCCGGTGGCGCCGCGGTGTTCGAGATTGCGCAGTACGGTCAGCGCCTGCTCGACCAGCTCATGGCTGGCCCTACCGGTCAAGGTGGCCACAAAGCCGACGCCGCAGGCGTCGTGCTCGTTACGGGGGTCGTACATTCCCTGCGCTGCAGGGCGACCGTCCATGGGCGACCAGGCGTCGGAACGCATGGGCTCTCCCGTCGTCGTCGAGGCAATGGTGCGCGGTACTTCAAGGGACGACGTTGGCCCTCAGGTCTGGCAAAAAATTTCGTGCAGATTACATGATGGCTCGAATCTCGGGAACCGGATACGCCGTTCCATCATGCGGACACCGCGGGTGGCGGTGGAAGGTGGGCCAAAGCGGACGGATCGGCGCTTTCGACGATCCTGGCCCGGAGCGGCCGGGGGCCTCATTGCCCGCAGCGCTTACGGCTCATGCCCTGCCGTTTGACAGTCGAAACCGTTCAGTAACAGCCAAGGTCACCAAGGTATGCGTCCCATTGCATAACTCGGCAGTCGCTCATCCTACGGCCGTTCCGAACAGCGTGCCCAGGGCGTACGTCACACCCGCCGCGGCGCCACCGAGTGCCAGTTGCCGCAATCCGCTGTACCACCAGGTCCTGGCCGTCACCCTGGCCACCACCGCGCCGCAGCCGAAGAGGCCGAGCAGCGCGAGCGCCACCGCGGGCCACAGATCGTCCGCCCCGAGCAGATACGGCAGCACCGGGAGCAGCGCGCCGAGGGCGAAGGATCCGAACGACGAGACGGCCGCCACGGTCGGCGAGGGCAGATCGCCGGGGTCGATGCCCAGCTCCTCGCGGGCATGTATCTCGAGCGCCTGCTCCGGGTCCTTCGACAGCTGACCGGCCACCTCGCGGGCGAGTGCGGGATCGACGCCGCGTGCCTCGTACAGGGTCGCCAGCTCCGCCTCCTCGTCCTTCGGGTGCTTGCGCAGTTCCCGGCGCTCGACCGCCAGCTCGGCCTGGACCAGTTCGCGCTGCGAGGCGACCGAGGTGTACTCGCCGGCGGCCATCGAGAAGGCGCCGGCCGCGAGACCGGCGAGCCCGGTGATCACGATCGTCTGCTGGCCGACCGAACCGCCGGCGACACCGGTCATCAGGGCCAGATTGGAGACCAGGCCGTCCATCGCTCCGAAGACCGCGGGGCGCAGCCAGCCGCCGTTCACATCGCGGTGCGTGTGGTTGTCGCGGTGGCCCTCGTGCAGTGCCGCTTCGGTGTCGATGATGGACATCGCTCGCGCGTCTCCGTTCCCTCGTGCCTTCGTGCGGCGGCGGTCCCGATCGGTCCGCGCGCCCCTCCCCTTCACCTCGAAAGTACGCACGAAAAACGGCTCTCGCCAGCAAGGAAGGCCGTACTTACCGGAGTTGGAGCGCCACCGGGAAGGGCAGGCTCACCTGGGTCGCAGTGCCGGGTGTCCGGGCGGTGGCAGGCATGCGGTCCAACGAGTGACGTCGGCGTCCGGACCGCTCCGCGGGGGCGCTCGCGTGGCACAGATCGAGGAAGGCGAGGGGCGCGCGGTGCAGCCGTCGGGCCCGAGCCGGAGTCGCGCGAGCGCAGGAGGCCGCCATGGCGTCGATCGCATGCAATCACCAGGTGCCCGTGCCGGGTGGAGCCGAAGAGCTGCGCGACCGGGCGCGCGGTGCGCTGCTCGGCCTGGCCGTCGGTGACGCGCTCGGCGCGCCCGCGGAGAACCTCAGGCCGTCCGAGATCCGCCGCCGCTGGGGCCGGATCGAGGGCTTCGTGGCGGACGATCCGGCCGGCACCGACGACACCGAGTACGCGATCTTCTCGGGGCTGCTGCTCGCCCGGTACGGGTCGGCGCTCACGGTGGCCCGCGCCGAGACGGCCTGGCATCGGTGGATCGCCGACCTGGACGAAGGGCCGTTCCGCGGCGCCGGGTTCAGCGAACGGGGCACCCTGGAGAATCTGCGCCGGGGCCTCGCCGCGCCCGTCACGGCGCAGCACCGGCACGCCTGGAGCGACGGTCTCGCGATGCGGGCGGCGCCGTTCGGGGTGTTCGCCGCGGGCCGGCCCACGGAGGCGGCGCGCCTGGTCGCGATCGACGGCACGGTCAGCCATGAGGGCGAGGGCATCTACGGCGGTCGCGCGGTGGCCGCGGGGGTGGCGGCGGCGATGGCCGGGGCGGGCCCCGCGTCGGTGATCGGTGCCGCGCTCTCCGTCGTACCGATGGACTCCTGGACCGCGCGGTCGATGCGGCGGGCGGTGGTGGCGGCGCCGGACGGGGAGCGGGCGGTGCGGTCCGCGGTGGTGGTCGCGGGCTATCCCTGGTCCGATCTGGCCCCGGAGGCGGTGGGGCTCGCCTTCGGCGCGTTCGCCGCGGCGCGCGGCGACTTCCGTGACTCCGTACTGACGGCCGTGAACATGGGGCGTGACGCGGACACCACCGCGGCCGTGGCGGGCGCGCTGGCCGGGGCGGTGCACGGGGCGGGCGCGATCCCGCCGGACTGGGCGGAGGCGATCGGCCAGGTACGGGGCAGCTGCCTGCCCGCGATGCAGGGCTACCACGTCCTGGACATCGCAGACCTCCTCACCCCGGACGAGGACACCACGCACGGCTCGGACCGGGAGACGACCCCGTGAAACACCGAACCGACCCCGCGACGACCCGCACGACGCCCCTGCACCCACAGCGGGCACGACCCCGCCGGAGCGGGCGCAGGAGACCACCCGGATACGGGGCACCGGCCGGCCCGCACCGCAGGGCCACCACGCACCGGACATCGCGCACCTCCTCACACCCGACGAGGAGCCCATACCTGCCACGGATCGGAGGGCCACGCCGTGAACCAGCACACCTCCGCCACGCTCGACGCACCCAGCACGGGCGACCCGAGATCCAGCGCCGGGACGGTGCACCGAGCGGGCACAACCCCACCGGACCGGGCGCAGGAGACCACCCGAGTACGAGGCACCGGCCGGCCCGCGCCGCAGGGCCACGTACCGGACGTCGCAGACCTCCTCACCTCGGACGAGGAGCCCATGCTCGCCGCGGACCGGGGGGCCACTCCGTGAAACACCGAACCGACCCCGCGACGACCCGCACGACGCCCCTGCACCCACAGCGGACACGACCCCGCCGGAGCGGGCAGGGGCGACCGGCCAGGTGCCGGTCCGCGAAGCAGGGCAGGCCACCAGGTACTGGGCATCGCCGGCCCGCTCACACCCGGCGAGGAGTCCTCGCTCGCCCCGGACCGGGAGGCCACCCCGTGAGCCATCGAGTCGCAGCCACGACCGACCGGCGCGTCCCGCGCGCCGCGGGCAAGGAGGTCACGCCGTGAACGACCGAGCCACTTCCACGACCGGTGCCGACGCTGTGGGTGCCGTCCGGGTCGGGCCCGCGCCTGACGCGGGGCCCGCCGCACCGGCGGCGCTCGCGCAGGCCGCCGGACCGGGGACCGTCGGTCCACCCCTGTCGTCCGGTGCGACCGTCGACGGCCGCGAGCGTCGCGGGCGGCCGGCCCCCGGGACCGGCACCTCGCCGTCCACTCCCGCGGACGTCTCCCCCACCCGCATCGAAGGGCTCCTGCTCGGCATCGCCGCCGGCGACGCGGCCGGATGGCCCGCCGCGCGGCACCGGGCCGCGCGGATGCCGGAGTGGACGCGGCGGCTCACGCGGGAGCTCGACACCTTCGCCGAGCAGAACGCGACGACCACACTGCCCGTGCCGATCGCGCTCAACCAACCGCCCGAGCCGCTGCGCCTCGGCCCCTCGGACGACGCCGAATGGGCCGCGCACACCGCGCTCGCCGTCATCGCGGGGGCCGCAGCCGCCGCGGACGGCGGCGGGACGGCGGACCAGGCCGTACGGTCCGCGGTCGCCCGTTCCTGGCAGGCCCTCGCCGCCCGGATCGCCGCCGCCTCGCAGGCCGCGCCGGAGGTGGAGTCCGCGGTGATCCCGCTGCGGGCCCGGATCTCGGTGCGGGCGGGCCTGGGCAATCTGGCGACCGGTCTGCGCCCGCCAGCCACCGGTCACGACAATCCGCACTACTTCGACGACGCCGCCTGCGTACGGAGCTGTGTGCTCGCCGCCGTGCACCCGGGCGACCCGGCGGCGGCCGCCCGGCTCGCCGAGTTCGACGCCCGCTACACACAGGACGGCGACGGGGTGCACGGCGCCCGCGCGATGGCGGCGGCCGTCGCGGAGGCGCTCGCGGGCGCGGACGTGGACACCGCCGTCGCGGCCGCGCTGGGCATGCTGCCCGAGGACACCGAGATCGGCCGCAACGCCCGGCACGCGGTGCGGCTCGCACAGGCCGCGGACGATGTGTTCGGCCTGGTGCCGCTGCTCGAGCACCGCATCGTCGACCATGTCTACAGCTACGGCATCGCGGCCGCCGAGACCGTACCCGTGGCCCTCGCCCTCGCCGTCGCGGCGCGCGGCGATCTCGCCCGCGCGGTGCCGGCAGCGGCCTGCCTGTCCCGGGTCGCGGACTCCGCGCCCGCCCTGGCGGGGGCGCTCACCGGTGCTCTCGGCTCGACGCTGCCGCAGTCCTGGCGGGACGCCTGCCGCACCCTCTGCGGCTGCGCGCTGCCCCGCCTGGCGGGCACCGACCTGTGCGGAATCGCCGCGGAACTGGCCGAAGAACTCGCCGAACTGGGCGCGCGCACTGCCAACTGACCGCCCACAGGTGGACAATTCCGGCATGACAGCGACGCTCGCACTCGAGGACCGGATCACCCGCAGCCTGGTCGGAGCGGCCGTCGGCGACGCACTCGGCGGCCCGGTGGAGGGCCGGCCCCCCGAGCAGATCGCCGAACGCCACGGCGGCCGGATCACCGGCATCGTCGGTCCCTGGCACCAGGACTGGCGCACGGCACGCCCCATCGCGCCGTACCACAAGGGCGACGGGCACGTCACCGACGACACCTTGATGACGCACGCCCTGATCCGGGTGTACGAGAAGGTCCGCGACCACCTGGACGCATACGCGGTCGCCGACCATCTGGTGCCCGAACTGATCGGCGCCCCGCGCTGGATCCCCGAACTCGAGGCCGAGGCACTCCCCCTGCAGCGGGTCTTCCTCGCCGAGAAGTGGATCGTGGCCCGGCTGCACTACGGCCATGTCGACCCGCGCGAGGCGGGCAACGGCAACATCGTCAACTGCGGTGCGGCGATGTACATGGCGCCGGTCGGCCTGGTGAACGCCGGCAACCCGCGGGCGGCGTACGCGGAGGCCCTCGACATCGCGGGCGCCCACCAGTCGTCGTACGGGCGGGAGGCGGCCGGGGTGTTCGCGGCGGCGGTGGCGGCCGCCTGCACGCCCGGCGCGAGTGCCTCGTCGGTGGTGGACGCCGCCCTCGCGCTCGCCAAGGACGGCACCCGCTCGGCCATCGAGGCGGTCACCGAAGTCGCCGTACGGTACGAGGACTTCGAGCCTGCGCTGCGACCGTTGCGGGAGGCGGTGGCCCCCTTCGACACCGTCGGACCCGACTACCGCGCGCCCTCGCTCGGCGCGCGCCGGCCCTCACGGCTGCACTCCATCGAGGAGCTGCCGATCGCTCTCGGCATGCTCCTGACCGGCGCGGGCGACTACCGCCGCACCGTGCTCGGCAGCGTCAACTACGGCCGGGACTGCGACTCCATCGCCACGATGGGCGGCGCTCTGGCGGGGGCGCTCGGCTCGGCGGCGCCGGACGACTGGGCCAAGCGGGTCGGCGAGGCGAGCCGGCTCGATCTGACGGCGCCGGCCCGTGGCCTCACCGCCGTCGCCGAGGAGGTCTTCGTACGCGACCGGGAGCGCCATCTCGACCACGCGGCGGCGTTCGCGGCGCTCACGGACCGGACATGACCGCGTCCGGCAGCCCGGACGCTCCGCTGCGGCTGACCTGGGTGCAGCCCGAGGACCTGGTCGGTCACGAGCTGCGGCAGGCGGCCGAGGACGGGCGGGACGCCCGGGACGTCGAGGCACGGTGGCTGGCGGCGGGCGGTCTGCCCGCGCCCGCACGGGCCGGCGCCTCGTCACCTCCCGCGCCCCCCGGACTGCGCCGTCTCGCCGTCCAACTCCTCGACGAACTGGCCCTGTTGCCCCGTCAGGACGCCGACCTCGAGCCGGACGGCCCGGACGCGATCCGCGCCGCCTGCCCGGCCTGGCCGGCGCCCGGGCCCGTGGCCGGCTCGGACGTGGACCTCCTCGACCGGCTGCACGCCGCCTGGCTCGGCCGGGCCGCCGGCTGTCTGCTCGGCAAGCCGGTCGAGAAGCTGCCCCTGACCGGGATCCGGCAGCTCGCCCGCGCCGCCGGCAACTGGCCGCTGAAGGGCTGGTTCACCGCCCGCGGCGTTCCCGCCGAGCTGCTCGCCGCGTACCCCTGGAACACCCGCAGCGCCGCCACCTCGCTCGCCGAGAACATCGCCGGAATGCCGGAGGACGACGACCTCAACTACCCGCTCCTGAACCTGCTCCTGATGCAGCGTCACGGGCCGGGCTTCAGCACGCAGGACGTGGCACGGGTCTGGCTCGACGAGCTGCCCGCGGGCCGCACCTTCACCGCGGAGCGCATCGCGTACCGCAATCTCCTCGGCGGGCTCGAACCCCCGGACACCGCCCGCCACCACAATCCGTTCCGGGAGTGGATCGGCGCCCTGATCCGCGCCGATCTGCACGGCTGGACCCACCCGGGCGCCCCCGGCGCGGCGGCCGAACAGGCCGCGCGGGACGCCGCGTTGACCCATACCGGGAACGGCCTCTACGCAGCGATGTTCGCCGCGGCCGCCGTCGCACGTGCCGCCGACGGCTCCTCGGACGTGCACGCGGCCCTTCAGTCCGGCCTCCGTGTCGTACCCCCGCAGTCACGTCTTGCGACGGCGATCCGCCACGGCATCCAACTCGCCCTCGACGAACCGGACTTCGACACCGCCGTCGACACGCTGCACGACACCTACGGCCACTACCACTGGGTGCACGCAGTCCCCAACTGCGCACTCCTGGCCGCCGCCCTCACCCGCGGCGACGGCGACTTCGGCGCGACGATCTGCCTCGCGGTGTCCTGCGGACTCGACACCGACTCGAACGGGGCGACCGCCGGCTCGATCGCGGGCCTGCTCGCCGGCCACCCGGACGCACTCGGTGCCGCCTGGACCGACCCGCTGCACGGACGCCTCGCCACCTCGGTGGGCGGCCTCGACGGCATCGGCTTCGACCGGCTCGCCCACCTCACGTTCCAGCAGACCCACCGCCCCGGCCCGGGGACCCGACCAGGGAGAGCCACCGCCCGATGACCCCCGCACCACAGGCGCCCGTACCGCCCGCACTGCCCGCACCGCCCCTGCAGGGACTGCGCGTCCTGGACCTCGCGACCCTCTTCGCCGGCCCTCTGGCCGCCACCATGCTCGGCGATTTCGGCGCCGAGGTGATCAAGGTCGAGCATCCGCACCGCCCCGATCCGTCCCGCGGCCACGGCCCCGCCAAGGACGGCATCGGCCTGTGGTGGAAGCTGCTCGGCCGCAACAAGCGCACCGTGACCCTCGATCTGTCCACCCCCGGCGGCCGCGCCACGCTGCTCACCCTGGCCGCCACCGCCGACGTCGTCGTGGAGAACTTCCGGCCCGGCACCCTGGAGAAATGGGGCCTCGGCTGGGAGGAGCTCGGCGCCGCCAACCCGCGTCTGGTGCTGGCCCGGGTCACCGGTTTCGGCCAGTTCGGCCCGTACGCGCGCCGGCCCGGATTCGGCACGCTCGCCGAGGCGATGAGCGGATTCGCGGCGATCACCGGGGAGCCGGACGGGCCGCCCACGCTGCCGCCCTTCGGGCTCGCCGACTCGATCGCCGGTCTCGCCACCGCGTACGCCGTGATGACCGCGCTGGCCGGACGCGAGCGCACCGGCCACGGCCAGATCGTCGACCTGGCGATCATCGAGCCCATCCTCACGGTCCTCGGCCCGCAGCCCCTCTGGTACGACCAACTCGGCTACGTACAGCCGCGCACCGGCAACCGCTCCACCAACAACGCGCCCCGCAACACCTACCGGACCGCCGACGACCGTTGGGTGGCCGTCTCCACCTCGGCCCAGTCCGTCGCGGAGCGGGTGATGCGCCTGGTCGGCCGCGCCGATCTGATCGCCGAGCCGTGGTTCGCCACCGGCACCGAGCGGGCCGCGCACGCGGACGTGCTCGATCAGGCCGTCGGCTCCTGGATCGCGGCCCGCTCCCGCGACGAGGTCGTCACCGCCTTCGAACGCGCCGAGGCGGCGGTCGCCCCGATCAACGACGTACGGGATGTCATGCACGACCCGCAGTACGCGGCCCTGGACACCCTCACCACCGTCGACGACCCCGAACTCGGGCCGCTGCACATGCAGAACGTCCTCTTCCGGCTGTCCGCCACCCCGGGATCCATCCGCTGGTCCGGCCGCCCGCACGGCGCCGACACCGACACCGTCCTCACCGAACTCGGCCTGACGGAACACCAGATCGCCGCCCTGCGTGAGGAGGGCGCGGTATGACGACACCACCCGCGCCCGCCGCCCCCGAGCCGCCGGCCGCCCCGCGTCCGCCCGAGCCGCCGTCCGCCCCCGCCCCGCTCACCTGGTTGTACGCTCCCGGCGACCGCCCCGACACGGTGGCCAAGGCCCTGGCCTCCGGGGCCGATGTGGTGATCGTCGACCTGGAGGACGCGGTACGCCCTGACCGCAAGGAGTACGCCCGCGCCGCCACCGCCGAACTGCTCACCGAACGCCCGCCGGTCCCGGTGCACGTCCGCGTCAACGCCCTGGACGGACCGCTCGCGGCACCCGACATCCGGGCGCTGGCGGGTCTGCCCGGCCTCGGTGGTCTCCGCCTGCCCAAGGTCGACTCCGCGGCAACGGTGGTGCGGGGCGCCGAACTGTCCGATGCCACACCGCTGTTCGCCCTGCTCGAGTCCGCGCTCGGCATCGAGCGGGCGTACCGGATCGCGAGCGCCCATCCGGCACTGCGCGGCATCGCCCTCGGCGAGACGGATCTACGGGCCGAACTCGGCCTCGATCCGGCAGCGGATCCCGCCGGCACCGCCGACACGGGCCTGGACTGGGCGCGGGGCCGGGCCGTGTGTGCGGCACGCGCGGCGGGCCTGGCGCCGCCTGCCCAGTCCGTGCACCCGGATGTCAGCGATCTCGACGGGCTCGCCGCGTCCTGCGCCCGGGGGCGGGCACTCGGCTTCCTCGGCCGGGCCGCGATCCATCCGCGCCAGCTGCCGGTGATCGAGGCCGCCTACCGGCCGACGCCCGCACAGCTCGCCGCGGCCCGCGAGATCCTCGCGGCGGAGGGGCACGGAGCGGTGGCCCTGCCGGACGGCCGCTTCGT
Source organism: Streptomyces triticagri (assembly GCF_003429565.1). Classification (GTDB taxonomy): domain Bacteria; phylum Actinomycetota; class Actinomycetes; order Streptomycetales; family Streptomycetaceae; genus Streptomyces; species Streptomyces triticagri. The sequence continues at coordinate 49,631 of NZ_QUAK01000042.1, forward strand.
GGACGCGGCGGTGGTCGCGGCGGCACGGCGGGTCCTGGGGCGGGCGCGGGAGTGAGAAGACGGGTTCG
>NZ_QUAK01000054.1 GCF_003429565.1 Streptomyces triticagri
GAGGTTCGCCGCGGGACCCGCTCCGGGCGGCGGGCGGCGGGCGGCGGGCGGCGGGCGGCGGGCGGCACGAAGGGTGTCGTGGTGGTCCGCGGCGCGTCATGCTGGGGCACGGCCGGGACACGCCGGGGCCCGGTCGCCGGAACGCCGACGGGAGGACCGCCTCATGCCACTCGCCACGACCGACTCTCCGCTGCTCCTTCTGCCCGGACTCTGGCACGGTTCGTGGTGCTGGAGCGAAGTGGTGGCGGAGCTCGCGGGTGCCGGACGGGCATCCGTCGCGGTGGACATGGCCGGGCACGGGCTGCAGGCCCGGCGCGAGCCCCGGTGGTACACCCGGCGGTCGTACGATCCGGAGGCGGTCGCCACCGAGGTCTCCCCCGTCGCGGATGTGCACCTCGACGATGCGGCCGAGCTGCTGACCGCGCAGATGCGGCTGGTCGGCGGCGGCGCGCCCGTCACGGTCGTCGCGCACAGCGCGTCGGGGATCGTCCTCACCAGGGTGGCCCAGGAGACACCCGAACTCCTGGCGCGTGCGGTGTACTTGACCGCCTTCATGCCCGCGTCCGGCGTGCCGCCCGCGACGTACAACGGGATACCCGAGGCGGGCGAATACCGACTCGGCCCGCTGTTCACCGGCGATCCGGCCGTGACGGGTGCCCTGCGGCTGGACCTCGCCACGGAGGATCCTGCGTATCGGGAGGCGTTCCGCGAGGTGATGTACCACGATGTCGCCCCGGACCTCGCCGATGCGGCGATGGGGCTGCTGACGCCGGATGCACCCGTCGGCATCACGCTCGGCACGACGACGCTGACGGCGAACGGCTTCGGTTCGGTGCCGCGGACGTACATCACCTGCTCGCGGGACGTGGCGCTGCGGCCGGCCGTGCAGGACCGGTTCATCGCCGAGGCCGACGCGGCCTTCCCGCACAACCCGACGTCCGTGGCCGACCTGCCCTCCTCCCACTCGCCGTTCCTGTCGATGCCGCGTGAACTGGCCTCGGTACTAAGGGATTTGGGCTGAGCCGGCGTCGGCGGACCGGCGGGTGAGGTGGCGGGCGAAGAACTCGGTGCGGGCGCGGCGCAGGGCGGCCAGCTCCTGTTCGGTGCCGTCGTGCTCGAAGTGGCCCGCCCGGAGGGGGAAGAGTTCGCCCACGCCCTGCAGGGCGTTGTGGACGGCGTACTGGCCCGGCGGAGGTACCGCGGGGTCGAAGGCGGCGGGGGCCGTCATCGTCGGGGTACGGATCAGGGTCGCGGCCGTGGCGGCGTCGAAGTAGGCGAGTACGTCCGTGACGTGGGGGTGGGTGCGGTGGTACTCGCGAACCGCCTCGCCGCTGCCGGTGCACGGCAGGGTGAGGCGCAGCGGATGGTTGCCGAAGGTGGGCACGGTGAGCTGCGCGGCGGCGAACCGGTCGTCCCAGGGCAGCGCGAGCGCGCCGAGCCCGCCGCCGAAGCTCTCGCCGAGCAGACCGAGACGGGGGCGGCCGCGGGCCTCGGTCAGTGACGGGACGAGTTCCAGGAGGGCCGAGGCCGCGCACCACAGGTCGGCCACGCAGTCGCCGATGACGTAGGTGTCGCGGGACTCGATGCCGTGCAGGACGTGTTCGGCGGCGAGTGAGGGGATGTCCGGGCGGAGGCTGCGCGTCCCCATGCCGCGTACGCAGGGCAGCAGGACGGCGGAGCGCGGGAGCGGAGGCGGCAGGTCGGGGCCCGGGGCGTCGCGTCCGCCGTAGCCATGGGCGATCACGAAGCCGTGCTCCACGGGGCCTTCGGCAGGCAGGGCGAGCCAGCCGCCGAGGCGGGTGCGGTCGGTGGAGGTGTAGGTCACGCTATGGATGCGGAGGCCGTCGCGGATCTCCTCGAGCTTCCCGAGCACGGGGGTGGTTGCGGTGGCGCGGGCTCTCTCGTGTCTGGCGCGCCAGTACTCCGTGAAGTGGGCCGGGGGTGGTGGGGCGACCACGGTCGCCAGGTCGGCGGTGGTGTGGCCGTGGGCGGGGTCGAAGGGGAAGCCGTGCGGCAGCATGCCGCGAGTATGCCCGTCCGGCACCGTCAGCCGGTCCGGCGTTTGAGGACACGGCCCGTCCAGGGCAAATCTTTCAGCCCGTTCAGGGCAAATCTCAGCCCGTCCGGCGTTTGAGGACACGGCCCGTCCAGGGCACATCTCAGCCCGTCCGGCGCTTGAGGACACGGCCCGTCCAGGGCAAATCTTTCAGCCCGTTCAGGGCAAATCTCAGCCCGTCCGGCGTTTGAGGCCACGGCCCGTCCAGGGCACATCTCAGCCCGTCCGGCGCTTGAGGACACGGCCCGTCCAGGGGCCGTTTCGGTTCCAGGCATCGGCCTGGCGGCCTCGTCCTCAAACGCCGGACGGGCTTGATTTTGGCCTGGACGGCCTCGTCCTCAAACGCCGGACGGGCTGGAGATGGCCTGGACGGGCCGAAAGATGTCCTCAAACGCCGGACGGGCTGAAGTTGCCGGACCGGCCGAAGTTGCCGGACGAGCTGACGTTGCCGGATGAGCTACGAGTCGTCGGACACGCTGAGCGTCGTCGCAACCGCGCGGTGGTCGCTGGGGGTGCGTGGGAGAACCCACGCGTCAGCGGGCCGTACGCCCCGTACCAGGACATGATCGATCCGGGCCACCGGGAAGGCCGACGGCCACGTGAAGCCGAAGCCGGATCCGGCCACGTCATGGGCCGGCGTCAGCCGCGACGTGAGCCCGGCGAGCGCCCGGTCGTCCGTCGTGCCGTTCAGGTCACCGAGCAGCACCACCCGTTCATTCCGCTCCGCGGCGATCGCCGCGGCAAGCGCCCGCGCGTTCCGGTCGCGGGTGTCCGTCGAGAAGCCCGCCCGGGGGCTGACCCGTACGGACCCCAGGTGGGCCACATACACCGCGACGGGACCGTGCTCCGTGGTCACCGTGGTGCGCAGTGCGCGATTGCCGACCAGCGTCGCCTCCGCCGGCTTGGCGTCCCCCAGCGGACCGACGTCCTGCTCCGTGTCGACCGGCGAGCTGCCGGACAGCGGCAGCTTGCTCCACAACCCGACGGTGCCCTGCACCGTGTGGTGCGGATAGGTCTTCGCCAGCTCCTTCTCGTACGTGCCACGGGCCTGCTCACTGACCTCGACGAGCGCGAGCACGTCCGCTCCGGAGTCGGCCAGCTCACGTGCGGTACCGGTCGGATCGGGGTTCTCCGCGCCGACGTTGTGGCTGACCACCATGAGGTCGCCGGCCCCCTCGGACCTGCCCCCGAAGGCCTGCCCGCCGAAGAGGCTCAGCCACACCACGGCGGGCAGCAGCAGCGCGACCACCGCGGAGGCGGACCGGCGCCACAACGCACCGAGGAGGAGTACGGGGACGAGGACCCAGCACCACGGCAGGAACGTCTCCACCAGACTCCCGAGACCCCCGACTCCGGGTATCTGCGCATGCAGCAGCATGACCAGGCCGAGCAGCAGCGCGAACACGGCGACCACGAGGCCGCGCCTCCAGGGGCCCGGCGAGCGGGTGTTCTCCGGACCGGGCCCCACCGAGTCCACCCGGGGCGTCGTCGCTGTCGTCGCTGTCGTCGCCATGGTCGTCGTGCTCCCGCTGTCGTTCACTGCTGCATCCTCGGGTCCTCGGTGGGGTCGGCGTACATCTGCGGGCAGCCGCCGTCGACGGCCTCGGGGCGCAGCTCGTAGTGCCAGGGTTCGTTCCGGTAGATCCGGCACAGCCCGTACCGGGCGCCGTGCTCGGACAGCCACGCCGTCGCGGTGGCGCGCCCCAGGTCGACCGCCTCCCCCGACACATGGGGGGACGTCTCCGCGGTGGCCACCCAGCGCGCGGCCTCGCGCTCGGACCCGTACTCGGAGACCGCCTCGCGCAGCAGCTGGTCCTGGTAGTCCGGGGAGCGCCAGCCGCTGTTGACGTAGAAGGTGACTCCGGCGTCCGCCGCGTCCGCCGCGGCCCGGCGGAGCGCCTCGAGCAGTTCGGCGTCGAGTCTCGCGACGGCCGGGATCCGACCGTCGAAGACGGTCGTGCCATCGGGCACGACCCCATCGGCCTCACCGGCCGGTGACGACGCGGAGAGCTCGGCCGACGACGACTTCGACTCCTGGTGGCCGAGGGCCACGGCGATCACGGCCACCGCGACCAGCAGACCGGCGGCGAGCCGAACCAGCCGTGTCCGGGTGGTTGCTGGGGTGGTTCGATTCATACGGCCAGTCAAGGCAACGCGATGTTGCCGTCCCGTATGCGCTTTTCGATACACCGGCGATACACCGGCGAGATGCCCTGACTCGGGGCCCCGGGGCCGTTCCCGTGCGGACCGCCGAGGCCGGCCCGAGGCTCACCCTCCCCGTGCCGCGGGAAGCTCCACCGTGACGCAGAGCCCGCCGGCCGGGCGCGGGGTGAGCGTGAGCGTCCCGTCGTGTGCCTCGGTGATGGTCCTGACGATGGCCAGGCCGAGGCCGACGCCCGCCTGGTCGGTGTGGATGCGCTCGGTGCCGCGCCGGAAGGGTTCGGTGAGGGTCGCGATCCGTTCCGGGGTGAGCCGTTCGCCGGTGTTCTCGACGGTGAGGACCACCGCCCCGGGGCGGGCGCCGGTGTGGACGCGTACGGTGCCGCGCTCCGGCACGTTGTGGACGATCGCGTTGTGTACGAGATTCAGGCTCAGCTGCAGCAGGAGCGCGGGCGAGCCGCTGGTGGGCGTGATGTCGCCGCTGGTCTCGACGGCGACGCCGTGCTTGTCCGCGAGCGGTTGCAGCGTCTCGGCCGCTTCCTCCGCGACGAGGGACAGGTCGACGTGTTCCCGGGTGAAGGACCGCTGGTTGGCGCGGCTCAGCAGGAGTAGTGCCTCGGTGAGGTCGATGGCCCGGGAGTTGACGGTGTGCAGGCGGTCGACGAGCTCGCCCGTGTCGTGGTTCGGATCGGCGCGGGCGACGTCGAGGAGTGTCTTCGAGATCGCCAGCGGGGTGCGCAGCTCGTGCGAGGCGTTGGCGGCGAATCTCTGTTGCTCGGCGACATGCGCTTCGAGCTGGGCAAGCATCGTGTCGAACGCGTCGGCGAGCTCGCGGAACTCGTCCTTGCGGCCCGGCATACGGATCCGGTGGGACAGCGATCCGGTCGCGGCGGTACGGGTGGCGTGGGCGATCCGGTCCAGGGGGGCGAGCATGCGTCCGGCGAGGAACCATCCGCCCACCAGGCCGAACACCATCAGAAACACCATGATCACGGCCGCCACGGGCCCGAACCCGCGCACGAAGTCGATGCCCGGCGATGCTCTCCACGCGCCCGATTCGTTGGTCTGAAGCCACCCCTGCCGCAGCAGGAAGAGCCCCACCCCGACGAGCAGCAGCACACCCGCGAGCACCAGGAATCCGGCGTAGCTGAGGGTGAGTTTGAGGCGGACGCTCAAGCCCGGCTGCCTAGGCACGGTCACTGCCCTCTTGCCCGGGGCCGGGTGCGGTGTCGATGCGGTAGCCGACGCCGGGCACGGTGGCGATGATCCAGGGTTCGCCGAGGCGTTTGCGCAGGGCGGAGACCGTGATGCGTACGGCGTTGGTGAACGGGTCGGCGTTCTCGTCCCATGCGCGCTCCAGCAGCTCCTCGGCGCTGACGACACCGCCTTCGGCCGCGACGAGGACGTCGAGCACCGCGAACTGTTTGCGGGTGAGTGCGATGTAGCGGTCGTCGCGGTACACCTCGCGGCGGAACGGATCGACGCGCAGGCCCGCGATCTCGCGTACGGGGGGCCGGTTGTGGGCGCGACGGCGGTCCAGGGCCCGGAGCCTGAGTACGAGCTCCAGGAGGTCGAAGGGTTTGGTGAGGTAGTCGTCGGCGCCGAGCTCGAATCCGGAGGCCTTGTCGTCGAGCCGGTCGGCGGCGGTCAGCATGAGTACGGGCATGCCGGTGCCGGAGGCGACGATGCGTTTGGCGACCTCGTCGCCGGAGGGGCCCGGGATGTCTCGGTCGAGGACGGCGATGTCGTACGTGTTGATGCCGAGCAGCTCCAGGGCGGTGTCGCCGTCGGCGGCGATGTCGGCGGCGATTGCCTCCAGGCGGAGGCCGTCACGGATGGCTTCGGCCAGATACGGCTCGTCCTCGACGATCAAGACACGCATCCCTCAAGGCTACGAGGAGACCCATATCGTCCGCGTATCCAGAAAGAGCCCGTCCGACGTTTGCGGACACGGCCCGTCCAGGGCCGTTCCCTCCAGCCCGTCGGGCACCTCCAGCCCGTCCGGCACCTCCAGCCCGTCCGGCGTTTGAGGACAAGGCCCGTTCAGGGCCGTTCCGGTCCCAGGCATCGGCCTGGCGGCCTCGTCCTCAATCGCCGGACGGGCTGAAATTGGCCTGGACGGCCTCGTCCTCAAACGCCGGACGGGCTGAAGATGCCGGACCGGCGGAGGTGCCGGACCGACTGAAGATGCCGGACCGGCTGAAGATGCCGGACGGGCTGAGGTGCCGGACCACCGAACACCACGGATCACCCCGGACCGCAGGAAATCGGTCACAAAGTTCCCGCACCCCGCACCCGGGGTGATTCATTGGGTGGCGGGTGGGCCCGGAGATGACCCGCCCGTTACGGGAGTGTGACCAAGACCCCCCTTGCAACACCCCCCACCCCTGAACGACAGTGATGTATGCGCTTACAGACAGCGCATACATCCAGGTAGTGCTCAAGGAGGAGCCGCCCATGCAGCGCGCAGCCAGAACCGCTTCGGCCGTCATCGCCGCCAGCACGGTGTTCGCCGTGACGGCCTGCGGCGGCTCCTCCGGCGCCGAGGTGTCCGCCGGCGAGAAGCAGACGCTGACCGTCTGGGCGATGGGCGCCGAGGGCGAGAAGCTCGGCGACGTCGCGAAGGCGTACCAGAAGGCGAACCCGAACATCACCGTGAAGGTGACCCCGGTCGGCTGGGACGTGGCCCACCAGAAGCTGGTGGCGGCCGCCGCGGCCGGGAACCTCCCGGACATCGCGCAGATGGGCGGCAGTTACATGGGCGAGTTCGCCGAGCTCGGCGTGCTCGAGCCGGTGGACACCGAGACCTTCGACGAGAAGGACTTCTTCCCGGCCGGCTGGCAGCAGGGCGAGGTGGACGGCGAGGTCTACGGCGTCCCGTGGTACGTCGACACCCGGGTCCTCTACTACCGAACCGACCTCGCCGAGCAGGCCGGCGTCGACAAGGCGCCGACCACCTGGAAGGAGATGCAGGACCTCGCCGCGGCCTACCAGAAGAAGGCCGGCACCAAGTGGGGCCTGTCCATCCAGCCCAGCGGCCTGGACACGGTGCAGAACTTCTACTCGTTCCTCTACTCGGCCGGCGGCGAGATCGTCGACGAGAAGGGCAAGGCCGTCGTCGACAGCCCCGCGGCGGTCAAGGCGCTCGAGGAGTACGCCTCGTACTTCGACAAGGGCCTCGCCAACAAGTCCGTGCAGCCGGGCTACGACGTGGTCAAGGACTTCGGCAACGGCCGGGTCCCGATGTTCCTCGGCGGCCCCTGGCACGTGACGCTGCTCGACGAGGGCCAGCCCGGCATCAAGGGCAAGTGGGCCGTCGCCGAGGTGCCCGCGGACAGGACATCCACGTCGATGGCCGGCGGTTCCTCGCTGACGATCTCGAAGGACAGCGAGCACAAGCCCGCGGCCGAGAAGTTCATCAAGTACCTGACCGACACCAAGGGCCAGGCCGACTGGTACGAGCGCACCAAGGACCTGCCGGCCAACACCTCCGCCTGGAAGTCGGGCGATCTGACCGCCGACCCGCATCTGCAGGTCTTCGAGAAGCAGATGAAGACCGCCAAGTCCTCGCCGTCGCTGCCCAATTGGTCCGAGATCACCGACAAGGTCGACATCGCGATCGCCAAGGCCACCCAGGGCAAGGCGAGCGCGAAGGAGGCGCTCGGCGACGCGCAGTCCCAGATCGAGGGACTGCTCGAGAAGTAGGACGTACGGCAGGAGCACGCCGGCGCCGGAATCAGGAGCGAAGCAGGAGCCATGAGCACTACGACCGGACGGGCCGCCGAAGCGGCCGAGGTTCCGGCCGGGTCCCCCGCCGCGGGCGCCCCGGCCGGAGCCGGTGGCGACCGCCGCAGCCGCAGACGGCCTCGGCTCGGCGTGCAGAACGCAGCCGGCTGGCTGTTCTCCACTCCCTTCCTGGCGCTGTTCACGGTGTTCATGGCGTTCCCGATCGTCGCCACCCTGCTGATGAGTTTCACGGACTTCGGTCTGCGGAACGTCACGAATCCGCTGGACGCGGAGTTCATCGGCCTGGAGAACTACACGAAGCTCTTCGGTGACGAGCGGTTCCTCAAGTCCCTTTTCAACACCGCGTACTTCGTGGTGGTGGGCGTACCGCTGACCATCGGAATCGGCCTGGTCGTCGCGGTGCTGCTCAACAACGGCATCGACCGGGCGCGGACCTTCTTCCGGGTCGGCTTCTACGCCCCGGTCGTCACCTCGATCGTCGCGATCGCCGTGGTCTGGCGCTTCGTACTCGATCCGAGCGACGGTCTGATCGCCGGCCTCGCCTCCGAAGTGGGCCTGACCTCACCGGACTTCCTCGGTTCCGAGCTGCTCGCGATGCCGTCGATGATCGTGATGGCGGTGTGGCGGAACCTGGGCACGGTGATGGTCCTGTTCATCGCCGGTCTGCAGGCCATCCCCACCGAGACGCGGGAGGCCGCCCGCCTGGACGGCGCAGGACCCTGGCAGGAGTTCCGGCGGATCACCGTGCCGCTGCTCAGGCCGACCATCCTCTACGCGACGGTGATCACCACGATCGGCTATCTCAATGTCTTCGAGGAGCCGTTCGTGATGACCCAGGGCGGTCCGTCCGACGCCACCCTGACCGTCTCCCTGAACATGTACCGCGAGGGCTTCAACTTCTTCCACATGGGCTACGCGAGCGCGATGGCGTACGTGCTGTTCGTGGTGATCATGGCCATCACGGTGCTGCAGCTGCGACTGCTGAAGGACAACACCGAATGAGCGCCCCCACCCAGGCCCCGGCCGGGCACCGTACGCAAGCCGGCCCGCAGCCCCGCCGCCCGAAGCGCCGTGCGCGCAGACCCCTGACGTACGTCCTGCTCTCGGTCGGTCTGCTCGTGATGTCGGCCCCGTTCCTGTGGATGGGTCTGTCCGCCTTCAAGACGGGGAGCGAGCTGACCGCCAGCCCGCCGGTGTGGATCCCCACCGAGTGGACGCTGAGCAATTTCCGGCAGCTGCTCGACGACCTCGATCTGCCGCTGTACTTCATGAACTCGGTGATCGTGGCCGTCCTGGTCACCGTCTCCAACCTGGTGTTCTGCTCGATGCTCGGCTACGCCCTGGCCAAGCTGAAGTTCGTCGGGCAGAACAAGGTGTTCGCGATCGTGCTCGGCGCCCTGATGGTGCCCGGCAATCTGATGCTGCTGCCGCTCTTCGTCCTGATGAGCAGGCTGCAGCTGATCGACAGCTACGCCGGTCTTGTACTGCCGTTCGCCGCGGGTGCCTTCGGGGTGTTCCTGATGCGCCAGTTCATGCAGTCCATCCCGGACGAGCTGCTCGAGGCGGCCCGGATGGACGGCGCCGGCGAGTGGTACATCTTCTGGCGGATCGCGATGCCGCTGGTCAAGCCCGCGCTCGCGACGCTGTCAATCTTCACCTTCCTCGGCTCCTGGAACAACTTCGTCTGGCCGCTGATCGCGACCAACAACCCGGACAAGTACACGCTGCCGGTGGCCCTCGCCACCTTCGCCACCGACCCCAACAAGGCGGGCGGGTCGAACGGTGTCCTGATGGCCGGATCGTTCCTGATCGTGCTGCCCGTGCTCGTGGTGTTCATCGCCATGCAGCGGCACTTCACCCAGGGCATCGCCACGGCCGGCATGAAGTAGTCCGCGCCCGCTTCCCGTACCCACCTCGCCCTCCCCCACGTATCAGAAAGACATGCCGCGATGACGCACAGCACCATCCCGTTCCCCGAAGGCTTCCTGTGGGGCGCATCCACCGCCGCCCACCAGATCGAGGGCAACAACACCAACAGCGACTGGTGGGTGAAGGAGCACTCCACCGGCACGCACATCCAGGAGCCGAGCCTGGACGCCTGCGACAGCTACCACCGCTGGCCCGAGGACATGGATCTGCTCGCCTCGCTCGGCTTCACCGACTACCGGTTCAGCATCGAGTGGGCGCGGATCGAGCCGGCCGAGGGACAGTTCTCGAACGCCGAACTCACCCACTACCGGCGGATGGTGGACGGCGCGATCGAGCGCGGCCTCCGTCCGATGGTGACGCTGCACCACTTCACCGTGCCGCAGTGGTTCGAGGCGCGCGGCGGCTGGACCGCGGAGGGTGCGGTCGAGCTGTTCGCCCGCTACGTCGCCGCCTGTGCGCCGGTCATCGGCGAGGGCGTACGGCATGTGTGCACGATCAACGAGCCCAACATGGTGTCCGTGACCGCGGGCCTCGCCAAGCGCGGCGAGATCGGCTTCCCGCCGGCCGGCCTGCCCACGCCGGACGAGGAGACCACGCACGCGGTGATCGCCGCGCACAAGGCCGCCGTCAAGGAGGTCCGCGCGATCAACTCCGAGATCCAGGTGGGCTGGACCGTCGCCAACCAGGTGTACCAGGCGCTGCCCGGCGCCGAGGACGTCACGGCCGCCTACCGCCACCCGCGCGAGGACATCTTCATCGAGGCCGCCCGGGACGACGACTGGGTCGGCGTGCAGTCCTACACCCGTACGGAGATCGGCCCCGAGGGCCCCATCCCGGCGCCGGAGCATGTCGAGCGGACCCTGACGCAGTGGGAGTACTACCCGACGGCCGTCGGGTACGCGCTGCGGCACACCGCCGAGATCGTCGGGGACGTCCCGCTGATCGTCACCGAGAACGGCATCGCCACCGGTGACGACAGCCGCCGCGTCGACTACTACACGGGCGCGCTCGGCGAGGTCGCCGCGGCGATCGAGGACGGTCTGAACATCCAGGGCTATCTGGCGTGGAGCGCCCTCGACAACTACGAATGGGGCTCCTTCAAGCCGACGTTCGGCCTCATCGGCGTCGACCGGGAGACCTTCGAGCGCACCGCACGGCCGTCCGCCGAGTGGCTGGGCAGCCTCGGCCGCAGCCGCGAGCTGCCGCGGCGGGCCGCCTGACGGGCGCGGAGCGCCTCCGCTCCGCACAGGCGCCCTTCGACTCGGGGGCCGGCGGTCCTGACGCCTCCGGTCCCCGCAGCACCCCGGCCGGTCCTGCACCAACCCCCGCCCCGTCGGGGCCGGCCGGTTCCTTCCTTCGTCTCGATCTCGTACGTCCTGTCACTGCCCCTTCCCTCCGCCAACGGGAGCCGCACCATGGATCGTCGTACGTTTCTCACCGCCGCGTCGGTCACCGCCGCCGGGTCGGTGTTCGCCCTGTCGGGCTCGCCCGCGCTCGCTTCGAGTTCCGGTCAACGGGCCCTGCTCCGCAGGTGGTTCACGGACACCTACCGCTCGCTGACCACCATGACCACCGACTTCGGCCTCACCACGGACAAGATGGACGTCAGTGGCGCGGTGCCCGAGCTGTCCCGGCAGACCTCGCCGACGAACATCGGCTGCGGACTGTGGTCGACGGTGGCCGCGGCGGGCCTCGGGGTGATCGGTGCGGCCGAGCGCCGGCGGCGGCTCACGCATACCGTCTCCGCGGTGGAGCGGCTCGAGCGATTCCACGGGTGGTGGGTCAACTGGTACGACGCTTACGACGGTTCGGTGCTCAGCAGCTGGCCGGGGACGGGTGAGACGGTCCGGCCCTTCCTCTCCTCGGTCGACAATGCGTGGCTGGTCACCGGCCTGCGGATCGCCGCCGATGCGGAGCCGTCACTGCGGGCCCGTGTCGCGCGGCTGCTCGCCGATGCGGACTGGTCGTACTTCTACACGCCGTACGACGCGGCGGACCCGGTGGCGAACCCGGGGCAGCTGCGCGGCGGCTACTGGGTGGACGAGCCCGGCAAGGGCGAGCCGACCGAGCATCACTACGGTGCGCTCAACACCGAGCCCAGGATGGCAAGTTACCTCGGCATCGCGGACGGCTCGCTGCCCGCGGACCACTACTGGCACCTGCTGCGCACGATGCTCCCCGAGCATGAGCAGGAGCAGCGGCCCGGTGGGTCGTACGTGACGGTGGACGGCATCCGGGTGTGGCAGGGCCACTACACCTACCGGGGGCGGAAGCTGGTGCCCAGCTGGGGCGGCTCGATGTTCGAGGCGCTGATGGTGCCGCTGTTCGTGCCCGAACCGGAGTGGTCGCCCCGGTCCTGGGGGCGGACCCACGAGCGGTATGTGCGCAGCCACATCGAGCACGGGCTCTTCGAGGAGCGCTACGGCTACTGGGGCTTCTCGCCGTCGAACACGCCTGACGGTGGGTACGGCGAGTACGGGGTCGATGCGATCGGGATGCAGGTGGAGGGGTACAACTCGCTGGGTGTGGTGACCCCGCACGCCTCCTTCCTCGCGATGCCGTACGCGCGCGACGAGGCCGTCGCGAATCTGCGGGCGCTTGCGGCGGACTTCGGGGCGTACGACGAGCGGTTCGGGTTCCGGGACTCGGTCGATGTCGGGGGTGACGGTCGGGTGAGCGACTTCGTCCTTGCGCTTGATCAGGGGATGGTGGCGGCGGCGGTGACGCAGAGCCTGCGGCCGGGGCTTCTGAAGCGGGCCTTCACGGGTGGGGGGTTCGCTCGGCGCCTCCGCCCTCTGTTGCGGGCAGAGCGCTTCCACATCTGACGCCGGCCCGTCCGGCATCCTCAGCCCCGTCGGCGACCTCAGCCCGTGGGGCACCCCTGGCCCGTCGGCACCCCTAGCCCGTCCGGCGTTTGAGGACAAGGCCCGTTCAGGGCCGTTCCGGTTCCAGGCGTCGGCCTGGCGGCCTCGTCCTCAAACGCCGGACCGGCTGAGATTGGCCTGGACGGCCTCGTCCTCAGACGCCGGACCCGCTGAAGGTTGGCCGGACGGCCCCTGTGTCGCGGAAGGGGCAAATCGGCCATACGCTCCCCGTGTGAGGTCGAGCCCGTCGTCAGGTGATACCCGGGGCCGGAGGCCGCGTCGTCGCCGCTGGGCCCCCGCCGCGATCCTCGCGCTCACCGTCGCCCTGGGCCCCGCGGGCCCCACCGCGGCGGAGGACCCCGTACCCCTGTCGCGGGACGGACAGATCACCGACCGCAGCGACGCACTCGGCGTGCGGAAGGACGACGCCGTCGCCGCCCTCGACCGGCTCTACGAGGAACACGGCCTGCAGCTCTTCGTCGTGTACGTACGCGACTTCTCCGGCCGGCCGGCCCAGGCCTGGACCGACGCCACGGCCGAGCGCAACGGCCTCGGCGCCGACGATCTGCTGCTCGCGGTCGCCACCCACGACCGCCAGTACGCCTACTCGGCCGACCCCGGCTCCGGCCTCGGCCCGCAACAGCTGCGGGACGTCGCCCGTACCGCCGTCGAGCCGGCGCTGCGCGCGAACGACTGGCCGGGTGCCGCGATCGGCGCCGCCGACGGCTACGCGGCCGCACTGTCCGGCCGGCCCGTGCCCACCCCCGCGATCACCCCCGGCAGGAGCGACCCGGGCGGCGGCTCCGGCTCCGGGGCCGATCTGGCGCTGCCACTGATCGCCGCGGCCGGCGCGGGCGGGGTGGCCCTGTATGCGTACACCCGGCGCAGGCGCCGCGCCGCGACCCGTACGACCCCGCACGGCGGGACGCCGGAGCCGGTCACTCCGCTCCCCGAGCTCGATGCGCAGGCCCGCCGCCTCCTGGTCGGGACGGACGACGCGGTGCGTACCAGCGAGGAGGAACTCGGCTTCGCCGCGGCCCAGTTCGGGGACGAGGCGGCAGCGCCATTCGCCGCCGCCCTGGCGTACGCGAAGACCGAGCTGACCGCGGCCTTCCGGATCCGTCAGGAGCTGGACGACGCCTTCCCCGAGGACGATGCGACCAAGCGCCGGATGCTGGAGGAGATCGTCGCGCGCTGCACCGCCGCGAACGGCCGGCTCGACACGGAGGCGGCCGCCTTCGACGAGCTGCGGGCCCTGGAGCAGCGCGCACCCGACGCCCTGGCCCACGCGGAGCAGGCATTCCGGGATCTCGCCGGCCGCGCCGGCCGCGCCCGGGACACCCTGGCCACGCTCGGCGAGACATACACGGACACGGCGTACGCGCCGGTGGCCGGCCACCCCGCGGAGGCCACCGAGCGCCTCGCCTTCGCCGAGGCCCAGCTGACCGCGGCCCGTACCGCGGTCGACGCCGGCGACAACAGCGCGGCCGCCGTGCCCCTGCGGGCCGCCGAGGCCGCCGTCGACCAGGCCGGGACCCTCGTGGAGGCCGTCGACCGCCTCGCGGGCGAGCTGTCCGAGGCCGCGGAACGCCTGCCCGGTGCACTCACCGAGACCGAGACCGACCTGGCGGACGCCCGCGGCATGCTGCGCGGCACCGCCGAGGGCACCTCGACCGCCGATCTGCAGGGCCGGATCGCCCGCGCGGAGTCCGTGCTCGACGAGGTGCGCCGGGAGAGCGCCGGCCGCTACGACCCGATCGCTGCCCTGCGCCGCCTGGAGGAGGCGGACACGGCCCTCGACGAGGCGCTCGCGGGCGCCCGCGAGCGCGAGGCCGCCGGTCTGCGGGCCCGCGGGCTGCTCGACCAGGCTCTGCTCACCGCCCGCAGCGCCATCGCGGCGGCCACGGACTACATCACCACGCACCGCGGCGCGGTCGGCAGTACGGCGAGGACCCGGCTGGCCGAGGCCCGGCGCCGTCTCGACCGGGCCCGTGAGCTCGGCGTCCCCGACGCCTCCGCCGCGCTCGCCGAGGCGCAGCAGGCCGATGCCCTGGCCCGGCAGGCGCAGCAGCTCGCCGAGCAGGACGTGCGGTCGTACGGCGGGCCCGGCGGACCGTTCGGCGGCGCGGGAGGCGGTCGTGGCGGTACGGGCGGTGCGGTGCTCGGCGGGATCCTGATCGGCCAGATCCTCGGCGGGATGGGCGGGCGCGGGCCCCGCGGTGGCGGGGGCTTCGGCGGGGGTGGCGGTGCCGGCGGCGGTTTCGGCGGTCCAGGGAGCTACGGCGGCGGGGGCACCCGGGGACGGATGGGAGGTGGCGGACGGTTCTGACCGACGGCCGACGGCCGACGGCCGACGGCCGACGACCGGCGACCGGCGACCGGCGACCGGCGAGCAGCGCAGCACTCCGCGCCGCCCCGTACTGCGTACCCGCCCCGGCCCCCCGGCCCCGCACCCCCGACACCCCGTACCGCAGGAGTTCCTCATGACCAAGCAGACCATCCTCGGCCGTGTGACCCAGCTGGCGAAGGCGAACATCAACGCGCTCCTGGACCAGGCCGAGGACCCGCAGAAGATGCTGGACCAGCTGATCCGCGACTACTCGGGCAACATCCAGGAGGCCGAGGAGGCCGTGGCGACGACGATCGGCCAGCTGCGTCTCCTGGAGGCCGACCACCAGGAGGACGTCGAGGCGGCCGGCGCATGGGGCGGCAAGGCGCTCGCGGCCAGCAGCAAGGCGGACCAGCTGCGCGCCGACGGGAACGGCGCGGAGGCCGACCGGTTCGACTCGCTCGCGAAGGTCGCGCTGCAGCGCCAGTTGCAGTCCGAGCGGGAGGCCAGGGACGCGGAGCCGACGATCGCCGCGCAGAACGAGGTGGTGGCGAAACTCAAGGACGGCCTCGCCCGGATGAACGAGAAGCTCTCCGAACTGCGGGCGAAGCGCGACGAGTTGGTGGCCCGCGCGAAGACCGCCGAGGCGCAGAACAAGATGCTGGACGCGGCGGCGAGCATCGACGTCCTCGACCCGGCGAGCGAGCTCGGCCGGTTCGAGGACAAGGTGCGGCGCGAGGAGGCCAGGGCGCTCGGCAAGCAGGAGCTGGCGGCCTCGTCCCTCGACGCGCAGTTCGAGGAGCTCGACGCGCTCGGCGACCGTGCGGAGATCGAGGCCCGCCTCGCGTCCCTCAAGGCGACGACCTGACGCAGCGGGCCACGCCCCCGGTCAGAACATGCTCAGCAGTTGCTCCACCGTCGGCTCCGCCATCGGTTCGCCGTCCGGCAGGGGCAGTTCGAACCAGACCGTCTTGCCGCGTGGCGTACGCCGTGAGCCCCAGCCCGCGCTGAGCAGACCGACCAACTGCAGTCCGCGTCCGCCCTCGTCGGTGGCGCGGGCCCGGCGCCTGCGGGGCTGGACCAGGCCGGCGTCCCAGACCTCGCAGACCAGCGTCCGGTCGAGCAGCAGCCGGAGTCTGATCTCGCCCTCGCCGTACCGGAGTGCGTTGGTGACCAGTTCGCTGACCAGCAACTCCGTGGTGTCGACGAGGGATTCGAGATGCCAGCTCTGCAGGCGGGCGCGGGCCAGTTCGCGTGCCTTGCCGACCGAGCGCGGCTCGCGCGGCAGCGTCCAGTCGCCCACCGCATCCTGCGGCAGCCCCTGCACCCTGGCCACAAGGAGCGCGATGTCGTCCTCGCCGTGGTGGGTGTCGAGGGTGTTGAGGACGTGGTCGCAGACGTCCTCGAGGGCGGGGGCCGGATTGTCGATGGCGCTGCGCAGGGCGCGCAGGCCGTCGTCGAGCGGGTGGTCGCGGGACTCGACGAGGCCGTCGGTGTAGAGGGCGAGCAGGGCGCCCTCGGGGAGTTCGACCTCGACCTCCTCGAAGGGTTCGCCGCCCACCCCGAGCGGCATGCCCGGCGGCACGTCGAGCATCAGGGCCGCCTCGTCGGGCTCCACGAGTACGGGCGGCAGATGGCCGGCGTTGGCGAAGGTGCAGCGGCGGGTGACCGAGTCGTACACGGCGTACACGCAGGTGGCGAGGTAGACCTCGGAGGGGTCGGCATCGCGGCTGGTGGCCCCGGGCCTGGTGGCACCCGTGCGCTGGTGCCCCCAGGGGGTGCCGAGGCCGCGGGCGATCTCGTCGAGCGCGGAGAGCACCTCGGCCGGCTCCAGGTCGAGCAGGGCCAATGTCCGTACGGCGGTACGCAGTTCACCCATGGCGACCGCGGCGCGCAGTCCGCGGCCCATCACGTCGCCGACGACGAGGGCGGTGCGGTGGCCGGGCAGCTCGATGACGTCGAACCAGTCGCCGCCGACCTCGGTTGCCGCATTGCCGGGCAGATAGCGGCAGGCGATGTCGAGGCCCGCGGCGGCGGGGTCGCCCGGGGGCAGCAGGGAGCGCTGCAGGATCAGGGCGCGCTCGTGCTCGCGGCGGTAGAGCCGGGCGTTGTCGATGCAGACCGCGGCGCGGGCGGCGAGTTCCACGGCGAGCGCACGGTCCCGTTCGCCGAAGGGCTCGCTGCCCTTGGCGCGGGAGAAGCGGGCGAGGCCCACGACGGTGTCGTGGGCGACCATCGGCACGGCGAGCGTGGAGTGGACGAGGCTGCCCGGCTCGGCGGGGACGATCGCGGGGCGCGCGGTGCGCAGCGCCTCGGCGTCGGCCGAGTTGAATCCGTAGTGGTGCACGGAGCCGACCGGGACCGGGTCCTCCTCGAGCGGTGCCTCGGAGACGGCGCTGGAGAAGGCGACCCGGCGCAGTTCCGCGCTGCCGCCGCCGGTGTTGGAGCGGGGGTGGCCGCCGATGCCGGGCGGTGCCTCGTCGCCGTCGAGGAGTCCTTGGTAGAGGTCGACGGAGCCCAGGTCGCAGAAGACCGGGACGGTCACGTCGAGCAGTTGGCGTGCGGTGGCCTCCAGGTCGAGGGAGTTGCCGATGCGGGCGCCGGCCTCGTTGAGCAGGGCCAGATTGCGGCGGGCGTGGGCCGCGTCGCGGGCGGCCGCGTGCCGGCGGGTGACGTCGGTGCCGAGGCCCGCGACACCGATGGGCCGGCCGGAACCGCTGTGCACCCGGTAGAGGTTGATCGACCAGTGCCTGCGGTCCGAGGATCCGGGTGCGGGCCCGACGATCTGCATGTCCGTCACGGACTCGCCGGTCTCCAGGACTCGCTGCAGCTCGGCCGCCATCCGGTCGGCCTCCTTGCGCGGCAGATAGTCGTGTACGGTCCGCCCGCGGTGGTCGTCGGCGGCGCCGCCGAAGACGGAGGCGAAGCGGCGGTTGGCGCGCTGGACCTTGAGGTCCGTGCCGAACAGCAGGAATCCGAAGGGTGATTGGCCGAATATGGCCTCCGATGCGGCGATGTCGGTCTCGATACGGCGCAGGGCCCGTACGTCGACGACGATGCACACGGCGCCCTTCTCGCCGTCCTCGGTCTCGGTCGGCATCACATACACCTCGGCGACGCCGTCCATCGTGCCGTCGGCGGCGAGGCGGAAGGGGACGACACCGGTCCATTCGCGGCCGTCGAGGATCTCGCTGACCTTGCGGTGTCCGAGGTCACGCAGCTCGGGCGGGACGAAGGCGTCGATCGGGTCCCGGCCGACGGCGTCCTGCGGCGGCACCCCGAAGAGTTCGGCGGCGCGGGTGCTCCACTGGTCGACGAGTCCGTCGGGGCCGATGGAGAACGAAGCGATCTGCACGTAGTCGTAGATCGACCCGGGCGGGCTGCTCTGCCACATGATGTCGCCCGGCGTCCGGCCCTCCGCGGGCTCCTGCGCCCTGGCTGGTATCTCGCTCACGCGACCGTCCCCTCCAGCTCACCGCCGACCGACCGACCAAGTGCGTCCGGCGGCTTGCCCGCAGTATCCAGCACTACGGCTCCGCGCAACACCACGTTCACAGCTCCCGTCGACCTCGTCCATTTTCGGCCGAGCGAAGGAACCGGTGGTCAGCCGGGAGGCTGGGCCAGCTCGAACCACACGGTCTTCCCCGTCCTGCCGGGACGCGTACCCCAGCGACGGGCAGAACAGGCCACCAATTGCAGACCGCGCCCTGACTCGTCGTCCGTGCCGGCCGGCCGCTCCCTCGGCAGGTCCGGCAGCGGGTCGGAGACCTCGACGAGCAGCGGGGCGGTGGGGCCGGCCGGTCGGGACAGGCGGACACCGATCGGGCCGGAGGCGTGGCGCAGGGAGTTGGTGACCAGCTCACTGACCAGCAGTGCGGTCACATCGGAGAGGGAGGCGAGCCCCCAGGCGGCCAGTTGTGCGCGCACGGCGCCGCGCGCCGTGCGCACTGCGCCCGGTTCCGCGGGAAAGGCCCACTCGGCGCAGTCGCCTTCGGTATCGAGCACGCGCGATCACTTCCCAGTACGGCGAACACCTGGTCCGATTTCATCGGATTTACCAGGGCTATTCGGCACATACCCGGTATGCCACGGAATGTACCGCTGGCGTTCACTCAGATCGGTTCGCCCACTGCATGGATCGGGCCGCCGCCCGCTCAGCTCAGTTCGCCGCGCGACTTCAGGTCGTCGAAGAGCAGCTGGTCGACGGGGGCGACCGCCGGGCGGTCCGCGTAGCCGAACCAGGCCGTCTCCTCGATCTCGGCGGCCGCCGAGAGCGTGCCCCGGTAGTCGGCGGCGTAGCAGCTCATCCGGACCAGGACGCCGTCCGCCTCGCCGTGCGCCTGCGCCTCGTAGACACCGAGCGAGGCGGCGCTGGACTCGACGATGGCCACGCTGAGCTCCTCCTCGACCTCGCGGATCAGCGTCTGCAGATCGCTCTCGCCGTCCTCCCGCTTGCCGCCCGGGATGTAGAACACGTCCTTGCCGCGGGAGCGGGCGCAGAGGATCCGCCCGTCCTCCACCCGCACCCAGGCCACTGTGTCGATCAACGCCGCGCCCTCGTCCGTCACCTCGGCCGGCCGTCGGCCGCCCCTTCCGGACGGGAGCCTACCGGTGCGGCCGGAGCTCGCGGCCGGCGTCGCGCGCCGGTGGCGCCGGAGGGGCGCACGACAGGCGCGCGACGGAGCACGCCGGTGGCAGAGGCGGGGCGTACGAGCCCGGGGGCGGGGCTGCCATACGCCGCCTCGCGGGGCGGCAGTCGGCCGAAAAGATGCGGCCGGATCCCCCGAAAAGATGCGGCGGTCGCGGACGGCCCGCCCGCGCTCAGCCCGTCTTCTGGCCGAGGCGCTCGACCCAGTAGACCTGCTGATGCTGGGAGCGGCCGCCGAGGGTGTCCACGATCCGCTGTGCCTCGGCCTTCGTCGCGTACCTGCCGATCCGGTAGCGGTTGCCGCTGTCGTCCTCGCGTATCACCAACCAGGGAAGTACTGCGCCGCTGTCGCTCATCTCGGCCCTCCCCGTGACGTCGATAACCGCCGGGCGGCGCCTGTCGTCGGGGGCGCCGTCGAAACCTCACTCCGCATATGCCCGAGCGTACGCCCGACCTTCACTCAGCGGATACGGAATTGCACAATGAGGTACGCAACCAGCCATGCCTCAGGGGGCGCACGGAATCCCGCGCGCCCCCCTCTGGTCATCCCCCGCGCTTCAGACGCTGAGGGCCTCGCGCACCGCCCCGTGGGCCGACTCCCCGCCCGCCCCGCTGGAGGTGATACGGCCCGCCTCCAGGACGTAGTACCGGTCCGCGGCCCGCAGTGCGAAGCCGACGTGCTGCTCGACGAGGAGCACCGAGAGGCCGCCGCGCCGGGTCAGGGCGAGGATCGTCTCCTCGATCTCGGCGACGACCGACGGCTGGATGCCCTCGGTGGGTTCGTCGAGCAGCAGCACCCGAGGCTCGGTCACCAGGGCACGGGCGAGGGCGAGTTGCTGGCGCTGCCCGCCGGAGAGCAGTCCGGCCCGGCGCCGGGACAGCTCGCGCAGCGCGGGGAACAGGTCGAGCGCCTCGTCCGTCGCCGCCCGTCCGCGGGCCCGTCCGTCGGCGACCAGGCGCAGATTCTCCGCGACGGTCAGCTGCGGGAAGCACTGCTGGCCCTGCGGTACGTATGCGAGCCCGCGGGCGACCCGCTGGTGCGGGGCCCGCCGTGTGACGTCCTCGCCGTCGAGCCGCACCCGGCCCGAGCGCGGGACGAGCAGCCCGGCGGCGGTCCTGAGCAGTGTGGACTTGCCGGCGCCGTTGTGCCCGAGCACCGCGGTGACGCCGTCGCGCGGGACCGAGACCGTCACCGCGTGCAGGACGGGGCTGCGCTGGTATCCGGCCCGTACGGCGTCGAGCTCGAGCGCCTCCGCGGGCTCACCTGCCGTGCTCCGCACGCCGGTCGCCTGCTCCGTCGTCGCCGTCATGGTGCCTCCCGCGGTTCGGGGGCCGGCGCTGCGGCGTGGCCCAGATAGACCTCCTGCACCCGGGGGTCGGCCTGCACGTCCGCGACCGTCCCCTCGCTGAGCACCCGGCCGGCGTGCAGCACGCTCACGCTGCGCGCGAAGGACCGCATGAAGGCCATGTCGTGCTCGATGACGACGACGGTGCGTTCCTCGGCGATCTGCCGGAGCAGTGCCCCGGTGGCGTCGCGTTCGTCCTGGCTCATGCCGGCCACCGGCTCGTCGAGCAGCAGCAGCCGTACGTCCTGGACCAGGAGCATCCCGATCTCCAGCCACTGCTTCTGCCCGTGGGCGAGCACGCCCGCCGGGCGCTCGGCGAGCTCCGCCAGGCCGATGGTGTCCAGGGCACGGGTGACCGGCTCGGGCACCGAGCGGCGGCGCCGGAGCAGGGTGCCCGCGCCGCGTCCCGCGCCGGCCGCGATGTCCAGGTTCTGCAGCACCGTCAGCTCCTCGAAGACGGTGGCCGTCTGGAAGGTGCGGCCGATGCCGGCGCGCGCGATGTGGTGGACCGGACGGCCGAGCAGCTGCCGGCCGCCGAACTCGACGGAGCCGGTGGCGCGCACCAGACCGGTGACCGCGTCGACGAGGGTCGTCTTGCCCGCGCCGTTCGGGCCGATCAGGAAGCGCAGGTCGCCGGGTTGTACATCGAGGTCCACACCGTCCACGGCGGTGAATCCGTCGAAGGCCACCCGCAGTCCGCGGATCCTGAGGCCGGGCAGCTCGGTCATGCGGTCACCCCCTCGGGCTTCTTGGCGGACGCGGGTACGGGGGCGGGCGCGGCATCGGCGCCGGCGCCGGGCACGTCCTCCGCATCGTCGGGCGCCGCACTCCGCCGCTCCCGCGCCTTCCGTACGAGAGAGGCGAGCCCGCCCGGCAGGAAGGCGAGCGCCACCACGAAGAGGAGACCCTGGAAGTACGTCCAGGCGCCCGGGAACTCCTCGGACAGTGTCGTCTTCGCCCACATCACGGCGATCGCCCCGAGGATCGCCCCGACGAGGCTGGCCCGCCCGCCGACCGCCGCGCCGATCACGAACTCGATGGACGGCACGATGCCGATCAGGGCGGGCGAGATGATCCCGACGGCGGGTACGAACAGGGCGCCCGCGAGTCCGGCCGCGCCGGCCGCCACCACGTACGCGACGAGCTTGACGCGGGCCGGGTCGTAGCCGAGGAAGCGGACGCGTTCCTCCGAGTCCCGTACGGCGACCAGGAGTTCGCCGTACCGGCTGTGGATGAGCTGCCGGACGCCGGCGGCGACGGCGAGCAGGGCCGCGGCGATGACGAAGTACACCGTGCGCTGGTTGACCGGGTCGTTGAGGTCGTAGCCGAAGAAGCCCTGGATGTCGGTGAGGCCGTTGGTGCCGCCGGTGGTGGCCTGCCGGCCGATCAGCCAGAGGGCGAAGGCGGCGGCGAGCGCCTGGCTGAGGATCGCGAAGTACGCGCCCTTGACCCGGCGCCGGAAGACCAGCGTGCCGATCACCGCGGCGACCGCCATCGGAAGCAGCACGGTCGCCGCGAGGGCGAACAGCGGTGACTCGAACGGCCGCCACCACCAAGGGAGTTCACCCGTGGCTCCGTACAGGACCATGAAGTCCGGCAGCTCGCCGGGGCCGGCGTCGGCGAGTTTGAGGTGCATCGCCATCGCATAGCCGCCGAGGCCGAAGAACAGGCCCTGGCCGAGGGTGAGCAGCCCGCCGCGTCCCCAGGCGAGACAGATGCCGACGGCGACGATGGCGATGCACAGGTACTTGGCGAGCAGCCCGAGCCGGAAGTCGGTGAGCAGCAGCGGGGCGGCCGCGAAGAGGAGCAGGGCGGCGCTGCCGAAGCCGGCGGCCGGGTGGGTGAGCAGCTTCGGGATGGTCATACCAGGCTCCGGGTGCGCAGCGTGTAGAGGCCCTGGGGCCGCCACTGGAGGAACGCGACGATGCCGACGAGGACGAGCACCTTGGCGACGGACACGGTGGTCGAGTACTCGAGGACGGCCTGCAGTACGCCGAGGACGAAGGCGGTGATCACCGTCCCCTTCAGCCGGCCGAGCCCGCCGACCACGACGACCAGGAAGGCGTCGATGATGATGTTGGTGCCCATGGTCGGCCCGATCGGACCGACGAGGGTGAGGGCGACTCCGGCCACACCCGCGAGCCCCGAGCCGACGAAGAACGCCGTACGGTCCACGCGCGCGGTGGAGATGCCGGACACCTCGGCCAGATCGCGGTTCTGCACGACGGCCCGGATGCGGCGGCCGAGCGGGGTGAGGGCGAGTACGAGGGCGAGGGCTGCCACCGCGGCCAGTGCGAGGCCGAGGATGAACAGCCGGCTGTTGGCGACCGTGAGCGGGTCGTCCCCGCCGATCAACGTGACGTTCCCGGTGAGGAGTTCGGGCGCCCGGGTCTGCACATTGGGCGCACCGAAGACGTCACGCGCGAGCTGCTGCAGCATCAGCGAGACGCCCCAGGTGACCAGGAGCGTGTCGAGCGGCCGCAGATAGAGGCGCCGGATGAGCAGCCATTCGAGCAGGGCGCCGAGCGTGCCGGCCACCGCGAAGGCGACGGGCAGCGCGAGAAGGAGCGAGAGGCCCGCGTCGCCAAGGGCCTTCTGCAGGACGTAGGTGGTGTAGGCGCCGGCCATGATGAACTCGCCGTGCGCCATGTTGATCACGCCCATCTGACCGAACGTCAGGGACAGGCCGAGGGCGATGAGCAGCAGGACGGCGCCGATGCTGATGCCGGTGAAGGACTGGCCGAGGATGACGGTCATCAGGACAGTCCCGAGGCCCAGTCGTATCCCTTGAGGTACGGGTCCGGCTCGATCGGCTTGCCGGAGTCCCAGATCTGCTCGATGAGTCCGTCGGCGCCGATGCGGCCGATGCGGGCGGTCTTGTGGATGTGCTGGGTGGGTCCGTCGACGGTGACCTCGCCCTCGGGGGCGGCGTAGGTGACTCCGTCGGCGGCGGCCTTCACCTTCTCCGGGTCGAAGGACTTCGCCTTCTCGACCATGGCCTTCCACAGGTGGACGGAGGTGTAGGCCGCCTCCATCGGGTCACTGGTCGGCTTGTCCTTGCCGTACTTGGCCTTGTACGCCTTGACGAACGCCGTGTTCTTCGCGCCCTTGGTGGTCTGGTAGTAGTTCCAGGAGGTCAGCTGGTCCTTGAGGTACTGCGGTCCGATGGACTTGACCTCCTCCTCGGCGATCGAGACGGAGACGACCGGCATCTTCGGGGCGGTCAGGCCCGCGGACTTGTACTCCTTGAAGAAGGCCACGTTGGAATCGCCGTTGAGGGTGTTGAAGACGGCGTCGGCCTTGGCGGCCTTGACCTTGTTGGCGATGGTGGAGAACTCGGTGGAGCCGAGCGGCGCGTAGTCCTCGCCGAGCACCTTCATGCCGTTGGCCTTCGCATAGGCCTTGATGACCTTGTTGGCGGTGCGCGGGAAGACGTAGTCGGAGCCGACCAGGTAGATCGACTTCTTGCCCTGGGACTTGAGGTAGTCGAGGGCCGGCACGATCTGCTGGTTGGTGGTGGCGCCGGCGTAGAAGATGTACGGGGACTGCTCGAGGCCCTCGTACTGGACGGGGTAGAAGAGCAGCGACCTGCTCTTCTCGAAGACGGGCTTGACCGCCTTGCGGCTTGCGGAGGTCCAGCAGCCGAAGGTGGCGACGACGCGGTCCTCCTTGATGAGCTTTCCGGCCTTCTCGGCGAAGGTCGGCCAGTCGGAGGCGCCGTCCTCGCCGACCGGGCGGATCTTCTTGCCGAGTACGCCGCCGTCCGCGTTGATCTCGTCGATGGCGAGCCGTATCGAGTCCCGTACGGTCACCTCGCTGATCGCCATGGTGCCGGAGAGGGAGTTGAGCAGGCCGACCTTGACGGTGTCCCCGGAGGTGTCGGCCTCGACGCCCTTGGCGGTGGAGCTGCCGGTGTCGGTCTTGGCACCGCAGGCGGAGAGCACCATGGCGGCGGACAGGGCCACGGCCGGGGCCGCGACTCGACGTGGGAAGTACCTGGACAACGTCCACCTCCTGGCCCCGGGACGGGGCTCGTGAAACAGGGACCGAGAGCTCGCGGAGCGCGTCCTTGCGGACCTGCCCCGAGCGCGTCCACAGCCTCAAGCGGGCCTGTTTCCAAGGTGTTTCACGGCACTTTCCCGTGCGTATATTCGCCCGCGGCCGACGCCTGTCTCACCCTTCGGACGGGCGGTGGGGTCGGTCGTCGTATACGGAGGACAGGCAGCGGTGTACCGGTAACGGCATTGCGGTAACGGGCAGTTCACCGTCGGCCCCCGCGACGGGCGGCGGCTGTCCGCTACTTGACCGGCAGGTGGTACCCGACCCGGTACCGGTCGGCGGGGATGACGATGTCGGCCGTCTCGACCGGGCGGCCCGAGGCGTAGTACGTCCGCTCCACGACGAGGACGACATGGCCGGGCACCCCGCCGAGTGCGTGCAGCTCCTCGGCGAGGCCGGGGCGGGCGGAGACGTCCTCCGCCACGTTGTCCACCACCAGGTCGATGGCCGCCATGCGTTCGACCACTCCGCAGCCGCCGAGCGGGCCCTCCTCGGGGAGCATCACCGGGGTGCGGCCGGTGAGCGCCAGTGGCTCGTACGAGGTGGAGAGCATCATCGGATCGCCGCCGTCCCGGAAGACGTACCGGGTGCACATCACGCGGTCGCCGGCCTTGATGTCGAGGCGACCCGCGATCTCCTGGTCCGCCGGGGCCTGTTCACTGCGGGACTCCCAGGTGCCGCGTGCCCTGCTGTCCGCCTGCTCCTGGCGGAAGGGTGTGGTGCCGTCCCCCGCGCGGTATCCGGACCGGGTCACACGCCGGAGCACCGCGCGCTCGCGCACATAGGTCCCCGAGCCCGAGCGGCCCTCGACCAGGCCCTCGGCCATCAGCACCTTGCGCGCCTCGAGCGCCACGGTGTCCGATACGCCGTACTCCTCGCGGATGCGGGCCTGCGAGGGCAGCCGGGTGTGCGGCGGCAG
This sequence comes from Streptomyces triticagri, assembly GCF_003429565.1. Taxonomy (GTDB): domain Bacteria; phylum Actinomycetota; class Actinomycetes; order Streptomycetales; family Streptomycetaceae; genus Streptomyces; species Streptomyces triticagri. Next base: position 26,058 of record NZ_QUAK01000054.1, read on the forward strand.
CGAACCGCTGACAATCTGCTGCCTGAGATCATCCGCTACCCGCAGATACGCCGGCTGCTCACCGAAAGTCACTGGCCGCTCCCATCAGGTTGACAGACAGCGACAGGGTGGCAACCGTGGGTTGTTGACCGCAACCCCAGGCCAGAGAACCACTCAATGTGATGACCCGTGCCTCTCGGGGAACTTTCCGCCACGCCCCGCGATCAAGGGAACTCGCCCGTCCACCGCGCTCCTTGGGCGCATCGCGGCCCGGCGCCGGACCCGCACCCGGTCGTCACCGGATCACCACAAGCCGGGACGGAACGACCCGGCCGTTCACTCGATCCGGTCACGGAGCGCACTCGCTACCCCGCGCCAAACCTCACGCTCCGTGTCTTGGACGCACCGTCAACTGCGGCTCGGGGACGGCCGGTCGACGGCTCGGGACCGCGCCGGTCAGACCTCGGCGCCGGGGCCGGGGCCGTCCTCGACGCCGCCGCCGGTGTCGCCACCGCCGCCGCTGTCGCCGTCACCGCCGCCCGTACCGCCACCGCCCGTACCGCCCCCGTCGCCGCCCGAGTCCCGCAGCGAGCCGGTCAGTTTGCCGTTCTCCTTGCCGAGGATGCAGGACACCTCGCGGTCGCCGCCCGAGTAACTGCCGACCGTGGGCCCGTAGAAGTAGAGATAGAGGTCGTCGCGCGCACCGTCGGAGTCGCCCAGGTAGTTGTCGACCAGGCTCGAGCACCGGGCGTCGGCCATCGCCGTGAGGCGCTTCTCCCCCGGGTACCCGCCGTCGGAGAGCCGGAAGGAGCCGAACACCTCGCCGTCGTGCGGCTCCTCGCAGGAGACCACGTCGACATCGCGCGCGACGCCGCTCATCCGGCCACCCGGTGCGTTGAAGCAGTCGCCCTTCGACAGCGAGAACGAGCCGCCGTTCTTGCGCGCGTCCTGCATCCCCTCGCGGAAGCCGTCCATGAAGTCCCCGGCCGCCCCGGTCACCAGCGACACCGAGAGGAGCACCGCCCCGGTCGCGGAGAGCGCGATGCCGGCGACGGCCATCCCCTTGCCGCGCCCGCCGCGCTTGTTGATCTGCGAGAGCGCGAGCACGCCGAGGACGAGCCCGACGAGCGGCAGGAAGCAGAGGATGCCGAGCACGAGCGCGGCGATCGCGAGACCGTTGACCGGCGGCTGCTGCGGGACGCCGTAGCCGTACGGCTGCACGCCGGGCCACGCTCCGTACTGCGGCGGCGGCTGCTGCGCCGCGTACGGCTGATCCGCCGCGCCGTGCGGATACGGATGGCCCGGGTACGGCTGCCCGGGCGGCTGGGGCGGGTGCGGCCCCTCGGGCGGCGGCGGTATGGCCACGATGTGTCTGCTCCCAGTCAATTCCGGCGAACGCAGCGCGATCGTACGCCGTGCGCGCCGCGCGGCCGAGCGCGATGCCCGCGCACGCCCTGGGAGCGGCGTGCGCGGGCACCTGGTGCGCATCGGCGTCACCCACCGGGGCGGGGACGCCTTTCAGGCCCTTACTGAGGGACGTTCAGGAGCAGGTTCGGCGAGCCCGGACCGGGGTTGCCGACGACCCCGGGGCTGCCCAGATCGACCAGGGCGTCCCGCACCTCGTCCGGCGACGCACCGGTGTTGTCCGCGAGGTAGAGGGCCGCCGCGCCGGCCACGTGCGGGGCCGCCATCGACGTGCCGGAGATGGTGTTGGTGGCCGAGTCCGAGGTGTTCCACGCCGAGGTGATGTCCGAGCCCGGGGCGTAGAGGTCGAGGACCGAGCCGTAGTTGGAGTAGTAGGCCGCGGCGTCGGAGCTGTCGGTCGCTCCGACCGTGATGGCCTCCTCGACGCGCGCGGGCGAGCGCGTGGAGGCGTCGGTGGATTCGTTGCCCGCGGCGAGCGAGTACGTCACGCCGGAGGCGATCGAGTTGCGCACCGCCTCGTCGAGGGCGCTGTCGGCGCCGCCGCCGAGGCTCATGTTGGCGACCGCCGGCTTGACCGCGTTCTCGGTCACCCAGTCGATGCCGGCGACGACCTGGGCGGTGGTGCCGGAGCCGTTGTCGTCGAGTACGCGGACGGCGACGATGTCGGCCTTCTTGGCGACGCCGTGCAGGGTGCCCGCGACCGTACCGGCGACGTGCGTGCCGTGGCCGTGGCCGTCGTCCGCGGAGTTGTCGCCGTCGACGGCGTCGTAGCCGTGGGTGGCGCGGCCGCCGAAGTCCTCGTGGCTGATCCGGACGCCGGTGTCGATGATGTACGCCGTGACGCCCTCACCGGCCGAGTCCGGGTACGTGTAGCTGTTGTCGAGCGGCAGGGACGGCTGGTCGATGCGGTCGAGGCCCCAGGACGGCGGGTTCTCCTGGGTGGCATCGATGGTGAAGGTGCGGTTCTGCACGACCGAGGCCACGGCCGGGTCCGCGGCGAGGCGTTCGGCCTCGGCCTTGCTCGCCTTGACCTGGTAGCCGTTGAGCGCGGAGCGGAAGGTCTGCTCGATGTCCGCGCCGTACTCCTTCGCGACCTGCTTGCCCGCCTTCGAGCCCGCCCGTGCGGCGTCCTCGTCGAGCGTGACGATGTAGCTGCCGGATATCGCTCCCGGCGCTCCGGCGTTCTCGATGACGCCCTTGGCGGCCAGGCCGCTCTCCGCCGCGCCTGCGGGGAGCGCCGCGGTCAGGCCGAGCGCGACGGCTGCCGCGGCGGCCGTGGCGGCCATACCGGTCAATCGGCGGGGTCTGCGGGTGTGGGGACGCACAACTGCCATCTGAGGGTCCTCCTCGTCGATGGTGCGCTGGTGGGGGGATGCGCGGCAGGAGCATGACAATCCGTAGGAGCATGCCGATCCGTCCGGATTCCGGTGTCTCCGGTTCGTACTCCTGACTGCTTCCGCTGAAAGATTGACCGATGCACAGGATTCCCACAAGAGGCCCTCACCGGCTCAACATCCCTGCCACAGCAGCGTCATGACGTCATGTCACCTCCCGCCATGACGTCATGTCACCTCCCGCCATGGCGTCGTGTCACCTCCCGCGGACGCCCCCTCGGCGCGACTACGCTGCGCGAATGAGCGCCTTGCCCGACTGTGTCTGCCCCGCCGACGGCACCCGCGTACGCACCTCGCTCGAGTGGTGCTGCCCGGTCTGCAGAGGGCCGCTCGACCTCGATCACCACCCCACGCCCACCCCGCTGAAGTCACTCGCGGGACGGGTCGACTCGCTGTGGCGGTACGCAGAATGCCTGCCGCTCGGCAGCCCCACGGTCAGCCTCGGGGAAGGCCGTACGCCGCTGGTGCCGCTGGCGGGGAACGTGTCGGCGAAGCTCGACTTCCTGCAGCCCACCCTGTCGTTCAAGGACCGCGGCGCCGTGCTGCTCGCCGAGCTGGCGCTGCGGCTCGGCCCGGACCGGGTCGTCGCGGACAGCACGGGCAATGCGGGGACCGCGGTCGCCGCCTACTGCGCGCGGGCGGGCCTGCCCGTCACGGTGTTCGTGCCGGGCGGTACGTCGCCGAAGAAGCTGACGAAGATGCGGGCGCACGGGGCGCGGGTGGCCGAGGTGGACGGCGACCGCGAGGCCGCCGCCGCGGCGGCACGCGAGGCGGCGGACGAAGCCGGCACGTTCTACGCCAGCCACGTCTTCAACCCGTACTTCCTGCACGGCACGAAGACCTATGTGCACGAGCTGTGGGAGGACCTCGGCGGGCGGCTGCCCGAGGTCCTCGTGGTGCCGGTCGGCAACGGCACGCTCCTGCTCGGCGCGGCGCTCGCACTGCGCGAGCTGCACGGCGCGGGCCTGATCGGCCGGATGCCCGCGCTGTACGCGGTGCAGGCGGAGGCGGTGTCGCCGATCGCGACGGCGTGGCGCGCGGGTGCGCGCGATCTGGGTGAGCCGGCGTCCGGGGCGCCCACATCGGCGGACGGCATCGCGATCGCCCGCCCACCGAGGGCCCGTCAGATCCTTTCCACGGTACGGGAGTTCGGCGGCGACGTACTGACCGTGACGGACCCGGAGATCGAAGCGGCCCAACGGGACCTCGCAGAGCGCGGCCTGTACGTGGAGCCCACGGCGACCGCGTGCTGGGCCGCCGTCCGGGGGTCGGAGCGATGGGGTTCCCGAAGCCTGGTCGTGCCCCTGTGCGGGGCGAACGCCTGACGTCCTCCTTGGAGCCGGCACCTTCCGGTCCCGTCCCCGGCCAAGTCGGCCGTCCACGCCCGCGCGGCCCCGTGGCGCCGCGCGCGCGGCAACTCCGTTGTGTCGCAAGGGGCGTGAGGACCGTTGACAATCGCGTGGACCGCGTTCAGCCTGTGACACGCGTACGCAAGACATCGATGAGTCAGCTCAAAAATTTGACTCAAGCCCTGCAAGTTCACGACTAGCGCACGGAATTGACCCGCGACAGCGAGCCGTAGAGGACGCAGAGGACTTCCGCATGACTTCCACGACCCCCATGAACCCCCCGAGACGCAGGCATCTGATCACCGCGGCCGCGCTGGCCGGTCTCGTCGCCGCCGGGCTCGCCCCGGTCACCGCGTCGGCCGCCGACACCGACAAGGCGCTGCCCGCGGCGGCGGCAGCCGAGGCGCGCGGCGCCGATGTGCCGTACGTCGAGTACGAGGCCGAGGACGCCACGTACGAGGGCACGCTGCTCGAGACCGACCCGAAGCGCACCTTCGGGCACACCAACTTCGCCACCGAGTCGTCCGGGCGGGCATCGGTCCGGCTCGAGAAGACCGGCGACCACGTCGAGTTCACGTCCACCGCCGCCGCGAACTCGATCGTCGTACGCAACTCGGTGCCGGACGCGCCGGGCGGCGGAGGCGCGGACACCACGCTGAGCCTCTACGCCGACGGCGAGTTCGTGCAGAAGCTGGACCTGACGTCCAAGCACAGCTGGCTGTACGGCAGCACCGACGACCCCGAGGGGCTTACGAACACCCCGGGCGGCGACGCCAGGCGGCTCTTCGACGAGTCGCACGCGCTGCTCGAGAAGTCCTATCCGGAGGGCACCGAGTTCAGGCTGCAGCGGGACGAGGACGACGACGCGGAGTTCCAGATCGTCGACCTCATCGACCTGGAGGAGGTCGCGCCGCCGGCCGAGAAGCCCGCCGAGTGCACCTCCATCACCGAGTACGGCGCGGTGCCCGACGACGGCGAGGACGACACCGAGGCCATCCAGAGCGCGGTCACCGCCGACCAGGAGGGCGAGATCGACTGCGTGTGGATCCCGGCGGGCCAGTGGCGCCAGGAGCAGAAGATCCTCACCGACGACCCGGAGGACCGCGGCGAGTACAACCAGGTCGGCATCCGCGACGTCACGATCCGCGGCGCGGGCATGTGGCACTCGCAGCTCTACACGCTGACCCCGCCGCACGAGGCGGGCGGCATCAACCACCCGCACGAGGGCAACTTCGGCTTCGACATCGACGACAACACGCAGATCTCCGACATCGCCATCTTCGGCTCCGGCACCATCCGCGGCGGCGACGGCAACCACGAGGGCGGCGTCGGCCTCAACGGCCGCTTCGGCAAGGACACGAAGATCAGCAACGTCTGGATCGAGCACGCCAACGTGGGCGCCTGGGTGGGCCGCGACCACTCCAACATCCCCGAGCTGTGGGGTCCGGGCGACGGCCTCGAGTTCAGCGGTATGCGAATCCGCAACACCTACGCCGACGGCGTCAACTTCACCAACGGCACCCGGAATTCGACGGTCACCGACTCCTCGTTCCGTACCACCGGTGACGACGCGCTCGCGGTCTGGGCCAGTCAGTACGTGAAGGACCCGGCCGTCGACATCGGCCACGACAACCACTTCACGAACAACACCATCCAGCTCCCGTGGCGCGCGAACGGTGTCGCGATCTACGGCGGCCACGACAACACCGTCGAGAACAACGTCATCTCCGACACCATGAACTACCCGGGCATCATGCTGGCCACGGACCACGACCCGCTGCCGTTCTCCGGCGAGACGCTGATCGCGGGCAACAGCCTGCACCGTACGGGTGGGGCGTTCTGGGGCGAGGCCCAGGAGTTCGGCGCGATCACGCTTTTCGCCGCATCGAAGGACATACCGGGCGTGACGATCCGGGACACCGAGATCAGCGATTCGACGTACGACGGGATCCAGTTCAAGTCGGGTGGCGGGGCCGTACCGGACGCGAAGATCGAGAATGTCACGATCGACAAGTCCAACAACGGCGCGGGCATCCTCGCGCACGGCGGTGCCCGCGGCAGCGCCACTCTCACCGATGTGAGCATCTCGGGCTCGGCCACCGGCGACGTGGTGATCGAACCCGGCTCTCAGTTCGAGATCGACGGGGAGCCGACGGGCTGACCGGGGCAGAACGGACACGGTGAACGGCTCCGCCCCTGGACACGGTCCGGGGGCGGAGCTCCGGTACCCGCCGCGGGAGGGCACACTTGTAGCGGGCGCGTGACGAGTGCCGTGCGGAACCGTCACGCACCTCCCAAGTCCACCACGGAGGGGAAGACGCGTGATCACGCTCAACAAGGAAGACGGCCCGGCGGACCTGGACGGAGTCACTCATCTGTCCATCGGCGCGTCCTGGGACCCGACGGCCGGCAGCAGCGGCGGTGTGGTCGGCAAGCTGCGCCGCAAGACCGGTACCGACCTCGACCTGATCGCCATCGCGATGCAGGGCGACGACCCGGTGCGGCTCGCCGGCCTCGACTCGCTCGACCCGCTGGGCAACGGCTCGCTGGTGCACAGCGGCGACAACCAGACGGGGCACGGGGACGGCGACGACGAGACGGTCACCGTCGACTTCGCCCAGGTGCCGAACAACATCACCAGCATCGTGTTCATCGCCGCGGCCTACAAGAAGCGCAGCTCGTTCCAGGCCGCGCGGAACGTGAGCTTCAAGGTGTACGACGCGACCGGCGGCAGCACCCAGCAGGTCGCCGACATCTGGCCGAGCCTGCTCACCACGGACAACGGCTGCGCGGTCGCCAAGGCGATGCGGGTCGGCTCCGGCTGGAAGCTCCAGGTGATCAACGAGACGGGCAAGATCAAGCAGGGCGACGAGCACGCCCTGATGCGCTTCGCCGTCAGCAAGTAGTCGACGGCCGCCGGGGGCCGGCCGCGGCCGGCCCCCGCCGCACTCCCCGTCGGCGCGGCCAGGGCTGGACCGTGGCGTCGGACTCGGTGATGATTGAGCGCTGTTCACCGATCGGGGGAGGCGCGGGTGGAGCGGCACGAGATCGAGGCGTTCCTCGCCGTGGCCGATGAGCTGCACTTCGGGCGGGCCACCGAGCGGCTCGGACTGTCCCAGGGCCGGGTCAGCCAGATCATCAAGCGGCTCGAGCGACGCATCGGCACCCCGCTCTTCGAGCGCAGCAGCCGCCGTGTCGCCCTGACGCCCGTCGGCAAGCAGCTGCGGGACGACCTGCTCCCCGCGCACCGCCAGATCCGGCAGGCGTTCGCGCGCGCCGTCGAGGCGGCCCGCACCTCCACCGGCACCGTGCGCGTCGGCTATTCCGGATCGCCGGTCGGCGATCTGCTCCTGCGCGCCGCCGACACCTTCCGCACGGCGCATCCCGGCTGGCAGGTCGACGTCCGCGAGGTGCCGCTCGGGAACCCGCTGACCCTGCTCCGGTCCGGTCAACTCGACCTGCAGATCACGGAGTTGCCGGTGAACGAACCGGACGTGGCGAACGGCCCGGTGGTGCGCACCACGTCTCTCGCCCTGCTCGTGCCGGCCGGCCACCCGCTCGCCGGCCGGCCTACCGTGACGTTCGAGGATCTCGCGGACGTCGAACTGCTCGCCCCGAGCGGCGACATCCCGCAGCATTTCCTCGATCGGTTCTTCCCGTCGGCCACACCGTCCGGGCGGCCGATCCGGCACGGGCCCACGGGGACCAACTGGCAGGAGCTGCATCTGCGGGTCGCCGCCGGTGAGGGCGTGACCATGGTGGCGACGTGGGCCGACCCGTTCTATCTGCGGCCCGGGGTCGTCGTCGTCCCGTTCTCGGACACCCCGCCCCTGGAGTTCGGCCTGCTGTGGCCCGAGGGCCAGCCGCCGACCGGGCCGCGCGCCGCGTATGTCGACGCCGTCGTGCGCGAGGCGGGCGGCGACACGACGCTCTGACGTCACCACGTCACCACGTCACCACGTCACCACGTCACCACGTCACGCGCGAGGGGCTCGCCATCCGCGGCTCATTGTTCTAGCATGATGCGAACAATGCACGGACAGGATGCGAACGAGACGCGTCGCCGACGAACGGGAGGCCCCGCATGAACGGCTCGACCCCCGCACCCGCAGCACACCGGCGCGCCACACTCGCCGCGCTGCCCGCGGTGCTCACCGGCCTGACCGTGGGCGCGGTCGCCGCCGCCCAGTGGGCCCGGCTGCCCGATCCGGTGGCCGTGCACTTCGGCACGGACGGCGCCGACCGGGTGGCGGCGAAGTCCGCGTTCGGCTGGATCGTGCTTGCGGTGTTCCTGGCGCAGGCCGTCGTACTCGCCCTGGTCGCCCACCGCGACAGCGCGCCGTCCCGCCCGGTGTACGTCACGGCCTTCGCGCTGCCGGCCGGACTCGGCGCGGTCTTCGTCATGGCCCTGCTCGCCAATGCGGCGGTGGACGACGCCCTGGAGGCCGAACTCCCCTTCTGGCGCATCGGGGTGGCCGCCCTGGTGGCCCTGGCGGCCGGCCTGATCGGCGCCCTGCTCACTCCCGCACACGACGGCTCCGAGGACGCCGCGCGCGCCGGTGAACAGCCCTCCTCGATCGGGCTCGGCGCCGGGGAGCAGGCCGTGTGGGTGGCACCCGCGTCACCGGTCTGGGTCCGGGCGGCCGGTGGCGCACTCACCGTCGCCGGACTGATCGGCTTCCTGCTCGAGCTACCTCAACTCGTATGGATCGCACTGCCGTTGGGCGTCGTGATGCTGGTGGCCGGGCAGCTGCGGGCCAGTGTCACCCGGCACGGCTTCGCGCTGCGGCTTCCCTGGCTGCCCTTCCCGCGCCGGGTGGTCGCACTCGCCGAGGTCCAGCGGGCGAGGGCCGGGCGGATCCGGCCGCTGACCGACCTCGGCGGCTGGGGCTACCGGCGGGTGGGCCGTCGCAGCGGTCTCGCCTGGGCGTCCGGCGAGGGACTGTGGATCGAGCTGACGCGCGGACGCGAGTTCCTGATCGTCGTACGGGACGCGAAGACGGCGGCCGCGCTGCTCAACGACCTGGTCGCACGTCAGGGCCGGGGCCCGGAGGCGTAGCGGCATGCTGATCAGAGTGGACTCGGCCGCAGCACGGCCGCTGGCCGAGCAGATCGCGGCCTCGGTACGGCGCGCCCTGGCCGAGGGTGAACTGGCGCCCGGCGACCGGCTCCCCAGCGCACGGGAGACGGCCCGGCTCCTGGAGGTCAACATGCACACGGTCCTGCGCGGCTACCAGATCCTGAAGGCCGAGGGACTGATCGATCTGCGCCCGGGGCGCGGCGCCGTGGTGACCGCGACACCGGAGCGGGCCCGCATCCCCGAGCTGATCGACCACCTGGTCGAGGGCGCGCGCGGCGCCGGCGTCACGGACGCGGAGTTGCTCTCCCTGGTCCGCTCGGCCCTCGGCGGACCCGATCAGGCCGGCTCGTAGCGCATCAGCACGACCTGGGAGTCGAAGGTCCGGGCCTCGACGAGGCGTACGCCGAAGCGCTGCGGGTCCTGGAAGACGGGCCTGCCGCCGCCGAGGACGGCCGGGTGCACCGAGATCCGGTACTCGTCGATGAGGCGGTGCTCGGTGAGATGGGCGGCCAGGGACGCGCCACCGAACAGGACCAGATTCGTGCCGGCGTCCTTGAGGGCGCGGATCTCGCCGGCGACGTCGCCGTTGATGACGCGGGTGTTCCAGTCCGCCTTCTCCAGGGTTCGGGAGGCCACGTACTTGGGCTTCTCGCGCCAGATCGGGGCGAACTTCAGGTCGTGCTCGTGGTCCGAGAGCTCCTCGGCGCGCGGCCAGTAGCCCGACATCATGTCCCAGACCACCCGGCCGTAGAGGAACGCGTCCGCCTCGTCGCTCACCTCCTGCGAGTACGCGGAGAGTTCGGGATCCATCACGGTCCAGTCGAACTCCCCCTGCGGTCCCTCGATGTAGCCGTCGAGAGACTGCGCCACGAAGTGGATGAGCCTGCCCTGCGTCATGCGGTGTCCTCCTTGACCGGCCGGGTACGGGTCGCCGTCCGCTCAACGCGGCATGAGTCCCGCTCACCGCCTCCGGGCGGGTGTCCCCCGATCCGTTGAAGTGTGGTCTTCGGCGGGCAGGGTTTGGCATAGTGCTGGGACCGGAGCGAGGAGGACCGGGCGGGCGCGCCGCACACGCTCCGGTACCCGCCGAAGGGGGAAGTACGGTGCGCAGGCGCAGGCCGCGGGAGGTCAAGGACCTCATCACCCGACTCGGGAACCGGCTCGACCTGCCGGTGCCCGCCGAACCGGAGCAGCTCTTCACGGCGCTCCTGGCCGCCGCGTCCGACCTCAGAGGCCGCCGGATCGTCCTGCTCAAGGAGGAGTTCCCGCACCAGACGGCGACCGGTCTCTGGCTGGATCTGCCGGACCGCGATCTGATCGTGGTGGACGCGCGGGCGACGCCGTTCCATCAACTGGCCATCATCTGCCACGAGATCTGGCACATCCTCAAGGGCGACTGCGGCCACCACGACGAGGCGGCGAGCGGCGCGGCCCAGGCGCTGCGCGACCGTTCCGAACTGCACAGTGCGGTACGGCAGGTGGCGGCCCGTACCGCCTTCGACGAGGCGAGCGAGCAGGACGCGGAGACCTTCGCCCTGTACGCCGCGGCCCAGTTCCGCAGCCGGCTGCAGGACGGCGGCGCCGCTGCCCCCGCCCCCGCCACCGACCGTTCGGGCATCGGCGGCCGCATCAGCGCCTCCCTCGGTGACGGCCGGCCGCAGGTCTGAGCCGTGCGGACGTGGGGTTACTACTTGCCGGTCCTGGCGCTGTGGGCCGCACTCGCGGTGAAGCTCCCCTCCCTCGTCAAGTGGCGTGACCCGCTGGTCCGTTCGGTGTGCGTGGTGCTCGCGCTCGCGGGCGCGGGTTTCCTCTTCGCCGCGCCCTCCACGATCAGGTTCGTCAATGAGACGGCCGGGATCGCCAATCTCTCCGGGCCCCTTGTGTACGTGATCATCAGCGGGTTCAGTGCGGCCTGCCTGCTGCTGATCCTGCAGTGGCGCGGCGGACCCGAGGAGCAGGTACGACGCGTCTCGCGGCGCTGGGCCACCGGGTACGCGGTCCTTGTCTCGGCCCTGGTGGTGCTGTTCGCGATCGGGGACGCGCCCGTCGAGCGGCGTACCGACTTCGACACGTATTACGCGCGCACGCCCTGGATCGGCCAGATGGTGCTGCTCTATCTGCTCGGGCACATCACCGCGGCCGTGGCCTCGTCGGTGCTCTGCTGCCGGTGGGCCGGCCAGGTGCACGGGTGGCTGCGCGCCGGCCTGTACACGATGACCGTGGGATGGATCCTGAATCTGAGCTTCAGCGGCCTGAAGCTGGCTGCCGTGGCGGCGCGTTGGTCGGGCCGGGACTGGGACGCGCTCAGCTCCGTCGTGGCGCCCGGCTTCGTGGGCCTTGCCGCGGTCTGGGTGACCGCCGGGATCCTGATGCCGCTGGTGGGGCCGCGGCTCGTGGCGACCTGGCGCACCCTCGCCGCCTGGCGCGGCCTCGCCCCGCTGTGGCGCGAGCTGAGCGGCGCGGCGGACCGGCCGCTGGCCGCGTCGATCCCCTGGTACTCGACGCCGCGTATCCATCTCGTCCGCCGGGAGGCCGGCATCCAGGACGGACTCGCCCTGCTGCGGCCGTACTTGGACGACACGGTCCGCACCCGCGCACAGCACCGGGCGACGGCGTACGGGGACGGGGCCGTGCAGGCGGAGTGGGTCGGTCACGCGGCGATGATCGCGGCGGCCGCGCGGGCCACCGGCACCTCGCCCGCCACCACGCCCGACCGACCCGCCTCGCCTCCGCCCGCCGCGCGCGACACGCTGATCGGAGTCGCCCGCGCCCTGCACACCTCGCCCGTCGTGGCGGACTTCCGCAAACCCCCCACGGAAAGAGTCCGGTTGTGACCCACACCCCCACCCGCGACCACCACTCTCCCCATCCGCCGAAGGCCACCGCACGCCGCCCGGCGCCGGGGCACTGACATGGAGAACGGTCTGGTCTTCTACGTACCGGCGGCGGTTCTGCTGCTCGCGGTCGTCCTCAAGTTCTCCTCGCTGCGCGGCGAATGGCGCGATCCGCTGATCACGGCCAGCGGCACGATCCTGGTGGTCGGCGCGCTCGCCTGCTTCCTCGCCGCCCCGCCGACCATTCGCGTGGTGAACGACGTGACGGGGATCAGCAACTTCTCCGCGCCGCTCGTCTACAGCGGGATGTCCGCGCTCAGCGCCTCGTACCTGGTCCTGATGATGTACTGGCAGGGCGGCCGGCCCGAACGGCTGCGGCGCAACACGCAGTTGGTGGTCGGAGCGTACGCGCTGGTCATCGCGGGCATCGTGGTGCTGTTCTCACTCGCCGACGTGCCGGTGGAGCGGGACCGGGACCTGGACACGTACTACGCCAACACGCCGTTCATGCGCGAGATGATCCTGCTCTACCTGGTCGGCCACTCGGCCGCGAGCATCACGCTGACGGCCCTCGGGCTCAAATGGGTGCGGAAGGTGCGGGGCCTGACCCGGATCGGGCTCACCTTCATCGTGGTGGGGTTCGCCTTCGACGTCGTGTTCCAGTTCGCCAAGTACGCGGCCATGGCGGCACGTTGGTTCGGGAACGACTGGGACTGGCTGTCCACCTCGTTCGCGCCGCCGATGGTGCTGCTCGCCGGGATCTGTGTGGGGACCGGGTTCGCCCTGCCGCGCATCGGGCCGGCGATCGGGGCGACCTATCGGACATGGCAACGTTGCCGCCAACTCCGCCCACTGTGCGAGGAGTTGGCCGGTCTCGGCGCGCCCGCCACCGCCGTGGTGCACTGGTGGGACCGGCCCGCCGTGCGCCTGGCCCAGCAGGAGGTGCTCATCGGCGACGGGGTGATCGCCTGCTCCCCCTACTTCGACCAGGAAGTACGCAAGGCCGCCCATGCCGAGGCCCGGGCGGCCGGCCACGACACGGCGGCGGAGCGGACGGAGGCCGTGGCGGAGGCGGCGATGCTCACCGCCGCCCGGGTGCGGGTGACGGCCGAGCACGAGGCGGCGCCGCCCGCCGAGGTGGGCCGGCTCACCTCCCTGTCGAGCGCCGACCGGATGGTCGACCTCGCCAGGGCGCTGTCGTCGCCGATCGTCGCCCGGGCGCGCGCCGACGCGGCCGAACGGACCGCGGAGGAACGGGCGTCCGGGACGGCGCACTGACCGGTCGGCACACCCGCGAAGGCCCGGTGCGCCGGCCCGGGCGGCTTTCGATCACCCGTTCCCAGGACAAACGCGGTGATGAGAGAGTGACGCCCATGCACGCCCCACCCACCCCACGCAGCAGGGCCGTTGTCCTCGGCGGCGGCATGACCGGCATGCTCGCCGCCCATGCCCTCGCCGAGGTCGCGGACGTCACGGTGATCGAGGACGACGTCCTGCCCGAAGGTCCCGAGCCCCGCCGCGGACTCCCCCAGGCCCGGCACGCCCATCTCCTCTGGTCGGGCGGGGTGCGTGCGCTCGACGAGCTGCTGCCCGGGATCGTCGACCGCCTGGTCGACCGTGGCGCCCGGCGCGTCCCGATCATGAGCGGCCTTGTGTCGAAGGCGCCGAGCGGGCAGTGGTTCCGGCGGTTCGCGCATGCGCAGCACACCAATCTGGTGTGCAGCCGCGACCTCCTGGACGCGGTGATACGGACCGCGGTGCTCCGCAACCCTCGCATCACACTGCACCCGCGCACCCGCGCGGTCGGGCTCGAGGGCTCGGCGTCCCGGGTGACGGGCGTACGGGTCGAGTCGGTCGTACGTGACGGGGCGGGCGTACGTGACGGGTCTGGCGTACATGACGGGGCGGGCGTACACGACAGGTCTGGCGTACCTGACAAGCCCGAGGCCGGAGCCGGAGCCGGAGCCGGAGCAGGAGCACGAGCAGGAGTCGAGACCCTCGCCGCCGATCTGGTGATCGACGCCTGCGGCCGGGCCAGCCGGACACCGCAGTGGCTGCGCGCGCTCGGCCTGCCGGCGGTCGACGAACGGGTGGTGGACGCCGGTGTCGGCTACGCGAGCCGGCTCTACCGGGCGCCCGGCAGCACCGCCTCGATCCCGATCGTCAACGTCCAGGCGGACCCCCGGCAGGCGCCCGGCCGCGGCGGCATCATCCTGCCGATCGAGCACGGCCGACTCCTGGTGACGCTGTCCGGAACCGCCGGCGGACGCCCCACCGCGGACAACGACGCATTCGTCCCCTTCGCACTCACGCTGCAGCACCCCCTGATCGGCGAACTCCTCGCACACGCCGAGCCGTTGACCGACGTCGTCACCAGCCACAGCACGGCGAACCGGCGGCGCTACTACGAACGGGCCCGCATGCCCGGCGGGTTCGCGGTCCTGGGCGACGCCCTGGCCGGCTACAACCCGGTGTACGGGCACGGCCTCACCGCCGCGGCACAGGGCGCCGTCGCCCTGCGCGACACCCTGCGGCGCCATCCGCTCCCGGCGCCCGGCACCGCGCGCGTCATCCAGCGTGCGGTCGCCCGACCCGTGGGCCACGCCTGGGACCTGGCGGTCGGGCAGGACGCCGGCTATCCCGGCGCCACCGACCAACCACCCAGCCGCATCGAGCAGTTGACCGCCCGCTATCTGGACCGTGTCGTCGACACCGGTGCCCGCAACCCGTACGCCCTGCGCATCCTGCTCGACGTGATGAGCATGCAGGCCCCGCCCACCAGGCTGCTCCGTCCCGACATGCTGCGACTGGTCCTGACGGGCCGCAAGAAGCCACTGCTCGACGCACCGCCCCTCACGGCCGAGGAGCGGTCGGCGATCACCCGCGCACGGCCGCCGGTCCACGAAGGCGAGGGCCGCGCCGCCCACTGACCTGCCGCGCCCGCCCCGGTCACCCGTACAGCGCCTTCTCCGTGAAGGCGGCGAGGGCCTCGTCGATGGGGTGGGGCTCGGGTGTGCCCTGCGGGGAGAGGGCGTTCCACCGCTGGAGGTTGGTGGCGAGGGAGAGTTGGCGGCGGCCGTCGCTGCTGGACATGGCGAGGGTGCCGCCGCCCCAGACCGTGCCGCCGTGCCCCCAGCGGGCGGGCCGCCCCGGGGACTCGGTCGGGTAGAGGCCGAGGCCGTAGTCCATCGGGTGGCCCTCCTGGGAGACGATCCGCACGGTCCGCTGCATCTGCTCCAGCGACGGCCGGCTGACGATCTCGCCGGTGAGGAGCAGGCGGAAGAACCGGTTGAGGTCCCCGACGGTCGAGATCAGCGAGGCCGCCACACCCGTCCAGGACATCTCGAAGACGCTGTAGTCGCGCGGCGGGTCGATCATGCCGAACCACGCCTCGTACAGCCGCGAGTGCGGCCCTTCGACGTGCTCTCCGGTGGGAAAGCCGGTGTCGCGGAGTCCGGCGGGCTCGACGACGTCCCGGGTGATGCACTCCTCGGGCGTCATGCCGGTCTCCAGGGCCAGGAGTTCGCCGAGGAGCAGGTAGTTGGTGTTGGAGTACAGGCCGAGCGGGCCGCCCGGCTCGCCGGTGGCGGGCGCTGCGACGCCCATCCCGATCAGATCGGCGATGGCGAACCGGGTGTGCCGGTGGTCGTCCAGGCTCTTGGGCGAGGTCCCCGCGACGGCCGGCATGCCCGCGAGGGACGGATAGGCGTACGGGAGGTACTCGGCGAGGCCGCTGGTGTGGTTGATGAGCATCCGGACGGTGATCGCGTCACCGCGCTCGCCGGGCACCAGCTTCGGCAGGTACCGGGCGATCGGCGCGTCCAGGTCGATCCGGCCCCGCTCGGCCTGCCGCAGTACGGCCGCGGCGGTGAAGGTCTTGGTGACGCTGCCGACGCGATGGCGCAGATCGGCGGTGACCGGGCGGCCGGTGTCGAGGTCCGCGACCCCGGCGGCCCCGCGCCAGACCCGCTCACCGTCCCGCACCTCGGCGAAGATGCCGGGCATCCCGGCGCGGTGCACATCGTGGACGGCGGCGTCCAGCGCTGCGAAGTCGAGTTCATCGCTCACGACAGGTGTCCCCTCGTAGCAGTTCGCACCCAGTGCCCGGCACGGTGGTCCGAAGCCGTGGGCACCCTCATGCATCCATTATGCACGCACCGCGTGCATCACCAAGTGCATAAGCTAGGCTGTGAACCCCCGACGATCCCCCGAGAGGTACGAAATGGCAGGTCGCAGGCGCTGGTCGACCGAGGAGATCCTGGACGCGGCAGAGCAGGTGCTGCGCACGAGCGACGCCGACTCGTTCAGCGTGCGAGGGCTCGCCGCGACGCTCGGGACCGACTCCTCCAGCCTCTACCGGCACTTCCGCAGCAAGACGGAACTCCTGCGCGCGGTCGCCGACCGGATCCTGCTCGCCGCGGTAGAAGGCCACCGGCCCGAGGGCGACTGGAAGCAGCGCATCACCGAACTCGCCCTGCACGTACGGGAGGCCTTCGGCCGACAGCCCCAACTCGCCGCGATCTGGGGGCGCTACGCGTCCGGCGGCACCGGATCCCGCCTGGTCATGGAAGAAGTCCTGCAGGCACTGCAGACCTCCGGCCTGCCCGAGGAGAAGATCCCGGCGGCCTACCACCGCATCGCGATCCTGCTCACCTCGCTGGTCGCCTCCGAGGCCGCGATCAGCACCCTCACGCCCAAGGAGTACGACCAGGGCCTGGAGCTGTTCCGCGTCGCGGTCCTCGGCGCCGACCCCGACCACTTCCCGGCCCTCTCCCACTTCGCCCGCGAGATCCGCCCCCTCGGCGCAGACCGCGACCAGGCCTTCCACGAGATCCTCGCGGCCCAACTGGCCCAGATCGAGACGGCGCTCTAGGAGGCGTCTCCCCTGCCGGCGAGGACGCGTCAGCTGCGCGCACGCGTCAGCTGCGGGAACGCATCCGTCTCGACAGCCCTCGCCCACGTCCTCGCTCACGTCCGCGCCTCTGCCGCGGAGTGCGGTCCGCGAGGTGCTGGTGGTGTCGGACCTTTGTCAGGAGGGTCTGGGCCTCCGTGTCGGTGGGGTTGAGCAGGAGGGTGCGGGCGAGGTGTTCGGAGGCGGTCGCCCAGTGGCGGGCACGGGCCGCACGTACCGCCTGGTTGAAGTGGTGGTCGGCGAGCGCACGGAGGTGACGCAGGGGCGTCAGGTCGGCGTGGCAGGCGTAGCAGTGGGCGGGCAGGCCGGGGAGGGCCTTGTGGCAGGCGGGGCAGGTCAGCATCAGAGGGTCTCCCCGCCGGGCGGCGCGGTGCGCGGCAGGACGACCTGGACGCCCTCGGCCTGGCCGAGGCCGCGCAGCCAGTGGCCGATCTGGGCGTGCAGCGGCTCGATGCGCTCCTTGTAGATACCGATGAGGCGGCGCCGGGTGTCCGGGCCGTCCTCCCGGGCGGCCTGTTGCACCACGTCGCCGACGGCGTCCGCGATGCGGTCCGCGAAGGCGTCCGCCTCGGTGCGGTGGCGGTGTCCGGAGTCCTCGTCGGCCTCCTGGACGGAGCGGCGCAGCTGCTCGAGTTCGGCGAGGAGCGAGCCGGCGATCCGGTCCGCCGTGAACGAGTCGGCGTCCGGGCCCGATTCCGGTCCGCCGAGGTCCGTACGGGCACCGTGGCGCAGGCGCTCGAGGCGGGTGCAGGCCTGGTGCCAGGCATAGCGGTTGCGCTCGGTGCGGGCGGCGCGTGCCGCGGTCTCCACGTCGACGAGTTCGCTGCGGTGCTGCTCGGCGCGGGGCGGGTCGGTGCGGCCGAGTTCGGCGATCAGGGCCCGGGCGTCGGCCAGGGCGGTCTCGAAGTCGGCGGGTGAGGGGTCCAGGGACCGGTCCCACATCTGCTGCTGTGCCAGGCCCTGAAGGAGCGTCTCGGCCTCCATGATCTTGTAGTGGGTCTTCGCCCGGTCCTGCCGCTCGGTGAGCAGGGCGTCGGTCTCGCCGAGGAGGCGGTTGAGGGTGGTCACGCCGTCGGCGGACCGGCGCCCGGAGCCGGGGTCCTCCAAGTGGCCGGCGTCCGGTGCCGGTGCGTCGTGGAGTTCCGCCCAGGCCTGCTTGGCGTCGCGGTGGGCGCTGCGCAGGGCGTCCCAGGCGGGGATGCGGCGCAGCGGGATGTCGATGACGGCGGTCGCGGCCGCGCCGATCGCCGGGATCGCCACCGCGGCCTCGATGGTCCAGCCCGCCTCGAAGGTCACCGACACCTCGACATCGGTGCCCACCGGCAGGCTGCGCGGCACGTCGGCGATCTCCACCGAGCCGATGTGCATCAGGCCCTCGTAGAGCCGGATGGAGAGGTACGAGCCCTGGGTGGCGGTCTGCAGCCGGAAGCCGGTGCGGTGCGGAAGGCGTACGCCCGAGGCGACGATGCGGTGCAGTCCGTCGGCCAGCTCGACGGAGAAGTCATGGGCGAGGACGTCACCGGTGACGGGTGCGGTCGCGGGTCCGGCGGAGGTGACCGTGACGCGGCGCGCCTCGATCTCCCGGCCGGCCGCGAGGAGTCGCACGGTGAAGCCGTTCTCGGTGCCGGGGGTGAGCGGCACGTCCGGGAAGAGGAAGGAGCCGCTCGGGCCGGCCGTCTCCTCCGTCCGGTGTGTTCCGTCGTCCGAGACGAGCAGTACGGATGCTCCGGCGGGGTCGGGGAGCAGTCTGCCGGGCAGCACACGGCCCGAGATGTCGGCGACCTCGCCGTCCGCCTCCGGACGGTCGAGCTCCAGGTAGGTGCCGCGCTCGGTGGCCTCCGCGGCCTTCAGGGCGGCGCCGGCGGCGATCGCCAAGTCCGGGTGGAGCAGCACCGGTTCGCGGCCGAAGCGCTCGCGCAGCAGGGCGCCGGCGAGCGGGATGCGCGAGGAGCCGCCGACCATGACGATCTCGTCGACGTCGGTGGGGGTGAGGCCCGCGCGGCGCAGGGTGCGCTCGCAGTGGTCGGCGGCGGTCTCCAGGTGCGGGCGCAGCAGGTCCTCCAACTCGGTGCGCCGCATGGGCAGATGGAGGTTCATCGGGGTGCCGTTGCGGTCCTCGCAGTACTGGCTGACGATCTCGGTCACCGGCATCCGCGACAGCTCCTGCTTGCAGGCCTCGGCGAGGAACAGGAGCGCGGCGTAACTGCGGGCGTCCGACGGCGAGTCGGGGTCGTAGGCGAGGTCGTGGGCGGGGAGGCGGTCGTTCATCCAGGAGACGACGGCGCGGTCGAAGTCGTAGCCGCCGAGGTAGCGGTCGCCGCCGAACGCCCGGTGCTCGAAGCCCTCTTCGGGATCGTCGGTGACCACGGAGGTGTCGAAGGTGCCGCCGCCCAGGTCGTAGACGAGGAGGGTGCGGGGCCGGTCCCCGGGGGCGGCGGAGGTGCGGTGTTCGCCGCCGTGGGCGACTGCGGCCGCGACGGGTTCGATGAGGGTCTCGACGACCTCGAGGCCCGCCGCCGCGCCGGCCTTGGTGGTGTCGTTCTTGGAGCGGGTCTCGAAGTACGCGGGGACGGTGACGACGGCGCGCTGCACCGGCGTGCCGAGTACGTCCTCGGCGATGGCGCGCAGCCGGCGCAGTACGGCCGTGGACGCCTCGACGGGCGTCAACTCGGCGTGTCCCGCGGTGAATCGCTGGTCCGTGCCCATGCTCCGCTTGAAGAACATCGCCGGGGGCGCGCCCTGCATCCGCGCCCGGTGCTTGGCGAGCAGCCCCACCTGGACTTCGCCGTCGGGTCCGACCCAGACGGCGGACGGCACGGTGGGCGACCCGTCCGGCGGTACCACGACCAGGGCCTCGCCGACCGGGCGCAGCCGGCCCTCGGCGATCAGGCGCTCCTTGTCGGGTACAGGGGCGTTGGCCGGCACGGCCACGCAGCTGTTGGTGGTGCCGAGATCGATCCCGACGACGAGGCTCATCGGCCCGTCTCCTCTCTGCGGGTGGTGCGGTTCGCGCCCGGGGCGCGGGCTTCGAGCAGGACCTGGGCGCGGCGTACCCGGCTGCCGTCGTGCAGCAGCACTCCGGGGCGTACGGTGCGGCTCACCACCAGGTCGGCGGTGTCGGCGGCGGGCGGTGCGTGCCCCACGTCGACCCGGGCGGCCACCTCGGCGTACGGCAGTCCGTGCGGATCGTCGAGCTGAACTCCCGCCTGCTGGAGCGCAGTTGCGAAGCGGCGGGCGACGGCCCGCAAGGGGGCGGGCGCGTCGTCGGGGGCCAGGCAGCCGCGCAGTTCGTGCAGGGCGACCGCGACATCCGCGGCGAGCCGCGCGTACCGCTCCCGCTCCGCCCCGGCCCGGACCCTGGCCTGCTCCCCGGCCGCCTCGCGGTCCTGCGCGGCGGAGGCCAGGAGCTGGTGCACGAGCTGCTGGGGCAGCGGTGGTACGCCGGCCGGTACGGGGCGCTCGCGCTCGGTGATCCGGGGTGGGCGGGGTGCGGCGATGCGGGTGCGCACGCGCAGCGGGCGAGGGCGCCTGCGCGGGGCGCGGGCGCCCGCGGACGATCCGGTGCGCGGTGCATTCACGCTCGGCCTCCGTCCCTTCGCGGCGTGACCCGGGGCGGCCGGACCGGGAGCCAGCCGAGGAGGGCCTCGGGGCGGGCCAGGACGAACGGTTCCGGCGTGCGGTCGTGGGCGGGGTCCGGTGCTGCGCCCTTACCGGGTTCCGGTCCGTGGTCTCCGGGTTCCGGTCCGTGGTCGCCGGGTTCCGATCCATGGTCTCCGGGTCCCGGTCCATGGTCGCCGGGACCCCGTCCGTGCTCCCCGGGTCCCGGTCCGCGATCCGCGCCGACGGCGGTCGTCGTGCCGGTGAGTCGGCCGAAGTCGGCTTTCAGGGACTCCAGTTGGGATGCGAGTGCGGCGTCCCGGGAGGAGTCGGGCGGGCGATGGGTGCGGAGTTCGGCGAGGAGGCGGCCCGTCGGGGTGGTGAGTTCCTGCTCGGCCGTGTTCACCTCCACCGCCTCCACCGGCCGGCCGAACAGCGGGAAGCGGTCGCCGCCGCGCTCGGCCCGCAGCCGTCTGCGGCGTGCGGCGGTGCGCACTGCCGCGCGGCCCGGCGTGCCCGCGGCGAGGCCGAGTATCTGCAACGGCGTGCGGAGGTACGGATTGTGGCCGTCCTGCCACTGCCAGGGGTTCGCGTGCTCCTCGTACGACAGCGTGTCCTCCACTCCTCGGGGCCTCCCGACTCCTCGGTCAACCGGCGCCGTGCGGCGTCCACTCCGGCGGCACCGGCTGCGGCACCGGCAGCGCGTACGTCACGAAGCGTGCCCACAGGATGCCGCCGAGGCGGGTCACTTCGGCACGGTTCTCGCGGTCCGACTCCGAACGGGGCGCCTCGTCCGCACCACGGGCCGACATCAACAGGCGCCAGGCCAGCTGGAGTTCACGCTCCCCGGCCTCGGACGGCCGACCCGTACGCCGGTCCAGGTCGAGCAGTGCCGAGGCCAGTGCGCAGCACGCCGTGGCGTCCGGCGCACCGGCCTCGCGGGCGCGCCGGATGCGGTCGCGCACCTCGGCCTCCGGCAGCCCGAGCGACGCGGCCGAACGGGCGGCCTGCGCGAGGACGCCGGTCGCCAGGCCGTCGAGGATCCCGTACTTGCGGGTGCGCCGCAGTGCGGGGTCCAGGGCGTTCGCGCGTGCGGCCGCCTCCGCGGCCCGGTCGGCGAGGGTGAGCCGGTGCGGGGCCCGGGCGTGCTGGGCCTGCAGGTCCATGGCCTGCCAGAACTCGAACCGGGCCAGTTCCACCAGGAGTTCGCGTCCGTGCCGGCCCGGCTGGGGGCCGAGCCGGGTGGCGATCCCGTCCATCCGGGACACCAGCGCGGACAGGCGCGTCGTGGGGCCCTCGGCGAACCACTCCTGTTCGGTGCGGTGCCGCAGCACGATCAGTTCGACGCGCAGCAGGTACGGATTGGCGGGGTCCACGTCGAGCGCGGGCGCCAGGGCCGCGGAGGCCGCGTCGTACTCGTGGCGCAGTACGGCCTCCTCGGCGGTCCGGACCGCGTCGGCCGCGAACGCCCGCCGGGCGCCGTCGACTTCGGCCTCCGGGAAGCCGGATGTCACGATCAGCGCCAGGTGTTCGCGGGCGCGCCGCGGGTCGGCCGACTGCGCACGGGCGGCGAGGGTGAGGTGCGGCGCCAGGAGGTCGCGGGGCAGCCGGGTGCGTACGGCATCGACGGTCTCCCGCGGTACGGGGGCGCCGGTCGCCGTCTCCAGTACGCGGTGCAACTCCGCCCAGAACGCGTCGTCCTGGTGGACCGCGGCCCAGTGCCGCAGCGCCTCGCGCCAGGCGGTGAACGTGTCGCCGCCGGACCGGGCGCCGGCCTCGAGCTCGTAGGCGCGGGCGTGCTGGGCGACCGCCAGGTGATGGTGGTGGCCGGCGGCGGCCGCGGACCAGAGGCGAATGGCCTCGGCGGACCAGGGGTGGATCTCCCCGTCGCGCTCGAGGTGGCCGTACGCCTCGCCCGCGAGCCGCTCGGCGAGGTGTGCGCGGAGGCGGGCGGCGAAGTCCGCGAGCTGGATCGCCTGGTCGGAGGCGGGGGCGTCGTCCGGCGGGCGCACCCGCGCGAGCGCCGCGTCCGCCTCGTCGAGGAGGTCCCCGGCGCGCTCGGTGTCCCCGTCGGACAGCGCGGAGAGAGCACCCTCGAGGTGCCCGCGCACGACGCCGCACCACAGCCCGCGCACCGCCTCCGGCCCGGGCCAGTCCCGCCGGCCACCGCCCTCCCCCGTCGCGAGGAGCTCGGCGAACACCCCGGGCGCGGTACGGGCGGCCGCCCCGAGCAGCGGCCCTACGCCCACCGGCGAGTACTCGGGCCAGCGGTCCCGGTAGCGCCGCAGGAGTTCACGGGCACCCTCGGTGATCCAGGTGTCGGCGCGCGCATGGGCCGGGTCCACGACCGCGGCGACGAGGCGGACGACCTTGCCCACCCCGCTGTCACCGAGCTCGGGATCGTCCCGTACGACACGCAGCGCCTCGGCCGCGGTCTCGCGGTCACCCGCGGCCAGGCTCTCCACGGCCCGGCGCGCGATGAGCAGCGCGCCACCCTTCCGCTTTCCCAACTGCCGGGCCACGCCCGCGAATACCTCGTCCAGAGCCGCCCGGTCGGGCGCCGGCGGGTAGCCGCCCGCACGGGGCGACGACGGTGCCGGATCCTCCGCCATCCACCAGACCCCCCGTCGGGACGTACCGCCGCTCATCGCGTACGGCTCAGCTCAGCATGCCAGTACGGGCACAGGGACGGTGGCCGTACGCTCACCCCATGGTCAACTCCAGCTCACCCGGGGCCCGTCCGAGCCTCGCGGATCACGAGGTCGCCGCTGCGGCGGCGCTGGCCGGGGCCGCGGCCGTCCGCGCCAGGTACGGCGGCCCGCTCCGCCGATTCGACAAGGGTGAAGGGGACTTCGCCACCGACGCCGATGTCGCGGCCGAGCAGGCGATCCTGGACGTACTGCGGTCCGCGCGGCCGGAAGACACCGTGTACGGCGAGGAGAGCGGCCGGCACGGGGCCGCGGACGCGGCACGGCAGTGGCTGGTCGATCCGTTGTGCGGCACGCTCAACTACGCGACGGGCGCGATGCTGGCGGCCGTCAATGTGACGCTGCGGGACGGCGCGGCCGCGGTGGCGGACCCATTCAGCGGCGAGGTCTTCGTCACCGACGGCGGCACGGCGTGGGTACGGAACGACGGCGAGGAATCGACGCTCGCCCCCACGGCCGCCTCCCGGCTCGTCGACCTGAACCTGGATCCGCCCTTCCCGAGCGCACCGGGCTTCCGCGCGGTGGAGCTGCTCTCCCTCTCCGGATTCACCGAAGCGTTCCGCCCGCGGGTGCTCTCCACGTCGCTCGCCGTCGCCTGGGTCGCCGCCGGGCGGCGGGCCGCGTACGTGACCGACGGCACGGGTCTGATCGACAGCGAGCACTTCGCCGCGGGGATCACCCTGTGCCGCGCGGCCGGCTGCATCGTCACGGGGATCGACGGCGCACCGCTCGACGCCGCCTCCCCGGGCCTCCTCGCCGCGGCCGACCCCACCACACACACCCGGCTCCTCACCCTGATCCGAGCAACGGCCTGACTGAGTCACTCCGTTGACGGGACATGAGGAGGCTCCCGCCCCCCGTCATCGACCAGTACGTTCGTGGACACGGCGTCCGCAGGGGCGGATGGCGAGGGAGCCGCCGAGGCGACGAGTGGTCGAGAAGCCGGGTGAACGGGCGAGGAGGGGTGAAGCACATTGGAATTGGTCGGGCAGGGGCGCGAGGCCGATGTGTACGCCCTGGACGGCGCGCGCGTGCTGCGTCGCTTCCGGGACGGGCGGCCGGCCGCAGGCGAGGCGCGGCTGTTGCGGTGGCTGGCCGCGCAGGGGTATCCGGTGCCGGCCGTGCACGCGGCCGAGGGCGCGGATCTGGTGATGGAGCGGCTCGACGGGCCGCTCCTGAGCGAGGCGTTGCGTTCCCGTCCTTGGCGGGCGCGGGCGTACGGGGAGATGCTCGGCCGGCTGCACCGGGAGCTGCACGTGCTGTCCGCCCCCGACTGGCTGCAACGGATCACCGGGGACGAGGGCACCGCCCGGGTGCTGCACCTCGATCTGCACCCGGAGAACGTCGTCCTGACGAGCCGGGGTCCGTACGTCATCGACTGGACCAACGCCCGCGCCGGCCGGCCCGAGATCGACCCGG
This sequence comes from Streptomyces triticagri, assembly GCF_003429565.1. Taxonomy (GTDB): domain Bacteria; phylum Actinomycetota; class Actinomycetes; order Streptomycetales; family Streptomycetaceae; genus Streptomyces; species Streptomyces triticagri. Next base: position 50,755 of record NZ_QUAK01000054.1, read on the forward strand.
CCATGACCTTCGTGATCCTGCGCGGACTCGTGCTGCCGCCGCACGAGCGGCTGATGCTCCGCGTGCTGCTGCGCGCCATGTCCCGCACCTGCGGCAGCGACCGTCGCGCCGGCATGCCCGCCGCCACCGCGCGCCGCCTCGCCGACCCCCACCTCACTCCGGCCGAGGCCGGTCGGGTCCGCCGCCTTCGGGTGCCCGGCACGTGAGCCCGGCCGGTCCCCCACCCGGCCCAGCCGACGCGGCGACGGGTCCTTGTTCGAGTAACCGCAGCTCCCTGCCATCGCTCTGACCTGCTGCCCAGCGGCCACGTTCACCCGCCGTTCGGACTCCGAACCACCCTCTCGACCCGGCCCAACCGGGCCGCCGCACCCTCCGATCGGCCCATCCGGGCATGCAATCGGCCGCCGACGCGGGTGTCCTGACGGACATGAACTCATCCACGGAACACCCGGACGGACAAGAGACGGCCCACCCGGACGTACTCGCCCACGAGCCGGGCACCACCCGGCGTGGCGCTCTCGGCGTGACCGCGGCCCTGGTCGGCGGCGCCCTGTCCATAGCCGCGGCGCCCAGCGCCGCAGCCGCCACCCGCGCCCGCCCGGCGCACACCCCCACCCACTCCCACTCCCACTCCCACCCCCGTCTCCGCGCCGATTCCGGGGAGGAGCGCGGGATCGGGACCGAGTCCGGCGAGCCGTGCATGGTCGGCTACGACGAGACCTTCGAGGACGCGCTGGCCGAGGCCGACTCCCGGCTGCCGGACGACGGCGCGAACGCCCAGCGCGCGGGCCTCGCCGGCATCTTCACCAAGCCGCTGCGCCGCCAGTTCCGCGTCACCGCCCGCTACGGGATCAAGGGCAACTGGATCGCCGGCCACCACACGGGCATCGACCTGGCCGTCCCCACCGGCACACCGGTCTACGCGGTCGGCGCCGGGACCGTCGTCCTCTCCGCCTGGTCCGGCGACTACGGAAACGCGGTCACCGTGCGCATGCCGGACGGCCACTACGCGGTCTACGCGCACCTCAGCCGCCTCCGCATCAAGGCCGGCGCGAGCATCAAGGCCGGTGCGCGCATCGCGGACAGCGGTGCCACCGGTCGCGCCACGGGCCCGCATCTGCACCTGGAGATCCGGTCGCAGCGCGGCTACGGATCGGACATCGACCCGGTCGCCTACCTGGCGCGCAAGGGCGTACGGCTCCTCTGACGCCGAGCCGGACCCCGGACCGGACCACGGACCGGACCCCGGACCGGTGGGCGTGCCGATGCGCCCCCTAACCGCCCCCGCCCCGCCCGTCGTCGGGCTCACCGCCCTCGATCAGCGCGAGGAAGTCGCGGAACGCGCTCGGCATGTCCACCGATTCCGGGTCGAGCAGCCACTGGTACTGCAGTCCGTCCATCACCGCCACCAGGAGCGGCGCCGCGCGCTCGGGCGTGAGTCCGCCGGGCAGCCGGTCGCCGTACTCGGCGCGCAGGACCCGTGCCATGGACTCCCGGGTGCCGACATAGCGGCGGGTGAAGAACTCCCGGGCCGGATGGCCCTCCGTGACCGATTCGCCGAGCAGCGCGGAGAAGGTCTGCACGATGCCGGGGCGCATGGCGTTGTACTCCACGAGCGAGCCGAGCAGGTCGATGCGCCATTCGCTGCCGGGCACGGCGTCCCACTGGTCGCGCGCCTCCAGGACGGCGAGGAGCAGGGCTTCCTTGGTGGGGAAGTGGTGCAGCAGGCCCTGCTGGGTGAGGCCCACCCGTTCCGCGACGGCTGCCAGGCTCGCGCCGCGATAGCCGCGTTCGGCGATGACCTCGAGGGCGGCGCGCAGGATCGCGGCCCGGCGTTCCTCGCTCCGGGCGGTCCTGGTGTCGCTCATGGGGTCGTCACCGTACGGCTGCTCATGCCGTCACCGTACGACAGGCGGAGAGCAGCCGAAGAGGGATGGATAACGCTGAAGTAACGAAACCTACCGCTCGCCAGGTACGGGGTGCAGGATGGACGCACTCAGACCCGTGTGCAGGACCCGTATCAGGAGGTGCCGGCAATGGCGTACCAGGCGGACGGCGAAGCCAGGAGCGGGGCCACGGCCCCGGAGCGGGCGCGGGACGAGGCCCGCGAGGCGGTGGTCGAGGCCGCGCTCGGCAAGCTCGACCTCGACACCAAGGCCCGGCTCCTCGGCGGCAAGGACGTGTGGTCGCTGCACCCGGTGCCCGCGATCGGCCTGAAGTCCCTGGTGATGTCCGACGGTCCGATCGGGGTGCGCGGGGTGCGCTGGACGGCCGCCGACCCGTCGATCGCGCTGCCCTCGCCGACCGCGCTCGCCGCCACCTGGGACCAGGACCTGGCCCGCCGGGCCGGCACGCTGCTCGCCCAGGAGGCCCGGCGCAAGGGCGTGCACGTACTGCTCGCGCCGACGGTCAATCTGCACCGCTCGCCGCTCGGCGGCCGGCACTTCGAGGCGTACAGCGAGGATCCGTATCTGACCGGGGTCATCGGCACCGGCTATGTGCAGGGTGTGCAGTCGGGCGGCGTCGGTACGACGGTGAAGCACTTCGTGGCCAACGACGCCGAGACGGAACGCTTCACGGTGAACAACCTGCTCTCCGAACGCGCCCTGCGCGAGCTGTACTTGGCGCCCTTCGAGGCCATCGTGGCGAACGCCCACCCGTGGGGCATCATGACCGCCTACAACACGGTGAACGGCACCACGATGACGGAGCACAGCTACCTGGTGAACGAGGTGCTGCGCGGCGAATGGCGCTTCGACGGCTTCAACGTCTCCGACTGGAGCGCCGCCCGCTCGACCGCCGGTGACATCAAGGGCGGCCTCGACGTGGCCATGCCCGGCCCGGGGACCGTCTACGGCGAGGCGCTCGCGACCGCCGTCCGCGCGGGCGAGGTCGACGAGTCCGAGGTGGACGCGGCGGTACGCAACGTCCTGCGGCTCGCCGCCCGGGTCGGTGCCCTGGAGGGCGCGGAGCCGGTCGTCACCGAGCTGCCCGCCGAGGTGGACGGCGAGGCGCTGGCCCGGGAGCTCGCCCGCCGCGCCTTCGTCCTGGTACGCAACTCCGGTGCGCTGCCGCTGCGTTCGGACACTCGGCTCGCCCTGATCGGGGCCGCGGCGCGGGATGCCCGGGTGCTCGGCGGCGGCTCCGCGACCGTCTTCCCCGACCATGTCGTCTCGCCGCTCGACGGACTGACCGCGGCGCTGCCCGAGGGCTCGCTCACGTATGCGGTCGGCGCCGATCCGAGTGGTGAACTCGCCGCCGCGGACAAGGGTTTCGAGCTGCACGCGATCTGCCGGGACGCGGACGGGGTCATCATCGGCGAGGGCCCGCTGCCGAACGGGCATGTGCAGTGGATGGGCGACGACCTGCCCGCCGGAGTCACCCACGAGACGCTGCACAGCGTCGAGATCAAGGGCGTCTTCACCCCGCGCGACAGCGGCGAGCACACCTTCGGCACCCGCGGGCTCGGCGCCTTCAAGCTGAGCGTGGACGGCCGGGAACTGTACGACGGCGTACAGGAGATGGGCGGCGAGTCCGACCCGTTCGAGGCGTTCTTCGGCTCACCCCAGGAGCGCGGCACGGTCAACCTCACCGCCGGTGAGCCGGTCGTGGTCTCGCTCGTGCACCCCCTTGACCGGTCGGTGGCGCCGCCGCTGCCCGCGATCGTCTTCAGCTTCACGCACCTCGGTCCGCGGCGTGACCCCGACGAGCTGATCGCCGAGGCCGCCGAGGCCGCCCGCGCGGCGGAGGTCGCGGTCGTCGTGGTCGCGACGACCGAGCGGGTCGAGTCCGAGGGATTCGACCGGAAGGACCTCCGACTCCCCGGCCGCCAGGACGACTTGGTACGTGCGGTGGCCGCCGCCAATCCGAACACGGTGGTGGTCGTCAACTCCGGTTCGCCGGTGGAGCTGCCCTGGCGGGACGAGGTGGCGGCGGTGCTGCTCAGCTGGTTCCCCGGCCAGGAGGGCGGCGGGGCGCTCGCGGACGTGCTGCTCGGGGTCGAGGAGCCGGGCGGGCGGCTGCCCACCACCTGGGGCTCGCTGGCGGACGCGCCGGTCACCCGGGTGACTCCGGTGGACGGTCGACTCCCTTACGAGGAGGAGCTGTTCATCGGCTACCGGGCCTGGGACCGCGCCGGCGCCACACCCTCGTACCCCTTCGGGCACGGCCTCGGCTACACGGACTGGGCGTACGAATCGCTCGAGGTGGACGGGACGACGGCGACCGTGCGGGTGCGCAATACGGGGAACCGGGCCGGACGCGAGGTCGTCCAGCTGTATCTCTCCCCCTCCCCCGCCTCGGCCGACGCGTCCCGGCCCGCGCGGTGGCTCGCCGGGTTCGCGGGGGTCACGGCCGGGCCCGGCGAGAGCGCGGAGGTGGTCGTCGAACTGCCGCGCCGGGCCTTCGAGATCTGGGACGAGGACACCAACTCCTGGTCCTACCAGGCGGGTTCGTACGACCTGACCGCGGGGCGGTCGGTGACGGACGGGCGACTGACGGAGACGGTGGTCGTCTAGGCCTCGGTGCAGACGCCGTTCTCCCAGGCCCAGGCGGCGATCTCGACGCGGTTGCGGGCGTCCAGCTTGCGCTGCACGTTGCCCAGGTGGGTCTTGACCGTCGAGAGGGTCACATACAGGTCCGCGGCGATCTCGTCGTTGGTACGGCCGCGGGCCACCCGGCGTACGACGTCCAGCTCGCGGTCCGTGAGCTGGGCCGATGCGGGTGGCGGCGTGCGGCGGTCCGGGGCGTCCGTCATGTGCTGCAGCAGGCGGACGGTGACGGACGGCGAGATCAGCGAGGCGCCCTGGGCCGCGGCGCGGACCGCCTCGGCGAGCAGGGCCGGGGAGCCGTCCTTGAGCAGGAAGCCGCAGGCGCCGTTGCGCAGGGCGCGGTACACGTACTCGTCGAGGTCGAAGGTGGTGGCGATCACGACGTGCAGGGGGTCCTGCACGCCGGGACCCGCCAGTTCGCGGGTGGCCGCGAGGCCGTCCAGGCCGGGCATCCGGATGTCCAGCAGGCAGACGTCCGGGCGGAGTTCGCGGGCGAGAGCGACGGCGGTGGTTCCGTCGGGGGCGTCCGCGACGACGTCGATGTCCGGTTGCGAGTCCAGGATCATGCGGTACGCGGACCGGATCATCTCCTGATCATCTGCGATGAGCACGCGGATCGTCATGCCGACGATCGTTGCACCTCAGCCCGTCCGGCAGCGTCACCGGGTCACCCCTCAGCCCGTCGGGCCCCCTCAGCCCGTCCGGCCCCCTCAGCCCGTCCGGCACCTTCAGCCTGTCCGGCGTTTGAGGACATCTTTCAGCCGGTCCGGCGTTTGAGGACGAGGCCGTCCAGGCCAAGAAAGAGCCCGTCCGGCGATTGAGGACGAGGCCGCCAGGCCGATGCCTGGAACCGGAACGGCCCTGAACGGGCCTTGTCCTCAAGCGCCGGACCGGCTGAAAGACTGCCCTCAAACGCCGGGCGGGCTGAGAGATTGGCCTGGACGGCCTCGTCCTCANGAACGGCCCTGAACGGGCCTTGTCCTCAAGCGCCGGACCGGCTGAAAGACTGCCCTCAAACGCCGGGCGGGCTGAGAGATTGGCCTGGACGGCCTCGTCCTCAAGCGCCGGACCGGCTGAAAGATTGCCCTGAACGGGCCGAAAGATGTCCTCAAACGCCGGACGGGCTGACGGTGCCGGGCGGGCTGACAGTGCCGGACGGGCCGGCCGTGGCCGACGGGCCGTGCGGTGACCCTCTGAAGATGCCGGACGGGCTGGTGGTGGCCGACCGGCCGTGGGGTGCCCCTCTACGGAGGTCAGGCACGGGAAGGCCCGCCTCCACTCGCCAACCACCCCCCGGCCCACGCCCCGCGGCGAACGTTCCGCCCGCCGCCGCAATCCGCTCCGCCAGACCGACGAGACCGAACCCCTCCCCTCGCCCCGCCCCGCGGGGACCGCGGCCGTCGTCCGTGACCACCGCCTCGATCAGGTCCGCCCGCTCGGGACTCAGCCGGACATCGACGACCACCTTGGAGACCGAGACCCCGTGCTTGCGCACATTGGTCAGCGACTCCTGCACAAGACGGTGCACCCCCGTGGTGATCTGCGGCGCCAGCGCGCGGTCCGCGAGCCGCGGGTCCAGGGTGAGTTCACAGGGCGGCCCGTGCCGGGCGAAGTCCGCGACCAGCGGCCGCAGCGCGGCGAGACTCCCACCGGGCCCGGTCCCCGCACCGGACGGCGCCCGCAGCACCGACACCATGCTGCGCATGGATGTCATCGCCTCCGAGCCCGACTCCTCGATGAGGGCCAGCATCCGGTCCAGGTCCGCGGCCGCCGGCGCGTGCCCGCCGGCCGTCGCGTACCGTACGGCCTTGGCCTGGGTGACGATCGCCGTCACATGGTGCGCCACGAAGTCGTGCAACTCCCGTGCGTACTCCAGGCGTTGATCCTGCAGCTCCGCGGCCCGCAGCCGCGCCCGCAGCGTGTCGTGCTGGCGCAGGTACAGGCCGAGGCCGACGGCGACGAGCTCGGCGAACATCAGCAGCGGCGCCACATAGTTGCCCACGTCGCTCCACTGCCCGGAGTCGATCCGCAGCAGCAGCGCCCCCGCGGCAAAGCCGGCGAGCAGCGCCAGGCCCACCGCCCGCGGCCAGGTCAGCTGACGCACGGACCGCGTGACGACGAGCAGCAGGGCTCCCGACTCGGCCATCCCCGGGGTGGTCTCCGGCCGGTGGGCCAGGGCCGTGCTGACGCCGGTGAGCAGGAGCGAGGCGGTCACCGCGATGCAGGCCAGGACGGGGAAGCGCCGGGGCGGCACCAGCACGGCCGCGATGCACAGGGCTCCGGTGAGCACGGTCGCGACGGTGGTGGGCAGGTAGTGGGTCTGCACCGCCTCGAAGACCAGGAGCGCGAGGAGGGCGGCGGCAGCCGGCACGTACAGCGCGAGGCGCCGGACCGGGACGGCCCGGAGCGTGGCCAGGACATGCCCTGGGTCGGTGGCCGGGAGCGAACACATCATGCGACCCCACGCTACGTCCCGCCGGTGCGGCCCTGCCTCGTCCTTTCGGCCGACCCGGCGGGCGGACCCGGCCGGCCGGGTCGGCAGTACGGCTGATCCGCGGGGGCGGCCCGGCGGCGCAGGATCGAGGTCGTGCCGCTGCCCGAGCCGCCGCGGACATCCGCCCTCCCGCCTTCGGAAGACGCCGCCCATGCTCCGTACCGCCGTGCGTTCCCTGCTCACCCACCGGATCCGCTTCCTGCTGCCCGCGCTCGCCGTGCTGCTCGGCGTCGCCTGCACGTCCGGCTCGCTGCTCTACACCGCGTCCGTACGCGAGGCACTGACCCGGGCGCAGGACGGCGCGCAGGCCGATGTGGCGGTGGCGGTCACGGCCGACGACGGCCCGTCCGGCGAGACCGCCGCTCCCCCGCTCGACGACCGTCTGCGAGAGCGCCTCGGCTCGGTGGCGGGTGCGGCCGCGGTGCGGGGCACGGTGGAGGGGACGTCGTTCGTCGTGGGCCGCGGCGGTGGTCTGGTGGGGGCGCGGGAGGCTGCGGTCGGCGCCAACTTCGTGCCCCTGCAGGACGGCCGGGACCCGCGGCATCCGCTGACCGGCGGGCGCGGGCCGCGCACCGCGGGTGAGGTGGCGTTCGACGAGCACACCGCCGCCCGCACCGGCCACCGGGTCGGCGACCGGGTGCGGATCGTCGTGGGCGGCCAGGCCCGCACGGCGCGTCTGGTGGGCATCGTGACCGCGCGCGATCCGCGGCTCGTCGCGGGCGGCACCCTGACCCTCTTCGACACCGCCTCCGCGCAGCGGCACTTCGCGCCGGGACCGGGCACGTACACCGGCCTGACGGTGTCGACCCGCGAGACGCTCACGGCAGCCGGCGCGAACGGTACGGGCCCGACGCAGGACACCGCCGCACAGGAGCGGCTCGCCCGCGGCGTACAGGCGGCGCTTCCCGACGGGCTGCGCGCCGTCACCCGGCAGGCACTCGACGCGGAGGCCGCCGCGGCCGCGCGGAGCGACCAGGGCAAGCTGACCGGCATTCTGCTGAGCTTCGGCGCGGTGGCGCTGCTCGTCGCCACCTTCCTGATCGCCAACACCTTCACCATGCTCAGTGCGGCCCGCGCCCGGGAGCACGCGCTGCTGCGGGTGGTGGGTGCCACCCGCGGGCACGTCCTGCGCCTTGTGCTGACCGAGGCGCTGCTCGTCGGGACGGTCGCCGCCGCTGCCGGGCATCTGCTCGGCTTCGGGGTGGCCGGGCTGCTGCGGCGCTTCTTCGGCGTGACGGACGGACCCGCGGTGCCGCTGCAGTACACGGCGCCGCTGCCGGCGGTCGCCGCCTTCGCGGTCGGCATCGTCACGACGCTGGTCGCCGCGTACGTCCCGGCCCGCCGCGCGGCGGCGGTGGCACCGGTCGCGGCGCTGCGCACCGACGTTCCGCCGGAGCCCGCCTCGCTGCGGCGCCGCAGCGTCCTGGGCGCGCTGGTCACCGGTGCCGGGCTGCTGCTCACGGTCGCGGCCGCCACCTCCGACGACCTCGCGGTGGTCACCCTCGCCGGTGCCGTACTGCTGCTTGGGCTCGTCCTGCTCACGCCGGCCCTCGCCCTCGTGGCCACCGCTCTGGTGCGACGTCCGCTGACCCGCCTCACCGGGGTGCACGGCACGCTCGCCGTGCAGAACGCGCGCCGCAATCCGCGCCGTACGGCGGCCACCGCGGCCACCCTGATGATCGGGCTCGCCCTGGTCAGCGCGGCGACGGTGGTGGCCGCCTCGCTCGGCCGGGCCGCCGAGGAGGAGGCCGCGGCCGCGATGGCGTCGGATCTGCGGGTGACTCCCGTCGACTTCGCGGAGATCGGCGAGGGCACGGCCGAGCGCATCGCACGACTCCCGGACGCGGCCGCGGTCACGCCGGTGGTGTCCGCGCTGGTCAGCCTGCACGACGGCGGTGGTCTCCAGGCGGTCGGGGTGGATCCGCGCACGGCGGGACGCATCGCGGATCTCACGGTTCACGAGGGCTCGCTGGCACGGCTGGACCAGGGGATCGCCGTGACGCGGCAGGAGGCGGCGGCACACGACTGGCGCATCGGGACGCGGGTGACGGGCACGGTGGACGGCACGGGTGCGGTGTCCGGCGGGGACGGTCGCGGCGGTACGGGCACGGGCGGCGGCCGGGACCGGAAGCTCGCGCTGCCCGTCGTCGCGATCTACGACGGCCCGGCGGCACTCGCTCCCGCGCTGGTGCCGCAGGACGCCCTGCCGCGGGTGCGCACGGACCGGGACGCCTCGGGTCCGCGCATCGACTCGGTGCTGGTCGCCGCAGCTCCGGGCCGCACCGCGGCGCTCATGGAGGACATCCGGCGCTCGCTCGACAACCCCGCCCTGCTCGTCCAGGACCGGGCGGCGGCGGGCCGCGAGGCGGCGCGGCCGTACGAGCCGATGCTGGCGATCGTGTACGCGCTGCTGAGCATCGCCGTGCTGATCGGGTCGCTCGGGGTGGTGAACACCATGGCGATGGCGGTGTCCGAACGGGTGCGGGAGATCGGCCTGTTGCGGGCGGTCGGGCTCGAACGGGGCCGGGTGGCCGCGGTGTTGCGCCTCGAGTCGCTGCTGGTCTCGCTGCTCGGTGCGGTCCTGGGTGTGTCTGCCGGGACGCTGCTCGGGGTGGTCGCGGTGGCGGGGCAGGAGGGCGCGCCACTCGCGCTGCCGTGGGGACGCCTTGTCCTGTTCTGTGCGGCGGCGGCCGCGATCGGGGTCCTCGCGGCCGTGCTTCCGGGGCGGACCGCGGCGCGTGTTCCGGTACTCCGGGCGGTGGGGGCGGACGTGGGGTGAACGGGGCGGCAGGTGACGGATGCATGACGTCGAGTACTCAACTCCGGCCCATGAGTACCGAGTTGGGCCGTACGTCATTGACAAACGGGGACCGTCTCGCGAGGCTCCCCAAGCTCAGCGTCCCCCGCACCCGAGCGAAGGTCTCCCCCCATGACTTCACGGAACTCACGGACCTCACGGACCTCTTCAGCCTCTCCGACCACACTGACGTCGCGACGCTCCACCACTCTGCTCGTGTCCGCCGCTGCCGCCTTCGGTCTCGCCTTCGCGGTACCCGCGTCCGCCGCACCGTCCGCCGCCGCTCCCGCACAGGCCCCTGCCGCCGCCGACTCCGCCGCCGCGGACGGGTGTTACACCTGGAGCGGCACCCTGCAGGAGGGCTCCTCCGGCGAGGCGGTCCGGCAGCTGCAGATCCGGGTCGCCGGCTATCCGGGCTCCGGCGGCGACATCGCCATCGACGGCCAGTTCGGGCCGGCCACCAAGGCCGCGGTGCAGCGCTTCCAGTCGGCGTACGGCCTGGGCGCCGACGGCGTCGCGGGGCCCGCCACCTTCGGCAAGATCTACGAGCTCCAGGACGACGACTGCTCGCCGGTCAACTTCGACTACGGCGAGCTCAACAACTGCAACTCCGACTGGTCGGGCGGCCAGGTCAGTGCGGCCACCGCGAAGGCCAACGCGCTGGTCACCATGTGGAAGCTGCAGGCCATGCGGCACGCGATGGGCGACAAGCCGATCCAGGTCAACGGCGGCTTCCGCAGCAAGGCCTGCAACGACAACGTGGGCGGCGCCCCCAACAGCCGCCACATGTACGGCCACGCGGCCGACCTGGGCGCCGGCTCCCAGGGCTTCTGCGCCCTGGCCCTGCAGGCCCGCAACCACGGCTTCGGCGAGATCCTCGGACCCGGCTACCCGGGCCACGACGACCACACCCATGTGGCGGGCGGCGGCGGCCAGTTCTGGTCGGCACCGAGCTGCGGTCTCTGACCTCCGCTCGAGGTCAGGGATCGAGGTCAGGGATCGAGCTCCAGAGTGCGCAACCACCTCGGCGAGGGCACAGGCAGTGAGCTGTATCACCTCCGGTGCCGGGCGTCGCGACGATAGCGTGAGCGTATGAGCCGCCCCATACGGATCCACGCCTTCGGTGACGACGCACTGGCCGAGCACGATGCCGTGGGGCTCGCCGCCCTGATCCGCAGCGGTGAACTCGGCGCCGGGGAGGTCGAGTCGGCGGCGGTCGCCCGTATCCGGCAGGTCGATCCGGCGCTGGACGCCGTGGCCCACGAGGCGTACGGGACCCCGCGGCGTTCCCGGAAGCCGGAGGCCCCGCTGCACGGCGTGCCGACTCTGGTGAAGGACAACACCGACGTCGCGGGCATGCCGACCAACCACGGCACCGACGCCTACCGCGCCCGGCCCGCCACTCAGGACGGGCGCTACGCACGGCAGTTGCTCAGCACCGGCCTGACCGTGCTGGGCAAGAGCCGGCTCCCCGAGTTCGGTCTGAACGCCTCGACCGAGTTCCGCTCCGGGCCGCCCGTACGCAACCCCTGGCACACCGACCGCTCCGTGGGCGCCTCGTCGGGCGGCGCGGCCGCGCTGGTCGCCGCGGGTGCCCTGCCGCTCGCGCACGCCAACGACGGCGGCGGCTCGATCCGTATCCCCGCGGCGGCCGCGGGCCTGATCGGCCTGAAACCCAGCCGCGGCCGGCACCCGGACGGCGAGCAGGCCCGCACCATGCCGATCAACATCATCTCCGAGGGCGTGCTGACCCGTTCGGTGCGGGACACCGCCGCCTATCTCGCCGCCGCCGAGGAGCACTGGCGCAATCCGCGGCTCGCCCCGATCGGCCTGGTGCAGGGTCCGGCGCGGCGCCGTCTGCGCGTCGGGCTCCTCCTGGAGACGGTCACCGATGCGGTGGTGGACGAGCAGACCCGGGATGCCGTGCTCAGGACGGCGCGGCTGCTGGAGGAGCAGGGGCACGTCGTGGAGCCGATCCCGGTGCCGGTGCCGCGCAGCTTCCCCGCGGACTTCATCACGTACTGGGGGCTGCTCGCCGCGATGGCGGGCGGCTTCGGCCGGTTCGCCTTCGACCGGTCCTTCGACGCCTCGCGTCTGGACGGCCTGACGCAGGGCCTCGCCCGGCAGTTCAAGGACGGCGGCTGGTCCCGCACACCGGGTGCGCTGCGGCGGCTGCACCGGGCCCGCACCCGGTACGCTGCCGCCTTCCGGCGGCACGAGCTGATCCTGTCGCCCGTACTGGCCCATGTCACCCCGCCGCTCGGGCACCTCGACCCCTCGGGGCCGTTCGACGAGCTGATGGACCGGCTGCAGCGCTATGTGGCGTTCACCCCGCTGCACAACGTGACGGGCGCGCCCGGTCTGTCCCTGCCGATGGGCATGGCGCGCGAGGGCGTACCCATCGGCGTCCACCTCTCCGCCGCGCACGGCGACGACCGCACACTGCTCGAGGTGGCCTTCGCCCTCGAGGAGCAGACCACCTGGCCCGCGCTGGGCACGGCGCCCGCGGCCGAGGTGAACTCGCCCTGACCACGCGCTACTTCACGCTTCCCGCGGTCAGGCCCGAGCGCCAGTACCGCTGAAGCAGCAGGAACGCGACCACCAGGGGCAGCAGCGCGAGCAGCGAGCCGATCACCATCAGCGGGTAGTAGTCCGGATTGATCGGTGCGGTCGAGTTCCAGCTGTAGAGGCCGAGGCTGAGCGGGTAGAGCTCGGTGTCGTTGAGCATCACCAGCGGCAGGAAGAAGTTGTTCCAGATCGCGGTGAGCTGGAACAGGAAGATGGTCACATAGCCGGGGGCGAGCATCCTGAGGCCCACGGAGAAGAAGCTGCGCAGCTCGTTCGCGCCGTCGACGCGGGCGGCCTCCAGGACCTCGTCGGGTACGTAGGAGGCGGAGAACATCCGCGCCAGATACACCCCGAAGGGGTTGAACAGCACCGGGATCAGGACCGACCACACGGTGTTCGCCAGGCCCAGGTCGGAGGCGAGCAGATACAGCGGCAGGGCGAGCACGGTGGCCGGCACCATCACCGAGATCAGGATCAGGGCGAACAGCGGCCGCTTGCCGGTGAATTCGAACTTGTCGAAGACATACCCGGCGGCGGTGCTGACCAGGGCGCCGATCGCGGCGCCGCCCACGGCGTAGAGCAGGCTGTTGCCGTACCAGGTCAGATAGGCGCCGTCGTCCTGGGCGAGCAGCGCACGGATGTTGTCGACGAACGCGAAGTTCGAGAGGTCGAAGAAGTCGGAGGCGAAGAGCGCCTCGGCGTCCACGGTGGAGGCGAGCAGCAGCCACAGCAGTGGCAGCAGGGCGTACAGGACGCTGATGCCGACGACGGCATTGGCGACGAGACGGCCGTACGAGCGCGGGGCCGGGCCGGAGCCGGCGGTGGTATCGGGGGCGTTGACGGTGGCGGTCATGAGCGGCCCTTTCCGGAAACGGGGGCACCGCGCCGGCCGCGGGCCGCGGTGCCGCGCGTCACCATGTACGACAGGGCGCAGCAGACGAGCAGCAGCAGGACCGAAGCGGCCGACGCCAGGCCGTAGTTGTTACGGGTGAAGGCGGCGTCGAAGATGTACATGTTCGGCGTGTAGCGCGGGCCGACGAGCGGGGTCGCCCGGCTCAGGAGCATCGGCTCGGTGAAGAGCTGCAGCGCGGCGATCGTGGTGAAGATGGCGACGGTGGAGAGCGTGCCGCGGATCATCGGCACCTTGATGGTGAGTGCCGTGCGCACCGCGCCCGCGCCGTCGACCTGGGCCGCCTCGACGAGTTCGCGCGGGATGGCGCGCAGGGCGGCGAAGAAGATGACGGCGGTGTAGCCGAGACCGCTCCACAGGGCGATGTTGACCAGGGACGGGATCAGCATCTGCAGGCCGAGGAAGTTCACCTCGACATCGCCCTTGCTCAGTACGTCGAGTACGGGTGAGATGCCGGGTGTGTAGAGGTAGAGCCAGATGACGGTGGCGATGATGCCGGGCACGGCGTGCGGCACGAAGAGCACGGTCTGGCTGAGCTGCCTGGCCCTGATCAGGCCGGAGTCGAAGAGCAGGGCGAGGACGAGTGCGCCGGCCAGGACGAGCGGGATGAACACCAGGGCGTAGAGGAGCGTGGTGCCGACGCCACGCACGAAGCTTGGATCGGAGAGCACGGCCACGTAGTTGCGCAGCCCGACGAAGGTGGTGTGCGCATTGCCGAAGCCGAGGCCGCTGTGCGATTCGGAGAAGAAGCTCAGCCTGATCGCGTACAGGACGGGGATCAGGAACACCGCGAGGAGGAGCAGGGTGAAGGGGCCGAGCAGGAGGCCGACGGCCTGACGCTGCGGGCGGCGCGGGCGGCCGGCGGGGGTGCGGGGTGAACGGGCCGCGACTGAACGGGACTTGGCCGCAGTCATGGACGGGGACAGGGACGGGGACGGGGTGGACGCGGCTGCCGCCGTGCCGCTGGACGCGGTCATGACTGCCTCACCTTCAGGCCCAGGCTGCGCATGTCGGGCAGGGTCTCGGCCTGCGCGGTGCGCAGCGCCTCACTGATCTTCGTTCCGTACGAGATCCGGGCCAGGCCGTTGTGCAGCGAGGTGGCCGTGGCCTGCATACGAGGGCCCCAGGTCCAGCCGGTGCGCAGCAGCCGGGCCTGCTCCGTGACCAGCCCGTACAGGTCCTGGCCGTCGTAGAAGTCGGTCTTGAACTGCCGTGCGGCGGCCCGCACTTGGTTCTCGGCGGCGGGGAAGAGGCTCGAACGGCCGCTGGAGAGGCGGGCGGTGATCGCCTCGGGTGTCGTCGACATCCAGTCGAGGAAGCGCATGGCGCGTTCCTTGCGCGGGCTGTCGGCGGTGACGGCGTGCAGCGAGACGCCGTCGGTGCCGAGGACCGGCTTGCCCGGGTCCCACTGCGGCAGCGGTGCGACCCGCCAGCGGCCCGAGGTGCCGGGTACGGAGGAGGCCAGCGCGGCGAGTCCCCACGGGCCGACCAGATGCGCGGCGACCTTGCCGCGGGCCAGGGCGGACAGCCACTCCTGGCTGCTGCCCGGGGCGACGAGCAGCAGGTCCTCGTCGATCAGGCCCTGCCAGTAGTCGGCGACCCGGCGGGTGGGTGCGTCGAGGAAGTCGAGCACCCAGCTGTCGTCCTCGATCGCGAACCACTGGCCGCCGCTCTGCATGGTGTGCCCGGCGAGGACGTTGTAGGCGTTGGGATGGAAGCTGGTCAGGTGGATGCCGGACTCACGCTTGAGCCGGCGGGCCGCCTCGCGGAACTCCTCCCAGGTGGCGGGTACGTCGATGCGGTGGCGCTCGAGGATGTCGGCGCGGTAGGCGAGGAGCATCGGGCCCAGGTCGAGCGGGATTCCGTAGACCTTGCCGTCCAGTCTGCCGTTCGTCCATGCCTGCGGGCCGAGTTGGCTGCGCAGGCGCGGGGTGACCAGGTCGGTGAGGTCGGCGCAGACACCGTCGATGGCGAAGGACGGCAGGTCGGCGTCGACGATGGTGACGATGTCGGGGGCGTTGCCGGCGCGGGCGGCGTTGGAGATCTTGGCGTTGCCGCCGGCCAGGCCCGAGGTCATGGGTGAGTAGTCGACGGGGTCGTCGGGGTGGGTGGCGTTCCACTTGGCGACCAGGGTGTCGCTGCCGCGCAGGGCGGACCAGAAGGTGAGAGGGCCGTCGGGGTCACGTCCGCCGGCGGACGCGCCCTGGCTGCAGGAGGTGAGGCCGGTACAGGCCAGGGCGGTCGACAGGCCGGCGGCGAGTACGGTGCGGCGGCCGGGGGCGCGGCGGGGGTGGCCGGCGAGGCTGGTACGGCTAGTCATGGCGGCCGCCCGGGGCGCTTCGGGTGGGTGCGGAGAGCTGGGGATTCATGGGGTGCCTCTTTCGGGGCGCTCGGGGGCGGGTGGGGTGCTGAAGGTGTCGAGCTGCTGGTGGAAGGCGGTCAACGCCTCGTCGAGCGGGGCGGCTTCGGGGTACCAGGCCCGCTCCCACTCGAGGCTGAGCCAGCCCCGGTAGCCGATCCGGTGCAGCTGTTCCACGACGGCGGACAGGGGCAGCACGCCGCGACCCGGCAGGACCGGGCGCAGGTCGGCGGGTCCGGCGACGTCCTTGAGCTGTACGTGGCGGAGCCAGGGGGCGAGCAGGGTGGCCGTACGGTCCGGGGGCTCCCCGGCCCGCCAGGGGTTGACCGCGTCCCAGACCGCGCCGACCGCCGGGGAGTCGACCTCTGCCAGGACCTCGGCGACCTGGGCGCCGGTGAGGAACTCGTCGTGGGTCTCCAGGAGTACGTCCACGCCGAGCTCCGCCGCCAGTGGGGCGGCGGCCGCCAGACGGCGGACCGCCCGCTCGCGCCGGCCCTGAGGCCGGTCGGCGCCGCCGCCGAAGAC
>NZ_QUAK01000049.1 GCF_003429565.1 Streptomyces triticagri
CGAACGAACCGCGGGCCAGGGTGTGTTCGCACAGTGCTGTGCGAACACACCCTGGCCCGGGAGCCACCCCGGGACCACCCGGGGCAGCACACTCACGCCTCGCGAGCCCCCGCGTACATCTCCTCGATGAGCCCCTTGTACTCGCGCTCGACGACCGGCCGCTTCAGCTTGAGGCTGGGCGTCAGCTCACCGTGCTCGACATCGAGGTCGCGCGGCAGGAGGCGGAACTTCTTGATGGTCTGCCAGCGCTGCAGGCCCTCGTTGAGCCGGTCGACGTAGCCCTGGATCAGCTCCTGGGTCGCCGGGGCGGCGACGACCTCGGCGTAGGACTTGCCCGCCAGGCCGTTCTCCGCCGCCCAGCCGAGGATGGACGGCTCGTCGAGGGCGATCAGCGCGCTGCAGTAGTTCCGGTCGGCGCCGAGGACCACGATGTTGGAGACGAACGGGCAGACGGCCTTGAAGCTGCCCTCGACCTCGGTCGGCGCGATGTACTTGCCGCCGGAGGTCTTGAACAGGTCCTTCTTGCGGTCGGTGATCCGCAGATAGCCGTCGACAGACAGTTCGCCGATGTCGCCCGTGTGGAACCAGCCGTCCGGCTCCAGGACCTCGGCGGTCTTCTCGGGCAGACCGTGGTAGCCCTGCATGATGCCGGGGCTGCGCAGCAGGATCTCGCCGTCGTCCGCGATGCGCACCTCGGTGCCGGGCAGCGGCTTGCCGACCGTGCCGGTGCGGTACGCCTCGCCAGGGTTCACGAAGCTGGCGGCGCTGGACTCGGTCAGCCCGTAGCCCTCCAGGATGTGGATGCCGGCGCCGGCGAAGAAGTAGCCGATCTCGGGCGCGAGCGCGACCGAGCCGGAGACGGCGGCGCGCAGCCGGCCGCCGAAGGCCTCGCGCAGCTTCTTGTAGACGAGCGCGTCGGCGACCTTGTGCTTGGTCTCCAGGCCGAAGGGCGCGGAGGCGGTGCCGGTGCGCTTGAAGTTGTCCTGGGTGACCTTGGCGTATTCGCGGGAGACCCCGGCCGCCCACTGGAAGATCTTGTACTTGGCCCCGCCGCCCTCGCGGGCCTTGGCGGCGACGCCGTTGTAGACCTTCTCGAAGATGCGCGGGACGGCCGCCATGTAGGTGGGCTGGACGACCGGCAGATTCACGATGATCTTGTCGATCCGGCCGTCCACCGCGGTGACGTGGCCGATCTCGATCTGGCCGGAGGTCAGCACCTTGCCGAAGACGTGCGCGAGCGGCAGCCACAGGTACTGCACGTCCTCGGGCCCGAGCAGGCCGGTGGCCGCGATGGCCTTGGCCATGTACGACCAGTTGTCGTGCGGCAGGCGCACCCCCTTCGGGCGCCCTGTGGTGCCCGAGGTGTAGATCAGCGTGGCGAGCTGGTCCTTGGTGATCGCGGCGACGCGCTCCCGGACGGACTCCGGGTTCTTCTCCAGGTAGGCCGCGCCGCGCGCCTCGAGCTCGGCGAGCGAGAGCACCCAGCCCTCGGGGTCGTCGGCGGCCGGCTGCACACCCTCGGCGTCGATCACGACGACGTGCCGAAGACCGGGCAGCTCGGAGCGGCGCTCACGGGCCTTGGCCAGCTGCTCCGCGTCCTCGGCGATCAGCACCCGGCTCTCGGAGTCGGCCAGGATGTACGCGGATTCCTCGGCGTTGGTCGAGGGGTACACGGTGGTGGTGGCCGCGCCCGCGCAGAGAATGCCGAGGTCGGTGAGGATCCACTCGACACGGGTGTTCGCGGCGAGCGCGACGCGCTCCTCCGGCTGCACACCGAGATCGATCAGTCCGGCCGCGATGCCGTAGACCCGCTCGGCGGCCTGCGCCCAGCTCAGCGACTTCCAGTCGTCGGGGCCCTCGCCTGCGGCTGGGGGAACGGGGTAGCGATAGGCCTCACCGTCCGGCGTGGCCGCCACGCGCTCGAGGAAGAGCGTCGCCACGGAAGGTGGACGGTTCTCGATCAAGGTCTGTGTGTCGCTCACGACATCCTCCGGGGCCCGCGACAGTGCGTGCGACTGGGTGGTTGTTTAACTTGCGAGTAACTTCCGATCGGGATCAGAGTAGATGGCCCGCGCCCGCCGCGTAAGGGCCTGCGACCTGTCACTTTCACGGGCCGTGTCCGAGGGACCGCGATTTGCGCCGTACTCTGGCCGCTGCCGCGGGCCGGCAGAAAAGCGGAAGCCCGCCGCGCAGAGCACGGCGGGCCCACTGATTGAGGCGTTCCGGGTAACCGGAAGGCGTTACTTCTTCTTGCTCGCGCCCTCGTCGCTGGACAGAACCGCGATGAAGGCCTCCTGCGGAACCTCCACGGAACCCACCATCTTCATCCGCTTCTTGCCCTCCTTCTGCTTCTCGAGCAGCTTGCGCTTACGGGAGATGTCACCGCCGTAGCACTTGGCGAGCACGTCCTTGCGGATGGCGCGGATCGTCTCGCGGGCGATCACCCGGGAGCCGATGGCTGCCTGCACGGGCACCTCGAACGCCTGCCGCGGGATCAGCTCGCGCAGCTTGGCGACCAGGCGGACCCCGTAGGCGTACGCCTGGTCCTTGTGCGTGACGGCCGAGAAGGCGTCGACCTTGTCGCCGTGCAGCAGGATGTCGACCTTGACGAGCTGGGCGGACTGCTCGCCGGTGGGCTCGTAGTCGAGCGAGGCGTAGCCGCGGGTCTTGGACTTCAGCTGGTCGAAGAAGTCGAAGACGATCTCCGCGAGCGGCAGCGTGTAGCGGATCTCGACGCGGTCCTCGGAGAGGTAGTCCATGCCGAGCAGCGAGCCGCGGCGGCTCTGGCAGAGCTCCATGATCGAGCCGACGAATTCACTCGGCGCGAGGATGGTGGCGCGCACGACCGGCTCGAAGACCTCGTCGATCTTGCCCTCGGGGAACTCGCTCGGGTTGGTCACCTGGTGCTCGGTGCCGTCCTCCATGATCACCCGGTACACCACGTTGGGCGCCGTGGCGATCAGATCCAGGCCGAACTCGCGCTCCAGGCGCTCGCGGATCACATCCAGGTGCAGCAGGCCGAGGAAGCCGACGCGGAAGCCGAAGCCGAGCGCCGCCGAGGTCTCCGGCTCGTAGACCAGCGCCGCGTCGTTCAGCTGCAGCTTGTCGAGCGCCTCGCGCAGGTCCGGGTACTCCGAGCCGTCCAGCGGATACAGGCCGGAGAACACCATCGGCTTCGGGTCCTTGTAGCCGCCGAGCGGTTCCTCCGCGCCCTTGTTCAGGAAGGTGATGGTGTCACCGACCTTGGACTGCCGGACGTCCTTCACACCGGTGATCAGATAGCCGACCTCGCCGACGCCGAGGCCGTCGGCGGGCCGCATCTCCGGGGAGTTGGTGCCGATCTCGAGCAGCTCGTGGGTGGCGCCGGTGGACATCATCCGGATCCGCTCGCGCTTACCGAGCTTGCCGTCGACGACCCGGACGTACGTCACGACGCCGCGGTACGAGTCGTAGACCGAGTCGAAGATCATCGCGCGGGCGGGCGAGTCCTTCACGCCGACCGGCGGCGGCACCTCGCCCACCACGCGGTCGAGCAGCGCGTCCACGCCGACGCCGGTCTTCGCCGAGACCTTCAGTACGTCCTCGGGGTCGCAGCCGATCAGGTTCGCGAGCTCTTCGGAGAACTTCTCCGGCTGGGCGGCCGGCAGATCGATCTTGTTGAGCACGGGAACGATCGTGAGGTCGTTCTCCATCGCCAGGTAGAGGTTGGCCAGCGTCTGGGCCTCGATCCCCTGGGCGGCGTCCACCAGGAGGATGGTCCCCTCACAGGCGGCCAGCGAGCGCGAGACCTCGTACGTGAAGTCCACGTGGCCCGGGGTGTCGATCATGTTGAGGATGTGGGTCGTACCTTGCCCCTCACCCTCGGTCGGCGCCCAGGGCAGCCGGACCGCCTGGGACTTGATGGTGATGCCGCGCTCGCGCTCGATGTCCATACGGTCGAGGTACTGAGCGCGCATCTGCCGCTGCTCGACCACCCCGGTCAGCTGGAGCATCCGGTCGGCGAGGGTGGACTTGCCGTGGTCGATGTGCGCGATGATGCAGAAATTGCGGATCAGCGCCGGGTCGGTGCGGCTCGGCTCGGGCACATGGATAGGGGTCGCGGGCACGCAGGGTCCTGATTCTTGAGACGTCTGCAGCTCACTGCAGCCTCGGGTCGGATCGTCACGTAGCCTCCATCGTCCCATGAACGGGGGCTCGGGCCGGGCCCTGGGCCGGTGGGACGGCCCGGGTGGCCGGATCGCGGGCCGGTCGCCTGTCGGTCGCGGGCGGCGTGCGGGCTCGGATTGGGCCGTCGAAGGAGCTGCTGGTAGCGTTGTCAGCTGTGTCTCGTGCGCCCTCTCGGTGGCGGGACGCACCAAGAAGATCATCGAACCTGAAAAGGCTCTTTCGTGGCGAACATCAAGTCCCAGATCAAGCGGAACAAGACCAACGAGAAGGCGCGCCTGCGCAACAAGGCCGTCAAGTCGTCGCTCCGCACCGCGATCCGCAAGACCCGTGAGGCTGCCGCCGCGGGTGACGTCGACAAGGCCACCGCGGCCCTGCGTGACGCCAACCGCAAGCTCGACAAGGCCGTCTCCAAGGGCGCCATCCACAAGAACCAGGCCGCCAACAAGAAGTCGGCGCTTGCTTCCCAGGTTGCCTCCCTCAAGGGCTGAGCACTGCTTGCCGGGCGCCATGGGCGTCCGGACCCCGGCCGAGCCCCTTCGTGGGCGAGTGCCGTGACTTGATCGCCGGAAGGGATCCAGCGGGCCCTCTCATCCGCTCCCTGCCGGCAAACCGGATCCGTACGCGGCCTGCGTTCGCCACGCGGGTGCGGATCCACCAGTACATCCCGAAGGCTCCGCCTCCGTCCTTCCCCAGGGCGCGGGTGGGGCCTTCGTCTTTTGTCCGCCGCTGCGGACCTTCCTGCGGCGCTGCGGCCCTCCGGCGGGCGCTGCGCGCCTCTGTCCTCAATCGCCGGACGGGCTTCATATGTCGGCCTGGCGGCCTCGTCCTCAATCGCCGGACAGGCTCAACTTCGGCCCGGCCGACGCTCCATCCCAAGCCCGTCCGGCGCTTGAGGACATCCTTCAGCCCGTCTGGGGGTCCCCCCGGACGAAGTCTGGGGGAGTTTGAGGACGAGGCCGCCAGGCCGATGCCTGGAAAACGAGAACGCACCCGGCAGCAGCCGAGCCGAAAACTATCGCCGCCCCTTGGCCCGAGCCACCGCAACAACCGCTCTCTCCAGAGCGTACGCTGGATCGTCGCCCCCACCCTTGACCCCCGCATCCGCCGCCGCCACCGCGGCCAACGCCGTGGCAACACCCTCCGGCGTCCACCCCCGCATCTGCTGCCGCACCCGATCGATCTTCCACGGCGGCATGCCCAACTCGCGGGCGAGATCGGCCGGCCGTCCACCCCGCGCCGCGGAGAGTTTCCCGATCGAGCGCACCCCCTGCGCCAGCGCACTGGTGATCATCACCGGCGCGACTCCCGTCGCCAGCGACCACCGCAACGCCTCGAGCGCCTCCGCCGGCCGCCCCTCGACCGCCCGGTCGGCGACCGTGAAGCTCGACGCCTCGGCACGACCCGTGTAGTACCGCCCGACGACCGCGTCGTCGATCGTGCCCTCCACATCGGCCACGAGCTGCGAGACCGCGCTCGCCAACTCCCGCAGATCACTCCCGATCGAGTCGACGAGAGCCTGGCAGGCCTCCGGCGTCGCCGACCGGCCGAGTGTCCGGAACTCCCCGCGTACGAACGAAAGCCGGTCCGCCGGCTTCGTCATCTTCGGGCAGGCCACCTCGCGGGCACCCGCCTTGCGCGCGGCATCGAGGAGCCCCTTGCCCTTGGCCCCGCCCGCATGCAGCAGGACCAGCGTGATCTCCTCGACGGGCGAACCCAGATACGCCTTGACGTCCTTCACCGAGTCCGCGGACAGGTCCTGGGCACCGCGCACCACCACGACCTTCCGCTCGGCGAACAGCGACGGGCTGGTCAACTCCGCCAAGGTGCCCGGCTGCAGCTGATCGGAGGTGAGGTCGCGCACATCCGTGTCGGAGTCGGCCGCGCGGGCCGCCGCCACCACCTGCTGCACCGCACGGTCGAGGAGCAGATCCTCCTGGCCCACCGCGATCGTGACGGGGGTGAGCGGGTCGTCGTTTCCGGGGTTTCCTGGGTTCCTGGCCATCGCGGTCAAGGATCCCACGTACCACCGACATTGATACAACGCCGCCCCGGCACCGGCCGGTCCGCACGTACGGGACACTGGTGGTCTGGGGCCCGGGCCGAGGAGACTGGAGCAGGAGCACGTGAGCGACGTACGGCATGTCCTGGTGCTGCCCGACCGCGACGCCGCCGAGGAGGCGGCGCGTGAGCTGGGCGAGCGGTTCGGGACCGAGGAGCAGGCGCGGATCCTGCGCGAGGCCCTCGCGGGCGAGGACGACGCCGAGGACGCCCAGTGGCTGGTCCTGCTCGCGGACGAGGACGACCGGCTCGACCCGGCCGCGCTCGACGACTTCGCCGCGGAGTACGAGGGCTGGCGCGAGGAGCCGTAGGGCCCGCACCGACAGCCCCCGGCGGCTCAGGACTTGGGGACGATCTGGATGTCCAGGTCGACGGTGATGCTCGGGCCGACCACGGCGATGCCTCGCGCCAGCATCGTCTGCCAGCTGATCGTGAAGTCGTCGCGGTGCAGTTCGGTGGTCGCGCGGCAGGCGGCGCGGGTCTCGCCCTCCATGCCGTGGCCGGTGCCCAGGTATTCGGTGTCGAGTGTGACGGTACGGGTCACACCGTGCAGCGACAGCGCACCGGTCACGCCCCAGCGCGTACCGCCGCGGTGCACGAACCGCTCGCTGTAGAACTCGAGCGTCGGGTACCGGCCGACATCGAGGAAATCGGCCGAACGCAGGTGGTCGTCGCGCATCTTGACGTTGGTGTCGATCGATGCGGCGTCGATGACGACATGCATCGCGGAGAGGTCCATGCGGTCGGCCACGCGGATCGCGCCGGCGAAGGTGGTGAACCGCCCGTGGATGCGCGCAAGACCGATGTGCCGTGCGGTGAACGCCACCGCCGAGTGCATCGGTTCGATCTCCCACTCGCCCGGCTCGGGCAGCGCCGGCGGTTCGGCGATCTGCAACAGCACATCGCCGAGCGCGGCATGCTCCCCCTCCCCCACGGTGACGCTTCCGCGGAAGGGCGTGAAGCCCTCGGCAGAGACCGCGAGGCGGTACTCGCCGACCGGGACGCCCGTCACGAACGAGCCGAACGGATCGGCCTCGCCACGCACGACTTTGCGCCCCTGGGCGTCGGTGACGGTGAACTCGGCGTGCCGCGCGGGCTCTCCGACCTGGTCCACGGCCCGGCAGCTGAGCACTCCGCCGTGCGGAGGCACGGACAGCACAGGAGAGGGGTGACCGCCGCGATGAGCGCTGTTTGCCCGATTTCTACGCGTTCCTATGAGACGGCCGAACAACTGGAACACCCCTGCATGGCTTGTTTTCTCCGATGACGGAGTTGCATTCGACCATCGTCGAGGCTTTCGAGGCAACACGGGCCCACATAGCGGGAAACCTGCGGCTACGCAGGGACTGCCCCGAAGGTCCGAATTCAGCGTTCCGCTTGGCGTTTCGGCAGGTCCGGGAGCCGGTCGAGGACGATTCCGAAGTGCTCCCGGTACGCGGCGCGCACCTCGTCGTCGGTCTTGAGGACGGCCGCGCGGCGCTCACCACCCGCGGCGATCTTCAGTTGTCGGCCACTCAGCGTGACGCGTCCGTCCTCCGTGGCGCGCGAGCAGACGAGGGAGCGGGTGAAGTTCGAATCCGGAGAGCTGCGGTGATACCAGGCACCGACCCTGAACTCGTCCAGCTCGCGGGGGCGTTGGTCGAGGCGGTACTCCGGCCTGCCGTTCTGGACGATGTCGAGATCGCCGTTCGGCACCTGCTCGATCCGGAAGACTCCGCCCGGGTCCTGCTGGTCCCCGGGCTCGTCGAAGGCCAGCGGGTACAGGCTGTGCGCGCCGAACCCGACATCGGCCAGCCACACCCCGTCGGCCGTGTCCACGCGCAGGGCCAGGTGGTCGTACGGGATGCCCAGCTTGCCGGGCGCTCCGTAGACCCGTGCCTGGAGCAGGGTGACGCGGTACCCGAGCGAGCGGAGCAACGCGGCGAAGGCGCCGTTCAGTTCGTAGCAGAATCCGCCGCGCCGGCGGTCGACGATCTTCGCAATCAGCGCCTCGTCGGTGAGCACGATCTCCTCACCGAGGTGGATGGAGAGGTTCTCGAACGGGACGGTGAGCAGATGCCGGCGGTGCAGCACCCGCAGGGCCTCGGCGGTGGGTTCCGCCGGACGCTCGGCGCCGATGCGGCGGAGATAGGCGTCCACGCGGGCGGGCTCGAGGGCGGGCTCGAGGGCGGGCTCGAGGGCGGGCTCGAGGGCGTCTGCCGTGGCGACGCCGGTCTGCTCGGCATCGGCATCGCTGACTTGCCCGTCGTCGGCATCGCTGACTTGCTTGGCATCCATGGCACCAGTCTGGCCCCCGGCCCGGCCGCCGTTCACCTGACCACCTCGCCGGCTGCCTCGCCGACTGCTTCGTCGGTCGGGTCGGTCGGGTCGGTCGGTACGACGTGCCGGGGCGGCGGCAGGTCCCGCATACGGGAGATCGGTGAGAAGAGCACCCAGAACACGCTCAGGACCGCACCCGCCGTGCCGATCCACAGGGTCGGCCGGAGTCCGATCGTGCTGCCCAGGAACCCTGCCGTGATGGCTCCGAGCGGCCGGAATCCATGGGTCAGCGTACGCAGGGCACCGAGCACCCTGGACCTCAACTGATCGGGAACCAGCGCGAGTTGCAGTGAGCCGCCGGATATGTCGACGAGCATCACGCCGAAGTTCGACACGAACTCCGCCACGAACAGCAGCCCGACCACCACCGGCGACGGATCGGAGGCGAGCGGCACCAGCATCAGCGGCAGCGTGAACACCGCGAACCCGGCCGTGATCGACGGACCGATCCCGATCCGCCGCACCACGACCCCGGAGCAGACCGCCCCGAGCAGTCCCCCGACCGCGGCCGCACTCAGCATCGCCCCGAACAGCCCCGCGGACAGGCCCAGTTCCTGCGTCGCGTACAGCAGGAACAACGTATGGAACATGAAGTTGAAGTACTGCACGGTCGCCGAGGCCCCGAACATCGCACGCATCGCCCGGTCCCGTACCACCCACTTGATGCCCGCCGTGAAGTGGCCCTTCTCGCGCGGAGCGGGCGGCGGCTCCACCGGGTCGATACGGCGCAGCCGGTCGGCCGATATCAGGTACGTGAACGCGTCGGCCAGCAGGGCGAGCGGCGCCCCCAGCACCTGCACGAGCACTCCGCCGGCCCCCGGTCCCGCGAGTCCCGACATCGACCGGCTGCCGTTGACCAGCGCGTTCCCCTCCACGTAGCGGGTGGTGGGGAGCAGGGAGACCAGCAGGGTGACGTTGCAGACGTCGAACAGGACGGTGAGCGCGCCGATCGAGAAGGCCACGAGGTAGAGCTGAATGAGGGTCAGCGAGTCGAAGGCGTACGCCACGGGCAGCGAGACGAGCAGCGCCGCCCGCGCCAGATCCGTCGCGATCATGACGTACCGGCGGTGCGGTCTGCGGTCGGCCCAGGCTCCCGCCGGCAGGTTGAGCAGCAGGGCGGGCAGCAGCTCGGCGGTCTTGAGTAAGCCCATCTCCGCTGCGTCCGCACCGAGGATCAGCACGGCGGCGAGCGGGATCGCGATGAGCGAGATCTGGTCACCGACCAGCGAGACGGTCTGCCCGGTCCAGTACCGCCGGAACGCCCGGTCCCTCAGCAGCTCGGGAACCCGGCGCCGGCTCATGCCCGGTCCCCGGCGTCGTCGCTGGGCGCCGCGCCACCCGGCACTCGCCTCGACGCGAAGGCGATGCGCAGTACCTCGACGAGCCGCGCGCCCTCGGGCCGCAGCGCCGGGTCGGCGTTGCGCGCCTCGAAGCGGGAGAGCAACTCCCACATCTGCTCCCGGAGTTCGGTGAGCTCGTCCGCCGTGAGATACACCAGGCTGTCCCCGAACTGCTCCGCCTCCTGCCATGCACGCGGCAGCGTGTGCCGGGTCTCGATGGCCTGCATCACGCGCTCGAAGTAGTGCTCGGCCACGGCGGTGCTCAGTGCGGCCGATGCGGCGGCGACGTCCGCGTCGTCCGAGCTGTCGGGCCAGACCGTGTACGCGGCGGTCGCGCGCCAGGGCTTCTCCCGTCCCTGGCCTCCCCCGGCCTGCTCGACCAGGCCGTACTTGGCGAGCATCCGCAGGTGGTACGAGCAGCTGGCCACGGACTCCCCGGTCAGTTCCGCCGCCCGCGTCGCCGTGAAGGGGCCTTCGGTGCGGAGCAGCCCCACCAGCGTCATCCGGGTGGGATGCGCGTACGCCCGCAGGGCGCGGGGGTCGCTGAGGTGGGCCTCGGTGCGTCCGGCGTCGTTCCGGTGACTGGTCATGTTCCTAAAGATATCTTTAGAAGGGATTCTTTGTAAACGTTTCTTTAGATGCATGCGTTTCTCTAGATGCTGCGCCGCGACTCTTCCGCCGCCCCACCCCCGTCCCGCAGCGCCTGCAGCCCGTCCCCCTCCCCCGTCACCGCGATCGAGCCGTCGCGGTCTGTACGCAGCACGGCCGCACCGCCCGCGCGCAGGGCGGCCATGGTGCGGGGTGCGGGGTGTCCGTAGCTGTTGTCCGCGCCGCAGCTGATCAGGGCGAGACGCGGACTCACCCTGGACAGGAGGTCTGGATCCTGATGCGCCGAACCGTGGTGGGCGACCTTCAGGACATCCACCCGCGGCAGGTCCGGCCGCGACCTCAACAGGGCTCGCTGCGCGGGTGGTTCGAGATCGCCCGGCAGAAGCAGCGACACCCCCGCCACCCGGGCCAGCAACGTGACACTCGCGTCGTTCGCACCGCTGCCCGATTCGCTGTCGCCGCTGTGGGGTCCCGACTCGGGTCCGGTCGGAGACCCCGACCCGGGGCCGGTCCGAGGTCCCGACTCGGGTCCGGTACCCGGTCCCGTCCAGAGCACCTCCCAGTCCACCTCGCCGGTGCGGCGTCGCTCGCCCACCGCGGCCTCGCCCAGCGGGACCCCGGACTCGGCGGCGCGGTGTCGTACGAAAGCCGCCTGCCCGGCCGGCTCGCGCAGTCCCGTCGTCTGGATCAGCCCCACGTCCCGGCCGCGCAGCACCCCCGGAAGGCCCGCCACATGGTCGGCATGGAAATGAGTGAGGAGCANAGCACCCCCGGAAGGCCCGCCACATGGTCGGCATGGAAATGAGTGAGGAGCACCATCGGCACCCGCGTGACGCCCAGCGTGCGCAGACAGCGGTCGACGAGAAGCGGGTCCGGCCCCGCGTCCACCACCACGGCCGTCCCGGGCCCCGCCCGCAGCACCGTCGCATCGCCCTGGCCCACATCGCACATCACGAAGCGCCAGTCCGGCGGCGGCCAGCCGGCGATGATCCGGGACAGCGGTGCCGGCCGGACCACGGTCAACGCCAGCAACAACACACAGGCCAGGACCGGCACCGGATGTCTGATCACCCGGCGCCCAGCCCACAGCACCAGCACCGTGGCCGCGGCGAGCAACAGTCCGCCCCGCCAGCCACCGGGCCAGTCCAGCTCCGCGCCCGGCAGCGCCGCGCCGGTACGCGCCACCTCGGCGATCCAGCCGACCGGCCAACCGGCGCACCAGGCAAGACCCTTCGCCACCGGCATCGCCGCGGGTGCGAACGCGAGGGCCGCGAAGCCGAGCACCGTCGCCGGCGCCACGGCCAACTCCGCCAGCAGATTGCACGGCACCGCGACCAGACTCACCCGGGCGGCCAGCACCGCCACCACCGGAGCGCACACCGCCTGTGCGGCCGCCGCCACCGCCAGCGCCTCGGCGACACGCGCCGGGAGGCCGCGTCTGCGCAGCGCCGCGCCCCATCGCGGCGCCAGCGTGAGCAGCGCACCGGTGGCCAGCACGGAGAGCAGGAAGCCGTAACTCCGCGACAGCCACGGGTCGTAGAGCACCAGGACGAGCACCACTGCGGCCAGGGCCGGCAACAACGCGCGGCGGCGGCCGGTGGCGATCGCGAGGAGCGCGATCACTCCGCACGCGGCGGCTCGCACCACGCTCGGATCCGGCCGGCAGACGATCACGAAGCCGAGCGTGAGCACCCCGCCCAGCAATGCCGTCGTCCGCAGCGACAGTCCGAACCTGGCGGCCAGGCCGCGCCGTTCGGCCTGCATCGCGATGCCCGGAGGGCCGATCAGCAGGACGAGCACGATGGTCAGATTGCTTCCCGAGACGGCCAGCAGGTGCGTGAGGTCCGTCGCCCGGAACGCGGCGTCGAGATCGGCCGGGACCCGCGAGGTGTCCCCGACGACCAGACCGGGCAGCAACGCCCGGGCGTCCGGGGGCAACCCGTCGGTGGCCTCCCGCAGCCCTGCCCGGAGGTGCCCGGCCAGTCGCTGGGCGGCGTTCGGCTGCGCGACGACCAGCGGCGGCTCCGTGCCGGACACCCGCAACACGGCGGCCGAACGCTCGCCGTCGCCGAACGGAGGTGCCGTCTCCGCGCGCACCCGCAGACGCGTCGAGGGCAGCAGCTCGGCCCAGGAAGGGGTGTCCGGGGCGGCGTTGGGTGTGTCCGGGGCGTGGCTCGGCGAATCCGGGGCCCTGTTCGGCGGGTCGGCCTCCGCCTCCGCCGATGCCGAGCCCGCGGTGTCCGTCTCGCCGCGCACGATCACGAGGACCGGTGTACGGGTCGCGGTCTCGCTGCCGTCCGGGCCGGTGAGTCGGGTGACCTCCGCCTCGATGAGCAGGCTCGGCGGCAATGCGCCCGGTCCCTGCGTCCGTGGCCGTGTCCTGCGCGGATCCGCCACGACTTCGAGCTCTGCGGTGACCGGGGCATAGCAGTCCGCCAGCTCCGGCAGCGGTCCCTGTTCCACCTCGGCGCGGTGCAGTGCGGCGGACGCTCCGGCCGCGGCCACCGCGATCAACACCGCGACCAGCACTGTGGTTCGGCGGGGCCTGGCGCGATGAGGGCCGGTGGGGTGGAGGCCGCTGGAGCTTGGCTCGGTGCGGTGAGGGCCGGTG
This sequence comes from Streptomyces triticagri, assembly GCF_003429565.1. GTDB lineage: Bacteria > Actinomycetota > Actinomycetes > Streptomycetales > Streptomycetaceae > Streptomyces > Streptomyces triticagri. The sequence continues at coordinate 13,105 of NZ_QUAK01000049.1, forward strand.
CGCATCGGCCCGGTGCGTACAAGCCCGGTGTGCATCGGCCCGGTGCGCATCCCGGTCCAGTGGGCGTGGCCCCGGAGCCGTACGACCGCCGCGAGGGAGCCTGCCGCGGCGAGCGCGACCGCCGCAGTCACGACCGCCCAGCTGACCGATGCTCCGACGGTGATCGCGGCCGTCGCCCAGGCCGCCAGAGCAGGCGGGACGAGGCGCAGGTCCGCAGGTCCCTCCTCCCTCGAGGTCGATGCGGCGGTTCGGTTCACGGCCCGACGGCGTCCCGCAGGTCCGCGAATCGCTTGTCCCCGATGCCGTTCACCTCCCGCAGCTCGTCCACGGAACGGAAGCCCCCGTGCTCGGTCCGGTAGTCGACGATGTGCTGGGCCAGGACCGGCCCGACGCCGGGCAGCGTCTCCAGCTGCTCGGGGGTGGCCGAGTTGAGGCTGATGGCGCCACCCGGCTGTGCGCCCGGAGTGCCCTGAGCCCCCGAACTCGCTCCGGACGCTGCCGCATCGGGCGGCGCGCCCACGATCACCTGCTCCCCGTCGATGAGCACCCGCGCACGGTTGAGCCCCGTCGTGTCCGCGCCCTTGCGCACACCTCCCGCCGCCCGCAACGCGTCCTCCACCCGCGACCCCTGCGGCAGGCGTCGCACCCCGGGCCTGCGGACCTTTCCGCCGATGTCCACGACGACCCGGCCGGCCGGTGTCGCGACACCACCCGCGGCACCACCCGTCGGGGCACGACGTGACGCCGCCGGGTCGTCCGCCCGGTCCCCTACGGCTTCCGGCGGTCGTACGGGCTGCGGCCGCCCGGTCCAGAAGTGGTGCACGCCGAAAGCCAGCACGGCGACCAGGACGACGACCAGCGCCACCAGGCCGCGTCGCTCGAATCCGCACCTCAACTGCAGCCAGAGCGGCAGGCGTTCACGAACGGCGACCGCCCACCGTCCGCGCACCGCCTCCTGACCGCCCGCCACCTCCGCCTCGGTCACCGGCGGCGGGATCGGGACGGGGACCGGGACCGGCGCAGGCTCCGGCTTCTGCGCTCCACCCGTACGCGCCGTCGTACCCGCGCCCGCAGCCCGGGACATGGTCACCGCACCGCGATCGCGCGTGCGGATGTCGGGCGCCGCGTGCACCCGCTCCCCCGGGTGCGTCACCCGGGCCATGGCCAAGGTGCCGTTCGGCCCGACGCCTTCCACCCGGGCGGCACCGTTCGCCCCGACACCCGCCGCTGCGGCACCCGTTGTCCTTCTCGGACGAAGCCGCACCGTGTCACTCGTCCGCACCTCGCCGCTGCCGCTCAGGGCACCCGGCAGGCGCCCGCCTTCCAGCGCCCGCTGCCGCAGCGCTTCCAGAGACGGCCGCGCGCCCGAACCCGTACGAGGAGGTGCGCTGCGGGCACCGACCGAATCCGCAGCCGCTCCTCCGGCCGAACGGTGCTCTCCACCCGCCCCGTCCACCCGCTCACGGCGCCGCCTGCCCGCCCTGAGCTTCACGGTCCCGGAGTCGACCAGGCGACCGGCCCTCACCTCAGCCGCCGCCTGCCCCTGCGATCCCGCCTGCGCCGGGGCCGGTGGCGAACCGCCCTCCACCGATACGGCATAGGCCCACGACGGCCTGCGCACCCGGCGGACGTCGAGCACTCCTCCCTCACCCGCCCGCGGGCCGCGTTGCACGCCACCGCGTGCAGCCTGCAGGTCCCCGTCCGGCGCGGCCCACAACGGCAGCACCCGCACCCGCCGCCGAACTCGCCCGGCCGGCCGCGCAGAACCCGACGGACGGACCGGACCCGCCCCGGTACCGACCGGACCCGATCCGGTGCCGGCCGGACCCGCCCCGGTACCGGCCGGGCCGCGCGGGGCCTGGTCGAAGAGCGCCTCGGCACGCAGCCGGGTCGAAGATCGCGCAGCAGAACGCGTAGAAGATCGAATCGCCATGCGGGAGAAGCTAGACGGCCCGATCACAGCTTGCTGATCAAGCTCAATTTCCGTGGATAACCCGGCAGTTGTGGATAACTCGGCCACCCGGTCGAGTGAACGCCACGGCGAGAGGTGTCATGCGAGGTGTCGTCGGGAAGCGCCGGACGGGGTCAGCGCGGTGAGACCACCGCGCCGAGCAGCCCCGGCCCGGTGTGTGCACCGATCACCGCGCCCACCTCGCTCACATGCAGCTCGGCAAGTCCCGGCACCCGGTCCCGGAGGCGGTCGGCCAGCGCGTCGGCCCGTTCCGGCGCAGCGAGATGGTGCACCGCGATGTCGACGGCCGCGGCACCGGCACGCTCGACGACCACTTCCTCCAGGCGGGCGATGGCCCGGGAGGCCGTGCGCACCTTCTCCAGAAGTTCGATGCGCCCGCCGTCGAGCTGCAGCAGCGGTTTCACGGCGAGCGCCGAACCCAGCAGTGCCTGCGCCGCACCGATCCGGCCCCCACGCCGCAGATAGTCCAGCGTGTCGACATAGAAATAAGCAGAGGTCGATGCGGCCCGCTTCTCCGCGGCCACGACCGCCTCGTCCACGCTGCCACCCGCCTCGGTCACCTCCGCCGCGGCCAGCGCGCAGAACCCGAGCGCCATCGCCACCATCCCGGTGTCGACCACCCGGACCGGAACAGGAGCGTCCTTCGCCGCGAGCACCGCCGCGTCGTACGTCCCGGAGAATTCCGACGACAGATGGAGCGACACGATGCCCGTGGCACCGTCGCGTGCCGCCGCCCGGTAGGTCTCGGCGAACGTCTCCGGCCCCGGGCGCGAAGTCGTCACCGCCTGCCGCTTCTGCAGGGCGAGGGCGAGGGATCGCGCCGAGATCTCGGTGCCTTCCTCCAGCGCCCGGTCGCCGAGCACGACGGTCAGCGGTACGGAGTGGATGCCGTGCTGCTCGGTCGCCCGTTGCGGCAGGTAGGCCGTTGAATCCGTGACGATCGCGACATGGCGGGACATGAGCTGGACATTACCCGCCGGGTCTGTGCGGCGGCAGCCCGGCCCGGTACCGGCGACGCTCACGGGCTCCTGCCCGGCAGGTGCGGATCCATCCTCCCCTTCGGCCGCTGTCCGGCCGCCGGCACTGCGCGGGAGACGTCAGGTCGTGCTCTCCGGACGTGCGCTCTTCTGCCACGGGTGCTGCACGGGCGGCCGGCTCGGCGAGATGGCCTTCGGCTCCTCGCCGCCGTCCTCGGGATCGGCGGCCGAAGCGCCGTGCGGCCAGGTCTGCTCGGCAGCGCCGGGCCCGTCGACCAGCGTCGGCTCGGGCCATGAGACGGGCGGGGGCGTGGACGCGGAGGCCGGTGCGGGCGCGGGCGTCGCCGCGGCGGAGGAGGACGCCGCCGAAGACGGCCGCCCCTCTGACGGCTCGGCCTCGGTCCAGTGCCTCAGGGCACCGGATTCCATCCGGATCTCCGCGTCGAGCCCGTCCAGCTCGTCTCGGGCGAACCTGCTGGCACGGTCGCGCGCGGCCCAGCGCAGCGAGTCGGCCGCATCGGTGATCCGGTCGGTGCGCTCGGTCAGTTCCGGAATGCGCTCGCCCAGGCGGGTGCGGTCCGGGTCGCGCTGGACGCGCTGCAGTTCGGCCTCGAGCTCGTGGCCGTGCCGGCTGAGCCGCTCGAAGAGGGCGAGGGACTCCTGGAGCGAGGCGTCGTCCTCGACCCCGGCCTCGAGGGCGTCCTGGGTGGCCCGCATGGACGTACGCAGTTTCAGGCGGAGCTGCGCCGCTGCACCCGCAGGGCCGGGCTGTGCAAGGGACTGCGCCCGCAGGGTGGTGTCCTCGAACGTCCGCCGCGCCTGGTGCACCGTGCGGTCCACACTGCGCTTCGCCGCTCTGACGGCCTTGACCGTGGCCACCACGCCCAGGGTGAAGAGCAGCACCATGATCAGCGCCAGGACGGTCAGAACCACCTCGCCCGCGTCCATCGAGTGCTCCTCTTCCGCTGTGTCCCGTCGGCATGCTGCGGTACGCTCCGGCGCTCCCGGGGCGGATGCTGCCCGGGCGTACTCCCACCGTAAACGCAAACGGGCAGGCCGAAGGTTCCGCAGAACCCCCAACCTGCCCGTAAGGGAAAACCCTCAGGCGGTCACGATGTTCACGAGCTTGGGTGCCCGGACGATGACCTTGCGGATGCCGGCGCCGTCCAGCGCTGCGACCACCTTCTCGTCGCCGAGCGCGATCCGCTCCAGTTCCTCGTCGGCGATCGACGGTGACACCTCGAGGCGCGCCTTGACCTTGCCCTTGATCTGGACGACACAGGTCACCGTCTCGTCGACGACGTAGGCCGGGTCGGCCACCGGGAAGTCGGCGTGCACCACGGAGTCCGTGTGGCCCAGCCTGCGCCACAGCTCCTCGGCGATGTGGGGTGCGAGCGGCGCGATCAGCAGGACCAGGCTCTCGGCGACCGGACGCGGTACCGCACCGGGGGCCTTCGTGAGGTGGTTGTTCAGCTCGGTGATCTTGGCGATGGCGGTGTTGAACCGCATGCCGGCCAGGTCCTGGCGCACGCCGTCGACGGCCTTGTGCAGGGCGCGCAGGGTGTCCTCGTCGGGCTCGGTGTCGGTGACGGTCACCTCGCCGGAGGCCTCGTCGACGACATTGCGCCACAGGCGCTGCAGCAGGCGGTACTGGCCCACCACCGCGCGCGTGTCCCACGGCCGGGAGACGTCCAGGGGGCCCATCGCCATCTCGTACAGGCGCAGGGTGTCCGCGCCGTACTCGGCGCAGATCTCGTCCGGAGTGACCGCGTTCTTCAGGGACTTGCCCATCTTGCCCAGCTCGCGCTTGACCTGCTCGCCGGCGAAGAAGTACTTGCCGTCCCGCTCCTCGACCTCGGCGGCCGGCACCGGGAAGCCGCGGCTGTCCCGGTAGACGTAGGCCTGGATCATGCCCTGGTTGTACAGCTTGTGGAACGGCTCGGAGGACGCGATGTGCCCCAGGTCGTGCAGCACCTTGGACCAGAAGCGGGCGTACAGGAGGTGCAGTACGGCGTGTTCGGCGCCGCCCACGTACAGGTCGACGCCGCCGTGCGGCTGCCCCTCGCGGGGGCCCATCCAGTACTGCTCGATGTCCGGGGCGACCAGCTCCCGGTCGTTGTGCGGGTCCAGGTAGCGCAGTTCGTACCAGCACGAACCGGCCCAGTTGGGCATGGTGTTGGTCTCGCGACGGTACTGCTTGGGGCCGTCGCCCAGGTCCAGGGTGACGTCGACCCAGTCCGCGTTGCGCGACAGGGGCGTCTCCGGACGGGTGTCGGCGTCGTCCGGGTCGAAGGTGCGCGGCGAGTAGTCGTCGACCTCGGGCAGTTCCAGGGGCAGCATCGAGTCGGGCAGCGCATGTGCGACGCCGTCCTCGTCGTACACGATCGGGAAGGGCTCGCCCCAGTAGCGCTGGCGGCTGAACAGCCAGTCCCGCAGCCGGAAGTTGATGGTCGCCTCGCCCAGGCCCTTGTCGACCAGCCACGCGATGATGCGGCTCTTGGCCTCGTCGACCTCCAGGCCGTTCAGCGAGATCTCGTCGTTGGCGGAGTTGATCGCCGGTCCCTGGCCGGTGAACGCCTCGCCCTCCCAGCCCTCCGGCGGCTGCACCGTGCGCACGATGGGCAGTTCGAAGGCCTCGGCGAACTCCCAGTCGCGCTCGTCCTGTCCGGGCACCGCCATGATCGCGCCGGTGCCGTAGCCCATCAGGACGTAGTCGGCGACGAAGATCGGGATCCGGGCGCCGGTGACCGGATTCAGGGCATAGGCACCGGTGAAGACACCGGTCTTGTTCTTGTGCTCGGTCTGGCGCTCGACGTCGCTCTTGGTCTGCGCCTGCTTGCGGTACGCGGCCACCGCGTCGGCCGGGTTCGCGGCGCCGCCCGTCCACGCCTCCTTGACGCCCTCGGGCCAGGCGGCGGGCAGGATCGAGTCGACCAGGCCGTGCTCGGGCGCCAGGACCATGTAGGTCGCGCCGAAGACGGTGTCGGGGCGGGTGGTGAACACGGTGATCGGCTCGACGGCCTCGTCGCCCTGGGCATCGACGGCGAAGTGCACGCGCGCGCCTTCGCTGCGGCCGATCCAGTTGCGCTGCTGCAGCTTGATGGCCTCGGGCCAGTCCAGCGGCTCCAGGTCGTCGATCAGGCGGTCCGCGTAGGCCGTGATGCGCATGTTCCACTGGCGCAGCTTGGACTTGAAGACCGGGAAATTGCCGCGCTCGGAACGGCCGTCCGCGGTGACTTCCTCGTTGGCCAGGACGGTGCCCAGGCCCGGACACCAGTTGACCGGGGCGTCGGATGCGTAGGCCAGTCGGTAGTCGGACAGGACCTCGGACCGCTCCAGCGGGGTCAGTTCGCTCCACGCGCGCGTGGTGGGTGCCCGACGCTCGCCGCTCTCGAACTGGGCGACCAGGTCGGCGATCGGGCGGGCCTTCTTCGCCTCGTCGTCGTACCAGGAGTTGAAGATCTGCAGGAAGATCCACTGCGTCCAGCGGTAGTACGACGGGTCGATCGTCGCGAACGAACGGCGCTTGTCGTGGCCCAGGCCGAGCCGGCGCAGCTGCGACGTCATGTTGGTCATGGCTGCTTCGGTGGTGACCCGCGGGTGCTGACCGGTCTGGACGGCGTGCTGCTCGGCGGGCAGGCCGAAGGCGTCGAAGCCCAGGGTGTGCAGGACGTTGTGCCCGGTCATGCGGTGGTAGCGGGCGAACACGTCGGTGGCGATGTACCCGAGCGGGTGGCCGACGTGCAGGCCCGCACCCGAGGGGTACGGGAACATGTCCATGATGAACTTCTTGGGCAGCTCGGCGATCGCCGGGTCGCCTGCCAGGTCACCGGTCGGATTGGGTGCTGCGTACGTGCCGTCGGCGTCCCAGAAGTCCTGCCAGCGCGCCTCGATATCGGCGGCCATGGCCGCCGTGTAGCGGTGCGGCGCTGCCACCTCGGCGGGGGCATTTCCCGCGGGCGCGGCCGCGGGGGCGGAATTCGTCTCGCTCATGATCCTTAAGGCTCCATCGATGTCTCTGCCTGCGGATTCGGCCGCGACATTCCAGCCGAAACGAAAAAACCCCTCGCACAGGAGGGGACGCCGCGCCGATTCCCGCCACGAATCCTCAGTGGCGGGGACTGATCAGCGCGGCTCGCTAAGCAGAAGGCGTACGGCACGCATGGCGTCAGGGTACCGCAGCCTCTCCACGGGCCGCATCGAGCTTCCGGGGAGTGGGAGCCCGGGGTCGCTCGACCGCTGTCGGCCGTCGCCCTCCACGCGCGCGTGGAGGGCGATTCACGATCCACGATTCGCAGGCACGCGCGCGCGAACACCGCTGCCGCCGCGTGAGTTACTCGGCGTACCGCCCTCTATCGGGGCAAGGCCAAGAGCGCATCGCTGGTTGATAACAACGCAATAACTCAAACCTGGTACTGGCCGGTATGGGGCGACCTAGGCTGCGACTGCGGGACCGCTGTGCCGAAACCATTCGGAGTTGCCCCCATGAACCCTCATCGCAAGATCCGTTCGCTCCCCGAACTGAGTCCCTCCGTCCGGGGATTGCTGAGCATCGGTGTACTGCTGCTCATACCTGTGACCGTGTTCGCCGGAAGCGACGGCTTCCGGGAGATGCTCGACTTCACGACGGGAGTCCTCTGCCTCGTCTCCTTGACCGCAAGCATCGTCTGGGGCCTTGTCGCGTCCGACCGACTGTTCCTCAGGTCGCGCCAGCGACTGCTCGCCCAGGCCGTGCACCGGGTGACCGCCGTCGCCTCGCTGGGCTTCCTGCTGCTGCACGGCACCGTGAAGATCGCCCTGGAGCATGTGTCCGCCGTGGGTGCCCTGGTCCCCTTCGGGCTCGGCGTGACCGGCACCGACGGTCTGATCGGCCTCGGCTCACTGGCCGGACTCCTGATGGTGACCACCGGCATCACGGGCGCCATGCGCAGTTCGTTCGCGGCGCCCGCGAGCATCGCCTCCCGTTGGCGCGCGATGCACATGCTGGCCTATCCGGCCTGGTGCGCGGGCACGGTGCACGGCCTCTACGCGGGCCGTGCACCCGCGCCCTGGGTGGTGGTCCTCTACAGCCTGACCGTGGCCGCGGTGGCCGGGGCGATCGCCTTGCGGGCCGCCCCGCTGCCCGTGAAACGCAAGGTCGCGAACGGCATCCTGGCCGTCATCGACCCGGAGGCGCGGGCCGCTCGGATGCCCCGCGAGGAGCGGTCCCGGCGCGGCGCCCCGCTGCCCGGGATGGACAGTGCCGTACGCCCCGCGCCCCCTGAAAGCACCGGAGAGCGCCCCGCCACCGCGCCGTTCGCGCCCCCGCCGCTTGCCACCGCCACGGCCGCAGGCGGCTTCGGAGACGTCCAACTCCCGCCCCCGCGCCCGCGCATGGCCCCGCCCGCGCCGCAGGTGTACGAGGCCCGCCGTGAGGCCTCCCACGACCTGCCCGGAGCCCTGGCCGAGCCGTCCGCGACCGGCGGCATGGCCGCCGCGTACCGCGCGACGTCCGCCACGCCCGGCCAGGATCCGCTCACGGACACGCTGGGGGCGGGTGCGGTGGCGGGTGCGGTCACGCCTCCCCACGGCCTCCCGTACGACTTCGACCCGGCTTTCGGCCCCGCTGCCGCCCCGGCTCCAGGGGCCCCGTACGGCCGCCCGATGCCCGGCTCGGAGGCGCTGCACACCGCCGACACCGAGATCCTGCCGCCCGTTGCGGGCGCACCCGACGCGATGCCGGTGCCGGGCGCGCCGGATCCCCTGCCCGCTCCGGACCCCGCCACCCGCTGGCCCTCGCCGTCACCACCCCCGCCGGCCGAGGCCTTCCCGGCACACCACGAACACGCCCCGTACGCCCCCGGCGCCGCCACACCCCATCCCGGCCCGGACAGCACCACCGCAGCCCCCGCGGACGACCCCGCGCAGGACCCGTACGACAGCGATCCGCTCACCGGTCCGCTGCCCACCCCCTTCCAGCCGCCGACCGCCGGCGAGCCCTGGAACGCCCCCACCGGAGGCCTGCGTTGAGCGCCCCCCTGCCCGATGTCCCCGAAGTACGGGTCGTCGGACTGCCCCAACTGACCTCGGGCTTCGACCTGGTCGAACGGCTCGACCTGTCGATGCACCTCAAGGTGCACGGCCCGCTGGAACCGGTGGCGGGCGAGCGGCTCGCCGCCCTCGCCGACGAGATCACGCTGCGCGGCCGCGGCGGCGCCGGCTTCCCGTTCGCCAGAAAGCTGAGGGCCGTGGCGCAGTCGGCCATCAAGCGCGGCGTACGCCCGGTCGTCGTGGTCAACGGCAGCGAGGACGAACCCGCTTGCCGCAAGGACACCGTGCTCATCAACCGGTCGCCGCACCTCATCCTGGACGGCGCCCTGCTCGCCGCGGAGGCGCTCGGCGCCCGGAGTCTCGTCGTCGGCGTGACCCGTGACTCGACCGAGGCGTCGATGACGGCAGCACTCGCCGAGCGGGGTCTCACCAACCGGCGCGGAGCAGCCCTCCGCGCGCGCGTGCAGCGCAATCCCGAACGCATGGTGACCGGTGAGGCCTCGGCCCTCGTGCGCTCGGCCGACGGCGGTCCCGCCCTGCCGCCGGGACGCCGGGTGCGCGCGGCCGACTCGGGTGTCGGTGGCGCCCCGACCCTGCTGTCGAACGCGGAGACGTTCGCGCAGCTCGCGGTCGCCGCCCGGATCGGCTCGGCCCGCTACCGCAACACCGGTCTGTTCGACGAGCCGGGCACCGTGCTGCTCACGGTCTCCGGAGCCGTCGCACGGCCCATGGTCGTGGAGGTGCCGACCGGGGTGCCGCTGCGCTACGTACTGCAGTTGGCGGGCGCTCCGCCGCTGCCGCAGGGCGTGCTCACCGGCGGCTACCACGGCAGCTGGCTGGACGGCCTCTCCGCGCACGACGCGGTCGTCTCGCGCGCCTCGCTCGAGGGCCTCGGCGGCGCGCTCGGCGCGGGCGCGATCCTGCCGATCGGCCCGGAGACCTGCCCGCTCGGCGAGGCACTGCGGGTCGCCCAGTGGCTGGCCGACGAGAGCGCCGGCCAGTGCGGCCCGTGCCGGCTCGGCCTGCCCGCGGCGGCAAGCGGCCTCGGAGACCTCCTGAACGGCGGCGGACCAGCCGCCCTCGAGGCGCTGCGGGAGGTCACCCAGGCGGTCAAGGGACGCGGCGCCTGCAAGCATCCCGACGGTTCCGCGCGCTTCCTCACATCGACCCTGTCCGCGTTCCCCGACGATCTGGCGGCGCATGTGCTCGGTGGCGGCTGCGGACGCGCGACGAGCGCCGTACTGCCGCTGCCGAACGCCGGCGAGCAGTCGCTCGGCAGCAGCAGCGGCGAGAAGCTCGCCGTGGACTGGACGCTGTGCCAGGGCCACGGGCTGTGCGCGGACATCGTGCCGGAGCTGATCAGACTCGGTCCCGACGGGTTCCCCGCGGTCGCGGACGCCGACGTACCGCTGGCGCTGCGGGCCCGTGCCCAGCGCGCGGTACGCCGCTGCCCCGCGCTCGCCCTGCGCCTCGAGCCCACCGGCGAACCGCCGGCCCGCCCCACCCGCGCCGCCCTCCCGGGCCGCCCCGGCCGCAAGGCCCTGGACAGCGGGCGGAGTTGACCCTCCGCCGGGTGCGATCAGGTGCTGCTCAGGTGCCGTTCAGGGTGCTGAGGACCGAGCCTTCGGCAGGTACCGGCCGAGCCCCGGGACGGGCCCCAGCAGTCCGCCCGGCAGCCGCTTCGCTCCCGCGGCGCGGCTGCCGGCTTCCGTGCCGCGCAGAAGACCGCGGGTGACGAGCTCCAGGGTCACCGCCACGGCCACGGTCTGGACCGCCATCAGCGCGATCAGGACGAAGAGCTGGACGGCACCGGCCTGTACGGGTGACGACCCTCCGAGCAGCATGCCGACGAACGCACCGGGCAGCGTCACCAGGCCGACCGTGCGGGTCTGATCGAGTCCGGGGATGAGCGCCTCGGACGCTGCCGGGCGGGCAATCTCCGTCCGGGCGTCGCGGTCCGGGAAGCCCAGCGCGAGCGCCGCCTCCACCTCGCCCCTGCGGTCCCGGAGTTCGTCAAGTGCGCGGCGACCGGCGAGCACCGTGGCGGTGAGCGCGCCGCCGATGAGGATGCCGGCCACGGGGATCAGGGCAAGGCCCTCCAGCGGTACGAGGCCGGTCAGGGTCAGCATCGCCAGGACCGGGATGACGCCGGCGGCGATCGGTGCGGCCGCCCATTTCCAGGTGGCGTCGGCCGTGATCCGGCGCCCGGCGGTGCGGGTGGCGACGGCGAACATCAGCATCATGAACGCCAGGGACAGGGGCAGGACGCGGATCACCGAGCCGATCAGCAGCGACACCGCACCGAGTTGCAGGGTGGCTCGAAGGCCCGCGGCACCGATGTCCTTCCAGTACCGGCGCCGGCCTCGGGCATCTTTGAAGCGGGCCCATGCGGCACCGGCCACGGCGGCTGCCAGGAGTACGGCCATGACCACGGCCAGCGCCGCGTTGACCGGCAGCAACATCGAATCGGTCCCTTCGAGTCGTACGGGTTCCTGCACTTTCGGTCCCTGCAGGTTCGGTCCCTGCGGCTCGTGCCGCTTCGGTGCATACGGCTCAGGTGGACGCAGGCGATGGCGTCGCGCGCTCCGCCTCCCGGGTCAGGGCACGGACCGCGGTGCGCCAGTCGGCGATCAGGCCGAAGTCGCAGTGGGTGAAAATCTCGGCCGCCGGGTCGCAGTTCACCGCGAACACCGTGTCGGCGCGCTGCACACCGACGAGGTGGTCCCAACTGCCGGAGACGCCGATCGCCAGATAGAGCCGGGGTGCGACGGCCCGGCCCGTGATGCCGAGCTGCCGCTCGTGCGGCAGCGCACCGGAATCCGTCACCTTCCTGGTCCCGGCGAGCTCGGCACCCAGCACGGCCTGCAGGGGCTTCAGTTCGTGGTGGCACTCTTGGGGAACTCCCGCGCCGATTCCGAGGACGACCGGCGCGCGATCCAATGCGTCGGCGTCGCCTCGCGGCATCCGGCGCAGCGTCGTGACGGCCGGGTCGGGCGCCACGCTCAGCGCCCGGACCGGCAGCCGTCCCGGAGCCCGAGGCGGACGCAGGGGCAGGCACCCGGTGCGCACCGTGGCGAGCTGTGTGCGGGCGCTGCTCGCCACGAGGGCCAGGGCTGCTCCGGCAGGTTTCGTGCCGATCAGACGGCCGGTGACGGTGTCGTGACGAATCTCCGTCAGATCGCTCAGAAGACCTCCGTCGAGCAGTACGCCGAGCCGAGCGAGGAGTTCACGGTCCCAGGCCGTGGCACCGCCGACGACGGCTGCCGGGACGCCCCGGCGCTGTGCCCAGGCAGCCAGCGCGTCCGCGGCCGGGCGCGGAGCCAGTCCGTCGAGGCCGACGTACGTATCCGCGCCCCACGCCGACAGGCGTCGCAGGTCGCCGCCCGGTCCGGCCGCCACGACGTGCCCGCCCACTCCGGCCGCCACATCCGCGGCAGCTCCGAGCAGCGCCCGCGCGGCCGGACCGTCGGGCTCGGCGCAGACGGCAAGGATCCACGCCCCATCACCGGTGGCAGTCCCGCCGTCCGGATCAGCCGGGGCCCACCGCATCGCCACGGGCGGCTCGTCCTGAGCCGGCCCGGCGTCGAGGCGACGCCGTACAAGTTCCATGATCCGGCCCGCGTCGGCAAGGTCGTCGGTGACCAGGATCGGGCGACGCCGGGCGGCCGGCTCGGTGACGTCCAGCACACGGGTCGGCGAGCCGGATGCCGGGCTCGCCCCCGCGAGCCGACTCAGCGGCACCCTGCGGATCCGCTCCGTACCGGGCCATGTGGCGCGCTCCGCCCGGGCCACGGCGCCCGAGCGCTCCGCCACCGAGATCACCGCGGGCAGCCGCACCTCGGTCTCGTGATTCCCGTCGTCCCGTTGGAGCGTGCAGTGCAGGCGACGGCCGGCGCCCTGCCGGCGCAGGGTCAGCGCCGGTCCGGCGAACGGCAGTCCCATGAGAGCCGCCACCATCGGGGCGACCGCACCGGTCGCCCCGTCGGTGCTGCTGTGCCCGGCGACCACCAGATCGAGCGGTGGCAGGGTGCGCAAGCCGGCGGCCAACGCCCGTGCCGTGACCAGGCAGTCGGCGCCCGCGAGCTGTGCATCGCACAGCTGCAGCGCCTCGTCCGCGCCGCAGGCGAGGGCCTCGCGCAGGACGTCGACGGCCGGTGGCGGCCCCATCGTGATTGCTGTCACCATGCCGCCGGAGGCACGGGCCAGTTCGACGGCTCGGGCCACCGCCCGCCGGCACCAGGCGTTGAGTTCGGCAGGACGCCCGGACCGTACGAGCCGTCCCCGGCCGTCGAGTTCGGTGACATCGCCGTACGCCGGTACCTGCTTGACGAGTACGGCGATGCGCAGGGGGCGGTCCTGCGGGGCGGTCACTTAGGAGACCCCGGTGCCGACGAGGAGGCCGATGCCGAATGTCACCGCGGCCGAGAGCCCACCGAGCAACAGCTGCCTGCCCCCGCCGAACCACGCGGGGCGCGCGGTCATGCGGGCGATGAGCCCCCCGGTGAGGAGCAGGCCCACGGCGCTGGCGAGCAGGGCGGGCAGCAGACTGGCCGCACCGAGCAGGAAGGGCAGCAGCGGGATCAGGGCACCGAGCGAGAAGGCCAGGAAGGACGAGCCGGCCGCCGCCCACGGGGACGGCAGATCGTCGGGGTCGACTCCCAGTTCCTCCCGGACGTGGACCCGCCAGGCGATATCGGGATCCGCGGTGAGTTCTTTCGCGACATCCGCCGCAAGCTTCGGGTTCACGCCCTTTGCTTCGAATATCAGGCCGAGTTCACGGAGTTCGTCCTCCGGGTGACGCTCCAGCTCGCGGCGTTCCCGCTCGATCTCCGACTGGGTGAGTTCGTTCTGCGAGGACACCGAGGTGAATTCGCCGGTCGCCATCGAGCAAGCGCCTGCCACCAGGCCGGCGAAGCCCGTGAGGACGACGGCGCCGGTCGCCGCGCCTCCGCCCACAACGCCGGCGACCAGCGCGAAGTTCGACACGAGCCCGTCCATCGCACCAAAGGTGGCCGGACGTACCCAGCCGCCCGTGACATCACGGTGGGCGTGATGGATTTCCGGTGCGGCAGCATCGGCGGTCATTGCCATGAAACATTCCGTCCTTCGGCATCGAATCCGGTACGCCCACCCTGAAACCCCTGAAGAACCCGGGCCGTTAGGTAAGGATTGCTTTACCGGAGCGGTGAGCGTGTTCGTCAAGAAACGTAGAGCGCACACCCGTTACAGAAATTGGCGGCATCTGAAAACCTGAGCGGCGAAGCTTGGGCGCGCGAACAAAGAACGGCAGGCCTCCGGAGCCGAAGACTGACCCCGTGCACACACCCGAGCCGTCGACCGAATGTGAGGACTGCCGCCCCATGATCCGACCCCTGACGTACGACCGGTTCCACACGCACGCCGAACTCGGTGCCCTGCTCGCGGACTGGGTGGCCGCCAGGCCTGATCTCGCCGGCCTGGAAAGCGCCGGCCGCTCACTCGAGGGCCGGGACATCTGGCTTCTGACGCTGACCAATTCGGCGACGGGACCGGCCGAGGACAAGCCGGGGTTCTTCGTCGAGGCCGGCATTCACGCCGCGGAGTGGACCGGCAGTTACGCGGCCCTGCACCTCGTCCACCGTCTGCTGGCCGGCCACGGCCGCGACGAGCGGGTGACACGACTGCTCGACACCAGGGCGGTGTACGTGGTCCCCCGGCTGAATCCGGACGGCACCGAGCACATGATGACCGAGGGCCGCTACATACGGTCCAGCATGCGTGCGTACCCGAATCCCGTCCCCGACCCGGGACTTCAGCTCCGAGACGTGGACGGCGACGGCCGGGTGCTGTTCATGCGCCTGCCCGACCCGCACGGGCCATGGAAGAAGCACCACGAGGAGCCCCGGCTGATGGTGCCGCGCGAGCCGGACGAGGAAGGCGGCACGTATTACCGGCTCCTGCTGGAGGGCGAGATCGAGGGCGGCCACGGGGACGGGCTCGACAGCGGGGCCGACCGTCCCCGCCCGGACGTCATCGAGCCGGCCGAGCCGCTGGAAGGAATCGACCTCGGCCAGAACCTCCCCACCGATTGGGCGACGGCGGGGCGCATACCCGACAACGCGGGCCCGTTCGCGGGATCGGAGCCGGAGACCCGGGCCGTACTGAAGGCCGTCACCGCCCGACCCAACATCACCGGCTTCGTCACCTGCCACACCTTCGGAGGGCTGCATCTGCGCCCGCCGCTCAACAGCGGTGAGCAACTGCCCTACGCGGACCGCCGCGTGTACGAGACGTTCGGCGCCAGGGCCGCCGCGCTGACCGGCTACGACGTGATGTCCTTCCAGGACCTCAAGTACGACCCGGACATCGAGTTCCACGGCGGCCAACTGGGCTGGTACTACGAGCAGTTGGGCATTTTCTCGTGGATCACCGAGTTCTGGAGCCCGCAGCGTGCCGCCGGGATCACCGCGTACCACCCCTCGCGCTGGCTCCTCGACCACCCGGAGGGCGACGACCTGCGGATGATCGAGTGGAGCGACAAGGAGCTGGACGGCAAGGGGTTCGTCGACTGGTACCCCTTCGACCACCCGCAGCTCGGCGAGGTGGAGCTCGGCGGCTGGGACATGATCAATTACTGGTACAACCCACCGCTGTCACGCATCGAGGACGAGGTCGCGCCGCACACGGAGTGGGTCGTGTTCCAGGCGCTGTGCTCGCCGCGCCTGGAGATGCGCTCCGTGACAGCGACCGAACAGGCACCGGGCGTGTACCGGATCCGTGCCGTCGTGGCCAACAACGGCTGGCTGCCGACGCATGTCTCCGAGCAGGCCGTACGGAGGCGGCGCGGCGGCAGCACCATGCTCCGTATCGAACTGCCGGACGGGGTACGCCTGTTGGCGGGCGAGGCCGCGGTGTCCGTGGGAAGCCTTGAGGGACGCAGCGGAGCGCTCTCCTCCACCACCTGGTGGGGGCACGCCCCGGGCACTCCCGACCTGGCCGCGGCCGAGTGGGTGGTGACGGCCCCGCCCGGCACCACGGTGACGGTGACCGCACGTCACCCGCGGGCCGGCGCGGACAGCGCCCGCGTGCACCTCGGGGACTGACTCGCCCGAGCAGGAAGAGCGAGAAGAGCGAGAAGAGTGAGGGGAACGAGGGGGGGGCGGCATCGCGCCCCCCCTTCTCAATCGGCTCGGTGCGTCCAGCGGCCGGCGAGAAGCGTCGCGTGGACCGGCATCGCGGCGAGTTCCTGCGGCGCCACGTCAGCTGGATTCTCCTCGGTGACGATCAGGTCGGCGGTCCTGCCCACTTGGAGGCCTCCGGGCCCCGCTCCCGTGGCGAGAAGTGCATCGTCGAGGCCGATCCGCTGTTCCGGGTGCCACGGCGGGCGTTCCGCGTCACCGCCGCGGTGCACGGCGGCCGCGACACCGTGCCACGGATCGAGCGGCGTGACCGGGGCATCCGACCCGAACTCCAGGGTGGCACCGGCCTTCAGCAGATCCGCGTACGGATAGGCGCGATGTGTGCGCCCGCCCCAATGATGGTCGGCCACGTCGCGGTCGTCCGGCGCATGTGCCGGCTGTACGCCCACGACCAGATCCGGGCGGGCGAACCGGGGCAGGTCGGCAGGATCGATGAGCTGGGCGTGCTCGATCCTGCCCGGACAGCCCACCCGCTCGAAGGCTCCGAGCGCGATGGCGTTCGCCCGGTCGCCGATCGCATGCACCGCGCTCTGCAGACCGTGCGCGGCAGCCCGGGCCATGGTCCGCTGCAGCTCGTCCGGCGGGGTCAGCAGGACGCCGCGGTCCGGGACTTCCCCACCCGTACCCGGATACGGGTCGTGACACAGGGCGGTACGTGTGTTCAGGGAGCCGTCGACGAAGAGCTTGAGTGGCCCGACGTCGACCCGGCCGGCAGTTCCGGGCAGCACGCTTCCGGTCCGCAGGCCGTCGGCGATCGCCCGCTCCAGATGGTCGGGATAGACGGTGCACGTGACGCGGACCGGCAGTTCTTCCTCGGCGCCACGCCGTGCCCAGTCCGTCACGTTGTCCGCGTACTCGAAGTCGATCAGACGTGTGACGCCACGGGCCGCGGCCGCCCGGAGCGCGTCGCCGATCCAGGCGTCCGTGAGCGCACGGCCGGTACTGGCGAGCTGCGCCGCGGCGTCGAGGGCCTCGTTCTCCCGGAGGACCCCCGTCGGGTGGCCGGACCTGCCGAGTGCCGCGAGTGCGGCCGGACCCAGCCAGGCGGTGTGCAGGTCGTTGCTCACCAGGGCCACCGCGCGGTCCTGAGCCCAGGCCAGCAGGTCGCGGTGCGGGGCGTCCGGCCAGAGCGCGTCGCGGAACCCGAAGCCGATGAGCGCCTCGCCGGCTCCCGGCCCCGGGGCGCGTCGCGCCGCCTGCGCCATGAGATCCGCGGCTTCCCGTGCGGAGGCCGCACCGGAGAGGTCCACCCGGCGGCGGGCGCTCGCCCACTGCACGAGATGCACATGCGCGTCCGTGAGGCCGGGCAGCAGCGTGCGCCCGCCGGCATCGAAGATCTCATCGGGCCGATCCGTCGGCGGACTCGCCGAGATGGACACGATGCGTCCGCCGCGTATCTCCACATGGCCGATCGGGCCGTGCGGGCCGAGCCTGACCCGGGTCAGCAGCAGGGAGGTGTCCAGATCCGTGGCGATGCCGAGCTCACTCATCCGCCGTCACCACCTGGCGCATGGCGGCGGCCAGTTGGGGATTGCGCTGCGGATCGTCCCCGCCGAGCGCTGTGATCACCCGCTCGGCGACGGCGCGCGGCTTCTCCTGGCTGAGCTTCTGCTTGCCCACGATCCGGTCGGGCCGCAGCCGGAAGCCGGTCGTGTACGGGGCGAGCGAGTGGGCGTACTCGGGCACCGATTCGAGCCGCCACGGCACGGGCCGCTCCGCCTCGAAGTGGTCGACCGTACGCCGCAGCACGTCGAACGTCTCGTCGCCGCCCAGGACTTCCGGGGTCCCGTGCAGATGGGCGACCACGAAATTCCAGGTGGGCACATACGGGCCGGCCGCGTAGAGGGTGGGAGAGACATAGCCGTGCGGCCCCTGGACCACCACGACCACCGGATGTTCGCCGAGGCGGTGCCGCTCCGCGTCCGCCCGCGCCAGATGCCCCACGATCTCGCACCCTCGGCCGTTCTCCAGAAGCACCGGCAGATGCGAGACGACGGGGCCCGCGTCCGCCGCGCTGACCAGCGTGACCCAGCCGTGGCCGGCGATCAGCCCTCTGAGCGCATCGACGTCGTCCAGGGCGTATTCGTCTTGTTCCAGCATGCGTTCCTCACGGTCTGTGCTGCCTTGACGGCCCGACGCTATGGGCCCGGCAGCGGAGGAACATCGTGCGAGTCATGCATTTGAGGAGGCCCTCTTTGTCGGCGCGGACACACCCCCGTCCGGCCGCACGTCCGCCCGGCCGAGTTGGTGCAGGCTCAGTTGCAGCCAGGTCACCAGGCGGGTCTCCGGGTCATCCAGATCGAGGCCGAACAGCTTCTGGATACGCCGGATCCGGTAGCGCAGGGTGTTCTCGTGAATGGAGAGCCGGGCGGCCGCCGGTATCGCCTCACCGAACGCGTCGAGGTAGGCGAGGAGGGAAATACCGTACGCGGAGTCGTTCGACTCGTCGTGCTCGATGATGCGTTGCACCGGTCCGGGGCCCAGGTCCGCGTTCGAGGCGCCGCGGTCGAGGTACTCCAGGAGCGTCACCCGGCTGCGTACGTCCTCCACCGTGGCGGCCTCGAGCCGTCCGCCGTCGGCCGCCAGCGCGCGCAGCACCCGGTCCGCGGTGCGCCGCCCGGCCGGCACCCGGTCGAGCCGGTCGTTGCGTGCGCCGATGCCGGCCTTCAGGACGACCTGGGTGCTGCGCCGCACCGTGTCGCAGACGTTCTCGGCGAACTTGACCACGCGCTGCTGGGCGCCGGCATCGTTCCTGACCGGCAGGAGGGCGTACACGGTGGCGCCGGCCGCGACGCACAGCGCCTGCGGGTGCCAGGCCTCGCAGTACAGGTTGACCAGGTCGACGATGCGGGCGCCGGCAAGTCCCGGTGTCTCCTCCGGAGCGGACTGGGCGAAGGCCACCACCACAGTCCCCGCCTCCTGCGCCAGGCCGAGCTGGCCGGCCGCGGTACGGCCCCCGATCTCCCCGTCGAGCAGTGACGCCAGGGCCTCGGCCCGGTGCCGCCGGCTCGGGTCACGATGGGTACGGGCCCGCAGCAGGTGCAGGGCCGTGACCTTCGCGGCCTCCTCCAGGGCGGACTCCGCGCCGTCGCCCAGGGCCGGCGATCCGTCCAGGACCCAGACGAGACCGAGGAGTTGGGAGCCGGCACGGACCGCCATGGCCAGCCGGTCGGTGTGGTCGTCGGCCGGAATGTCGAACCGCACCGGCCCGTCCGCGCGGATGACCCGCTCGTACTCCGCGCTGTTGCCGGGACGGTGCGGGGTCTGCCGCCCCAGGATGGCGCTGCGGCGGATCTCGTCGATCTCCTGGTGCGGCAGACTCGAGTGCGCGAGCACATGGCCACGCGGATCCTCGATGCTCACGGCGCCGCCGACCTGGTACGCGATGACGTTGGCGAGGGCGAAAAGGTCGCCGAGGCCGACCGAGGCGTAGGTGTCCTGCGCCGGTTCCAGTGCCCCGGACGCGGCCGTCACCAAGGCATCGAAGTGCCGCCACGGCATGTCGTCGGGCACGGTGCACAGCGCGATGCCGGCCTGCCGTGCGGCCGAGACGGCGGACGTCAGATCGGCTCCGTACGACTTGAGCACCACGGCGCTGCAGCCCGTCTCGCCGGCCCGTGCGATCACCTCCAGCGTCCCGCTGTCCTCGGCGGCCCCGCCGACCAGGATCAGGAATCCGCTGGGGCTCACCATGAGGGGCTCGTGCAGACCGTGGATGATCTGCGGTCCGACCGGGATGTCCTCGCCTGCGGGCGCGCATTCGAGGCGGAGCACCAAGGGGCCGAGCGCCTCGCGCAGCCGCCGCAGAGCGATGCGGTCCTCCGGCGACGACCGGCCCTGTCGTATGTCCGGAATTGATGGGTCCGTAGGGCTCGGCATCCGGTCATCGTAGGCACACGGAGATCGTCCGCAGCAAGGCCTGGGCGGCGGCCGGATGTGCCCTGCGGTCGCCGGCCGGTGCCCGGAAACCGAGCGGAATCGGTCGGTTCACCGGACGGAAACGAGGTCGCCCCGACGTGTGGGCTCCGACAATCCACCCGGGCGTTTTTTGCCGTCGCCGACGATGCTGCGGCGCCTGCGATTCCGGGACTCTCCTTGCTCCCGTGCCACTCGGTCGCCGCATGCCGTCGAGCGAAAAGCCCCTGGAGGAAGCCTTGCTCGCTGTGCCAGGAAGCTCCGGAGCAGTCCGCAGGGCGGTGCTCGCCGTCGGGACGGCGGCGCTCGTCGCGACCGTGGGCGGATGCGGCGGCGGCGCCGGCCGCGGACCCGTCGCCGCAGCGGACGGCGGCAGCTTCAGCGTCGGCGTGCCCGCGTGGTACGTCGCCCATCTGACGCCGGCGCGTGCCGGAAAGAGCTCCGTCGCCGAAGCCGTGTGGACCCCGCTGACCCGGGTGGACAAGGACGGCAGAGCGGTCGGCGCGGTGGCCGAATCCATACGCTCGGACGACAACCGGCACTGGACCGTCCGGCTCGAGGAGGGCTGGACGTTCCACAACGGGGAGCCGGTCACCGCACAGTCCTTCGCCGACGCGTGGAACGCCGCCGCCTACGGCCCCAACGCCATGCCGTACGGCTACATGTTCGCCGCGATCGACGGCTACGCGGCGCTGAATCCGGCCGAGGGCCGTCCCACGGCCAAGAAGCTCTCCGGGGTGGACGTGGTCGACGCACACACCCTGCGCATCACGCTGACCAAGCCGCTGGCCACCTTCCCGTACGTGCTGGCCGGCACGGTGTTCGCACCGATGGCGAAGGCCGCCTTCAAGGACCTGACCGCCCACGACCGCCGACCGATCGGCAACGGCCCCTACCGGGTGGCCGCACCGGGCCTGCGCCCCGGCGTGCAGGAGATCACGCTCGAACGCTACGACGGATACGCGGGCCCCGCGGGCAAGGCGGCCCGCATCGAGGTGAAGTCGTATCAGGACGACGCCACCGCGTACACCAGCTTCCAGGCCGGCGCCGTCGATCTCGCCCTGGCGAGCGGGCACCGCCTCGCCCGGTCGCAGCGCACCCGCCCGGACAGCACCGAGGCCGCGGCCGTCGGCGGTGTCAGCTACCTCGGATTCCCGCTCTGGGACCGGCGGTTCACCGATCCGCGGGTGCGCAGGGCGTTCTCGCTCGCCATCGACCGGCGGTCCATCTCCCGCTCACTGCTGCAGGGTCTGGCGGAGCCCGCGGCGGGGATCGCCCCCGACGCCGTCGTCGGTGGTGGCGGTAGGACATGTGCGGACTGCCGCTACGACCCGAAGGAGGCACGCCGGCTGCTCGAGGAGGCGGGCGGCTGGCAGGGCGCGTTGACGTTGTGGACCGAGCAGGATCCGCTGATGCAGACCGTGCTCGAGGCCGTGCTCAATCAACTCCGCAGCAATCTGGGCATCGACCGCATCACCATCAAGGCGCAGCCCACCGAGCAGCTCTACCCGAATCTGGCCCAGCACAAGGCGAACGGCCCGTTCCTGCTGTACATGGGAGCCGCCTACCCCGCCCTGTACGCCCAGGCGGAGCAGCTGTTCGCGGCCGGCTCCGCCACCAATACGACGGGGTACCGCGGCGCACGCTTCGACGCGCTGCTCGACCGGGCGGCGGCCCGCTCCGGGGCGGCCGGTTCGGCCCTGGCCCGGCAGGCCGAGCGGGCCGCCCTGAAGGACCTGCCGCTCGCTCCGCTGTATCACCCGACGACCGGCGCCGTGCACGCCGAGAACCTGACCGGCGTGCGCCTCGACGCCCTCGGTGACGTGCGGCTCCCCGGTATCGGGATCCGCTGACCACCCCCCGCCCGCGGCACCGCCGACCAAGGAAGGAGCGCGTGTGGCCCGTCACATCCTGCGCCGGCTTCTCATGACGATTCCTGTGGTGCTCGGCACCACCCTGATCATCTTCGCCGCCGTCTACGCCCTGCCCGGTGACCCGGTACAGACCCTGGCCGGTCCCGACCGCGCCGTCACGCCCGCCATGGCGGAGGCGCTGCGGGCGCACTACCGCCTGGACGAGCCTTTCCTCGTCCAGTACGGGCACTACCTCGCAGGGCTGGCCCAGGGGGACTTCGGCATCGACTTCAACGAGACTCCCGTCTCCTCGCTGATCGCGGCCGGCTGGCCGGTGACCGTCCGGCTCGCCCTGATGACCTGGGTCATCCAGGCCCTGGTGGGGGTGGGGCTCGGGGTGCTTGCGGCCGTCCGCGCCGGCCGGGCCACCGACTTCGCGATCCTCGGCGGCTCCACCCTGATCCTCGCCGTGCCGTACTTCATCACCGCGTACGTCGCCCAGATCGTGCTCGGCGACCGGCTGGGCTGGTTCCCCGTGTCGGGCATCGACGAGGGCTGGCCCCGGAGTTATCTCGTACCCGCACTCTGCCTCGCGCTCCTCGGGGTGCCCGAGGTGGCCCGCCTCACCCGCGCCAGCGTGCTGGAGAATCTGCACGCCGAGTTCGTGGACACCGCGGTCGCCAAGGGCGCAGGCCGGCTGCGGGTGCTGGTCGGACACGTCCTGCGGAACTCGCTGATCCCGGTCGTCTCCATGCTCGGACTGACCCTCGGCACCCTGATGTCGGGGACGATCCTGATCGAGGGGATCTTCAATCTGCCCGGCCTCGGCTACCAGGCCTTCCAGGGCATCCAGCAGCACAACGGGCCCGTGGTCGTCGGCATCAGCACCCTTCTCGTCCTCACCTTCCTGCTCATCAACCTCATCGTCGACGTGCTCTACGTCGTCATCGACCCGAGGATCCGCCTTGACTAGCGTCCTGAACACACCCGTCACCGACCGGGACCGGAGCCGTAGCGAGGGGACCTTCCGGGGGCTGCTGCGCCGGCCACGATTCCTCGTACCGGCATGCGGAGTCCTGCTGATGTGCGCCATGGCCGTGGCCCCGGGCGTCTTCAGCGGCTGGTTCGGACACGGCGACCCGCGGGAGTGCACGCTCGAACGCAGCGGCCAAGGGCCCGCCGCAGGGCACCCGTTCGGCTTCGACATCCAGGGGTGTGACCTCTACAGCAACGTCGTGCACGGCACCCGTGACTCGCTGACCATAGGCCTGCTCGCCACCGGGCTCAGCTTCGCCGTCGCGGTCGTACTCGGTTCCCTGGCCGGATACTTCGGCGGGCTCGTCGACCAGGTGATCAGCCGGGTCATGGACATCTTCTTCGGGTTCCCGCTGCTGATCGGCATGATCGTGGTGCTGCAGACCTTCGGCGTGCACGACGTGTGGAGCGTCTCGGTCGTCCTCGCGCTCTTCACCTGGCCCTCGCTCACCCGCATCATGCGATCGTCCGTACTCGCCGTCCGCAGTCTCGAATTCGTCACCGCGGCCCGCGAGCTGGGGGCGGGCACGCTGCGCATTCTGGTCCGGCACGTGATACCGAACGCCATCGCACCCGTCGCCGTCCTGACGAGCCTGAGCATCGGCGCCGTCATCACCGCCGAGGCCGCCCTCACCTTCCTCGGCGTCGGCCTGACCGCACCGGCGATGTCCTGGGGTGTCCAACTCAACGCCGCTCAGGAGTACTTCACCGAGCACCTCAATCTGCTCGTCTTCCCCGCCCTGTTCCTGTCCGTCGCCGTCCTCAGCTTCGTCCTGCTCGGGGACTGCCTCCGCGACGCCTTCGATCCGAGGTCCCGATGACCACTGCGCCGTACGCCCGCCCCCAGCACTCCGGCCCGCTGCACCCGGGCCCGCTGCAGGACCTGCCCGGCTACGATCCCGGGGCCGCTCCCCTCGAAGTCGGCGGCCTGCAGGTCGAGTTCCCTGCCACCCGGTCCCGACCGCGGGCCGACGTCGTCTCCGGTGCCACGTTCCGGGTCGCGTCGGGCCGGACACTCGCCG
This sequence comes from Streptomyces triticagri, assembly GCF_003429565.1. Lineage (GTDB taxonomy): Bacteria > Actinomycetota > Actinomycetes > Streptomycetales > Streptomycetaceae > Streptomyces > Streptomyces triticagri. The sequence goes on from NZ_QUAK01000049.1 coordinate 37,087, forward strand.
TGGTGGGCGAATCGGGCAGCGGCAAGAGCCTGACGGCTCGCGCCGTGATGGGGCTGCTGCCGCACGGCGCCCGCGTCACCGACGGCCACGCCCGGCTCTGCGGGGTCGATCTGCTCGGCCTCCCGGACCGGCAGGCACGCTCCCTGCGCGGACGTCACATCGCGATGGTCTTCCAGGATGCGCTCGCCGCCCTCAATCCGGTCGTCCCGGTCGGGCACCAGATCGCCGAGGTGTACCGCGTGCACGGATGCACGGGACGCCGGGAGGCCTTCGACCGGGCGGTGGCGATGCTCGCCCGGGTCGGCATACCCGAGCCCGCAGTACGCGCCGGCCACTACCCGCATCAGTTCTCCGGCGGGATGCGCCAGCGGGTCATGATCGCCATGGCCCTGGCGCTGACGCCCCGGGTACTCATCGCCGACGAGCCGACCACCGCTCTCGACGTGACCGTCCAGGCCCAGATCCTCGGCCTCCTCAAGAGCCTCAAGGACCAACACGGGCTGAGCCTCGTCCTGATCAGCCACGACCTGTCCGTCGTCGCCGGAACCGCCGACCGCGTCGCCGTCATGTACGGCGGAAGGGTCGTCGAGGAGGCCGCTGCGGACGATCTCTACGCGCGCCCCGCCCACCCGTACACCCGGGCGCTGCTCGACGCCGTCCCCCGGCGGGGCCACCGGGGCCGGCCGCTCGCGGCGCTCCCCGGTGCTCCGCCGGATCCGGCGCGGCCGCCCGGCGGTTGCCCCTTCCGTCCCCGGTGTTCGCTCGCGCAGGCGGACTGTGCGGTACCACCGCCGCTGGAGACGGTAGGCCCCGGCCATCTGTCCGCCTGCCACCGTTCCCAGGAGGTTTCCGCGCGATGAGCCGCAGTTCCCGAGCCGTGAGCCCTGACGAGAGTCCCGTGAACCGTGATGGGGATCCCCTGTCGTCCGCGCGCCCCCTGGTCCTCGAAGCGTCGGATCTCGTCAAGCGGCACCGCAGCAGCGGGTTCCTCCGGTCCCGGGCGTCGAGCGACACTCCTGCCGTCGACGGTGTGAGCCTGCGGCTGCGCCAGGGCGAGACGCTCGGCCTGGTCGGTGAGTCGGGGTGCGGCAAGTCGAGTCTGGCCCGCCTGCTGACGGCCGTCGACCGCCCGACCTCGGGACACGTCGAGGTGCTGGGCCGCCGGCTCGATCAGCTGGACGGACGAGCGCTGCGTGCCGCACGCCGGAACATCCAACTGGTCTTCCAGGACCCGTACACCTGCCTGGATCCCCGGATGACGGTCGGTGCCATCGTGCGTGAGCCCTTGCTCATCCACCGTGATCCGGCGCCGCGCAGGGACCGGCGCCGACGCGTCGCCGAACTGCTGGAACTCGTAGGACTGAACCCCGACCATGCGGACCGGCGGCCGCACGAGTTCTCCGGCGGCCAGCGCCAGCGGATCGGCATCGCGCGGGCACTTGCGCTGCGCCCCGAGGTCGTGGTCTGCGACGAGCCGGTCTCCGCTCTCGACGTCTCCGTCCAGGCCCAGATCGTGAACCTGTTCACCGCGCTCCAGCGCGAGTTGGGCATCGCCTATGTATTCATCTCCCACGACCTCGCGGTGGTGGAGCACATGGCCGACCGGGTCGCCGTCATGCACCACGGTCGCATCGTGGAGCAGGGCACGGTGGACGAGATCTACGACCACGCCCGGCACCCATACACGGCAGAGCTCCTGAGCAGCTCACCCGCGCCGTTGCCGTAGCAGGCCGACGCAAAGATCCCGCCTGACGAACCGGTCAGGCGGGATCTGGTGGAATCACCTCGGTGAACCGAGGTCGAGGTGTGGAGCTAAGGAGAATTGAACTCCTGACCTCCTGCATGCCATGCAGGCGCTCTACCAACTGAGCTATAGCCCCTTGCTGTCCGTACAGCGGCCCCGGGCCGCGGCGACGTCGACAACATTACACGGTCCCCCCGGCCGTTCGCCAAATCGTTTGTCCGCGAAGACCGCCGGTCAGGGCGCAGACCTGTGGTCAGGCCGTGGCGAAGGAATAGAAGCGCTTGAGCGTGCAGTGCTCCTCCAGGAGGCGGCCGTAGATGGGCTCCCCCTCGAGCTCCCGGTAGGTCTCGATGGGGTCGCCTTTTATGATCAGCGCCCGGGCGCATTCCTCGCACCAGTACTGGTACTCCGCGTTCACCGGCTCCATGTCGCGGACGATCGGCGTACCACTGCCGCACCAGTCGCATTTCCTCCTGTGCGCACCCATCGATCAGCTCCAGGAGTGGCCGCAGGCCGTGCAGACGAAGGAGATTCCGCCGTTGTCCCCGAGGACTTGGGCGACATGGCCCGAGCCGCAGGACGGACAGTTGAGATCGCCGGAGCCGACGGGGTCCTCGCACGCGGGGCAGGTGAACCGGAGGGCGTATTCCGGGAGCCAGTCGTAGCCCTGTGCCTCTGCGACGTCGAGCAGGTCGTTGACCTCCTCGAGGATGCTCGCAGGCATCGGTCTCTCCCTCCCGTCGACCCGGCTCCTCGCGTGATGGGGCGGCCCCCTTCCGGCCCCGCCCGATTCTGCCACGGCCGCACTCATGGGTCAGCGACGTGCGCGTACCAGTCCGGACAAGGCGCCGGCCAGGGCGGTCGCGGCAAGCGCGGCCGCGCACACGAGCAGCCCGTCCGCCGACGCCTGCGCCCCGCCCGTACCCCCGGTCGCAGCGGCCTCCACGCGGTTCAGGAACAGCGCGCCGAAGACCGCGACTCCGACCAGCTGCCCGAGCTGGGTGACGGTCGCCAGGAGCCCGCTGGCGTCCGCCGCGTCGGCCGGACCGACCCCGGCGAGCGCTCCCGTGAGCGCCGGGCTGAAGCCGAGCGAGAGCCCTACGCCGACCCCGACGAAGGCCAGGTACAGGAGCAGCCCGCCGTCGTCGCCGTCCCGCAGCAGCAGTGCGAAGGCCGTGGTGCACACCGCGACCAGAGTGCACCCGGCGGGGATCAGCCACCGCTGGAGCGGCGCCGGCCACTTCCGCCAGGTGAGCCCCACCGCACCGAAGGCGATCGCGGCCGGCGCGAACGTCAGGCCGGCACGCAGCGCGCTGTATCCGAGCCCGCCCTGGAGATGCAGGGCAAGTACGAACAGGAAACCGGCGTTGACCGCCATCACCAGGAGGATGCGGGCGACGGCGAGGCCCATGCCCGGCAGTCGCAGCACCCTGGGGGCGACGATGGGGGCGCTCCCGCGCGCGGAGAGCCTCGATTCGACGGCCACAAAAACCGCGAACATCAAGACACTTGAGCCCATCGAAAGCCAGGACCACAAGGGCCAGTCCTCTTCCTGACCGAGGACCATAGGGACGGTGAAAAGGGTCACCGCCGCCGCGAGCAGGACCAGACCCGGCAGGTCGAGCCCGCGCCGGCTCTCGGGTGCGGGCCGGGTGTCCGCGGGCAGCAGCCGGGCGCCCAGGAGCAGCAGAGCAGCACCGATCGGCACGTTCACCAGGAAGACCGGCCGCCAGCCCGACCCGAAGAGGTCGGCGCTCACCAGGACCCCGCCGATCACCTGGCCCGCCGCCGCCCCCGTGGCGAGCACTGCGGCGTACGCACCGAGCGCCCGCACCCGTGCCTCGCCCTGGTAGGTCCGCTGGATGAGGCTGAGGACCTGGGGGATCAGTACGGCCGCGCCCGCGCCCTGCACCAGTCGGAAGGCGATCAGCTCGCCGGTGTTCACGCTGAGACCGCAGGCGAGCGAGGCGAGCGTGAAGACGAGAAGGCCGACGAGGTACATCCGACGGTGCCCGAACCGGTCGCCGAGCCGCGCGCCGGTGATGAGCAGCACGGCGTACGCGATGGTGTAGCCGGCGACGACGAGCTGGAGGCCGGCGCCCGATGCGGACAGGTCGGTGCGGATGGTGGGTGCCGCGACATTGACGATGAACACGTCGAGCAGGGCCATGAATTGGGCGGCGAGCACCAGCGCGAGGACCCGGCCGGGCCGGGTGCCGTGCGCATTGTCAGTGCCGCGCGTTCTACTGGTGACGGCGGAAGTGGTCATGCGCCGAGCCTGACCGCAGCCCGGTGCCCGTACCGAGAGCCCGCCGATACGGGTAGTGACAGCACCTGGCAAGGCATCGGCCGGGGCACGACGATGGGGGATGTGACGACGATGGCCACCACACAGCGCCGCAGGACGGAGCTGGCCGCCTTCCTGCGTGGCCGCCGGGCCCGTGTGAGCCCGGCGGACGTCGGCATGCCGCCCGGCGTGCGGCGGCGCACGCCCGGCCTGCGCCGCGAGGAGGTCGCCCAGCTCTCCGGTGTCGGTGTGACCTGGTACACCTGGCTCGAGCAGGGCCGTCCGATCAATGCCTCGCCGCAGGTGCTCGACGCGGTCGCCCGCACCCTGCGCCTGGATCGCCCCGGGCGCGAGCATCTGTACCACCTGGCGGAGGTGCCGTTCACGCCCGAGGTGCCGGGATCCGCACTGGCGCAGGAGGTCGGCCCGGAGATCCAGGGCCTCCTGGACGCCCTGGACCCGCACCCGGCGGTGGTCTACAACGCCCGGTACGACATCCTCGCCACCAATGCCGCCTACCGGGCGCTGTTCTTCGTCCCGCCGATGGCCGACACCCCCACGCCCAATGTGCTGTGGACGCTGTTCACCGTCTCGGAGGAGGCCTGTCCGCTGGTCTTCCGGGACGCCGAACTGCCGGTGATGGTCGCGCAGTTGCGCGGCGCGTACGGCACCCATGTCGGCGAGCCGGCCTGGGAGTGCTTCATATCGGGTCTGTGCGAGGCCAGCCCGCACTTCGCGGAGCTGTGGGCCGGCGGGGACGTGGTGCCTCCGGGACCGCGGGTGAAGCACTTCAAGCACGGTCTGGTGGGCGAGCTGCGGATGACGTCGGTATCGCTCGCGATCAACGGCATGCCGGAGTGCCGGATCGTGGCGTACACGCCGGAGGACGAGGAGAGCCGCCGGCGCCTGGCCGTACTGCGGGCCCGCAGTGAGCCCCTGACGGCGAGCCCCTGACGGCCGCGGACGCCCTTGCGGCCGGGAACGCAGAAGTCCCGCCCCCTGCTGGGGACGGGACGAAAAGTACTGCTTGTGGAGCTGTGGAGCTAAGGAGAATTGAACTCCTGACCTCCTGCATGCCATGCAGGCGCTCTACCAACTGAGCTATAGCCCCTTGCGCTCTCCCCGCTCGGCGGGCGAACAAGAAGAACTTTAGCCCGGGACCAGGCGGAAAGTGAAATCCGGGTGCGGGCCCCGCCCACCGGCCGGTGGGCGACCCGACAGGCCCCCGCCCGCACCCCGCAGGAGCCGTTCGTCAGTCGTCGTCGCCGAGGACCGGCTCGGGCAGCGTGCCCGCGTTGTGCTCGAGGAGCCGCCAGCCGCGGGCGCCTTCGCCGAGCACGGACCAGCAGCAGTTGGAGAGGCCGCCGAGCCCCTCCCAGTTGTGCGGCTCGAGGTCGAGCAGCCGCCCGATGGTCGTACGGATCGTGCCGCCGTGGCTGGTGACGACGAGGGTGCCGCCGTCGGGGAGCTTGTCGGCATGCCCCAGGACGACGGGGGCCGCGCGGTCGGCGACCTCGGTCTCCAGTTCACCGCCGCCTCTGCGGACGGCCTCGCCGCGTTTCCACGCCGCGTACTGCTCGCCGTAGGACGCCATGATCTCGTCGTGGGTCAGCCCCTGCCAGGCACCGGCGTAGGTCTCGCGCAGACCTTCGTCGTGGCTGACCTCGAGGCCGGTCAGGGCGGCGAGTTCACCGGCGGTGGCGGCTGCCCTGGCCAGGTCGGACGCGACGATCGCAGCCGGCTTCAGGGAGGCGAGCAGCCGGGCCGCGCGGCGGGCCTGGGCGAGGCCCTCGTCGGTGAGCGGGATGTCCGTGGTGCCCTGGAAGCGGCGCTCGAGGTTCCAGGCGGTCTGGCCGTGCCGCCACAGGACGATGCGGCGGCCGCGGCCGGCCGTGGCGTTCTGGAAGGGCCCGGACGTCACCGGATGTCACCGGCCGGGAGATCGGTGTCCTGCGCGGTCTGCTCGGCGTGCTCCGCCCCCTTGCCGCGGGTCGCCTCGGCGTCCTCGGGCAGGTCGAGCTCGGGGCAGTCCTTCCACAGCCGCTCGAGCGCGTAGAAGACGCGCTCCTCGCTGTGCTGGACGTGCACCACGATGTCGACGTAGTCGAGCAGCACCCAGCGGGCCTCGCGGTCGCCCTCGCGGCGCACGGGCTTGGCGTCGAGCTCCTTGGACAGCCGCTCCTCGATGCCGTCGACGATCGACTTGACCTGCCGGTCGTTCGGCGCGGAGGCGAGGAGGAAGGCGTCCGTGATCGACAGCACGTCGCTGACGTCGTAGGCGATGATGTCGTGCGCGAGCTTGTCGGCGGCTGCCTGGGCGGCGGTCTCGATGAGCTCGATGGAGCGGTCTGTCGCGGTCACTGCAAGGCTTTCCGTCGATATCGGGTGGACCTCCAGGGTCTCACGGACCGCACAGGACACTGGAGCCGATATCAGGTCCGCCCCCCGGGGGGACGCGCTGGGGGCGGACCGCGAGGTGCCTCAGGAAGCGCTGTAGTCGGAGCCGAGGACCACTGAGATGTCCGCGTTGGCCGCCGTCTTCCCCTTGCGTACGGCGGCCGCGGGCAGGCCCAGGGTCTTGGCGATCTCGGCGGCCTCCTTCTGCTGCGCCGTGTCGCCGTAGGTGACCTGGGACGTGGTCCGGTCGGAGCCGCTGCCCGCGACGACCGACCAGCCGCCGTTGACCAGATCGACCCGGGCCCGCTGCACGGCCTTCCCGGCGCCGGAGAGGCTGACCCGGACCGCCTCGTCCTGGTCGGGGGCCTTGACCTTGCCGCCGAGAAGATCCTGGACGACCTTCTGCGAGGTGGCCTGGGTCAGGGTCCCGTCGCGCTGCACGGGCAGCACCGTCGACTGGTAGTCGCCGCCCTTGGCGCGGTCGGCCAGCTTGGCGAGGAAGGCGCCGAGGCTCTTCTCGTCCAGCGGCGGGTCGAGGATCAGGGTGAGCGTCTCGACGGTGGTGGTCGCGGCCTGCCGATCGGTCGAGATCTTGCGCAGTACGCCCTGCATGACCTGGCCGAACCGCTTGAGCTGCGCCGTCTCCGGCTCGCCCTTCGCGCGGTATGTGGCGTACGCGACGGCCATCGCTCCGCTGAGGGTCTGCTGCTCGCCCTTCTTGACCAGCGGCGCCTGGCCCTTCTTCTCGGCGGCCGGGTCGGGGACGTCGGTGTCGGTGTCGATGTCGATGTTGCCGACGAGTTCGACCAGGTTGTCCAGGTAGGGGGTGTCCAGGCGCCAGGTGCCCTCGATGCGGGTGCCGAGCAGCGAGTTGATGGAGTCGCGGGTGCCGCCCGTGCCGTCGTCGTCGACGGACTTGCCGAGGGTGGTCGTGGCGCCGTCGTCGTTCGTCACGGACAGCGAGTTGGGCAGCAGGACGGTGCTGCCGCGGCCGGTGGTGGAGTTGTCGACGAGCAGCGCCGTGGAGGTGCCGCCCTTCTTGGTGTTGTGCAGGTGGACGACGATGACGTCGCGCTTCTGCGGTCCGGACGCGGCGGCGTCGTCGCCCTTGGTGTCGGACACGCCGGGCAGTCTGCCCTCGTACCAGAGGTAGCCGACGCCGCCGGTGAGGACGAGGGCCAGGACGACGACCAGGGCGACGAGTCGGTTGCGGCCGCGGCGTTTGGCCTCCTCGCGGCGTTCGGTGCGGCTCTCGGTGAACTTGAGCCAGTCGATGACGTCCTCGGACTCCTCGTCCGGCTCCTCGATGAACGAGAACTGCTCGGTGCGGTAGTCGCGTTCGTCGCCGCCGGCTGCGGCGTCGCCCTGCGGGCCGCGCTGGGGCGGGAGCGGCTGCTGGGGCGGATCCTCGGGGCGGTGCTGCTGGGGGACCCAGGCGGTCCGGTCGTCGACCCGCGGCTGCTGTCCGGTGCCGGCGGCCTGCCCGTACGGGTCGTAGCCGCCGTATCCCTGGTCGTAGCCCTGCCCGCCGTAGCCCTGGTCCGGTACGGGCGGCTGCGGACCGGTGTTCGCGGCGGCGCCGTACGGGTCGTAGCCGTAGCCCTGGTCGCCGGCGTACGGGTCGAACTGCTGGGTGTGCTGGTCGTGTTGCGGATGCGGCGGCTGCCGGGGCGCCGCGGGCGGCTGCTGCGGGACCTGCTGGTACACCGGCCGGCCGTACTCGTCGTAGCCGACGATCTCGTAGGCGGAGCCCGGCTGAGCGTACGGGTCCTGCCCGCCCGCGTACGGGTCGTACTGTCGGTCGTTCACCGGTGCCCCTCTCGGCTCACTCGCCGCGGTACAGCTCGCGCTTGTCGATGTAACGCACCACGCCGTCCGGCACCAGGTACCAGACCGGGTCGCCGGCCGCGACCCTCGCACGGCAGTCCGTGGAGGAGATGGCCAGGGCCGGGACCTCCACCAGGGAGACGCCGCCCTCCGGGAGGCCGGGGTCCGCCAGCGTGTGCCCGGGGCGCGTCACACCGATGAAGTGGGCGAGGGAGAACAGCTCCTCGGCGTCCCGCCAGGTGAGGATCTGGCCGAGGGCGTCGGCCCCGGTGATGAAGAACAGATCCGTGTCGGGGTGCATGGAGCGCAGATCGCGCAGGGTGTCGATCGTGTAGGTCTTGCCGCCGCGGTCGATGTCGATACGGCTGACCGAGAACTGCGGGTTCTCGGCGGTGGCGATGACCGTCATCAGATAGCGGTCCTCGGCCGGTGAGACCGTCTTGTGGCTCTTCTGCCACGGCTCTCCGGTCGGGACGAACATGACCTCGTCCAGCTGGAACTGCGCGGCCACCTCGCTGGCGGCCACCAGGTGCCCGTGATGGATCGGGTCGAAGGTGCCGCCCATGACGCCGAGACGGCGTTTGGCGGCGCCGGGCTCCGTCTGCGGGCCGGTAGGCGTGTCCTGCTCTCCCATGCGTGCAGACCCTACCGGCCCGTTCGGGTGACGCGGTCGCGGCCGTCCTCCGGAGGACCGCTCCGCGGGCCGTGTCAGCGGTCGCGGTTGAACCGCGTGGTGATCCACAGGAGCAGCATCAGCGCGAAGAACGCCATGCCGCCGACGAAGTAGGGGTTGAGGCTCTCGTGGTTGCCGCCGTGCTCGCCGCCCTCGGAGGCGAGGGTGACCAGCTGGGCCGCGGTGCTGTGCAGACTCATCGTGGAGTGGACCTATCCGGGTGGGAGCGGGTTCTGCCACATCGTAATCGGACGTTCCGCAGCGCTCACGGGGACCGGGTACCGGACACGCCCCGCGGCCGTTCGGCCCGGAAAGCGCCGGCTCGTCCCTCTCGCAGCGCAGGCGGAGCCCGTAGGCTGGATTCCCGTACGGGGGGCGAGACCACTCGCAGATCTTTGGGGGCCGTGAAATGACCGAAAGCCACGACCAGCTGCCGGGCCGCAACCGCCGGCGCTTTCCGGGGATCTCGACCCGGGCCTACGAACATCCGGCGGACCGCTCGGCCCTGGTGGCCCTGCGCAAGCTGAGCGGTTTCGACACCGTCTTCAAGGCGCTGAGCGGTCTGCTCCCGGAGCGGAGCCTCAGGCTGCTGTTCCTGTCGGACTCGGTGCGGGTGAGCGACGCCCAGTTCAGCCATCTCAACACGATGCTGCAGGACGCCTGTTACATCCTGGACCTGGAGAAGGTCCCGCCGATGTACGTCAGCCAGGACCCGAAGCCGAATGCGATGTGCATCGGCATGGACGAGCCGATCATCGTGGTCACCACCGGCCTGGTGGAGCTGCTCGACGAGGAGGAGATGCGGGCGGTCGTCGGACACGAGGTGGGCCACGCCCTGTCGGGCCACTCGGTGTACCGGACGATCCTGCTCTTCCTGACGAACCTGGCCCTGAAGGTCGCCTGGATCCCGCTGGGGAACGTCGCGATCATGGCGATCGTCACCGCCCTGCGCGAGTGGTTCCGCAAGTCGGAGCTCTCGGCGGACCGCGCGGGCCTCCTGGTGGGCCAGGATCTGCAGGCCTCGATGCGCGGCCTGATGAAGATCGCGGGCGGCAATCACCTGCACGAGATGAACGTCGACGCGTTCCTGGCCCAGGCCGAGGAGTACGAGGCGGGCGGCGACCTGCGCGACTCGGTCCTGAAGATCATGAATGTGCTGCCGCGCACCCATCCCTTCACCACCGTGCGGGCCGCCGAGCTCAAGCGCTGGGCGGAGACCCGCGACTACCAGCGGATCATGGACGGCCACTACCCGCGGCGCGACGAGGACAAGGAGGCGTCGGTCTCCGACTCCTTCCGCCAGTCCGCGGGCGCGTACGCCCAGGACGTGCGCAGCAGCAAGGACCCGCTGATGAAGCTGGTCTCGGACCTGGCCGGCGGGGCGGGCGACCTGGGCGGCAAGCTGCGCGACCGGTTCACGGGCGGGACGGGCGGCTCCGGCGGCTCCGGCGGCGGTTCGGGCCGCGATTCCGGTACGCCGACGGAGAACGGCGAGGGACCGGACGACCGGGCCTGAGCCCCGGCCGGGACGGCCCGGTCTACGACGAGGAGCGGGGCGGCTTCGGCTGGGCCGAGGGGTCGAGCGATCCGCACAGTGCCGTGGCGCTGTCCGGGGCGTACGGGTCGGTGCCCGCGGGCCCGCCCACCTCGGCCTTCTGACCGGCGAGCAGCGGCCTGAGCCGCCCCACCGAGTCCGCGGCGCAGGCCAGCGGTCCGGCCTGCAGATACGAGACGAGCAGCTCGGCCCGGTGCATGCGCAGATCGGTCTGGTCGAAGCGGAAGTGCAGTTCCCGCCGGACGGTGAAGAGGGAGCTGCGGCCCTCGTCGGAGCCGGGCTCGCGCAGCGCGTAGACGAAGGTGTGCTCCGAAGTGACCTCGAGCGTACGGTCGTTGGCCTCGCCGACGTGCATCGAGCCGCGGACCCGGATGCCGCTGTCGGCCAGCGCGGCCTGGCCGGGGTCGAAGCGCACCAGCCAGCCGGTGGCGGCGTGCCGTCCGTCGGCGACGGGCCGGGCGAAGCTGGCGTCGAACTGGTCGAGCTGGTCCGGGTCGAGGAGTATCCGCACCGGCCGCACCGTGTGCCCGTTCAGTACGTCGTGGTCGAGCGACGACTCGACCAGGTAGTCCTTGGCCGTGGTCAGGGCGGTGAGGACCTGGCTCTCGGAGAAGTGCGCGGTGGCCCGGACCGCGGGCAGCGAGATGCCTGCCGCGCCCTGTTTGAACTGGGCGGCCGGGCTGTTCGCGAAGAGTTTCTCGGGGTCCTTCGCGCCCGGCACCGCGCCCTTGGGCACGAGCGGGATGACGGTCGACCGGAGCGGTTCCGCGGGGCGTCCCGCGGAGGGCTGCTCGTACGGGTGGCGGACGCCCATGTAGATCGCGGTGCCGAAGGCGATCGCGATGAGCACGACGAGGATCATGGCCTGGCGCGAGAAGTTCTTGACCACGGCGGCGGCCGGGCGGCTGCGGACGGCCGGTGTGTGCTCGTCGACCCGCTCGTGCGCGGAGAACTCCTGGATCCTGGCAGCACGGACGAAGGACTCGTCGAAGACGACGGAGCGGTACTCTTCCTCGCCGCCACCCGGGACTGAATCGGGTGTGCCCTCAGGTGGCTCTCCAGACCCGGCCATACATTCAGAGTAGGTCGTCACGGGCGTGCCTAAACGCCCTGGTGCGCCACAAGTTCTGACGGAATCTCACAGCCCTCCGACCTGCGTACGGGCTGGTGCCGGACGGGTGCGCGGCAGGTCCTGTCAGGGCAGCCGCGGCTCTGCGGGGACCGGTGGCTGCGAGTAGTCGGCCGATGCCGAGGGTGCCTGGTCGACGCCGGTGGTGGCGGGCGGCGGGGTGGGGTCCTGACGGCCGGAGCTGCTGCCGCGGTAGACGGCGGCGAAGGCGAGGGCGACCATGCCGACGCCCATCACCAGGGCGAGCAGCCAGGCCACCGGGCGGTGCCAGCGGGAGTTGCCGCGGCGGGCGTACGGCCCCTCGGCGTACTCCGGCTCGTCCGCGTCGTCATCGGATTCGGCGTCGGAGCGGGCGAACGCGCCGGTGCCGAAGACATAGCGCGTGCCGTACCCGGTGCGCTCGCCGTAGTCGCCCGGGCCGTCGGCCGCCTCCGGGTCGTCGTCCCCCGGGGAGCCGTGGCCACGGGCTCTGCGGGCCTCGGCGGCGGCGAGCAGCCGCTCGACCGCGGTGGGTTCATGGAATTCGGCCGAGCGCACGAAGGCCTCGTCGAAGACCACGGAGGCGAACGCGTCGTCCGCACCTCCGCGGTCGTGGCTGTCGTCGGGCTCCCGGCCGTCCGGAAACGGCGTGCCCCCCACGTCCTCCGGCACGGCTCCAGCGTAGACCGGAGGGGGCAATTTGGGCAGACGGTACGGGAATTCACCCCGCAACCCGATGTGTGCCGCCGGTCCGCGCGGGGTCGGACCGGCGCCGAGCGGCGAGCGTCAGCGCACGTGGCCGTCGCCGGTGACGATGTACTTCGTGGAGGTCAGTTCGGGCAGTCCCATCGGGCCTCGGGCGTGCAGCTTCTGGGTGGAGATGCCGATCTCGGCGCCGAAGCCGAACTGGCCGCCGTCGGTGAACCGCGTCGAGGCGTTGACCGCGACGGTGGTGGAGTCGACGAGCTGGGTGAAGCGGCGGGCCGCCTGCTGCGAGGTGGTCACGATGGCCTCGGTGTGCCCGGAGGTCCACAGCCGGATGTGCTCCACGGCCTTGTCGAGCGAGTCGACGACGCCGGCCGCGATGTCGTACGAGAGGTACTCGGTCTCCCAGTCCTCGGGAGTCGCGGGGACGACGGTGGCCTTGCTGCCGGCGGCGGCCGCGACGACGCGCTCGTCGCCGTGCACGGTGACGCCGGCCTCGGCGAGTGCGTCGAGGGCACGCGGCAGGAAGGCGTCCGCGATGTCCTGGTGGACGAGCAGGGTCTCGGCCGCATTGCAGACGCTCGGGCGCTGGGCCTTGGAGTTGACCAGGATCTCGACGGCCGTGTCGAGGTCGGCCTGCGCGTCCACGTACACATGGCAGTTGCCGGTGCCGGTCTCGATCACCGGGACCGTGGACTCCTCGACCACGGTGCGGATCAGGGAGGCGCCGCCGCGCGGGATGAGGACGTCGACCAGGCCGCGGGCGCGCATCAGCTCGGTCACGGAGTCGCGGGACTCCCCCGGGACCAGCTGGATGGCGTCGGCGGGCAGGCCGGCGCCGCCGATGGCGTCGCGCAGCACGCGGACCAGGGCGGTGTTCGAGTCGTACGCGGAGGAGGAGCCGCGCAGCAGGACCGCGTTGCCCGACTTCAGGCAGAGGGCGGCGGCGTCCACCGTGACGTTGGGCCGGGCCTCGTAGATGATGCCGACCACGCCGAGCGGGACGCGGACCTGGCGCAGGTCGATGCCGTTGGGCAGGGTCGAGCCGCGGACCACCTCGCCGACGGGGTCGGGCAGGGCCACCACGTCGCGTACGTCGGAGGCGATGGCGCGGACCCGCTCGGGGGTGAGGGTGAGGCGGTCCACGACGGTGTCGCTGGTGCCGGCCTCCTCGGCCCTTGCGACGTCCTTCGCGTTCGCCTCGACGATTTCCTTGGTCCGCACCTCGAGGGCGTCGGCGATGGCCAGGAGCGCGTCGTCCTTGACGGAGCGCGGCAGCGGGGCGAGGTCGGCGGCGGCGGACCTGGCCCGGTAGGCGGCCTGGGCGACCGGCGTCATGTTGTCGTACGGGGAGACCGGGATGGGCGACGTCATGACCGCAGGGTAGCCGGGCGGCCTGGGGCGTCCAGAGGGTGTTCCGTACTCCGAGACGTGCGCGGAGGCGTCTGCGCGCGGACGCCCCCGCGGGCGCGACTCGGCTCAAAAGGGGTGCACGCCGACCGGGGCCGCCGGGGGCGGACCGTAGCCTTCCGCGATGCGCTGGTGGTACGTCTCGCGGTCGATGACCTCGAGGCCGACGATCTCCCAGGGCGGCAGCCCGGCACTGAGGCGGTGCTCGCCCCACAGGCGCAGCGCGACGGCGGCGGCGTCGTGCAGATCCCTGGCCTCTTCCCAGTACCGGATCTCCGCGTGGTCCGCGGCATAGCGGCTGGTCAGCAGGAAGGGGTGGTCGTGGGCCAGCTGCTCGAGGCCGCGCCGCACATCGGGCAGCTGCGCCGCGGGGCCCGAGACGCTCAGCGTGACGTGCCAGAGCCTGGGCAGGTCCACGGGCCCGGGCCGCTCCTCGTCCGGGCACTCCTGGCCCGCCGTCACGCTGGTCAGCGCTCGTTCGGCGGGCACACCTCGGGCTGCCGCCCCAGGGCGCACTCGTCTCACGGCGGCCTCCTGTCAAGCTCTCGTCGTGCGGAAGTTGCCCCCTGGACAAAGTTGACCAGGCGACGAGAGCGCGCGTGACGGTTTTACGGAAGGTCCCTCACCGGGGGCTGCGGTTTCGGCCTCTTTTCGACAGGTGTCGACAGGTGGCGACAGGTGGCGACACGGGCTGACCCGGGCCGGGCACTTCGCGGAACGACCGGGCCCGTCACGCCTTCATGACCACCAGATCGTCCCGGTGCACGACCTCGCGCTCGTACGCAGGCCCGAGTTCCCTGGCCAGATCGCGGGTGGACCGGCCGATCAGCTGGGGGATCTCCTTGGCGTCGAAGTTGACGAGCCCCCGGGCGACGGCCCGGCCGGCCACGTCCCGCAGCTCCACCGGGTCCCCGGCCGAGAACTCGCCCTCGACCGCCCGGATCCCGGCCGGCAGGAGCGAGGTGCGGCGCTCGGTGACCGCGTGCACCGCACCGTCGTCAAGCGTGAGGGCGCCCTGCGGGGTCGAGGCGTGCTGCAGCCAGAGCAGCCGGTCGGCGGAGCGCCGCCCGGTGGGGTGGAAGTGCGTGCCCGTGGGGCGTCCCGCCAGGGCGTCGGCGGCGTGCACGGCGGAGGTCAGCACCACGGGGATGCCGGCCGCGGCCGCGATCCCGGCCGCCTCGACCTTGGTGACCATGCCGCCGGTGCCGACGCCGGCCCGGCCCGAGCTGCCGATCTGCACCCCGTCGAGGTCGGCGGGGCCGCGCACCTCCTCGATACGGGACGTCCCCGGCTTGGCGGGATCGCCGTCGTAGAGGCCGTCCACGTCGGAGAGCAGCACCAGGAGGTCGGCGCGGACCAGGTGGGCGACCAGGGCGGCCAGCCGGTCGTTGTCGCCGAAGCGGATCTCGTCGGTGGCCACCGTGTCGTTCTCGTTGACCACCGGCAGCGAGCCCATCGCAAGGAGCTGGTCGAGGGTGCGCGAGGCGTTGCGGTGGTGGGCGCGCCGGGCCATGTCGTCGCTGGTCAGCAGCACCTGGCCGACGCGTACGCCGTAGCGGGCGAAGGACGCGGTGTAGCGGGCCACGAGCAGTCCCTGGCCGACGCTGGCCGCGGCCTGCTGGCGGGCCAGATCGCGCGGGCGGCGGATCAGTCCGAGCGGGGCGAGTCCGGCGGCGATCGCCCCGGAGGAGACGAGCACGATCTCCCGCCCGCCGTCCTCGGGCGCTCCTGCGGCGGGCCGGGTCCGAGCCTTGGCCAGCACGTCGACCAGGGCGTCCACCCGGTCCGCGTCAAGGCCGCCCGCCGCGGTGGTCAGGGAGGACGAGCCGACCTTGACGACGATCCGCCGGGCCTCGCGCACGGCCCGGCGCTCGGGCGGTCGCACGGCCTCGGCCTCGTCCGCTCCGATGCCTGCCTCGTTCTGCCCTGCGCCCGACACGTACGTCCCCAATGGTCATGACCTGCTGGTATCCGCAGCGGAGTCCGCTTGCGGAGCGGTGTCTGCAATCTACGCGAGCACCGCGTGGGACCGCTTCTGCATTCCGAGGGGCGGAACGCCAGGGTCCAAGGGCGGGAAGGCGCAGGTACGAGGACCGTGCCGAGCGCCCGGGACAGGGAACGGAATGTGGCGCGTTTCACGTCCCAACCGACAGAGGGCCGGGACGTGTTGAGGTTCATAGCGTTTGCCCCTTTATCTCACGATTCCTGGGACCGAAGATTGCTACAGGGACCGGGATAGCCATACGGTCAGGGGTCGACCTTCCCCACCAAGGTCCGAGGATGATCCGCAAGTTCCGGCCGGCAGCTCGCCGCCGGTCCCGCAGCACCCTCGAGCAACACTCGCCCTCCCCCCAGCCAACCTGCCAGGAGCCCAGCCCGTGCCCTCCGCCGGTCTCGCACCCCGCCGCGTCGTGCAGCTGCTTGCCCTGCTGTCGATGTTCGTGCTCTTCACGGCCCAGCTCGCCGGCGCGCTGCTGCCGAACCTGCCGGTCTTCGTGATCGCCTCCGCCGGCGGGCTCGCCCTCGACACGTATCTGCAGTACCGGCAGCCCGGTCTGCTCGCGCTCCTGGGCAAGATCCGCTTCGACGTCACGGTCCGCCAGCTCCTGCGCGACATGCTGATCCTGGTCGGCCTGCTGCGACTGCCCGGCATCAACCCGCTGCACGAGCAGGCGCCGCTGACCATCTCGCTGCTCGCCTTCTTCCTGCTGCACTTCGTCTGCCAGGCGCTCGCCGTCCTGGTCCGCCGCAGCCGGCAGCTGCCGCTCGTCACGCGGAACATCGACGCGTCGGCGCTGCACCTGACCAAGGCCCCGCCGCGCATCCTGGCCCGCCGGCAGGCTCACCGCCTGCTGCTGTTCTCGGTCCCCGCGACCGTCGGCCTGCTCACCTCGGCACTCACCAAGACCGTGTACGGCGGAGCCGTCGGCGTCGGCGTCTCGCTCGCCGTGACCCTGGCGGGCACCGTGCACCTGGCCACCTGGCTGCTCCCGGCCAAGCGCGCGGCGAACGACAAGGCGGTCATGGAGTGGTTCGACCGGTGGCTCGCCGAGTACCGGCCCACGGTCGCCATGTACTTCTCCGGCGGCACCACCTCCGCGTACCAGGCGAACATGTGGCTCTCCACGCTCTCCAAGGTGGACGGCAAGCCGCTGATCGTGCTCCGCGAGCGCTTCATGGTGCAGAAGATCGACGCCACAGACGTGCCGATCGTCTGCATCCCCAAGGTCGCCAACATGTTCGCGCTCGAGAACTCGACGCTGAAGATGATGCTGCACCCGGCCAACTCCGGTAAGACGTCGCAGGTCCTGCGGATACCGTCGATCAAGCACGCGTTCACCAACCACGGCGAGAGCGACAAGCTCTCCTCCTGCAACCCGTACGCCAAGGCCTACGACGAGGTCTGGGTGGCCGGACCCGCCGCCCGCGACCGCTACCAGCAGGCCGACATCGGCGTCGACGACCGGGACGTGGTCGAGGTCGGCCGCCCCCAGCTCTCGCCGATCCTGCCGTACACGGGCGCCCCGAAGGGCACGTACACCACCGTCCTGTACGCCCCCACCTGGGAGGGCTGGGACGGCAACCCGGGCAACACCTCGGTGGTGCTTGCCGGTGAGAACATCGTGCGCCACCTGCTCGCCGACGACCGCGTCCGGCTGCTCTACAAGCCGCATCCGATGACCGGTTCCGTGGACCCGCGCGCGGGCGCGGCGGACGAGCGCATCCGGGCCCTGATCCGCGAGGCCGCCGCCCGGCGCTCCGGCGAGCGCCCCGGACCCGAGGCCGCGCAGGAGCTGGCCCGGCGCGCCACCGAGCTCGACGACCTGACCTCCACGAACTTCCGCACCGGCGCGGACGAAATGGAGCGGATGCTGCTCCAGGGCGTCCCGGACGGCAGCCGGGAGGCGGCCGTCGCGGTCGCCACCGAGGCCTGGGAGGCCGCTTACTGGGCGTCGCTGCCGGACTGGGAGCACCAGATCATCACGGACGCCCGGCCCGGCATCTTCACCTGCTTCAACCAGGCCGACCTGCTGATCAGCGATGTGTCCAGTGTGGTCTCCGACTACCTGACCAGCGAGAAGCCGTACGCGGTCGCAAACACCTCGGGCATGTCCGAGGCCGAGTTCCGCAGCAGCTTCCCGACCGTGAGCGCCGCGACGATCCTGAGCCCGGCCGCCGACGAGGTGCCCGGTCTCCTGGACACCGTGCGCAACCCGGAGAAGGACCGGCACGCGGCGGCCCGCGCGGAGCTGAAGGAGCACCTCCTCGGCCCCGCGGACCCGCCGTCCCTGGTCCGCTTCAACGACGCCGTACGCGCCCTGTGTGCGCGGGCGGACGAGCGGCGGGCCCGGATGGAGTCGAAGACCGCGGCGGGCATCCCGACGCAGCGCGAGGCGGAGGCCGACGAGGCCGCCGCGGAGCTGCACGGCGAGAACGCCGACCCCGAGAACGCCGAGAACGCCGAGAACACCGATGCGGCCGGAGCCGAGGACTCGGTCAACGCCTGAATCGACGACGGCACGCGCAACGGGTCGGGCCCCGAGGAACTTCTCCTGGGGGCCCGACCCGTTCTTCCGAGCGCGCCGGGCCGCTCACATCTCCCGCGGCGGCGGGGCGCCGCTCAGAACGGCTCGAAGCCGTCGAACTCCTGGTCCGCCTCGTCCCGTTCCGCCTGCCGGTCACGGCGGCGCTGCGCGGCCGGCCGCGGGGCCTCCAGGCGATGGTCCTCGCCGCGCCGGCCGAGCATCTCGGCGCCCGCGAGCACGGTGGGCTCCCAGTCGAAGACGACCGCGTTCTCCTCGGGGCCGATCGCGACGCCGTCGCCCGAGCGGGCGCCCGCCTTCACCAACTCCTCCTCGACACCGAGGCGGTTGAGCCGGTCCGCGAGATAGCCCACGGCCTCGTCGTTGTTGAAGTCGGTCTGGTGGACCCAGCGCTCCGGCTTCTCGCCGCGCACCCGGAAGAGGCCGTCCTCCTCGCGCTTGACCGTGAACCCGGCGTCGTCCACCGCCTTCGGCCGGATGACGATACGGGTCGCCTCCTCCTTGGGCTTCGCGGCACGCGCCGCAGCGACCAACTCGGCGAGCGCGAAGGACAGTTCCTTCAGCCCCGTGTGCGCCACGGCGGACGCCTCGAAGACCCGGTACCCCCTGGCCTCCAGGTCGGGCCGGACCATCTCGGCGAGGTCCTTGCCGTCGGGGACGTCGATCTTGTTGAGGACGACGAGGCGCGGACGGTCGGCCAGCCCGCCGTACTCGTTCAGCTCCGCCTCGATCGCGTCGAGGTCGGAGAGCGGGTCGCGGTCGGACTCCAGGGTCGCGGTGTCCAGGACGTGTACGAGGACGCTGCAGCGCTCCACGTGCCGCAGGAACTCCAGGCCGAGGCCCTTGCCCTGGCTCGCGCCGGGGATGAGCCCGGGCACGTCGGCCATCGTGAAGACCGTCGAACCGCCCGTCACCACACCGAGGTTGGGCACAAGCGTCGTGAAGGGGTAGTCCGCGATCTTCGGCTTGGCGGCGCTGAGCACCGAGATCAGCGAGGACTTGCCGGCGCTCGGGTAGCCGACCAGGGCCACGTCGGCGACGGTCTTGAGCTCGAGGACCACGTCCCCGGTACGGCCCGGCTCACCGAGCAGCGCGAAGCCGGGGGCCTTGCGGCGGGCCGAGGCGAGCGCCGCGTTCCCGAGGCCGCCGCGGCCGCCCTGGGCGGCGACGTAGCTGGTGCCCTCGCCGACCAGGTCCGCGAGGACGTTGCCCTGCTTGTCCAGGACGACGGTGCCGTCCGGTACGGGCAGCACGAGGTCGCCGCCGTCCTTGCCGGAGCGGTTGCCGCCCTCGCCGGGCTTGCCGTTGGTGGCCTTGCGGTGCGGGCTGTGGTGGTAGTCGAGGAGCGTCGTCACGGACTGGTCGACGACCAGCAGGACGTCACCGCCCCGGCCGCCGTTCCCCCCGTCCGGGCCGCCGAGCGGCTTGAACTTCTCCCGGTGCACGGAGGCACAGCCGTGGCCTCCGTTACCCGCGGCGATGTGCAGCTCGACGCGGTCCACGAAGGTGGTCATGGTGGGGTGCCTCCTGGGGGTCCCCCCGGCCGGCGGCCGGAGGAGTACGGAATGGTCTTACTCGTAACACGCCGAGGGCGGACCCGCTTCCCGTACGGAGTCCGTACGGAAGGCGAGGTCCGCCCTCGGAAAGAACCGCTCTACGGAGCCGGAATTACTCGGCGGCCGGAACGATGTTGACGACCTTGCGGCCGCGGTGGGTACCGAACTCCACGGCGCCGGCGGCAAGCGCGAACAGCGTGTCGTCCTTGCCGCGGCCGACGGAGTCGCCCGGGTGGAAGTGGGTGCCACGCTGGCGGACGATGATCTCACCGGCATTGACGAGCTGACCGCCGAAGCGCTTCACGCCGAGCCGCTGAGCGTTGGAATCGCGACCGTTCCGAGTGGACGATGCGCCCTTCTTGTGTGCCATGTCTCCTCAGTCCCTTACTTCGCAGCCGTGGGGATCTCAGTGACCTTGATCGCCGTGTACTGCTGGCGGTGGCCCTGACGACGGCGGTAGCCGGTCTTGTTCTTGTAGCGAAGGATGTCGATCTTCGCGCCCTTGTGGTGGTCCACGATCTCGGCCTGGACCTTGATGCCGGCCAGCACCCACGGGTCGCTGGTCACGGACTCGCCGTCGACAACGAGCAGGGTAGAGAGCTCTACCGTGTCGCCTACCTGGGCGGTGGAAATCTTGTCAACCTCAACGATGTCGCCGACAGCAACCTTGTGCTGGCGACCACCGCTGCGCACGATGGCGTACACGCGGAACTCTCTCTCGCTCGGAACGGAACCCCTGATGCCAGCCGCTCACACGGCTCCCTGGGGAACCGAGGATCCGGATCGGACGAGCGGCCTCTCCTGCACGAAGCGGGAGGGAGGTGCTCAGGGGCGCGGCGTAGTCACACACCGACGCCCAAGATTACGGGGCCTCCACCGAAAGGGTCAAACCAGGTACGACGACGCCCTCCGCCCGGCGGTACTGCCAGGTGGAGGGCGTCGTCGTGACGTACTGCTCAGGCGTCCTCGGCTCAGGCGTCCTCGGCCGGGGCCGAGACGCTCGACGCGGACGGCTGCTCGGCCGCGGCGGTCTTCTTCGCCTTGGTGGCCTTCTTCGCCGTCGTCGTCTTCTTGGCCGTCGTCTTCTTGGCCGCGGTCTTCTTCGTCGCGGCCTTCTTGGCGGTGGCCTTCTTGGCGGTCTTGCGGGCCGCCTTCTTCGCCGGAGCGGCCTCTTCCGCGGCCGGCTCCCCGGCAGCGGCCTCGTCGCCGCCCGAGGCGACGACCACCACGGCGGCTTCCTCCGCCGAGGTCGGGGCGGCGGCCTTGCGCACGGCACGGCGACGCGGACGCGCGGCGGGCTCCTCCACGGGCGCGGGCTCGGCCACGGGGGCCTCCTGCGCCGGTGCGACGGGCTCCGGCTCGGCGGCCGGCGCGGGCGGAGCCTCGACGGTGATCGCCGCAGGTGCCTCCTCGGCCGCCTTCGGGGACCCGGCCGGAGCCGAGGCCTTCCGGGAGGCGCGACGCCGCGTGCGAGGCGCCGGCGCGGCGGCCTCCTCGGCCGGCTCCGGAGCGGTAGCGGCGGGCTCCTCGACGGGCGTCTCGGTCACCGCGGCGGGCGTCTCCTGCGCCGGCTTCGGGGACCCGGCCGGAGCCGAGGCCTTGCGCGAGGCGCGGCGCCGCGAACGACCACCACGACCGGCCGCGGCCTCCGCCTCGGCGGCGCTGCCGTAGAGCTCCTCGTCCGGCTTGAAATCGGGCTCGGCGAGCTTGACCGGCGTCGCGACCTCGGCCGCGACCTCCGCCTCGGTCTCCGTCTCCGGCTCGGCCTTGGACTTCGCCGACGCGTCCTTCGCCGACGTGTCCTTCGCCGAACCGTCCTTGACGTGCTCGTGCGTGTGCTCCGCCGCCTGGTCCCCGCCGCGCCCGCGCTTCTTGGACCGCTTGCCGCCGCCACCGGAGGCCGTCGGCTGCTCCATGTGCACGATGACGCCACGGCCGTTGCAGTGCACGCAGGTCTCCGAGAACGACTCGAGCAGCCCCTGCCCGACCCGCTTACGGGTCATCTGGATCAGGCCGAGCGAGGTCACCTCGGCGACCTGGTGCTTGGTCCGGTCCCGGCCCAGGCACTCGAGAAGGCGTCGCATCACCAGGTCCCGGTTCGACTCCAGGACCATGTCGATGAAGTCGATGACGACGATGCCGCCGAGGTCCCTCAGGCGCAGCTGCCGGACGATCTCCTCGGCCGCCTCCAGGTTGTTCCGGGTGACGGTCTCCTCGAGGTTGCCGCCCTGACCCGTGAACTTCCCGGTGTTCACATCGATCACGATCATCGCTTCGGTCTTGTCGATGACCAGGGAGCCGCCGCTCGGCAGCCAGACCTTGCGGTCGAGCGCCTTCATCAGCTGCTCGTCGATGCGGTACGTGGCGAAGACGTCGACCTCGGAGGTCCACTTCTGCAGCCGGTCCGCGAGGTCCGGGGCCACGTGCGAGACGTATCCGTGGATGGTCTCCCAGGCGTTCTCACCGCTGACGATGACCTTGGAGAAGTCCTCGTTGAAGATGTCGCGCACGACACGGACGGTCATGTCCGGCTCGCCGTACAGCAGAGTCGGCGCATTGCCGCTCTTCGACTTCTTCCGGATCTCCTCCCACTGCGCCTGCAGCCGCTCGACGTCGCGGCGCAGCTCGTCCTCGCTCGCACCTTCGGCGGCGGTCCGCACGATGACGCCCGCGTCCTCGGGGACGATCTTCTTCAGGATGCTCTTCAGGCGCGCCCGCTCGGTGTCCGGGAGCTTGCGGCTGATGCCGGTCATCGAGCCCTCGGGCACGTAGACCAGGTACCGGCCGGGCAGCGACACCTGGCTGGTCAGCCGGGCGCCCTTGTGGCCGATCGGGTCCTTGGTGACCTGGACGAGCACGGACTGGCCGGACTTCAGGGCGGTCTCGATACGGCGCGGCCCGTTGGCCATGCCGAGCGCCTCGAAGTTGACCTCGCCCGCGTACAGCACGGCATTGCGGCCCTTGCCGATGTCGATGAAGGCGGCCTCCATCGACGGCAGGACGTTCTGCACCTTGCCCAGGTAGACATTGCCGACGTACGAGGTCGACTGCTCCTTGTTGACGTAGTGCTCGACCAGGACGTCGTCCTCGAGGACACCGATCTGGGTGCGCTCGCCCTGCTCCCGTACGACCATCACGCGCTCGACGGCCTCACGGCGGGCCAGGAACTCGGCCTCGGTGATGATCGGCACCCGGCGACGGCCCTGCTCACGCCCCTCGCGGCGGCGCTGCTTCTTCGCCTCCAGACGGGTCGAGCCCTTGATGGACTGCACCTCGTCCGAGGGCTCCGACTTGGGCCGCGGCTCGCGGACCTTGACGACCGTGCGCTCCGGGTCGCCGTCCACCGGCTCGCTGTCCTGACCCGAGTCACCGGCGCGACGCCGGCGCCGACGACGGCGCCGGCTGCTGCTGGAGCCGCCCGACTCGGCACGCTCCTCGTCGGCGGCCTCGGACCCGTCCTTGTCCTCGTCCGACTCGGACTGCTCGTCCGCGGCCTCGGTGTCCTCGCCCTCGTCCTGCGAC
>NZ_QUAK01000040.1 GCF_003429565.1 Streptomyces triticagri
CGCGGACGGCACCCGCGTGGACGGGCGCCGCGGACCCGGCCGGCGGCGCCGACCAGGAGCGCCGTCGTGAACTGGCCAGGCTGGCCTGGCCGGAGGCCGCAGGCACCACCCCCGAGCAGCGCGAGGCGCTCGAACTCGCCGTACGCCACGGCCTGTCCACCCGCGAGGTGGCCTCCGTACTCGGCATGGAGCAGGTCACCGCGCGCGAACTGCTCTCCGCGGCCGCCTGCGAGGTGGAGCGCACCAGGGCCGCGCTCGCCGTCGTCGAGAAGGGCACCTGCCCCAGCGTGGCCAGGCTCACCGGCGACAATCAGCTGCTGCTCGGCACCGCCCTGCGTGCCGAACTCGTCCGGCACGTGGACGACTGCCCACGCTGCCGCCGCACCGCCGAGCGCGCCGGCGCCGCCGCCTGGCCGGGGACCACCCCGACTGCCGCCGCGCTGCCGGTGGTCAGGGCGCCGCGCGCCGCGGCCCATGCGGCCATGGGCCGTGCGGCACACGCGCGTGGCGGTGCACCGCGCTTCGACCGCCGCGGCTTCCCGATGGACCCCAAGGACCGTGCCGCCCGCCGCGACCGACTGCGCGCGCGTGCCGTCACGACGACGGTCGTCGCCACCGTCGTCGCCGCCCCGGTGCTCGCCCTGTGGGCGGCCTACCGCGGTGCGCCGCTCGTCGGCGAGGGCCGTGACGGATCCTCGGTCAGCGCGAGCGAGAGCGACGGGACCGGCCTCGGCGCCGACGACGCCCGCGACTACGAGAACGCGGGCAATGCCCGCACCGACCCGGATCCGCGCTTCACCGCGGGCAGCCGTTCGCCCGACGTCTCGGTCGAGGTGATCAGCCCGGGCGCCGACCCCTCGCACAGCCGCGTGGGCCCCGGCAGGCTCACCGTCGCCGCCCAGCCGAGCGGCGGCGCCACCGTCGTCACGCTGACCGCGTCCGGCGGCGAGCCGGTCCACTGGTCGGCCTCCACGCGCGCGTACTGGCTGCATCTGACCCGTACGTCGGGGACCTTGATGCCGGGCGAGTCCGTGAGCTTCCGGGTGTACGTGGACCACCACCGGGAGCCGGCCGGACACTGGAGCGCCCGCATCGCGGTGGGCCCGGGCAACTCGGTGGTCGCCATCGACGGGTACGGCGCCACGAGCCCGTCGCCGTCGAACCCGGACCGCCCGACGCCGACCAGGCCTCCGTCGACGCCGCCGCCGTCCTCCCCGGACCCGGACCCGACGTCGCAGGACCCCACGACACCGCCCCCGTCGGATCCGCCGCCGTCCAGCCCGGATCCCGACCCCACGGACTCGTCACCCGACCCGTCCGAGCCGGAGCCGTCCGACCCGCCGAGCAGCGACCCCGGCGGCACGGGGCCGACCGGCTGACGCCAGGCCCGGCGTCAGCGCGCAGGATCCGCCGGATGGGGCGCCACGAGCGGCAGTTGAGAGGCCAGGCGCTCCTCGCACAGCTCGACCAGACGGTCGTAGCCGGCCTTGCCCATCAGCTCCTCGAGCTCGGGCGCGTACGACACATAGACGGGATCGCCCGCGCCGTGTGCGGACGTCGCGGAGGTGCACCACCAGTGCAGGTCGTGGCCGCCGGGCCCCCAGCCGCGGCGGTCGTACTCGCCGATCGACACCTGAAGGATCTTGGTGTCGTCGGGCCGCTCGATCCACTCGTAGGTCCGGCGGACCGGCAGCNTCGTACTCGCCGATCGACACCTGAAGGATCTTGGTGTCGTCGGGCCGCTCGATCCACTCGTAGGTCCGGCGGACCGGCAGCTGCCAGCAGACGTCCGGTTTGGTCTCCAGCGGTTCGCGGCCCTCGCGCAGCGCCAGGATGTGCAGCGAGCAGCCGGCGCCGCCGGCGAAACCGGGGCGGTTCTGGAAGATGCACGAGCCGTTCCAGCGGCGCGTCTGGCGGTCGCCGTCCTCGTCCTCCTCGATCCAGCCCGTCTGCGAACCGACGTCGTGGTGCTGCCAGATCTCCGGAGTGAGCCTCGCCACGCTGTCGGCGACCCGCTTCTCGTCGTCCTCGTCCGAGAAGTGCGCTCCGAGGGTGCAGCAGCCGTCGTCGGCGCGGCCCGCCTGGATGCCCTGGCAGCCGCTGCCGAAGATGCAGTTCCAGCGGGACGTGAGCCAGGTCAGGTCGCAGCGGAAGACCTGCTCGTCGTCCGCCGGGTCCGGGAACTCGACCCAGGCACGGGCGAAGTCCAGCCCCTTCTCGTCGTCGGCGGGGGGCGGCACGGCCGGCTCGGTGCCCTTGGCGTCCTTGGAGTTCTTGGGGTCCTTCTTCGAAGCCTTGGGGGTTTTGTCGTTCTTCGCCTTTTTCGTCTTGGCCACATGTCCAGGGTATGCGCGGCATACGCCACATGTGGACCGGCCACCTCCGAACGCGCAGTAGCGTTTTCGGTATGAGACTCGGAGTCCTCGACGTCGGATCGAACACCGTGCACCTCCTTGTGGTGGACGCGCACCCGGGCGCCCGCCCGCTGCCCGCGCACTCGCACAAGGCGGAACTGCGGCTCGCCCAACTCCTCGACGAGGCGGGTGCGATCGGCGGCGAAGGCGTCGACCGGCTCGTCGCCACCGTGCGTGACGCCCTGGTGGCGGCCGAGGACAAGGGCTGCGAATCCGTCCTCGCCTTCGCGACCTCCGCGGTACGCGAGGCCACCAACGCCGATGCGGTGCTCGACCGCGTCCGCCGCGAGACCGGTGTGGACCTGCAGGTCCTGTCCGGCGAGGAGGAGGCGCGGCTGACCTTCCTGGCCGCCCGCCGCTGGTTCGGCTGGTCCGCCGGCAAACTGCTCGTCCTCGACATCGGCGGCGGCTCGCTCGAGATCGCGTACGGCATCGACGAGGAACCCGATGCGGCGGTGTCGCTGCCGCTCGGCGCGGGCCGCCTCACCTCGGCCTGGCTGCCCGGCGACCCTCCGGACCCGCAGGACGTCAAGGCGCTGCGCCGGCATGCGCGGGCCCAGATCGCCCGTGTGGTGGGCGAGTTCAGCCGGCTCGGCAGCCCCGACCATGTCGTGGCCACGTCCAAGACGTTCAAGCAGCTGGCCCGTCTCGCGGGTGCCGCACGGTCCGCCGAGGGCCTCTACGTACAGCGGGAACTCAAGCGGAAGTCGCTCGAGGACTGGGTGCCGCGGCTCGCCGCGATGAACGAGACCGAACTGTGCGAGCTGCCGGGCGTCTCCGACGGACGCGCCGGGCAGCTGCTTGCCGGGGCGCTCGTGGCCGAGGGCGCGATGGACCTGTTCGGCGTCGAGTCCGTGGAGATCTGCCCGTGGGCCCTTCGCGAGGGCGTCATCCTGCGCCGCCTCGACCACCTGCCGAACGGCCCTGAGACCACCCCGGACGGCCTCCAGGGCCCCGCCTCCGCGCCTGCCGGTGGACCCGACCGGACCGGTGGCGCTCCGCAAGCCGTCGAAGCCCCCCGGGCGGACCGTTGAGCGCACAAGAGCCGAGCGATCCCCACCAGTTGCCGCAGCCGTCCGAGCCCGACCACCTGCCGCCCGAGCCTGCGCAACGTCCCGGCGGCGCGGCGCGCCCGGCGGCGAACTCCGGTGCGAACTCCGCCCGCCCGCACGCTTCGGCTGCCCGGATGCCTGCCGATCCGGGGCAGGTGTCCGGCGAGTCCCCGCGGCCGTCCGGCGGCCTTGCGGGCTTGTCCGCGGCCGCGGGGTCGGTGCGGGAGTCCGCAGGCCCTGCGCCGCGGTCGGCGGAGCCTGCTCGCTCGTCGACCGGATCGGCTGGGGGACCCGCTGAGTCTGCGCGCCGGCCTGCGGATTCCGTCCGGCTGCCCTCCGGGGCTGCGCGTGAGCACTCCGAATCCGTGCGGGCCTCGGAGGAGTCTGTACGGGCCTCGGACGAGTCCGTACGGGTGCCGGACGAGGCCGCGCACCGGTCTGCCGAGGACATGCGCCGACCCTCCGGGCCCTCGGCCCGGCCGTGCGACGCGGCGCAGCTGCCTGCCGAGCCCGAGTCGGAGCCTTCTGGGGCTCGACGCGAGCATGCCGATCCCGTGCGAGCGCCGGCCGAGTCTGAGCACCGGTCTGCGCAACAGCCTGCCGACTCCACGCGACCGTCCGCCGCCCTGGTGCGGCTGTCCGCCGGGTCCCGGCGGAAGTCCCCGCTGCCACCCGTCGCAGCCCTGCGGAAGAGGGTGGCGTCCGCGGGGTTCTCGCGGGCAGCCGGTCGGTCGGCTGGGGACCATGTCGAGCCCGAGCTTTCCGAGCCCGAGCTTTCCGAGCCGGCACAAGCGCCGGCCGCGTCTGCGCGGCAGCCGGCCCAGTCCGTACGTGAGTGGGGCGAGCCCGGACGGGAATCCGCCGGCCACGTCCAAGAGCCTGCGGAGTCGGCGCGCACGTCGGCCGGATCTGCGCCGGGGCAGCCCCCGCTTGCGTCCGCCGAGTCCGTACCCGGCCGGCCGCCGTCCGTAGGCTCGTCCGCCGGGTCTTCGCAGGATGCCGGTAGGGCGGCGCAGGACCGTGCCCGCACGGTGCGGGAGTCCGCAGGGGCGGCGCCGCAGCGGTCCGAAGAGTCCTCGAAAAGGGCAGACCCCGCGGAGGCGGCCCGTACGCTGGCGGGCGTGGCGGAGTCAGTGGTGCGTGTGCCGGACGCGAAGGTCGCCCTGTCGACGGCCTCGGTCTATCCGGAGTCGACAGCGACGGCGTTCGAGATCGCCGGGCGTCTCGGCTACGACGGCGTCGAGGTGATGGTCTGGACGGACCCCGTCAGCCAGGACATCGACTCCCTGCGCAAGCTGAGCGACTACCACCAAGTCCCGATCCTCGCCGTACACGCACCGTGCCTCCTGATCACCCAGCGCGTGTGGTCCACGGACCCGTGGGTGAAGCTGCAGCGCGCCCAGGCGGCCGCCGAGAAACTCGGCGCGAGCACGGTCGTGGTGCACCCGCCGTTCCGCTGGCAGCGCAGCTATGCCCGGGACTTCGTCAGCGGCCTGTGGCGGATGGCCGACGAGACGGACGTGCGTTTCGCGGTGGAGAACATGTACCCGTGGCGCTACCGCGACCGGGAGATGCTCGCCTACGCCCCCGAATGGGACGTCACCAAGGACGACTACCGGCACTTCACGGTCGACCTCTCGCACACCTCCACCGCCCGTACCGGCGCCATGGACATGATCGACAGAATGGGCGACCGGCTCGCCCACCTGCACCTCGCCGACGGCCGGGGCTCCGCCAAGGACGAACACCTGGTCCCGGGCCGCGGCGACCAGCCGTGCGCGGAGGTGCTGGAACGCCTCGCGCTCTCCGGCTTCGACGGCCACGTCGTCATCGAGGTCAACACCCGTCGTGCGATGTCCAGCGCCGAACGTGAGGCCGATCTCGCCGAGGCGCTCGCCTTCACCAGGCTGCACCTGGCCTCCGCGGCCAGGACGCTCACGGAGCGGCAGTGACGGCCGGGACCCCGCGCCGCCGGGGCCGCCCGTCGCGCACCGAGGCCGCGGCCGGCCCCGCCACCCGCGACCGCATTCTGGAGGCCGCGCGCGAGGAGTTCTCCGAGCGGGGCTACGACAAGACCTCGGTACGCGGCATCGCCAAGGCGGCGGGCGTGGACCCCGCCCTTGTGCACCATTACTTCGGCAAGAAGGAGGACGTCTTCGGCGCAGCCATCGAGCAGTCCTTCGCGCCCGCGTTCGGCGTCCCGGACGCGATCGCCGCGGGCGGCCCGGAGAAGGCCGGCGAGAACATGGCCCGCTACCTGTTCGGCGTCTGGGAGAACCCGGTCACCCGGCTCCCGCTGCTCGCCGTACTGCGCTCGGCGTTCAGCAACGAGACCGCCGCCGCAACACTCCGTGCGCTCATCGAAAAGCGCCTCCTCGCGCGCGTGGCCGGCGATCTGCAGGTACCCGATCCCGAGTTCCGCGCGCAGCTCGCCGCCGGGCATCTGATCGGGATCGCGGTGCTGCGGTACGTGGTCAAGATGGAGCCGATCGCGTCGGCAGACGTCGAGGACGTCGTCGCGATGGTCGCGCCGGCCCTCGAGCGGTACCTGACAAGCCCCGAGGCGGGGGCGCAGCCCTGAACCCACCGGGACCCCCGGAGGATCCGGCGGCCCGCCGCCGAGCAGCCCACCAGGTGAGCCCGGCATCCCATTCCCCGGACACCGGGTCCGGATCGTGGAGTGGCGGCGTACGCTCGTAGACACCCCATTTGCCGATACGCCCGCAGGGTTGTCCCGAGGGCCGCCCGAGGACCCCGTCCGCGGGCAGAGGATCCGTCCAAGGAGCGAGCGACGATGCCCGAGCTGAGGTCCCGCACTGTCACCCACGGCCGCAACATGGCGGGCGCCCGCGCCCTTATGCGGGCGTCGGGCGTAGCGAGCGCGGACATCGGCAAGCCGATCATCGCCGTCGCCAACTCCTTCACGGAGTTCGTCCCGGGCCACACCCACCTGGCCCCGGTCGGCCGGATCGTCTCCGAGGCGATCCTCGCGGCCGGCGCGGTGCCCCGTGAGTTCAACACGATCGCGGTGGACGACGGCATCGCGATGGGCCACGGCGGCATGCTCTACAGCCTGCCCTCGCGCGACCTGATCGCCGACTCCGTCGAGTACATGACGGAAGCGCACTGCGCCGACGCCCTGATCTGCATCTCCAACTGCGACAAGATCACCCCCGGCATGCTGATGGCCGCCCTGCGCCTCAACATCCCGACGATCTTCGTCTCCGGCGGCCCCATGGAGGCCGGCAAGGCGACCCTCGTGGACGGCACGGTCCGAAAACTCGACCTGGTCAACGCGATCTCGGACGCGGTCGACGAGAGCATCTCGGACGAGGACATCCTCCGCATCGAGGAGAACGCCTGCCCGACCTGCGGCTCCTGCTCCGGCATGTTCACCGCCAACTCGATGAACTGCCTGACCGAGGCCATCGGCCTCGCCCTGCCGGGCAACGGCTCGGTGCTCGCCACCCACACCGCACGCCGCGCCCTCTACGAGCAGGCCGGCCGCACCGTCGTGGACCTCGCCAAGCGCTACTACGAGGGCGGCGACGAGACCGTCCTGCCGCGCAACATCGCCACCCGCGACGCCTTCGACAACGCGATGGCGCTCGACATCGCCATGGGCGGCTCCACCAACACGATCCTGCACCTGCTCGCCGCCGCCCAGGAGGCCGAACTCGACTACGACCTGGCCGACATGGACGCGGTCTCGCGCCGCGTCCCGTGCCTGTCGAAGGTCGCGCCCAACGTCGCGCCGGGCGGCACGTACTACATGGAGGACGTGCACCGCGCCGGCGGCATCCCCGCCATCCTGGGCGAGCTCCAGCGCGGCGGCCTGCTCAACGAGGGCGTGCACTCGGTGCACGCCGCGTCCCTCGACGAGTGGCTCAAGACCTGGGACGTGCGCGGCGGTTCACCGTCCGCCGAGGCCCTCGAGCTGTGGCACGCGGCGCCCGGCTGCGTCCGCTCCGCCGAGGCCTTCTCGCAGTCGGAGCGCTGGGACAGCCTCGACACGGACGCCGCGGGCGGCTGCATCCGCTCCGTCGAGCACGCCTACTCCAAGGACGGCGGACTCGCGGTCCTCAAGGGCAATCTGGCCGTCGACGGCTGCGTGGTGAAGACCGCGGGCGTGGACGAGTCGATCTGGACCTTCGAGGGCCCCGCGGTCGTCTGCGAGTCGCAGGACGAGGCGGTCGAGAAGATTCTCAGCAAGCAGATCAAGGACGGCGACGTCGTCGTCATCCGCTACGAGGGCCCCAAGGGCGGCCCCGGCATGCAGGAGATGCTCTACCCGACGTCCTTCCTCAAGGGCCGCGGCCTGGGCAAGACCTGCGCCCTCGTCACCGACGGCCGCTTCTCCGGCGGTACGTCGGGCCTGTCCATCGGGCACGCCTCGCCCGAGGCGGCCTCCGGCGGCACCATCGCGCTCGTCGAGGACGGCGACCGCATCCGTATCGACATCCCGGACAGGTCCATCGAACTCCTCGTGTCCGACGAGGACTTGGCGGCCCGGCGCGAGGCCCTCGGCGGCGTCTACGCCCCGCGGGGCCGCGAGCGGAAGGTCTCCACCGCGCTGCGCGCGTACGCGGCGATGGCCACCAGCGCCGACAAGGGCGCGGTGCGGGACGTCAGCAAGCTGGGCTGAGGCCGCGGGCGGGCGGCCCTGGGGTCACCAACGCCGCGGCGATCCCGAGGGCGGCGAGAAGACCGATCCGTCGGGCGCGGTGGCGAACACCCTGCCCTCGGCCGCGACCGGCCGGTCCAGGGCGGAGGCCGGCGCGCCGGTACGGCCACTGGGCCGGGGCTCGGTCTGCCCGAGCAGCGCCGGCCGCCCGCCACGCACATCGACGGCGATCAGCCGCCCGTCGGCCGCGCCGAAGTACAGGGTGCCGCCCGCGACGGTGGGCGCGGACCCCTGGCTCACCGACGTCTCGAGCCGCCACCGCGGCCCGGCGTCCGCTCCCGCGGTGTCCACCGCGACCAACCCGCCGCCCGCACCGAGCAGATGCACCGTGTCCCCGTGCAGACTCGCCACCGGGTCGGGCAGCGGTACGTCGAGCGGCACGCGGCGTACCGCGCGCCGGTTCGCGTCGTACCGGACCACGGCGACCGCGTACGAGTCCTGGTCGGCCTGCGTGAACCACACCGTGCCGTCGCGCGCGCCGACCGGCGTCAGGGCGCCGTCCAGGCTCCGCTGCCACTGCTTGCGGCCGGTGCGGGGGTCGAGGGAGGTCACCCGACTGCCGCCGCCCTGGAGCGTGTTGACGGCGTAGACGTGGCCGTCGCCGCCCGTCCACAGGGTGGCGTCCCGCAGTTCGGCGTACGTCCGCTGCCAACGGCGGCTGCCGTCACGGGCGTCGAGCGCGCGCAGGGTTCCCTGGGCCGTCGTCAGCAGGACGGTGTCCCGCGCGTGGGTGACCCGTCCCGCGTACGCACTCAGGTCATGGGACCAACGGGTCTGTCCCGAGCGCGGGTCGAGGGCCTCGAGGACGCTTCCCCTGTCGGTGACGGTCTGCAGGAGGCCGCCGGACAGGACAGGGGCCGTGGGCGGCTCGAGGGCGGTCCCGCGGCCTGCCGTGGACTGCGGGCGTGACCACAGGACCTTGCCGCTGCCGGCGTCGAGGGCGGCAGCGCTGATTCCGGGGGCCGCGCAGTAGAGCCGTGCCGCTGCGCCGCCTCCGGTCTTCGATGCGGGTGCGCGTACGCAATGGGGCGTGCCGCTCGCGCCCTTGGTGGGCAATTTCGTGCTCCACGCGCGCGTGGGCGGCGCCGGCGAGGAGGGCGCGCCGTTCGACGCCCGCGGTTCGTCGCCCACTCCGCCCCCGTCTGCGGACCCGCCGGCGCCGAGCACCGTGAACGAGGCGGTCACCCCGGCAGCGACTGCGACCGCGAGCACACAGACGGCCAGCCGGGTCCGCCGCGACCACGCGGCCGGCCGCCGCCACCGGCCGCGCCCCGGCCGGGTCCGCCGCCCGCCGTGCCTCCGGTCGGAGACATGCGTGACCGCCTCCTCGGAGGGCGCCGGCTCCTGCTGATCGCGCGCCGCCTGCCGGTCGTGCCGGTCCGACCGGTCCGGCTCGTCCCGCTGGGCCGGGATGAACACCTGCGCGCCCACGTCGTCCGAAGCGAAGACCTGCGCGCCCGTCCCGTACGGATCGAACACCTGGGTGTCGTACGAGGCGACGACCTCCCGCAGCTCGGCCATCAGGTCGTCCGGAGTCGGCCTGTCCTGCGGCTCCTTGGCCAGGCAACGCGCCACGAGCCCGGCCAACTCCTCCGGCACGCCCGCGAGATCGGGCTCGTCGTGCACCACCTGGTACGCCACCACGTACGGGCTGTCCGAGTCGAAGGGGCCACGGCCCGTCGCCGCGTGCACCAGCACGGAGCCGAGGGCGAACACATCGGCGGCCGGGCCCACCTCCCGCGGCCTGCGGAACTGCTCGGGCGCCATGAATGGCGGCGTACCGATCAATTTGCCGGTCTCCGTGCGCAGTTCACTGTCCGCCGGCCGGGATATCCCGAAGTCGATGACCTTGGGGCCGTCCTCGGCCAGCAGGACGTTGCTGGGTTTGAGGTCTCGGTGCACCACGCCGACGCGGTGGATGTCGCGCAGTGCCTCGGCGAGGCCCGCGAGCAGTCGGCGGAGCCGGTCGGGCGGCAGTGCGCCGTTCCGCTTCACCTGGTCTTCGAGGGTGGGGCCCGGGACGTAGAGCGTCGCCATCCAGGGCTGTGCGGCATCCGGGTCGGCGTCCACCACGGGCGCGGTGAAGGCACCGCTGACCCTCCGGGCCGCGGCGACCTCCTGCCGGAACCTGCCTCTGAACTCGCGGTCCTCCGCGAGCTCCGGATGCACCACCTTGACCGCGAGCCGCAGCCCGGAGGCTGAACGGGCGAGATGGACCACGCCCATACCGCCCGAGCCGAGCGGCTCGTCCAGGCGGTAGTGGCCTGCGTACAGCGGCCGTTCGGCGAATTCCGCTTCCGGACCGGGTCCGATTCTGCGCCCTGGCGGCATCGGCCACCCCCCGACATTCCGTCCGCGCGTATCCGTCCGCGCGCGACGCGCAGAGCCTAGTCGATGATGCGTACGAGACGGACGGGGCTTGCTAGCCTCGGCGCGCTGGGCGTGACGACACGCCATTCGATCAACGGGGGGAGGCCAGTATGGCTGTTGAGAACACCGAGACTGCTGGGACTGCGAGGACATCCGGGAGTACTGATGCTGCCGGAGCTGCCGGGACCACCGACGACGCCGTGAACACTGACGCGGCACAGACCGACGAGGCAGCCGCGACGGCCGGCGACGCGGAGGCCAAGGCCCGCTCGTACCCGGTCGCACCGGGCTACCGGCTCAACGTCCGCAGCGGTCCAGGCACGAACTACCGCCTCGTCCGGGTCCTGCCGGCGGGTTCCTCGGTCCGCGTGTACTGCCAGACCCGGGGCCAGTCCGTCACCGGCCCGTACGGCACCTCGAACATCTGGAACAACATCGCCAACGGCCAGTTCGTCTCGGACACCTATGTGAAGACCGGCTCCGACGGCTTCATCGCCCCACCCTGCGCCTGACGCCTCGGCCGCCCGGACGCCCGCGGGGGGAGCCCGAGAGCCTCTGCGGGCCCGGCCGGCAGTACGAGCGATAATCGAGCCGTGAGCGAAGAGAGCGGCAAACGCGACACCGGCCACGGCGAGACCGGCAAGGCCGAGACCGGCAAGGCCGGTGGCCCCGGCGGCACGCCCCGGCCCCGCGATCCGGGAACGGGCTCCGCAGGAGGCCCGGAGCCCGAAGCCCTCCGCTTCTTCGGCACCACCTGGGTCGACCACGACCACGGCTATGCCCTGCGCCGCGCCGGCGTCGCCGCGGGCTCCCTCGCCGCCGCGGCGGCCGGCTGCTTCGTACTGCGCTTCGCCTACCAGGGCCTGGAGATCGCCAAGGTCGGCAGCTTCGTGAACCTCCTCGTCGTGGTGGTCTTCGCCGTCTGCAGCGCCATCGCCTTCCGCCGCACCTGGGAGTCGTACGGCAAACGCCTCGACCCTCAGACGCAGCAGTCCCTCCGCAGCATGCTGGCGATCGGCTTCATCGGCATGCTCCTCGCCTACTTCTTCCGTTCCCTGACCGAGGCCCCGGGCGAGAAACTGCGCCGCGCCGAGTACGAAACGGCCCGCACCCAGTACGAACGCCGCACAAGCCGCCGCACCCGAAACCCGGCCGCCCGCTCCTCCCAGCGCAAGCGCAAGCGCTAGTCCGGCCGACCACCCCGCACCACAATCGAGGGATGGCCTCGCACCCCGGACAGCAAGAGTCCGCACACCCCGGCACCCCGCGCGCCCTCTCCTTCGACTCGGTGGCTGCCCAGTACGCCACCTCCCGCCCGAGCTATCCGCCGCAACTCTTCGACACCATTGAGGAGTTGACCGGCCACCCGCTGGACGGACGCCGCGTGGTCGACGTCGGCGCGGGCACCGGTATCGCCACCCGCCTGCTCGCCGCCAGAGGCGCCCGCGTCCTCGCCGTCGAACCGGGCCCCGCCATGGGCGAACAACTCCGCGAGGCCCTGCCCGATGTGCCCCTCCTGCGAGCCGTCGGCGACGCCCTTCCGCTCGCCACCGCCTCCACCGACCTGATCACATACGCACAGTCCTGGCACTGGACCGACCCGGCGCGCTCCGTACCGGAAGCCATGCGCGTACTGGCCCCAGGCGGCGCCCTCGCCCTCTGGTGGAACATCCCCGACACCACCGTCCCCTGGATCGCCGAGCAGGAGGACCGCCTCGCCCGCCGCCTCGACGCCCACCGGCACGGGACCGGCCTCAGAGCGCCCCGACTGATCACCGAGGCGGACCCGGCCCTGCGGCCGGTCCGGCGCGAGTTGCACTGGACCCGCCGAGTGCCACTCGACCAGCACATCGCTCACCTCGGCAGCCACTCCTACGTCGCCCGACTCGGCCCGCACCGCGCGGCCCCGCTCCTTGACCAGGAGCGCACAGAGGTCCTACGCGTCTTCCCCGGCGGAATCGTCGAGGAGACCTACGCCCTGCACCTCACCGTCACCCTCCGCCGGGCCGACCCCTGAGCCGGCACAACTCGGCTGTCACCCCTCTCGGCTGTCACGCACCTCCGTCCTCGTCTTCCTTGACGTCCCACCCGCCCAGGAGCAGTATTCAACACATGATGAATTATTCCGCCGGCCCTGCTACCGATCAGCCGGGCACTCCACACGAACCTCCCGACGAGCCCCCGGCCATCCGCGCCCGAGCACTCACCGTCGTACGGGGCCCCCGCACCGTCCTCCGAGACCTCGACTTCTCCGTCCCGCCGGGCCAGATCACCGGACTCCTCGGCCCCTCCGGCTGCGGCAAATCGACCCTGATGCGCTCCGTCGTAGGCACCCAGGCCAAGGTCACCGGCACCCTCGAAGTCCTCGGCCGCCCCGCCGGCGACGCAGCCCTCCGCTCCCGCATCGGCTACGTCACCCAGGCACCCTCGGTCTACGACGACCTCACCGTGCGCCAGAACCTCGAGTACTTCGCCGCCGTACTCGATCCCGGCCGCGCCGCCGCAGCCCACCGCAGGACCAACGTCACCCGGGCCATCACCTCCGTCGCCCTCACCTCCCACACGGACGCTCTCGCCGGAAACCTCTCCGGCGGCCAGCGCAGCCGCGTCTCCCTCGCTGTCGCCCTGCTCGGAAACCCCGAACTCCTGGTCCTCGACGAACCGACCGTCGGCCTCGACCCCGTACTCCGCCGCGACCTGTGGAACCTCTTCCACAGCATCGCCGACAGCGGCACCACGATCCTCGTCTCGTCCCACGTCATGGACGAGGCCGAGCGCTGCCACCGACTGCTCCTGATGCGCGAAGGCGAGATCCTCGCCGACGGAACACCGGACGCACTGCGCTCCGGGGACGAGACGGTCGAGGACGCCTTCCTGCGCCTCGTCGACGAGGCCGACGCCCGCCGACAGCACGGGACCGCCACCTCCGACCCCGCCGAGGAGGCCGCGCGATGACCATGCACACCGCACCGGACACCCCTGAAACCCGCCGGCCCGCCGCCATCTCATGGGCACGCACCACGGCCACCGCGGCCCGCGTACTGCGCCAGCTCCGCCACGACCCCCGATCCATCGCCCTGATGCTCCTGGTGCCGTGCGTGATGCTCTTCCTGCTGCGCTACGTCTTCGACGGCGACCCACGGACCTTCGACAACATCGGCGCCTCCCTCCTGGGTATTTTCCCGCTGGTCACGATGTTCCTGGTGACGTCCATCGCCACCCTGCGCGAGCGCACGTCCGGCACTCTCGAGCGCCTGCTGGCCATGCCCCTGGGCAAAGCGGACCTGATCATGGGCTACGCACTCGCCTTCGGCACCCTGGCGATCATCCAGTCGGCCCTGGCCACCGGTCTCGCCCTCTGGGTGCTCGGACTCGACGTCGTCGGCTCACCGTGGCTGCTCCTGGTGGTCGCCCTCCTGGACGCCCTCCTCGGCACCGCCCTCGGACTCTTCGTCTCGGCCTTCGCGGCTTCGGAGTTCCAGGCCGTCCAGTTCATGCCGGCGGTGATCTTTCCCCAACTCCTCCTCTGCGGACTCTTCACTCCTCGCCCGAACATGCAGCCTGTCCTAGAAGCGATCTCCAACGTCCTTCCCATGTCCTACGCGGTCGACGGCATGAACGAAGTCCTCAAGCACACCGACCTCACGGCCAACTTCGTCCGCGATGCCGTTGTCGTCGCAGCGGTGGCCGCCCTCGTTCTCGTCCTGGGCGCGGCGACCCTGCGCCGCCGCACCGCCTGACGACACCACTCACGGCCCACACCGCCGGTGCCCCGCCGGCGGCCGCCTGCCCTGTACCGCCCATCGGACAGCCGACCCCTCGAATCCGCCCCGATGAAAGGATGGCCGCGGACGACACACCGCACCCGGAGGGTGAACCGCTCATGACCCAGAACGTCGCAGTCCTCGGCACCGGCAAGATCGGTGAGGCCCTGCTCAGCGGGATGATCCGAGCAGGCTGGTCCCCGGCGAACCTCCTGGTCACCACCCGCCGCCCGGAGCGAGCCGAGGAACTCCGCACCCGCTACGGCGTCACTCCCGTCAGCAACACCGAGGCCGCCAAGTCGGCCGACACCCTGATCCTCACCGTGAAGCCGCAGGACATGGGCACACTCCTCGACGAACTCGCGCCCCACGTCCCGGCCGAACGCCTCGTCATCAGCGGCGCCGCCGGCATTCCCACCTCCTTCTTCGAAGAGCGACTGGCACCGAACACCCCCGTCGTCCGTGTCATGACGAACACTCCCGCCCTGGTCGACGAGGCCATGTCCGTGATCTCACCCGGCAGCCACGCCACCGCGGACCACCTCGCGCACGCCGAGGAGATCTTCGGTGGCGTCGGCAAGACCCTGCGGGTCCCCGAATCACAACAGGACGCGTGCACCGCCCTGTCCGGCTCCGGTCCGGCGTACTTCTATTTCCTGGTCGAGGCCATGACAGACGCGGGCATCCTGCTCGGCCTGCCCCGGGACAAGGCCCACGACCTGATCGTCCAGGCCGCCATCGGAGCCGCGGTCATGCTCCGCGACAGCGGCGAACACCCGGTCAAACTCCGTGAAAACGTCACCTCCCCTGCAGGTACCACCATCAACGCCATCCGGGAACTCGAGAATCACGGCGTGCGAGCCGCCCTCATCGCCGCCCTGGAGGCGGCCCGCGACCGAAGCCGCGAGCTCGCCACCGGGAACGGCTGACCTCACCCGCCGCAGCGTCTGCCGCCCGGCCCCGACTCGGTCAAGCGATCGGCCCGCCGGGCGGCAGCAGCCCGATCGCCTCATACGCCGCATCGACCCGCGGCCGAGCCATCGCCCTGGCCCGCTCCGCACCTCGCATCAGCACCTCCTCCACATAGCCCGGATCCGCACACAGCTCCTTGTGCTTGGCCTGTACGGGCTCGAGGAGTTCCACCACGGCCTCGGCGGTGTCCTTCTTCAACGCGCCGTACGACTCATATACACCGGCCAGCGCCTCCGGGTTCCCACCCGTGCAGGACGAAAGAATCTCGAGCAGGTTGCTGACACCCGGCTTGGCCTCGCGGTCATGCACGACCTCGCGCCCGCTGTCCGTCACGGCCCGCAGAATCTTGCTGCGCACGACATCGGGCTCGTCGAGCAGATGGACGACTCCGGCCGCTGAGGCCTCGGACTTACCCATCTTCGACGTCGGATCCTGCAGGTTCATCACCCGAGCAGCCACCGCCGGAGGGTTCGCACGCGGCACGACGAACGTTTCCCCGTACCGCTGGTTGAAGCGCACAGCGAGATCCCTCGCCAGCTCGACGTGCTGCGTCTGATCGTCACCGACGGGCACTTCATCGGTCCCGTACGCCAGGATGTCGGCGGCCATCAGCGCGGGATACGTCAGCAAGGACAACCGCACGCTGCCACCCCGCGCCCGTTCGAGTGCGGCCTTCTCCTTGTACTGGATCATCCGACGCATCTCGCCGTCGGTGGCGGTGCACTCCAGGAGGTAGGAGAGCCGCGTGTGCTCGGGGACGTGACTCTGGACGAACACGGTGCTCACGTCGGGGTCCAGCCCACACGCCAGGAACAGCGTGGCCAGCTGCCTGCTGAGTCTGCGCACCCGCTCCGGATCGTGCTCCACGGTCAAGGCGTGCAGGTCGACGACGCAGAACAAGGCGTCGCTCCTGTGCTGATCGACCTCGGCCCACCTGCGCAGGGCTCCCAGATAGTTCCCGAGCGTCAGATGCCCCGTCGGCTTGATCCCGCTGAATACCCGTGTCATCGCTCCACCTTCGGTTCGGGACCGCCGGCCCGGCGACGGACCGCGATCCCCGAGGGGAAACGCAAACGGCCGCCGAGACGGCGGCCGTGTGAGTGCATACGTGAGTGCGGCCGCCCGTCAGGCGGCCCACCACAGC
The DNA here is from genome assembly GCF_003429565.1 of Streptomyces triticagri. Taxonomy (GTDB): domain Bacteria; phylum Actinomycetota; class Actinomycetes; order Streptomycetales; family Streptomycetaceae; genus Streptomyces; species Streptomyces triticagri. The sequence continues at coordinate 16,401 of NZ_QUAK01000040.1, forward strand.
TGGATGCTCGTATGCGTGAACATGGGTCCAGCGTAGCGCGACCAGGCCCGAAGTTGACACGCCATGGGGCCATCCGTAGTGTGCTCCGGGTTGCCCGACGTGAGCGCCGACTTAAGTCGGTCCCCGGGCGACCATTCCGCAAGAACCATGAGAACGAATCTGCGCTTCGTCGCAGCCTCGTCCGCATGCATTTTCGCAGAATGAGGAAACCGCGTTCGAGAGAGCGACCCCGATTAGCTCGGGGGCCAGGAATCCGCTAATGTCTCACCCGTCGGAGCGGCCCAACAGCCGTGAAGACAAACCCCGTTGACGGGAAGTCAGGCCCGAAAGGATCTGCTAGAGTCGACACCGCCGGAAGGCCGAAAGGCCGGAAAGCAACGAG
>NZ_QUAK01000044.1 GCF_003429565.1 Streptomyces triticagri
CGGCCGGGCACACCGAGGCCGCGCTGCAGGTGGGCATCGCCCGGCTCCGCGAGGGCGACCGCCGCGGCGCCGAGCGGCATCTGCGCTGCGCCGCGGGCGGCGGCAGCGCGGAAGCGGCGTACCGGCTCGGTGCGCTGCTCGACCGGCGAGACCACCGTGACGTGGTGCTCGGCGAGGCCGTGACCGGCCGCACCGAGTGCGAGGAGTGGTACGAGCGGGCGGCCGACCTCGGGCACCGCCGCGCCCAGGTGCGCGTCGGGATGCTCGCCTCCGCACGCGGCGACGTCGTCGCGGCGGCGCGCTGGTACCGCGAGGCCGCGGAGGCGGGCAGCCGGAACGGCGCCTTCAACCTCGGCCTGCTCCTTGCCCGCGAGGGCAGCGAGCCGGAGGCGCTGCTGTGGTGGACCCGGGCCGCCGACGCGGGGCACGGGCGGGCCGCGCTGCGGCTCGCGCTGCTGCACGCGCGGCGCGGCGAGCTCGCGGAGGGACGGAAGTGGTGCGACCGCGCCGTGCAGCTCGGGCCCGAGGAGGTCGCCGAGCGGGCGGGACGCCTCCGGGAGGCGCTGCAGCAGGAGCTCACGGCCTGAGGCGGCGCCCCGCCCCGGGTCGTGGTGGATCGGATTTGCGCTGGTCGTCGCCTCTGACGTACGGTTGCAACACAACGGCGCGGGGTGGAGCAGCTCGGTAGCTCGCTGGGCTCATAACCCAGAGGTCGCAGGTTCAAATCCTGTCCCCGCTACTGAAGGCGAAGGCCCGGATCCCTCGAGGATCCGGGCCTTCGTCATGTGCTGTGCGCTGACCACCGGCGCCGCGTGTTCATTCCCGGTGCCCNCTCGAGGATCCGGGCCTTCGTCATGTGCTGTGCGCTGACCACCGGCGCCGCGTGTTCATTCCCGGTGCCCCACCGCCTCCGCGTACAGGGACCGGTCGACGGCCTTCGACTCGGGTACCTTCTCGCCCTCCGCGACCCCCGCATCGGCGTACGCCTGCTGCAGGCGGTCAGTGGTGCCCTTACGGATCTCCCAGTCCATCCGCAGCGACGGCGTCGACTTCAGTATCGACTCGTCGACCTTCAGGAGCTTCGCCAGCTCGCTGACGAAGCCGGCGTCGGACTTGTAGTCGCCGCGGAAGTAGGTGTTCACGGTCCGGACGTACGCGCGCAGCAGGGCGACGCCCGCATCGACGTCCTTGTGCAGCAGATTCGGGCCGAAGAGGAGCCCGCCGAGTGGTTCGCCGAGCGGCTGGCCGCCCAGGAAGGCGTACTTCGGATCGCCGTCGATCTTCTGCCAGACCGGGTCGAGGAGCCAGGCCGAGTCGACTCCGCCGTTCTGCAGCGCGGTGAGCACATCGGCCGAGCCCAGCTGCTGGAACTGCACCTTGTCGAGCCCGCCGCCGTGCTTGCGCAGCGATTTGCCCATCGGGTACGCGATCACCGACCCCTTGCCGATCATGGTGCCGACCTTCCGGCCCGCCATCGGTACGTGATCGGCCGTCTCGCCCTTTTTCAGGCGCACCCACAGGCCGCTGTGGGACTCCGCGGGAGGGGAGTAGTTCGCGGCCACCCACTTGATGGCGAATCCGCCGTTGATGCCGTTCATCACCGCCGCCTCGGGGGCCGCCCACTGGGCGTCGATGTCACCCTTGGCGAGCAGCGGCAGGGCGTCCGGGGTGGGCAGGACCTTGAGGTCGACGTCGAGCCCCTCCTTCGCGAACTCGCCCTTCTCCACGGCCATTTGGAGCGGCGCGACGTACTCGGCGCTCAGGGTGCCGGTGGCGATGGTGATCTTCTTCTTGGCGTCGAGGGGCCTGGGGGCCGGTGCGCCCTTGTCGCAGCGGGCGGGTTCTCGGCCCTCGGCCAGATCGGCGGGGTCGGTCCAGGCGGCCTTGCCGCAGCCCTCGACCGCCTTGACGGCGCGGGGCTTCGAGGAACCGGCGGACGGGGCGTCGTCCTCCTTCGCACAGCCCGCAGAGACGAGCAGGGCGCCGGCGGTGAGCAGGGCGACCGCGAGCGCGGGCCGCTTGTGCGGTGCGGGGTGGTACGGGTTCGTTCCGGTGCGCATGGGACGTGGTCCTCCGTACAGGAAGCGGGCAGGGTGTGGCGGAAAGCGGCGGTGGCGGTCGTGCCGGCGGGTCAGGACTGGCTGCGGCCGCGGTCGCGCGGTGCCCAGGGGGTGAGCAACCGGCCTGCGAGACGGACCAGTTCGGAGAACACGACGCCGAGCACGGCGACGCAGACGATGCCGACGAACATCACGTCGTTCTGGAACAGCGCCCGCGCGTCGAAGATCAGATGCCCGAGCCCGTCGGCGGCGGCGATCGACTCGGAGGCGACGATCACCAGGACCGCCACACCGGCCGCGATCCGCGCCCCCACCAGGACCGCGGGCAGCGAGGCGGGCAGCAGGACGTGCCGGAACATCTGCCACGGCGATGCGCCGAAGACCGTGCCCGCGTCCCGGTGTCCCGCGGGAACGGCCAGCACGGCGGCCATCGTGGAGATCCACACGAAGAAGAAGACGGTGGTCGCGACCAGGGCGATCTGCGGCCCCTCGCCGAGTCCGAACATGTTGAGGAAGACCGGCAGCAGGGCCAGCTTCGGTACCACGTAGAGCGCGTCGAGCAGCGGCTCGAGTGCGGCCCGTACCAGCGAGAGGGAGCCCATCAGGAGGCCGAGCGCATAGCCGGACACGGTGCCGATGGCGTAGCCGCCGAGCACCCGCTTGAGGGTGGCCCACACGTCCGGCCACAGTTCGCCGTCGGCCGCGCGCTGCCAGCCGTCCTCGACGATGGTCTGCGGCGCCGGATAGATGCGGTCGTCGATCCAGCCCTGTACGGCGGCCAGTTGCCATACGAGGAGCAGGACGAGCGGCACGGCGACCGCCAGGGAGATCTCCAGGGCGCGCCGCCTGCGGTGGGTGCGTACCGGGCTCAGTTCCTGCGGTCCCGGCTCTCTGACCAGGACGTCGTCCGCGGGCGGTTTGGTGAGGGTGGTCATGCCGGCACCGCCTCGGTACGGACCTCGCCGCGCAGCAGGTCCCACAACTCGCGTTTGAGGGCGGCGAATTCAGCGGCGTCGCGGATGTCGCCGGAGCGCGGGCGGGCGAACGGCGGGCGGCGTTCGGCCAGGATCCGCCCCGGGCGGGCCGACATCACCAGGACGCGGTCGCCGAGGACGATGGCCTCCTCCAGGCTGTGGGTGATGAAGAGCGTGGTGGTGCGGGTGGTCTGGGTGAGTTCGAGGAGTTCGTCCTGCAGGATCGTGCGGAGCTGGGCGTCGAGTGCGGCGAACGGCTCGTCCATCAGCAGGATCTCGGGCTCCACGGCGAGGGCGCGGGCGATGGCCACGCGCTGGCGCATACCGCCGGAGAGGGCGGCCGGGTAGGCGTCGGCGAAGTCCGCGAGGCCCAGGCGCGAGAGCCAGTCCCGGGCGCGGGCGTCGGCGTCCTTGCGCGGGACGCGCTGGACGTCCAGGCCGAAACGGACGTTGGCGAGTACGGACTTCCAGTCGTAGATGCCGTAGTCCTGGAAGATCATCGCGGCGGGGCGGTCCGTCTCCGCGCGGATCTCCAGGCGTCCGGTGCTGGGGCGGAGCAGCCCGGCGGCGATACGCAGCAGCGTGGACTTGCCGCAGCCGGACGGGCCGACGACGCAGGTGAACTCGCCGCGGGCGACCTCCAGGTCGAGCGGGCCGAGTGCGGACACCTTGCCCGGGCCGCGGCCGAAGGTGCGGCCGAGTGCGGTGGCCCGGAGTGTGGGTGGGGTCGGGTGCGGGTCTCCCACGGTTCCTCCCTGGTGGTCACCGGACGGTGCCGCCGACGTGGTGTCCGGGCGTGCGACGCCGTGCGGAGGGCGGTTGCGGTTCCGGTGGGTCTGAATGGGTGTCAGGAGGGTGACGATATGACGGTGCGTCAGATTCGGGAAGGGGTTGGGAAGAGTGGGGAAGACGGGCGGTGTGCGGCCCGACGGCCGTCGGGCGGTGGCGCGGGGATGGCCCGGGATCGCGGCATTTACGCAAGGCGTTCACCCGCGCGCCACCCCGCGGTCAGCGCCGCGTCGGTCTCGGGAACCCGGCTGTGCACGCGGGCGTGGTGTGGTCCCAGTGCCCTGAAGCCGGCGGCTGAGCCGGCCGCCGCCCCCCGTCAAGGTCCCCACTAGCTGCAGAGGTTGGAAGATGCGCGTCGTTCTCGTAGGAGACATCGGATGGCGGGACCTCTATCACCTGGGTGACGAGGCGATGACCGAGGTGGCGCTCGACGAGCTGCAGCGCCGCGGGATCACGGACATCACGCTCATCGGCGGCCACCCCGAGAGCGCCACGGCGCGCTACGGCGTCCCGTCGATCCACCGCATCGGCTTCCGCGGCACCCCGGACCGCAGCCACAACATCGCCCGGCACACGGCGGTGACGGAGGCCGCGCGCGGGGTGCGGTCGCTGCCCGAGGGCGACAGCGCAGGTGCGGTGATCGAGGCCGTACGGGAGGCCGATGCGGTGCTGGTGGCCGGCGGCGGCAATCTCAACTCCTTCTTCCCGCAGCACATCTTCGAGCGGGCCTCGCTCGGCGCGGTGGCCGCGGAGCTCGGCAGGCCGTACGCCTTCACCAGCCAGACCGTCGGCCCGCTGATCCGCCGGCAGGACCGGCCCCACCTGGAACCGCTGCTCGGTTCGGCCGTCGCCTTCGGCGCCCGGGAGCGCACCACCTTCGATCTGGTGGGCACGCTCGGGGCGGCCAAGCAACGGGTCGCGCTCAGCATGGACGACGCGTTCGGACTGCGGCCGCGCGAGGCGGACGTGGCGGCCGTCGCCCGGCACCGCCGGCGGCGCCACATCGTCGCCAGCTTCGCGGAGAACCCGTCGACCCCGGTGATCGGCAAGGACGCGTACTACCGGCTGATCGGCCGGACCCTGGTGCAGCTCGCCGATCTGTACGACGCGGACGTCCTGCTCGTACCGCATGCAGGGACCTTCGAGCCGGGCGGCGGCAGCCGCGACCAGATCTCGAACGAGAAGATCGCCGGATACGCCGGTGACGACCGGGTGCAGCCGCTGCCGATGCTCACCGCACGGGAGGTCGCCGCCCTGACCCGGGACGCCGCCCTGGTCACCGGCACCCGCTACCACCCGGCGATCATCGCGGCGAGCGAGGCGACGCCGGCCCTGTCCATCGCCCCCACCCAGTACTCCTCGGTCCGGATGCGCGGTGCGGCGGCGAACGTCGGTATGCAGGACTACGTACTCGGCCTGGCCAGCTGGCAGTCCGGTGAAGTGCTCACCGCGGCGCGTGAACTCCTCGACGCCGACGACGCGGTACGCGCCCATCTGCGGACGGTGGCCGAGCGGCGCACCGGCGACCACAAGGCCTGGTGGGACGCCCTGGTCCGGGCGCTCGACAGCGGCAGGCCGCTCGCTCCCGGCGACTATCTGCCGTCCGTCGCCCCCTTCACCTCGCCAGGCACCTGGGCCACCGCGGCCGGAGATCTGCTTGACGCCACCGAACGCTACGACCGCGAGCGCATGGTGCAGAAGTGGCGGATCGACGAGCTGGAGGGTGAGGTGCGCCGGCTGTCCGGCGCGCTCGCGAAGGCCCGGCAGGGCAACTCGGGGCTCAGGCGCTGGAAGCGGCGGCTCGCCCGCTTCGTCCCGGCGGCCGTCCGCACCCGGCTGCGCCGCCCGGCGCGGGCGGCATGACCGTCAGGCCCGGGTGCAGTCGGGGCAAAGCCCCCGGTAGGTGACCTCGACCTCCGAGACCGTGAAGCCGAAGCGCTCGGAGGCGGGCAGGTCCGCCAGCGGATCTCCGCTCGCATGGACGTCACGGATCGCACCGCACCCGGCGCAGACCAGGTGCTGGTGCGGCCGGTGGGCGTTCGGGTCGTACCGCTTGGCGCGGCGGTCCGTGCTCACCTCGAGGACCTCGCCGAGGGTGACCATCTCGCCGAGCGTGTTGTAGACCGTCGCCCGGGAGATCTCCGGGAGCTTCGCGGTGGCGCGGGCGTGCACCTCGTCGGCCGTGAGGTGGACGTGGTCGCCGTCGAGGACCTCGGCCACGACGCGCCGCTGTGCGGTCATCCGCCAGCCGCGTCCGCGAAGTCGTTCGAGGAGGTCACTCATGAGGGCAGCCTAACAATCCGCCCCGGCCGGGTGCGTGGCGCCCTCAGCCCGGCACCGGTGCGACGCGGCCGCCGCGGGTCCAGCAGCGGGTGATGTCGCGGACCGAGACGATGCCCACCGGCTCGTGGTCGTCGAGCACGATCAGATGCCGGAAGCCGCCGTGCGTCATCGCCTCCGCGGCCTCGTCGAGCGTCCAGGACGGGGCGGCGAACACCACGTCGGTGGTGGTGTGGGCGCCGGCGGTCTCGGTGTCGGGGTTCTGTCCCGCGCCGAGCGAGATCAGGATGTCGCGCTCGGTCAGGATGCCGATCCCGCTGTCGTCGGGGTCGAGTACCACGGCGGCGCCGACGCGGCGGGCGGACATCAGTCGGGCGGCCTGGCGGAGGGTGTGGTCGGGGCCGATGGTCAGGACGGTCGTGCTCATGGCGTCGTGGACGAGCATGGGCTGAAGCCACCTCCTGGCGGAATCCCTCCGTCCGGGCGGCCGGCTTCCGTCGTACCGCCACCAAGAGAAGAAATTCACAAGTTCACAGGTGGGGGAGTCTTCAGAGTGGCAGCGCGATGCCGGTGCAACAAGGGGCTGTACGGGGTGAATTGGGCGCCCGGGGCCGGTGACCGGGCCGCAGGACCCCGTCTCAGTAGCGCTGGTTCAGGTACCCGAGGAGCTCGTCGTGCAGCAGGCCGTTCGACGCCGCCGCATTCCCGCTGTGCGGGCCCGGGGTGCCGTCCAGGCCGGTGAAGCTGCCGCCGGCCTCGGTCACGATGATCGCGTTCGCCGCCATGTCCCAGAGCGACAGCTCCGGCTCGGCGCAGATGTCCACCGAGCCCTCGGCGACCATCATGTACGGCCAGAAGTCGCCGTATCCGCGGGTGCGCCAGCACGCCCGGGTCAGATCGAGGAAGCCGTCGAGGCGGCTCTGCGCCTCCCAGCCGCTGAGCGAGGAGTACGCGAACGAAGCGTCCGGGATCTGTGAGACCCCCGACACCTTGAGCCGGGTCGCGGACGTCAGGCTGCGCCCCGTGAAGGCGCCCGCCCCCTTCGCGGCCCACCAGCGGCGGCCGAGCGCCGGCGCCGACACCACGCCGACCACCGGCTCGAAGCCGCCCTCGCCCGCCTCCATAAGCGAGATCAGGGTCGCCCACACCGGCACGCCCCGTACGTAGTTCTTGGTGCCGTCGATCGGGTCGACCACCCAGCGGCGCGGGCCGGTGCCCTCGATGCCGTATTCCTCGCCGAGGATCGCGTCCCGCGGCCTGGCCCGCTTCAGCTGGCCGCGGATCAGTTCCTCGGCGCCCTTGTCGGCCTCGCTGACCGGCGTCATGTCCGGCTTGGTCTCCACCTTGAGGTCGAGGGCCTTGAACCGGTCCATGGTCGCGCGGTCGGCGGCATCGGCCAGCACATGGGCGAGGCGCAGATCATCGTGGTAGTCGGCCATGGCCGAACAGTATCGAGCGAGATCCGCGCCGACCACAGGGCCCTGTACCGCGGTGCCCGCACACTCCAGCGGGACTGCGGCCACCCTTGACAGTCCGCGCGGTCGCGTCAACGCTCCGAGAGGGGTGCCGCGCGGCACCCGGCCCAGGCCCGTCGTGGAGGTGCCATGGCTGCTGCTCGCGAGACGCTGTTGGACGCGGCCGCCACGGTGCTCGGCCGGAGATCCTGGGCGACCGTGCGGATGGTCGAGGTCGCCGCGCTCGCCGGGGTGTCCCGGCAGACGCTCTACAACGAGTTCGGCGGCAAGTCGGGCCTCGCCCGCGCCCTGGTGCGGCGGGAGGCCGACCGCTATCTGATCGGTGTCGACCGGGCCCTCGCGGAGGGCGGCATGGCCGGCGCCGCGGAGTGGACCGTCGCGGTCGCCCGGCAGAACGCCCTGGTCCGGGCCCTGCTCACCGGCTGCTGGGGAGACCGGCTGCCGTCCGTGTCGCTGGCCGCGGTGCGCTCCACCGCGGTGGTGCCCGCCCAGCGCCGGGTGGACGGACCGCTGCCCGCGCCGGGCGAGCTGATGGGGATGGTCAGGGACCGGGCCGTCGTCGCGCTCGGCATGCGGGGTGCGGCGACCCCGAACACGCCCCTGGAGTGCGAGGTGGCCGTACGCCTCGCGGTCTCCTGTGTCCTCGCACCGCTGCCCGTGGCGGACGGCGGGGTGGCACGACTGGTGACCCAGGCGGTGGGGCACCCGGTGTGACGCCCGCCGCCCGGAGTGACCCCGGGGCGTTTCCTAGTGCGCGCTGCCCGACAGCTGCAGGCCGATCACGCCCACGATGACCAGGGTGATCGAGACCAGCTTCAGGGTGGACACCACATCGCCCAGGAAGATCATCCCGTAGATCGCGGTGCCGGCCGCACCGATGCCCGTCCACACCGCGTAGGCGGGGCCCACGTCGAGGCGCTTCAGGGCGAGTGTGAGAAGGCCGAAGCTGCCGAGCGCGAAGACGCAGAAGGCGATGGTCGGCCACAGCCGGGTGAACCCGTGCGACAGCTTCAGACAGACCGCGAAACCGGTCTCGAGGATTCCGGCGACGATGACCAGCAGCCACGCCATGGTGTGGGGGACCTCCCGTGACTCGGTGACCGCTTCGCGTCTGTTGTGCGGAGCTCGGTGCGATTATGCCCTTACCTTCCGATGCGGGCGTGCAAACACCGGCGAGGTCAGAGGTCGGTCGGTACGGAAGACGGCCTGGGGCGGCACGGGGTTGAGCCGGAGTGCCCCGGGCGCGCGTCAGTCGCCCTCGCGCCGCTCCCGCGTGGCGAGCAGCCGGCGCAGCGAGTACAGCCGGGCCGGATCGGCGTGCCCTTCCGCGACCCAGGCGTCGAGCGCGCAGTCCGGTTCGTCGTGGCTGCAGGCGCGCGGGCAGTCCTCGGTGCCCGGCTCCAGATCCGGGAAGGCGTGGATGACCCGGCTCGGGTCGACGTGGTGCAGCCCGAAGGACCGTACGCCCGGGGTGTCGATCACCCAGCCCTCGCCGTCGTCGAGCGGCAGCGCGAGGGCCGAGGTGGTGGTGTGCCGGCCGCGGCCCGTGACCGCGTTGACATGGCCGGTGATACGCCGGCGGTCCGCCGGCACCAGGGCGTTGACCAGCGTGGTCTTGCCGACGCCGGAGTGTCCGACGAACGCGGTGACATGGCCGTCGAGCACCTCGCGCACCCGGTCCGCCGCATCGCCGTCCGCCAGCTCCTCGCGGCTGGTCACCACGTACGGGAAGTCCAGTGCCCCGTACGCCTCCAGGAGCTTGTCCGCCGGGGCCAGATCGGACTTGGTGAGGACGAGGACGGGCTGCAGGCCCGCGTCGTACGCGGCGACCAGGCAGCGGTCGATCAACCGCGGCCGTGGCTCGGGATCGGCGAGGGCCGTGACGATCGCCAACTGGTCGGCGTTCGCGACGACCACGCGCTCGTACGGGTCCGTGTCGTCCGCGGTGCGGCGCAGCACCGAGGAGCGCTCCTCGATACGGACGATGCGCGCCAGGGTGTCCTTGCGGCCCGACAGATCCCCGACGAGCGCGACCCGGTCGCCGACCACGGCCGCCTTGCGCCCCAGCTCACGGGCCTTCATCGCCATGACGACGCGGTCCTCGACGAGGCAGGTGAGCCGGCCGCGGTCCACGGTCAGGACCATGCCCTCGCTGGCGTCCTCGTGCTTGGGCCTGATGTGGGTGCGGGGACGGTTGCCCTTGCGGTTCGGGCGGACCCGGATGTCGTCCTCGTCGGGGTTCTTGCCATAGCGGCGCATGACGTCGGATCCCCTCAGGTGCGGGGGCCGCCGAGCATGGACGTCCACAGGTCGGGGAAGTCGGGGAGGGTCTTGGCCGTCGTCGCCACGTTCTCGATCTGTACGCCCTCGACCGCGAGGCCGATGATCGCGCCCGCCGTGGCCATGCGGTGGTCGTCGTAGGTGTGGAAGACGCCGCCGTGCAGCCGGCGGGGGCGGATGTGCAGCCCGTCCGCGGTCTCCGTGACGTCGCCCCCGAGCTCGTTGATCTCCTTGGTGAGCGCGGCCAGGCGGTCCGTCTCGTGCAGCCGCAGATGGGCGACGCCGCTCAGCGTGGACGGGGAGTCCGCGAGGGCGGCGACCGCCGCGATGCCCGGGGCGAGCTCGCCCACCTCGCTGAGGTCCGCGTCGATGCCGTGGATGGTGCCCGAGCCGGTGAACTCCAGTCCCTGCTCGGTCAGTTCGCAGGAACCGCCCATCTCGGTGAACAGCTCGCGCAGCGCGTCGCCGGGCTGCGTGGTGCGGGCCGGCCAGTCGGGGATCACCACCCGGCCGCCGGTGACCAGGGCCGCCGCCAGGAACGGCTGGGCGTTGGAGAGATCGGGCTCGATCACCAGGTCACGGCCGAGCAGAGCGCCGGGCGCGACCCGCCACACGTCCGGCTCGCCGCCGGTCTCCGGCTCGTCGACCTGGGCGCCGACCGCGCGCAGCATGTCGACGGTCATCCGGATGTGCGCCATCGAGGGCAGATGGCTGCCGGTGTGCCGTACCTCCACGCCCTGGTTGAAGCGCGGCCCCGACAGCAGCAGCGCGGACACGAACTGGGAGGACGACGAGGCGTCGATGTCGACGCGGCCGCCGTCCAGGGCGCCGCCGCCGTGCACCGTCATGGGCAGCGCGCCCCGGCCGTCGTCGTCGATGCGGGCGCCGAGGGCACGCAGCGCGTCGATCACGCCGTGCAGCGGCCGCTCGTACGACCTCGGGTCGCCGTCGAAGCGCACCGGGCCGTCGGCGAGGGTCGCGACCGGGGGCAGGAAGCGCATCACGGTGCCCGCATTGCCCACGTCGACCGTGGCGGGTCCGGCGAGCCCCGCCGGGATCACCCGCCAGGCCTCGCCGGTGCCGTCGGGGCCGACGCCCTCCTCGATGCCGACGCCGAGGGTGCGCAGGGCCTCGGCCATCAGGAGGGTGTCGCGGGAGCGGAGCGGGCGGCGCAGCCAGCCCGGCTCGGCGGCCAGGGAGGCGAGCACCAGGGCCCGGTTGGTGACCGATTTCGAGCCGGGCACATGGACGGTCGCGTCGACCGCGTCGCTCGCGTGCGGGGCCGGCCAGAGAGACGTGTGCGCGGGATTCTCGGTCATGGGCCCAACTTTAATGGCTGGCCGCGCACCGGATCGGCCACGCCCGCCCGGTGCCCGGCGCCCGCCGGGTCACAGACCGAGCAGCCAGCGCCCGCCGCCGATCAGCGAACAGATCGAGACGGCGTGGAAGAAGAAGAACCACAGTGCGGCGGGTACGTGGGTGAGCCGCGCGAGCTGGTCCGCGTCCGAGTCCGGGGCCCCGCCGCGCCGCCGCTTCGACTGCAGCTCGAACGCCGGCCGTACGCCACCGAGCAGCAGGAACCACACCACGACGTACGCGAATCCGGCCTGCACCTCGGGGTCCGCCAGCCAGGAGACGAGCAGGAAGGCGCCGCCGGTGATGATCACGGTCAGTGCGCCGTACGCATTGCGGATCATCACCAGGAGGGCGATCAGCAGGGCCGTCGCCAGCCAGAGCAGTGCGGTGATGTGGTCGGCGGCGAGGAGCCAGGCGCCGCCGAGGCCGAGCAGCGGGGGAGCCGTGTAGCCGCCCGCGGCGGTGAGGATCATGCCGATGCCGCTGGGCTTGCCGCGGCTGACCGTCAGGCCGCTGGTGTCGGAGTGCAGTCGGATCCCGTCCAGCTTGCGGCCGGTGACGAGCGCGATCAGACCGTGCCCGCCCTCGTGCGCGATGGTGATCGCGTTGCGCGTCAACCGCCATATCGCGTGCGGGAGTACGGCGGCGAGGGCCACCGCGGCGGTGGCGTACACCAGCCACTGGTCCGGGTCCGGCTGGGCGCCGAAGACGCGGTCCCAGAGGCCGGACATCGATGTGGCTGCGGTGAGGTTCATGGTGCGGGCGGCTCCTCCCTCGGGTGCGGGGTCTGGCAGTGTGGCACGTATGTGCGGACGGTATGCATCGAGTCGTAGGCCCGAGGATCTCGCAGGAATCTTTGAGATCGACAAGTGGGACTCCGCGGAGGCCCTTGAAGCCGACTGGAACGTGGCCCCTACGAAGGAGGTCTACGCCGTACTCGACCGGCCTCTGAAAGACGCGGATTCGCCCGAGCCGGTTCGCCAGCTGCGCACGCTCAAGTGGGGCCTCGTACCGTCCTGGTCGAAGACGCCCGAGGGCGGGGCGCGGATGATCAACGCGCGCGCGGAGACCGTGCACGAGAAGCCTTCGTACCGCCGTGCCTTCGCGGCCCGCCGCTGCATCCTGCCCGCGGACGGCTATTACGAGTGGGTGACCGCGCAGGGCGAGCGCGAGCTCGAGGTGGAGGGGAAGAAGAAGCGGCCGCGGAAGCAGCCGTACTTCGTGACGCCTGCGGACGGGTCCGTGTTCGCGATGGCCGGGCTGTACGAGTTCTGGCGGGACCGGACGCGGGCGGACGGGGATCCTGCCGCGTGGTGGGTGACCTGTTCCGTGATCACCACGGAGGCGGAGACGGGGCCGCTCGGCGTCGCGCCGGTGGACGGGCCGCAGTCCCTTGCGGACATTCATCCCCGTATGCCACTGATGCTGACGCCCGACCGGTGGGATGCGTGGCTCGATCCCTCGCGGCAGTCGGTGGAGGAGCTGCGGGGGCTGCTTGCGCCGCCACCGGAGGGGTTGATGCGGGCGTATCCCGTCTCGACCGCTGTCAGCAATGTCCGTAACAACTCTCCCGAGTTGGTGGCGGAGCTGGATGGTCCCGAGGTCGGGACGCTGTTCTAGTCCCCTAACCGCCCCTTCCCAAAGAACTCCTCAATCGCCGGAGGGGCTCTATTTGAGCCCCTCCGGCGATTGAGGAGATTCGGGAAGGGGCGGGCCTGGGGAGAGAAGATGCCTGCATGAGCAGCAGCGAGATCGTGGAGACCGAGGCGGGGGACGCGCGGATCACCTGGTTCCCCGGGAAGGCCGAGAACCCCCTGACCTTGGCGGTGAGCCACGGCGCAGGCGGAGGGATCGAGGCCAGAGATCTGCAGGCGCTCGCCACCGCCCTCCCGCCGCAAGGCGTGACCGTCGCCCTCGTGGAACAGCCCTGGCGCGTGGCCGGAAAGAAGCTCGCGCCCGCACCGAAGACCCTGGACAAGGGCTGGCGCGGCCTGTGGCCCGCCCTGCAGAAGCCCGGTCACCCCGTGATCGCCGGAGGCCGCAGCGCCGGCGCCCGCGTCGCCTGCCGCACGGCGAAGGAGCTCGGCGCCCACGCCGTACTCGCCCTGAGCTTCCCGCTGCATCCCCCGGGCAAGCCCGAGAAGTCCCGCGCCGACGAGCTGCTCGGCGCCGGCGTGCCCACCCTCGTCGTGCAGGGCGGCAACGACCCCTTCGGAAAGCACACCGAATTCCCGGACGGCGCCCACGAGTTGGTGGAGATCCCGTACGCGGACCACGGCTTCGCCGTACCCAAGCGGGCGGAGATCGGGCAGGACGAGGCCGTGACGCTCATCACCCGTGCGGTGGGCCGATGGATCGGGACGCTCCGGGAATGCTGAGCGCGGGGCGCGTGTTGTGGCGGGTGTCGGTACACAAGCGTGTTTGAGAGGGAGTCCACCGCATGGGTTCGATTGCCTGCCCGAGCCGCCCCAGTGCCGTTGACCTGGACAGGTCGATGCTTCTGGCGGCGACCCCCGCCTCTGTTCGGGCGGCGGCAGGGACGGATCGTCGTCTATCCTCCGATTCGAGCGGGGTCGGTCTCGGCCTCGCGACATCGCTGGAGGAGGTGGGTCCGGTCACTGGGACCGACGAGGGGCGCCCGGAAGAGACGACTGAGGAGTCGGCTGCCGAGCGCAACGCCCGGTTCGAGCGTGACGCGCTCGAATTCCTCGACCAGATGTATTCGGCCGCACTGCGCATGACGCGCAATCCCGCGGACGCGGAGGACCTGGTGCAGGAGACGTACGCCAAGGCGTATGCGTCCTTCCACCAGTTCCGCGAGGGCACCAACCTCAAGGCGTGGCTGTACCGCATCCTGACCAACACGTTCATCAATTCGTACCGCAAGAAGCAGCGCGAGCCGCAGCGCAGCGGCGCCGAGGAGATCGAGGACTGGCAGCTCGCGCGCGCCGAGTCGCACATGTCGACCGGACTGCGCTCCGCCGAGTCGCAGGCCCTCGACCACTTGCCGGACTCGGATGTGAAGCAGGCGCTGCAGGCGATCCCTGAGGAGTTCCGCATCGCGGTCTATCTCGCCGATGTCGAGGGCTTTGCGTACAAGGAGATCGCGGACATCATGGGGACACCCATCGGTACGGTGATGTCCCGACTGCACCGGGGCCGCCGCCAGCTGCGCGGCATGCTCGAGGACTACGCCCGTGACCGCGGGCTCGTCCCGGCCGGTGCCGGAGAGTCGGACAAGGCGAAAGGCTCAGGCTCATGAGCTGCGGAGAGCCGCACGAGACGGACTGCTCTGAAGTCCTGGACCATCTCTACGAGTTCCTCGACCACGAGATGCCCGACAGTGACTGCACGAAGTTCGAGACGCACTTCGAGGAGTGCTCCCCGTGCCTGGAGAAGTACGGCCTCGAGCAGGCGGTCAAGAAGCTGGTCAAGCGCTGCTGCGGGCATGACGACGTGCCCACGGACCTGCGGGCCAAGGTGATGGGCCGGATCGATCTGATTCGCTCCGGCGAGGCGATCCCGGACCACGACGTGACCGTGGCACCCGACACCGCTCCGCGGACCGTCGGCGGCGAGGCCTGAGCCACCACCCGGGCGCCTTGCCGACGCACCGCCACCCCTTGCACAGAAGACGGGCCGCGACCCCTTGGTCGTGGCCCGCTGTCACTCGAAGGTGCTAATCCGCCGCCGCTGCCCCCGCTGATTCCCCCATTGCCTCCGCGGCCCGCCCGCCACCGCCCTATTCTCCGGAATCCTGGAACGGCTCCTCCGGAATCCTGAACCGGCCTCGGACGCGGCCAGGACGGCGAGACGGCCGAGGGGGTCGAGGGGAGGGTGTGGCGGGTGATGCGGTCGATTCCGCCCTGGGCGCGTATCTGCATCGCCGGGGCCACCCTCGCGGCCCTCTGGTGCGCCTGGCCCGCCCTCACCTCCGACACCCCCTGGGGTGCGGTACTGCTGCTCGCCCTGCTGCACGCCGGGTGCGAGCAACTCACCCGCTGGCGGATCGCCGGCGAGCGAGGGCCGCGCAGCATGGCCTCCTTCTACCCGGTGGTCCTCACCGGGGTGTTCCTCCTGTCACCCGCCGCCGCGGCCCTGGTCGCCGTACCCGGGGCGCTCGCCGCCCAGGTCGAACAGCGCCCCGCCGCCCCCCGCCGGATCTGGCGTGCCGCCCAACTGGCCGTCGCCGCCTGGGCCGGAGCGCGGGTGCACGAGCTGGCCGGCCGCTCCGTGGCCGACGGCCGTCCCGTGTTCCCCGAGGCACTGCTGCCCGCCGGAGCCGCCGCCCTCGCGTTCTGCCTGGTGCTGACCCTGCTCGACGGTTGCATCCTGGCCTGTGCCGAACGGCTGCCGCTGCGCCGCTCCTGGCACGGCCTCTTCCTGCGCTCCCTCGCCCCCACCGGCGTGCACGCGCTCGCCGGACTCATGACGGCCGTCCTGTGGCGCAGTTCGTACGGCCCGGTCGCCGCCCTCCTCGTGCTGCTGCCCATGTACGTCTCGTACTGGGTGTTCGCGCAGTACCACCGCGAGCGGGCCGCGCATCAGGCGACCATCCGGGCCCTGGTGCAGGCCGTCGACATCAAGGACGAGTACACCCGCGGGCACAGCGAGCGGGTCGGCGAGGCCTCCGTGCTGATCGCCCGCGAGCTGGGCATGGCGGACGCCCGGGTCGAGGTGCTGCGGTTCGCCGGGATCCTGCACGACGTCGGCAAGCTGGGCGTGCCGACCCGGCTGCTTCGCAAGGACGGACCGCTCACCGACGAGGAGCGCCGGATCATCGAGCTGCATCCGGAGTACGGGCACGAGATGGTGCGCGGCATCGGGTTCCTCGGCGAGGCCCGCTCGGCGATCCTGCACCACCACGAACGGCTCGACGGCAGCGGCTATCCGTACGGTCTGCAGGGGCGCCAGATCCCGGAGTTCGCGCGGGTGGTGGCCGTCGCGGACGCCTTCGACGCGATGACGTCGACCCGCTCGTACCGGCGGGGGCGGCCGGTGGCCGAGGCGCTGACCGAGCTGGAGCGGTGTGCGGGGCGGCAGTTCGACCCCCGCATGGTGCGTGCGCTGGTCCGGGCGCTCGGCCGGCACTCCCTGCGCACCGCCGTCACCGCCGACGAAGGCGGGAAAAACGTCCCGGCACCGCGCCCCGCGCCCCAGGCGCCCACCGGATCCGCCCCGTGAGGCGGCTGCCGACCGGCGCGCGCCACCCGGCGCGGCAGCCCTTCGGGGGCGCCCC
>NZ_QUAK01000046.1 GCF_003429565.1 Streptomyces triticagri
GCCGCCGAGCCCGCGGCCGTGGACCTCGGAGCAGCCGCCCTGCCCGTGCTGCTCCGGAAGGCCGCGCTGCCGGCCGCCGCCCTCTGCGTCGCCGTGGTCCTCGTCCGCGGCCTGCGCCGGGCGAACCGCCGCGGCTGACGCCGGACGGGCCCGCGCAGCGGCCGCGTGGTCAGGCCTCCACCGGGAAGTCCGCGCGCACCGTGAGACCTCCGTCCGCGTTCGCCGTCGCCGTGATCGTGCCGTGGTGGGCGCGGACCACCGCGCGGGCGATGGCGAGGCCGAGGCCGTGGCCCGTACGGTCGCTGCGCACCCGGGAGTCGGCGCGGTGGAACGGCTCGAAGAGACGGTCCGTGTGCTCGGCGTCCACCCGCGGCCCGGAGTTGGTCACCTCCAGGGTCACCGGCCCCTCGCCGTACACCGACACATGGGCCCAGCCGTCCGGCACGTTGTGGGTCAGGGCGTTGTCCAGGAGGTTGTGCACCAGACGCCGAAGGAGCGCCGCGTTCCCCACCAGCGACCGGCCGGGCTCCAGGTCCGACTCCAGGCCGATCCCGGCCGTACGGGCTCGCGCCGCCAGCTCGCCGCAGGTCTCGGCGACGATCGCGGCGAGGTCCACGGGCTCGGTGTCGGGCTGCGCATGCTCGGCGCCGGCGAGCTGCAGCAGCCCGTGCACGATCTCGATGCTGCGCTCGTTGGCCGCCGCCAACTGCGGGGCGAGCCGGGCCAGTTCACCGCCCGACTGGTCCGTCGAGGCCAGCTGCAGCGCGGTGCGGGTGGCGGCCAGCGGTGTCAGCAGCTCGTGCGAGGCATTCGCGGCGAACCGCTGATGGGCCGCGAAGGAGCGCTCCAACCGCGCCAGTGTGCCGTCGAACGTGTCGGCCAGCCGCCGCAGTTCGTCCCGCGGACCCTCCGCATCGATCCGGTACGAGAGATCACCCTCGCCGGCCCGGGCGGCCGCCTCGCTGATGGCGCCCAGCGGGGCGAGCAGCCGGCGCGAAAGCAGCCACCCCGCGGCGAGCCCCAGCACCGCCACCACCGCCGCACCCGCAACGGACACCGTGAGCACCGTCGCCCACACGTCCTCCTTGGAGCGGACCTGCCGCGTGTCGGCGTACGAGCCGGGTGGATCGGCGTACGAACCGGGCGGATCGACGTACGGCGGCAGCTGCGGCAGCTCGTCCGCGGGCATCCCCGGCACGAAGTCCGGCACCACGCCGGGCCGCACCGGCGCCGAGCCCAGATCGTAGGACGGCAGATACCGCATCCCGAGATACACCGCCGCCACCATCAGCGCACCGGACACCACGAGCACACCCGCGAAACCGAGGAAGAGCCGGGTGTGGATGCTGACCCGGCGCAGCCCGATCACGCCCGCTCCGCCAGGTAGTAGCCGGCGCCGACCGCGGTGTGCAGGAGCGGCGGATCACCCAGCTTGCGCCGCAGGGTGTGCACGACGAGGCGCACCGCGTTGGTGAACGGATCGGCCGCCTCGTCCCAGGCCTTCTCCAGGAGGTACTCGGCGCCGAGCACCCCGCCGTCGGCCCGGATCAGCAGCTCGAGGACGGCCAGCTCCTTCGGCGTGAGCCGGATCTCCCGGCCCGCCCGCACCGCCTGCCGGCGATGGGTGTCGAGCGTGAGGTCCGCGACCCGCAGCACCGGCGCGAGCGCGGGAGCACTCCGCCGGTACAGCGCCCGCAGCCGGGCCACCAGCTCCGGGAAGTCGAACGGCTTGGCCAGATAGTCGTCCGCGCCGAGGCCCAGACCCGCCACCTTGTCACCGAGCCGGCCCGCGGCGGTGAGCATCAGGATCCGGCAGCCGGGATGCTCGGCCACCGTGCGGCGGCACACCTCGTCGCCGTGCACCTCCGGCAGGTCCCGGTCGAGGATCACGATGTCGTAGTCGTTGACCGTCAGCTTCTCCAGGGCCGCGGCCCCGTCGTGGACGGTGTCGGACGAGATGCCCTCGCGGCGCAGACCGAGCCCGATGACCTCGGCCATGAACTCCTCGTCCTCGACGATCAGTACGCGCATCGCCGGTGGTGCCTTTCCTCGTGTGCTGTGGCCCCATCCCTATCAGAGCCGGTGTTTGGCCGATGTATGAGAAGCCGCCGGACCCGGCCCGCCGCCGAACGCTGTCGAAAGCGTCCGATTCCTAGCGTGAGCGCGCACCGTACGAAGCCGACTCCCCGAGCCGCCTCCGTGGCCTGCTCCGAGTCCGACCGTGGAGACACCTTCCATGAACCTGTTCAAACGGGCCTGGTGGCGCCTGACCGCCACGCTCGGCAAGACCCTGCTGCTCACCGGCCTGTTCTTCGTCGTCTGCGCCCTCGTCCTGTCCGGATTCCTCATTCGCTCGGCCGCCGACCGGGCCGCGGCGGACGCGAAGGACCAGGTCGGCGCGGTCGCCACCCTGTCCTTCGACATCAACGCCCTCATGGAGTCCGGCCGGGCCGAGAACGGCGGGGCCTCGGGCGCGCGGATCGACCCGGACGACCGCCTGCGCAGCGGAAAGGCCGACGCACTCGGAAAGTCCCCGGTCGTCACCCGGTTCAGCTACAAGGTGGAGTCCGCAGGCCTCGCCACCGAGGACCTGAAGCTCTACCGGGCCGTGCCGCCGCCACCGGCCGCCGACACCGAGTCCGGCGACTTCTTCAAGGTCGAGGGCGTACGGGACCTCGCCGCCATGCCCTCGTTCCGCAACGGCACCTCGAAGCTCGTCGCCGGCAAGGGCATCGGCCCCGACACCGGGGACGGTGTCCTCGTACTGGAGAAGCGCCTCGCCGACGCAAACAAGCTCGAGGTCGGCGACGAGGTCACCATGCGCTCCTTCCCCGGCGACGGCAGCAAGGGCAAGAAGAGGCAGTTCACGGTGGCCGGCATCTACACCTCCGACACCGCGTCCAGCAGCCAGTACACCCCCGCGCTCGCCGACCCCGGCAATCTCGTCTACGCCTCCCCGAACGCGGCCGGCGCCCTGTCGGCGGTCACCCCCACCGACGAGGGCTCGGACATCCAGGAGGCCACCTTCACCCTGCGCAACCCCGGGGACCTGCCGAAACTCAAGAAGCAGGCCGCGGCGCTCGGCCTCGACCCGGACATCTATCCACTCGCGGTCAACGACAAGCAGTACAAGCAGCTCGTCGGCCCCATCTCCAAGACCGCCGGCTTCGCCACCCTCACCGTCTGGCTGGTCTCGCTGGCCGGGGTCGCCGTACTCTCCCTGATCGTCGCGAGCTCCCTGCGCGAACGCCGCCGCGAACTGGGCATCCTGCTGGCCCTCGGCGAACGCAGACCGCGCCTCCTCGGCCAGCATCTCGTCGAGATCGCCGCCTGCGCGATCGTCGCCATCGGCCTCGCCGTCCCCGCGAGCCAGGCGCTGGCCGGTACCGCGGGAAGCAGCCTGCTCGCCGGCGAGGTCTCCGACGCCGAGAACGACAAGGCCGACGAGGAGAAGAACTCGTACGCCGACTCCATGGGCGGCGCCGCACAGGACGAGGAACCGGCCGCCGAGCCCATCGAGGACCTGGACGTACGCCTCACCGGTGCCGATCTCGCCAAGGTCGGCGCCGCCGGACTCGGCATCGCCGCCCTCGCCACCCTCATCCCCGGCTACCGGGTCCTGCGCCTGAAGCCCCGCCAGATCCTCACGAAGGGCGACTGACCATGCCGTACGACGACCAGGCCCCGGTGCTGCAGTTCTGCGGCGTCGACAAGAGCTACCCGCTGGGCAACCGGGCCCGCCGGCGCACCGTCCTCAAGGACGTCAGCCAGGACTTCGCACCGGGCCGCATGTACGCCGTGGTCGGACCGTCGGGCAGCGGCAAGACCACCCTGCTCTCGCTCGCCGGCGGCCTCGACGCACCCTCCGCCGGTACGGTCCGCTTCCGCGGCCGGGACCTGGACCGCATCGGGCTCGACACCTTCCGCCGCCGGCACGCCGCCACGGTCTTCCAGTCCTTCAACCTCATCGGCTATCTGACCGCCGCACGGAACGTCACCTCGGCCATGGAGATCACCGGCGTCCGCCGGCGCGGCCGCAAGGACCGTGCCGACGAGCTCCTCGGCCTGCTGGGCATCGCGGCGGAGGACCGGCACCGGCGGATCCAGGAGCTGTCCGGCGGCCAGCAGCAGCGAGTCGCCATCGCCCGCGCACTGGCCTGCGAGGTCGACATCCTCTTCGCCGACGAGCCCACCGGCAACCTCGACCAGGACACCGCGGACGACATCGTGGACATCCTGCGGAAGGTCGCCCACGACGACGGCAAGTGCGTCGTCGTGGTCACCCACTCCGCCAAGGTCGCCGCCGCCTCCGACGAGGTCCTGCACCTCAAACGCGGCCGCCTGTCCCGGCGTTGACACCGGCCCGGCGCCCCCGGTGTGCACCCGCTGCTCGGCCTCCGGATGCGACAGGCCGTACGTCACGCTAGGCATGGACGTATGAACGCTTGGAGCATGCCCGTCGGCCGGGCGCGGGTCACCACGGCCTACAAGAAGCCCGGCGCCTGGGCGGCCGGATTCCATACCGGCGTCGACTTCGCCGTGCCGACCGGCACACCGGTCGTCGCCGTCGGGCCCGGGTCCGTGGTCGTCGCCGGCAATCAGGGCGCGTACGGGAACTGCGTCATCGTCGGTATGACGGACGGCAAGTACACCCTGTACGCCCACCTCAGCCGGATCGAGGTCAAGGTGGGCCAGAAGGTCACCGGCGGCCACCGCCTCGGCCTGTCCGGCGCCACCGGCAATGTCACCGGCCCGCATCTGCACTTCGAGGCCCGCACCACCAACACCTACAACGGCCACACCGACCCGCTCGCCTATCTCGCCGCACACGGCGTCGGCGGCACCGGGAAGCCCGCCAAGGCTCCCGCGAAGAAGGCCGCCGGCACCTACACGGTGAAGGCGGGCGACACCCTCGGTGCCATCGCCGCGGCCCAGCTCGGCAACGCCGCCCGCCACCCGGAGATCGCCGCGCTCAACGGCATCGCCGACCCGAACCTCATCAAGGTCGGGCAGAAGCTGAAACTCCCGCCGAAGTAGCCCGTCCCGCGCACCGGACGTTTCCGGCCACCGACCCGCCCGCCGTTGATCACCTCAGGGGTAGAATTCTCAGGGCTGTGAGACCGGGGCGGCCGGGGAGAGCGGCCGGACGAAGGGGCGGAGATGGCTGGACGCAGGAACGGGCACAAGGACGCCGTCGAGGCGGTCGTGGCGGACTGGGCGAGAGAGCGGCCCGAACTCGACACCAGCCCCCTGGAGGTGCTGGCCCGACTGCATCGCTCCTTCCTGCGTTACAACGCCCAGCTGACCAGCTCCATCGAGCGGCACGGCCTGTCCGTCGCCGGCTTCGACGTCCTCACCGCACTGCGCCGGGCCGGCGCCCCCTACCGGCTGACCGCGGGGCAGCTCGCCGACCAGGGCCTGGTCTCCTCGGCGGGCGTGACCCTGCGCATCGACCGCCTGGAGAAGGACGGCCTGATCGTCCGCGAGCGCGACGCCGACGACCGCCGCGTCGTCTACTCCCGGCTCACCGACGACGGCCTCGCAACGGTCGACCGCGTCTTCGCCGAACACCTCGACAACGAACGCCGCATGCTGGCCGAGGTCACTCCGGCCGAACGCCGCCAGCTGGCCCGCCTGTTGCGCAAGCTGGAGTCCTCGATACTCGCCGCCGACGACGCCTTCGACGAGGCCGAGGAGTCGGCGTAGCGCGCAGGCCGCGGGCGTACGACTGCGGGGCGGCACCACCGAAGTGGGCCGCCCCGCAGTCGTGTTCAGCGCCTCACTCGCTGCGCAGCATGTCCTCGACCCGGCTGCGGATCCCGTCCGTCGCCAGACCGCGGATCGTCAGCGTCGTACGCCGCCGCAGCACGTCGTCCGCCGTCTCGGCCCACTCGTGGTCCCTGGCGTACGCCACCTGCGCCCAGATCTCGGGGGCGTCGGGATGGATGCGCTCGGCAAGCGCCGGGTCCTCGTTCGCCAGCCGGGCGATGTCGAAGGACAGCGAACCGTAGTGCGTGGCCAGGTGCCGCGCCGTGTCCGCCGCCATCCGCGGCCCGGGCGCAGAGCCGTCCGCGAGGAGCCGGTACGCCACCGCGTTCGGGTTGGCGATGCCCGGCAGCGGAAGCCGCTTGGGCAGCGCCGACACCGGCTCCATGTCCTCGCCGAGCGGGTGCCCGGGCAGCTGGGCCAGCTTGTTCATCACGGTGCGGCCGATGTGCCGGAACGTGGTCCACTTGCCGCCCGCGACCGACAGCATTCCGCCGCGGCCCTCGGTGACGACCGTCTCCCGCTTGGCCTTCGAGGTGTCGCCCGGTCCGCCGGGCAGCACCCGCAGTCCGGCGAACGCGTAGGTGATCAGATCCGGCGACAGCTGCTGGTCGCGCACCGAGAAGGCCGCCTCGTCCAGGATCTGCCTGGTGTCCTGCTCGGTCACCGCCACATCCGCCGGATCGCCCTCGTACTCCTCGTCGGTCGTACCGAGCAGCAGCATGTCCTCCCACGGCAGGGCGAACGTGATCCGGTACTTGTCGATGGGCGTGGCCAGCGCGGCCTTCCACGGCGCGGTGCGCTTGAGCACCAGGTGCGCGCCCTTGGAGAGGCGGATCGACGGGGCCGCGTTCGCGTCCTCCATGGCCCGCAGCTTGTCCACCCACGGGCCGGTCGCGTTCAGCACGAGCCGGGCGTCCACGCCGAACTCGGTGCCGTCCGTACGGTCCCTGAGCTCCGCACCGGTGACCCGTCCGCGGGTGAAGCGCAGCCCGGTGACCTCCGCGTGATTGAGCACCGCGGCCCCCGATGCGACCGCCGCGCGGACCGTCATCAGGGCCATCCGGGAGTCGTTCATCTGGTCGTCGCCGTACACGGCCACGGCCTTGAGGTTCTCGGTGCGCAGTTCGGGCACGTCCTGCGCCGCGCGCGACGGGCTGAGCAGATGCCCCACCCCGTCACCGAACGCGGACAGCGCCGAGTACGCGAACACACCCGCGCCCAGCTTCGCGGCGCCGTGCGGCCCGCCCTTGTACACCGGCAGGTAGAAGGTCAGCGGATTGGCGAGGTGCGGCGCCACCTGACGGGAGACCGCACGCCGCTCGAAGTGGTTCTCCGCGACCAGCTTGACCGCACCGGTCTGCAGGTAACGCAGGCCGCCGTGCAGCAGCTTGGAGGACGCGGAGGAGGTGGCACCGGCGAAGTCGCCGGCGTCCACCAGGGCCACCCGCAGCCCGGCCTGTGCGGCATGCCAGGCGGTGGAGATGCCCAGGATGCCGCCGCCGATCACCAGGAGGTCGTAGGTAGCCCTCGACAGCTGTTCCCGGGTCTCGGCCCGGCTCGGATTCGAGCCGTCGGCCGGGTGCAGCCCGAGAGCCGGGAAAGCGGGGCTGCTCTGCAGGGTGGTCATGAGTCTTACTCCTCGTCCTCGATCCAGCCCATGGTCCGCTCGACGGCCTTGAGCCAGTTCTTGTACTCGCGGTCCCGCTGATCCGCTTCCATGCGGGGGGTCCACTCGGCGGCCCGGCGCCAATTGGCGCGCAGGGCCTCGGTGTCGGGCCAGAAGCCGACGGCGAGGCCGGCGGCGTAGGCCGCGCCGAGGCAGGTCGTCTCGGCGACCATCGGGCGCACCACCGGCGCGTCCAGGAAGTCCGAGAGGGTCTGCATCAGCAGGTTGTTGGAGGTCATGCCGCCGTCGACCTTCAGGGCCGTGAGCTCGACGCCGGAGTCCTTCGTCATGGCGTCGGTGATCTCGCGGGTCTGCCAGGCGGTGGCCTCGAGCACGGCGCGCGCGATGTGCGCCTTGGTGACGTACCGGGTCAGACCGGCGATCACGCCGCGGGCGTCGGAGCGCCAGTACGGGGCGAACAGACCGGAGAAGGCCGGCACGAAGTACGCGCCGCCGTTGTCGTCGACCGAGGACGCCAGGGTCTCGATCTCGGCGGCGGAGTTGATCAGGCCCATCTGGTCGCGCATCCACTGCACCAGGGAGCCCGTGACGGCGATCGAGCCCTCGAGCGCGTAGACCGGCTTCTGGTCGCCGATGCGGTAACCGACCGTGGTGAGCAGGCCGTTGTACGAATTGACGGGCGTCTCACCGGTGTTCATCAGCATGAAGGTGCCGGTGCCGTACGTGGACTTGGCCTCGCCCTCGTCGAAACAGGTCTGGCCGAAGAGCGCGGCCTGCTGGTCACCGAGCGCGGAGGCGACCGGGACGCCGTCCAGGACGCCGCCCTTGGTGGCGCCGTACACCTCGGCGGAGGACCGGATCTCCGGCAGCACCGCGGCCGGGATGCCGATGGAGTGCAGGATCTTCTCGTCCCACTGCATGGTGTGCAGGTTCATCAGCATGGTGCGGGACGCGTTGGTGACGTCCGTGACGTGCTGACCGCCGTCGGTGCCGCCGGTGAGGTTCCAGATGACCCAGGAGTCCATGGTGCCGAAGAGGATGTCGCCTCGCTCGGCGCGCTCGCGCAGCCCCTCGACGTTGTCGAGCAGCCAGCGGACCTTCGGCCCGGCGAAGTAGGACGCCAGCGGCAGGCCCGTCTCACGGCGGAAGCGGTCCTGGCCGACGTTGCGGCCGAGCTCCTTGCACAGGGCGTCGGTGCGGGTGTCCTGCCAGACGATGGCGTTGTGCACCGGCTCGCCGGTGTTCTTGTCCCAGAGCAGCGTGGTCTCGCGCTGGTTGGTGATGCCGATCGCCTTGACGTCGGCGGAGGTGATGCCGGCCTTGGCGACGGCGCCCGCCACCACGCTCTCGACGTTGGCCCAGATCTCCTTGGCGTCGTGCTCGACCCAGCCGGGCTTGGGGAAGATCTGCTCGTGCTCGCGCTGGTCGACGGCGACGATCCGGCCGTCCTTGTCGAAGACGATGCAGCGGCTCGAGGTGGTGCCCTGGTCGATCGCCGCGATGAACGGCCCGGCGCCGTGCGAGTGGGTGGTGTGTGCGTCGGTCACTGTGTGCTCCAAGAGTCTCGTGCGGTACGGCGTGCTCAGGCGAAGGCGATGTTGTACACACCGCCGGCGATGGCGCCACCGATCAGCGGTCCGGCGACCGGCACCCAGGCGTACGTCCAGTCGGAGCTGCCCTTGTTCGGCAGGGGCAGCAGCGAGTGCACGATGCGCGGGCCGAGGTCACGGACCGGGTTGATGGCGTATCCCGTCGGGCCGCCGAGCGAGAGGCCGATGCCGACCACGACGAGCGCGGTGATGAGTGCGCCGAGCGGGCCGAGGCCGTTGCCGTCGTCGTTCAGGCCCTGCGTGAGGATCGCGATGACCAGCACGAACGTGGCGATGATCTCGGTGGCCATGTTCTGTGCGGCGTTACGGATCTCCGGCGCGGTGGAGAAGATGCCGAGCACCGGACCGGGCTCGTCGGAGGCCGGCTTCTTGTCGCCGCCGGCCTGGCCGACGATCTCCGGGTCCGTCAGATGGGCCTGGAACTGGCCGTAGTACGTGATCCAGACCAGCACGGCGCCGATCATCGCGCCGAGCAGCTCGCCCGCCAGATAGACCGGAACGTCGCTCCACTCGGTGCCGCCCTCGACCGCGAGGCCGAGCGTGACCGCGGGGTTGAGGTGCGCGCCGGAGACGCCGCCCGCCAGATAGGCGCCGGTCAGGACCGCGAAGCCCCAGCCGAAGGCGATGGCGACCCAGCCGGCCTCATAGGCCTTGGAGCGCTTGAAAGTGACAGCGGCGCAGACGCCGCCGCCGAGCAGGATGAGTAGGGCGGTACCGATGGTCTCGCCGATGAAGATGTCGGAGCTGGACACCCGCGACTCCTTTGTCCTTCGTCCAGGGTGGACACCGAGAACGCGACACCACGAGTCCCGCCGGTGGTTCGCGCCCTCAGGTGAGGGCGTTGCTCGGATCCGCCTTGCCACACACTACCCCGTATTGCCGGTAGGTGTTCGACAATGCCGACCGATGAACGGCAGTTTTCCCTCGCGTCAATGGCCCGTCAAGGGCTGTGGGGGGCGAATCACGATCGTTACCGCCTGGGCGCTGCAGTACGGGATCGGCGCCCGGCAGGACATGCCGGACGGGTGGGTGCGACTGGCCGGTAGTAGGTGCCGGAAACGTTTCGCGCGAGGGTTCGACGGTACGCGGAGGGCGCCCTTCGCGCGAGAGGGACGCAGCGGGAAAGCGCGGGTCTGCGTGACCGGGTCCGTCGTGAGGGAGCGGTGCCGGTGCCGTCCGGCCGGTCCGCCCGCAGGATCCTGCCGCGCTGCGGCTCAGAAGCGTCCGGCGCCCAGGTCCCGGGACACCGCGCGGGCGCAGTCCCGCACCGCCGCGATCAGCTCGGCGCGCAGCTCGCCGTCCGCACACACCCGCTCCACCGCGCCGGTCACGCCGACCGCACCCACCGGCATCCGGCGCCGGTCGTGGATCGGGGCCGCCACCGATGCCACCCCGGTCCAGGTCTCCTCGACGTCCGCGGCCCAGCCGCGCGCCCGCGTCACGTCGAGCACCCCCTCGAAGTCCTCGAGGCCGGTCACCGTACGGGCCGTGAAGTCCTTCCGCTCCGACTCCACCACCTCGCTGTGCGCCACCGGGTCGTACGCGGAGAGAACCTTGCCGAGCGCCGTGGAGTGCAGCGGATGCATCGCCCCGACCTCGAGCACCTGCCGGCTGTCGTCCGGCCGGAACACGTGGTGCACGATCAGCACACCCTGCTGGTGCAGCACCCCGAGATAGACGCTCTCGCCGCTGGAGCGCGCCAGATCGTCCGTCCAGACCAGGGCGCGGGCGCGCAGCTCGTGCACGTCCAGATAGCTGTTGCCCAGGCGAAGCAGCTCCGCGCCGAGCTGATAGCGGCCGGAGGACGGGTCCTGCTCCACGAAACCCTCCTGCTGCAGGGTGCGCAGGATGCCGTGCGCGGTGCCCTTGGCCAGGTCGAGCGAGGAGGCGATGTCGGAGAGGCCGAGCCGTCGCTCGCCGCCGGCCAGGAGGCGCAGCATCGCCGCCGCGCGTTCGAGCGACTGGATGTTCTTGGCCACCGCGTCCGCTCCTCCGCGTCCGATCCCTGGTTCCACATCGGCCGGCTCCGGCGACCGTACGGTACGTCGTCGGCAGTGGTTCGACAATGCTGAACACTATCGGTCCATGCCGACCTTGTCCTAATGGCTGCGCAATGGCTGCGCAATGGCTGCGCATGCCGAGGCACTCGGCTCCCGCACTTCGCGGGCGCCGCCGCACCACCCCAGCATCATGGTCCTCACTTGGACGCCCCATACGGTGGGGGCCCCGTCCCGGCTACGCTGGCCGGGTGCGCCCTCGCCTGAGGGCGCAAAGCCGACAGCCGTCGCACTCCAGGGAGCTTTTCCATGGCCTCGTTGCCGACCGCAGCATCCGACAGCCGGTCCCGCGCAGACGCCCTGCGTCACGCACTCGCCACCCGGGTGGTGGTCGCGGACGGTGCGATGGGCACCATGCTGCAGGCCCAGGACCCCAGTCTCGAGGACTTCCAGAACCTCGAGGGCTGCAACGAGATTCTGAACGTCACCCGCCCCGACATCGTCCGCTCGGTCCACGAGGAGTACTTCGCCGTCGGCGTGGACTGCGTCGAGACCAACACCTTCGGCGCCAACTTCGCGGCCCTCGCCGAGTACGACATCCCCGAGCGCATCCACGAACTCTCCGAGTCCGGCGTCCGCATCGCCCGCGAGGTCGCCGACGAGTTCACCGCCTCCACCGGACAGCAGCGCTGGGTGCTCGGCTCGATGGGCCCCGGCACCAAGCTGCCCACCCTCGGCCACGCCCCGTACGGCAAGCTCCGCGACGCCTACCAGCAGAACGCCGAGGGCATGATCGCCGGCGGCGCCGACGCGCTCCTGGTGGAGACCACCCAGGACCTGCTGCAGACCAAGGCCTCCATCCTCGGCGCCCGCCGCGCCCTCGAGGCCACCGGCGCCGACCTGCCGATCATCTGCTCGGTGACGGTCGAGACGACCGGCACCATGCTGCTCGGCTCCGAGATCGGCGCGGCACTGACCGCCCTCGAGCCGCTCGGCATCGATATGATCGGCCTGAACTGCGCGACCGGTCCCGCCGAGATGAGCGAGCACCTGCGCTACCTCGCCCGCCACTCCCGCGTACCGCTGTCCTGCATGCCGAACGCGGGCCTGCCCGTCCTCGGCAAGGACGGCGCCCACTACCCGCTGACCGCGGCCGAACTCGCCGACGCCCAGGAGACGTTCGTCGGCGAGTACGGCCTCTCCCTGGTCGGCGGCTGCTGCGGCACCACGCCCGAGCACCTGCGGCAGGTCGTCGAGCGGGTCCGCGACCTCACGCCCACCGCGCGCGAACCGCGGCCCGAGCCCGGAGCGGCCTCCCTCTACCAGACCGTGCCGTTCCGCCAGGACACCTCGTACCTGGCGATCGGCGAGCGGACGAACGCCAACGGCTCGAAGAAGTTCCGCGAGGCGATGCTGGACGCACGCTGGGACGACTGCGTGGAGATGGCCCGCGACCAGATCCGCGAGGGTGCGCACATGCTCGACCTGTGCGTCGACTACGTCGGCCGGGACGGCGTCGCCGACATGGAGGAGCTGGCCGGCCGTTTCGCCACCGCCTCCACCCTGCCCATCGTCCTCGACTCCACCGAAGTGCCCGTGATCCAGGCCGGGTTGGAGAAGCTCGGCGGCCGTGCGGTCATCAACTCGGTCAATTACGAGGACGGCGACGGCCCCGAATCCCGCTTCGCGAAGGTCACCGCCCTCGCCAAGGAACACGGCGCCGCACTCATCGCCCTGACCATCGACGAGGAGGGCCAGGCCCGCACCGTCGAGCACAAGGTCGCCATCGCCGAGCGGCTGATCGACGACCTCACCGGAAACTGGGGCATCCACGAGTCCGACATCCTCATCGACACCCTGACCTTCACCATCTGCACCGGTCAGGAGGAGTCCCGCAAGGACGGCATCGCCACCATCGAGGCCATCCGCGAACTCAAGCGCCGCCACCCCGACGTACAGACCACCCTCGGCCTGTCGAACATCTCCTTCGGCCTCAACCCGGCAGCGCGCATTCTGCTCAACTCGGTGTTCCTGGACGAGTGCGTGAAGGCCGGCCTGGACTCGGCGATCGTGCACGCCTCCAAGATCCTGCCCATCGCCCGCTTCGACGAGGAGCAGGTCACCACCGCCCTCGACCTGATCCACGACCGGCGGTCCGAGGGCTACGACCCGCTGCAGAAGCTGATGGAGCTCTTCGAGGGCGCCACCGCCAAGTCCCTGAAGGCGGGCAAGGCCGAGGAACTGGCCGCGCTGCCGCTGGAGGAGCGACTGCGCAGCCGCATCATCGACGGCGAGAAGACCGGCCTCGAGGCCGACCTGGACGAGGCCCTCACCGAGCGCCCCGCCCTCGACATCGTCAACGACACGCTCCTCGAGGGCATGAAGGTCGTCGGCGAACTCTTCGGCTCCGGGCAGATGCAGCTGCCGTTCGTACTGCAGTCCGCCGAGGTCATGAAGATCGCCGTCGCGTACCTCGAACCGCACATGGAGAAGTCGGACTCCGAGGGCAAGGGCACCATCGTCCTGGCCACCGTCCGCGGCGACGTGCACGACATCGGCAAGAACCTCGTCGACATCATCCTGTCCAACAACGGCTACAACGTGGTCAATCTGGGCATCAAGCAGCCCGTATCGGCCATCCTCGACGCCGCCGCGGAGCACCGCGCCGATGTGATCGGCATGTCCGGCCTCCTGGTCAAGTCGACCGTGATCATGAAGGAGAACCTGGAGGAGCTCAACCAGCGCAAGCTGGCCGCCGACTTCCCCGTCATCCTCGGCGGCGCCGCCCTCACCCGCGCCTACGTCGAACAGGACCTGCACGAGATCTACGAGGGCGAAGTCCGCTACGCCCGCGACGCGTTCGAGGGCCTGCGCCTCATGGACGCCCTGATCGCCGTCAAGCGCGGCGTCCCCGGCGCCACCCTGCCCGAGCTCAAGCAGCGCCGCGTCAAGGCGGGCAACGTCCAGATCGAGGAACGCCCCGACGACGGCCCGGCCCGCTCCGACGTCGCCACCGACAACCCCGTCCCCACTCCGCCGTTCTGGGGCAGCCGCGTCATCAAGGGCATCCAGCTCAAGGAGTACGCCTCCTGGCTCGACGAGGGCGCCCTCTTCAAGGGTCAGTGGGGACTCAAGCAGGCCCGCACCGGCGACGGCCCGACCTATGAGGAACTCGTCGAGACCGAGGGCCGCCCCCGGCTGCGCGGCTGGCTCGACCAGCTGCACACCAAGAACATGCTCGAAGCGGCCGTCGTGCACGGCTACTACCCGTGCGTCTCCAAGGGCGACGACCTGATCATCCTCGACGACCAGGGCAACGAGCGCACCCGCTTCACCTTCCCCCGCCAGCGCCGCGGCCGCCGCCTGTGCCTCGCCGACTTCTTCCGTCCCGAGGAGAGCGGCGAGACCGACGTCGTCGGCCTGCAGGTCGTCACCGTCGGCTCGAAGATCGGCGAGGCCACCGCCGAACTCTTCGCCGCCGACTCCTACCGCGACTACCTCGAACTGCACGGACTCTCCGTCCAGCTCGCCGAGGCCCTCGCCGAGTACTGGCACGCACGCGTACGCAGCGAACTCGGCTACGCCGGCGAGGACCCCTCCCAGATGGAGGACATGTTCGCCCTCAAGTACCGCGGCGCACGGTTCTCCCTCGGCTACGGAGCGTGCCCGGATCTGGAGGACCGGGCCAAGATCGCCGAACTGCTCGAACCGGAGCGGATCGGCGTCCAGCTCTCCGAGGAGTTCCAGCTCCACCCCGAGCAGTCCACCGACGCCATCGTCATCCACCACCCCGAGGCGAAGTACTTCAACGCCCGCTGACACCCGCACACGGCCCGCGTGCACCCCGGAATCAATCCGGATGCGCCCCGGGCCCCGCGACGTACACTGGTCGGTCCAGTGCAGGCCGGTCGCCCCCTTCCGGGATCACACCCGGGAAAAGGGCGGCCGGCCTTCTCGTCCCTCACGGAGGTGTGCCGCATGACCAGTACGGTCCCCGCAGCCGGAAGCCTTCCCCATGCCCAAGGCGCCGTCCGAACGGCCCACGCCGCACGGCCCGGCGGAGCATCCCTCGACGCCGTGCTGCTCGACATGGACGGCACGCTGGTCGACACGGAGGGCTTCTGGTGGGACGCCGAGGTCGAGGCCTTCGCCGGCCTCGGACACGCCCTCGACGAATCCTGGCGGCATGTCGTGGTGGGCGGCCCGATGACTCGCAGCGCGGGCTTCCTGATCGAGGCCACCGGCGCCGACATCGCCCTGGACGAGCTCACCGTGCTGCTCAACGACCACTTCGAGCAGCGCATCAGCCGCGATCTGCCCCTGATGCCCGGCGCCCGGCGCCTGCTCGCCGAGCTGACCGAGCAGGACGTACCCACCGCCCTGGTCTCCGCCTCGCACCGGCGGATCATCGACCGGGTGCTCGACTCGATCGGCCACCAGCACTTCCGCCTCACCGTCGCCGGGGACGAGGTCGAGCACAGCAAGCCGCACCCCGAGCCCTATCTGCGGGCCGCCGCGGGCCTCGGCGTCCACCCCGCGCGCTGCGCCGTCGTGGAGGACACCACCACCGGAGTCGCCTCCGCGCAGGCCGCCGGCTGTCCCGTCGTCGCCGTGCCCTCGGTCGCACCCATTCCGCCGGGCGACGGACGCACCGTGGTCGCCTCCCTCGAAGAAGTCGATCTCGCCTTTCTACGGAAGCTCATCAAGTGACGCTCATCAAGTGGCGCTCATCAAGTGATGACGGAAATGCACTGAACCGTGCACCGAGCGTGTTCCCGTATTGCCGGCGAAAGACAGGGCGGGGCAAAGGGCGGACCAATTGCCGGCTGCGCCGACGTAATTCAGCGCCCACGCACTCCGATCCATGGCGTGATTTATGTCACTGAGTCGGCAGGTCGCGCGGTCTTGTATGTGCGGCTTGCCCGGTGTTCCCGGCCCGCAACTGTGGGGCCTTGTGTCCCGATTGGTCGACTCCTGCACCAAACCTTCCGGCGTCCGCATTCCGGTGCGTCACTTCCGCTGCCGCTGAGTGATTGGCGCCCAACTCCGGGCGCCGTGAGCACTCGTGGCGATTCGGACTAATCTCATGCCGAGGAAACATGACATTGCCCGGAACGCCGACACCACCCCCCGTCGGCGGACCGGGATCGGACGTTGGAGAACTTCGAGCATGAACCGCAAGACATTGGTGCTGCCGGCCCTCATCGGCCTGCTCGCCCCGGTGCTCGCCGCCTGTGGTGGATCGGACAGCGGGAACGACGGCGGCGACGCGATCGTCGTGGGCACCACGGACATGTTCTCCGCGTCGAGCCAGGCCCCGGCCCCGTTCGACCCGGCCTACGCCTACGACGCGGGCTCCTGGAACATCCTGCGCCAGACCGTGCAGACCCTGATGACCCTGCCCCGCGGTGGCGGCCAGCCCGAGCCCGAGGCCGCCGAGCGCTGCTCCTTCACCGACGAGCGCAGCCAGCGCTACGAGTGCACCCTCCGCAAGGGCCTGAAGTTCTCGGACGACAGCGATGTCACCGCCTCGGACGTCAAGTTCTCCATCGAGCGCGTGCTGAAGATCCGCGACAAGAACGGCCCCAGCAACCTGCTCGCCAATGTCGACACCGTCGAGGTCGAGGGCGACCGCACCGTCGCCTTCCACCTGAAGTCGCCCGACGCGACCTTCCCGCACAAGCTCGCCACCCCGGCCGCCGGCATCGTCGACCCCGACGTCTACGACAAGGCCAAGCTCCGCTCCGGCTTCCAGGTCGACGGCTCCGGCCCGTACACCGTCGAGGCCGAGGTCAAGGACAACGAGCTCGTCAAGGCCGTCTTCACCCAGAACCCGCACTACAAGGGCAATCTGAAGCCGAAGAGCAAGAAGATCGAGATGCGTCCCTTCGCCGACGCCGACGCCATGGGCAAGGCGCTCAAGAAGGGTGACATCGACCTGATGACGCGCACCATGACGCCGAAGCAGATCGAGCAGCTCGGCACCGGCAGTGACGACAAGATCGACCTCGTCGAGATGCCCGGCCTGGAGATCCGCTACCTCGCCTTCACCACCGACGCCCCCTCGGTGAAGAACAAGGCCGTCCGCCAGGCCATGGCTCAGCTCGTCGACCGCGGCGAACTCGCCGCCGAGGTCTACGGCAGCGCCGCCGAGCCGCTGCAGTCCCTGGTCCCCTCCACGGTCACCGGGCACACCAACTCGTTCAGCAACAAGTACGGCGAGCCCTCCAAGACCAAGGCCGCGAACCTCCTGCAGAAGGCCGGCATCGACACCCCCGTCGAGCTCACCCTGCACTACACGACCGACCACTACGGCGCGGCCACCAAGCAGGAGTTCGAGGTCCTGCAGAAGCAGCTGAACGACAGCGGCCTCTTCGACGTCAGCATCAAGGGCGCCAAGTGGGACAAGTTCCGTGCCGCACAGCTCGAGGGCGAGTACGACGTCTTCGGCATGGGCTGGTTCCCCGACTTCCCCGACGCCGACAACTTCATCGCACCGTTCCTCGACAAGGACAACTTCCTCGCCTCCCCGTACGAGAACCGCACCGTCCGCGAGCAGCTGATCCCCGCCTCGCGCCGGGAGGCCGACCGCCTCGCCGCCTCCAAGGACATCGAGCGCGTCCAGGACCTCGTCGCCGAGGACGTGCCCGTACTCCCGCTCTGGCAGGGCAAGCAGTACGTCGCCGCCCGCGACGACATCACCGGTGTCGAGTGGGCCCTCAACTCCTCGTCCAACCTGCAGCTCTGGGAGCTGGGACGCGGCGTCGGAGAGTGACCCGGCGGCGCACCGCGCCGCACACACGAGGAGGGCCGGCCCCGATCACCGGGGCCGGCCCTCCTCGTCGTCCACGACTCGTGTCACTGGGCGCCGGGACGCACCAGACCACTCTCGTACGCGTACACCGCCGCCNCACTGGGCGCCGGGACGCACCAGACCACTCTCGTACGCGTACACCGCCGCCTGCACCCGGTCCCGCAGGCCGAGCTTCGTCAGCACATGACCCACATGCGTCTTGACCGTCGTCTCACTCACGAACAGATCCGCCGCGATCTCCGCATTCGACAGACCCCGCGCCACCAGCTTCAACACCTCGACCTCACGCTCGGTCAAGGTGTGCAGCGTGTCCGGCACCGGCTCCTCACCGGACGGCAGATGGCCCGCGTACTTGTCGAGCAGCCGCCGAGTGATGCTCGGAGCCAGCATCGCCTCGCCGCCCGCGACCACCCGGATCGCCTGCACCAGCTCGTGCGCCGGCGCATCCTTCAGAAGGAAGCCGCTCGCCCCGGCCTTCAGCGCCTCCACCACGTACTCGTCCAGATCGAACGTCGTCAGCACCAGCACCTTCGCCGGACCGTCCCGGCCAGGACCCGTGATCTGCCGAGTCGCCTCCACCCCGTCCATCCGGGGCATCCGGATGTCCATCAGCACCACATCGGGCTGCAGCGCACGGACCTGATCGAGCGCCTGCAGACCGTCACCGGCCTCGCCGACGACCGCAAGATCCTGCTCGGCCTCCAGGATCATCCGGAAGCCGGTACGCAGCAGCGGCTGGTCGTCGACCAGCAGGACGCGGATCGCCACGACAATCTCCTTCGCTAGACCGGGCCCATTCTGCCCTGCGGCGCCGCTGCCGACCCGGGCGGGCCGACCGGAAGCGGATACGGCGGGGGAGTCCCACCGAACTCCGGGCAAACCGCCTGATGGTCGCACCAACCACACAACTTGGACCGTCGCGGCCGCCAGTCACCCGACTCCGTCGCACGACGGATCGCATCCCACAGCGCAAGCAGCTTCCGCTCCACCCGCTCCAGATCCTCCGACCGCGGGTCGTAGGTCAGCACATCCCCGCTGCCCAAATACACCAACTGCAGCCGGCGCGGCACCACACCCTTCAACCGCCACACCACCAACGCGTAGAACTTCATCTGGAACAGCGCGCCCTCCGCATACTCGGGGCGCGGAGCCTTGCCCGTCTTGTAGTCGACGATCCGGACCTCGCCCGTCGGCGCCACATCCACCCGGTCGATGATCCCGCGCAGCCGCAGACCGGAATCCAGCTCCGCCTCCACGAACAACTCACGCTCCGCAGGCTCGAGCCGCGTCGGATCCTCCAGCGTGAACCACCGCTCCACCAGCGCCTCCGCCTGCCCCAGCCAGCGCGCGAGCCGCTCACCCGGATCGCCGCCCTCACCACCGCCGCCGGACGCCTCCCCGCCCTCCTGCACACCCTCCGCGAACAACTCCGCCAACTCCGGACGAGCCTCACGCAGCCGCTCCCACTGCCCCGGAATCAGCGCCTTCGCCCGCGGAGCCGTCCGCTCACCGGCCGGCGCATCGAACAGCCGCTCAAGGACCGCGTGCACCAGCGTGCCGCGCGTGGCCGCCTCGCTCGGCTTCTCCGGAAGTTTGTCGATCACACGGAAGCGGTAGAGCAGCGGACACTGCATGAAGTCGCCCGCGCGCGACGGAGACAGGGAGGCCGGGCGCTCGGCGCCCTGCACGGCGTCGGTGCTGGTGTTCATGGGGAAGACCCTACGACCCGCCACTGACACCAGCCGCATACCATCGACGGCAGACCCCCTCGCACCGGGTCCAGCGCCCATAGAGGCGCCCGGCAGCGGGGGAAGCATCGAACGAGGGGACATCGTGGACGAACGCGGCGGGAGCGGACAGCCGCAGTCCGGCACCGGCGAAGCCGACCCGGCCACCGAGGAGGCCGCGCCGCAGCAGCCGCACGCCCCGGCCCGGGACAACCACCCCCAGGACCGGGCACCGGCCGCCGACGGCAAGGAGCCGGCCGACACCGGCACAGCACAGGGCACCGACGAGCCGACAGCCGACGAAAACCCGGCCCACACCGGCCCCGACACGGACCGGATCAACCTCCACAAACAAGCCCCCGACCACCCGAAGACCACCCCCGAACCCACCACCGCCACCCCCAAGCGCAAAGACCCCGGCGGCGGATTCCTCATGGGCCGGCCCTTCGGCGTCCCCATCTACGTCGCACCCAGCTGGTTCGTCGTCGCCGCCCTCATCACCTGGGTCTTCGGCATCCAACTCGAGCGCATCCTGCCCGAACTCGGCGCCGTCCGATACCTCATCTCCCTCTTCTTCGCCGTCGCCTTCTACGCCTCCGTACTCGTCCACGAACTCGCCCACACCGTCGTCGCCCTCCGCTACAAACTCCCGGTCCGGCGCATCCAACTGCAGTTCATCGGCGGCGTCTCCGAGATCGAGAAGGAATCCGAGACACCCGGCCGCGAATTCGTCCTCGCCTTCGTCGGCCCGCTGCTCTCCCTCGTCCTCGGCGGCCTCTTCTACCTCGGAATGCAGACCGTCCAACCAGGCACCGTCCCCGGCGTACTGCTCGCCAGCCTGATGTTCTCCAACCTCATCGTCGCCGCGTTCAACCTGCTGCCAGGACTGCCCCTCGACGGCGGCCGCATGCTCCGCGCCGTCGTCTGGAAGATCACCGGCAAGCCCATGAGCGGCACCATCGCCGCCGCCTGGGTCGGCCGCGCCCTCGCCATCAGCGTCCTCATCGGCCTGCCCCTGCTCACCCAGTCCGGCAAGATCGGCACCGACGCCATGGACGGCGTCGGCATGGACACCATCACCGACGCACTGCTCGCCGCCATCCTCGCCGCCATCATCTGGACCGGCGCCGGCAACAGCCTGCGCATGGCGCGCCTGCGCGAACACCTCCCCGAACTCCGCGCCCGCACCCTCACCCGCCGCGCCGTCCCCGTCGAAGCAGCCACCCCACTCTCCGAAGCCCTGCGCCGCGCCAACGACGCCGGCGCCCGCGCCCTCGTCGTCGTCGACCCCCACGGCGACCCCCTCTCCCTCGTACGCGAAGCAGCCATCGTCGGCGTACCCGAACACCGCAGGCCCTGGGTCGCCGTCAGCGGCCTCGCCCAGGACCTCACCGACGGCATGAAGGTCTCCGCCGAACTCTCCGGCGAGGAACTCCTCGACACCCTGCGCGCCAACCCCGCCACCGAATACCTCGTCATCGAGAACACCGGCCAGATCTACGGCGTACTCTCCACCGCCGACGTGGAACGCGCCTTCGTCAAAGCCATGGCCAGGAACAACTGACCACCCCACCCTCCCGGCCCCCGCGTGGTCAGCGGCCCCGCACCGGGCCGGTAGGCTGGACGCCATGTCCGAACCGACCGGTGCCGCCCGCCGCCGCGGGCCCTTCAAGGTCGGGGACCAGGTCCAGCTCACCGACCCCAAGGGACGCCACTACACGTTCACGCTCGAAGCAGGGAAGAACTTCCACACCCACAAGGGTTCCTTCCCGCACGACGAGCTGATCGGCGCTCCCGAGGGCAGTGTTGTCCGAACCACCGGGAACGTGGCCTACCTGGCCCTGCGCCCCCTGCTCCCCGACTACGTCCTGTCCATGCCCCGCGGCGCCGCCGTGGTCTACCCCAAGGACGCAGGCCAGATCCTGGCCTTCGCCGACATCTTCCCCGGCGCCCGCGTCGTGGAAGCAGGAGTGGGCTCCGGATCCCTCAGCACCTTCCTGCTGCGCGCCATCGGCGACCACGGCATGCTGCACAGCTACGAGCGCCGCGAAGACTTCGCCGACATCGCCCAGCAGAACGTCGAGCGCTACTTCGGCGCCCCGCACCCCGCCTGGCAGCTCACCGTCGGAGACCTCCAGGACAACCTCAGCGACACCGAGGTCGACCGCGTCATCCTCGACATGCT
Organism: Streptomyces triticagri; assembly: GCF_003429565.1. GTDB lineage: Bacteria > Actinomycetota > Actinomycetes > Streptomycetales > Streptomycetaceae > Streptomyces > Streptomyces triticagri. The sequence goes on from NZ_QUAK01000046.1 coordinate 21,730, forward strand.
CGCCCCCTGGGAATGCCTCGAAGCCGTCTCCAAGGCCCTCGTCCCCGGCGGCATCGTCTGCGCCTACGTCGCCACCACCACCCAGCTCGCCCGGACCGTCGAATCCATCCGCGAGATCGGCTGCTTCAACGAGCCCAACGCCTGGGAATCGATGATCCGCAACTGGCACATCGAAGGCCTCGCCGTCCGCCCCGACCACCGCATGATCGGCCACACCGGCTTCCTGCTCACCGCCCGCCGCCTCGCGGACGGCGTCGAGCCCCCCATGCGCCGCCGCCGCCCCTCCAAGGGCGCCTACGGCGAGGACTACACCGGCCCCAACGCCGACGGCGGCACCCCCAGAAGCTGACGCCGCCCACCACCACCCGCCCAACGCACAGCCGCCGCCGCCCAGTTCCCGCCGCACAGCGAGAACTCGGCGGCGGCGGCTTTTCGTTGACAACCCGGACCCCGCCGTTCCACCCCGATGTGAGGTATGGCACGATGCTGGCCACCCCCACCGGCACAGCCCTCACAGGAGACCCTCCTCGTGCAGCACCCCGCCGTCCCGGAGCTCGCCCACACCCACACCCGCCCCATCCACTGGCTCGCCACCGCCCTCGCCGTGGCAGCCGTCGTCGCGGCCTCCTCCTTCATCGGGCCCCGCAACGCCACCGCGGCCCAGACCGACAGCCCCGAACCGGCCGCCGCCCCGGCACCCGCCGCCACCGCCCCCGACGCCGGCAGCGTCGACTACCCACTCCAGTGCGGCACCGCCGAACCCGACATCACCCACCACGCCACCGGCGACCTCGACCGCGACGGACGGCCGGAAACCGTCGCCGCCGTACGCTGCAAAGCCGGCTCCGGCACACCGCCCCACGGCATCTACGTCATCACCCAGCCACACACCGGCGAACCGCGCGTCGTCGCCACCCTCGTCGACCCCGACGAACGCCTCACCGTCACCGACTTCGCCGTGCACGACGCCACCGTCACCGCCACCCTCCTCGGCTACTCCGCACCCACCGTGCCCAGCTGCTGCCCCGACACCCGCGAAAAAGCCGCCTGGAAGTGGAAGGACCAGTCCTTCGTACGGTCCCGACAAGCCGCCGCCCACAGCGCCTGACCCACCCCGCGACAACCGAAAGGGCCCGGCCCCGCACTCCGACCAGGAGCAGGGAACCGGGCCCTTCACACACCTCGCCGCCACCCTCCCCACCAAGGACATGGCGCAAGCGCAGAACTACGGAGCGTCCGGACCGTACACCTCGACACTGTCCGAAACCCGCCGCACATGAATACAGTCCCCCGGGCACTCCTTCGCGGAATCCGCCACATCACGCAGCAACGGCAGCGGCACCCGAGTCGTCGCCCCCGGATCCTGCAACAGCTCGTCGGCCGCACTCTTCACATACGCCAAGCCGTCGATGTCGAGCTCGAACACCTCCGGTGCGTACTGCGCACAGATGCCGTCGCCGGTGCAGAGATCCTGATCGATCCAGACCTCCAGTTCCTCACCGGCCTCACCGGAAGGGCCCTCCTGCGTCACGGTCATGTCTCCTGCCATCTCTCACGTCGTGCCACACCGACACCGTACAAGTCGGGCCAGCCCTGACGGGTGTTGAACGTTCCGACGATACAACCGCCCGCTTTCCGATGTTGTTCGGTGGGTATTGAGCTGGCAGGAGCAGCTACGCAAGGGTGAAGATCGGACACAGCCCGTCCCTGTTTGTGATCTAGGGGTTTCAATCAGCACCGGCCCAGGTAGGGTCAGGAAGCGTCCAGCTCCCCTTGGAGGAGGTGAGGACCGTGGCAGCCCACGACGACGACATGAACCGCGGCATCCGCCCGGGTCGAGGGTCCGAAGACCCTGCCGGTCAGATTGCCTATCTCGAGCAGGAGATCGCCGTCCTGCGACGCAAGCTCGCCGACTCTCCGCGACACACGAGGATTCTCGAAGAGCGGATCGTCGAGCTGCAGACCAACCTGGCAGGAGTGTCCGCCCAGAACGAACGCCTGGCGAACACCCTCCGTGAGGCCCGCGACCAGATCGTGGCCCTCAAGGAAGAAGTCGACCGGCTCGCACAGCCCCCAGCCGGCTTCGGCGTCTTCCTCACCGCCAACGAGGACGGCACCGCCGACATCTTCACCGGCGGCCGCAAACTCCGGGTCAACGTCAGCCCGAGCGTCGAACTCCCCGACCTCAGGCGCGGCCAGGAAGTCATGCTCAACGAAGCTCTCAACGTGGTCGAAGCCATGGAATACGAGAGCGTCGGAGACATCGTCACCCTCAAAGAGATCCTCGAGGACGGCGAACGAGCCCTGGTCATCGGACACACCGACGAAGAACGAGTGGTACGCCTCGCCGAACCACTCCTCGACGTCACCATCCGCCCCGGCGACGCCCTCCTGCTCGAACCCCGCTCCGGCTACGTCTACGAGGTCGTACCCAAGAGCGAAGTCGAAGAACTGGTCCTCGAAGAGGTCCCCGACATCGACTACAACAAGATCGGCGGCCTCGGCAACCAGATCGAACTGATCCGAGACGCCGTCGAACTCCCCTACCTCTATCCAGACCTTTTCAAAGAACACGAACTCCGGCCCCCCAAGGGCGTCCTCCTCTACGGCCCCCCCGGCTGCGGCAAGACACTCATCGCCAAAGCCGTCGCCAACTCCCTGGCCAAAAAGGTCGCCGAGGTCACCGGACAACCCGCGGGCAAAAGCTACTTCCTCAACATCAAGGGCCCGGAGCTCCTCAACAAATACGTCGGCGAAACAGAGCGGCACATCCGCCTCGTCTTCCAGCGCGCACGCGAGAAGGCCAGCGAAGGAACCCCCGTCATCGTCTTCTTCGACGAGATGGAATCACTCTTCCGCACCCGCGGATCCGGCGTCAGCTCAGACGTGGAAAACACCATCGTCCCGCAGCTCCTCGCCGAGATCGACGGCGTCGAAGGCCTCGAGAACGTCATCGTGATCGGCGCCTCCAACCGCGAGGACATGATCGACCCCGCGATCCTGCGCCCCGGCCGGCTCGACGTCAAAATCAAGATCGAACGACCCGACGCAGAAGCAGCCAAGGACATCTTCAGCAAGTACATGAAGTCGTCCCTGCCCCTGCACTCCGACGACCTGGCGGAACACGCGGGCGACCGCGACTCCACCTCCCAGGCCATGATCCAATCCGTCGTCGAGCAGATGTACGCCGAATCCGAGGAGAACCGCTTCCTCGAAGTCACGTACGCCAACGGCGACAAGGAAGTCCTCTACTTCAAGGACTTCAACTCCGGCGCCATGATCGAAAACATCGTCGGCCGCGCCAAGAAAATGGCCATCAAGGCCTACCTCGAACAGAACCAGAAGGGCCTCCGCGTCGCGCACCTCCTCCAAGCGTGCATCGACGAATTCAAGGAGAACGAAGACCTCCCCAACACCACCAACCCCGACGACTGGGCCCGCATCTCCGGCAAGAAGGGCGAACGGATCGTGTACATCCGCACCCTCGTCACCGGAAAACAGGGCGCAGACACCGGACGCTCCATCGACACCGTGGCCAACACCGGCCAGTACCTGTAAAACCCAGGGCGGCTGCGGGTGCCCACGGCGGGCACCCGCAGCCCACTGCTTTCCGGGCACCGAGCAGAGCCGCAGCAATGACTGAATTGATCTCCCCACCAGGGCAAAGCCCATCTAGGCTCATCCCTACCGCCGAGTCGCGCAGTGCGGGGACGGGCACCGCACACGCACCGGAGAACCAGCGGTACTTGAGCGCCGCTCCCGAACAGGAGCGCCGCCGGGCAAGGAGGGCCGCATGACCGTACGGCGAGTAATGGGCATCGAGACCGAGTACGGCATCTCCGTACCCGGACACCCCAACGCCAATGCCATGCTCACCTCGTCCCAGATCGTCAACGCCTACGCGGCGGCGATGCACCGGGCACGACGCGCCCGCTGGGACTTCGAGGAAGAGAACCCGCTGCGGGACGCCCGCGGCTTCGACCTCGCACGCGAAGCCGCCGACTCCACCCAACTCACCGACGAAGACATCGGCCTCGCCAACGTCATCCTCACCAACGGCGCCCGCCTCTACGTCGACCACGCCCACCCCGAATACAGCGCCCCCGAAGTCACCAACCCCCGCGACGCCGTCCTCTGGGACAAAGCCGGCGAACGCATCATGGCCGAAGCCGCCGAACGAGCCGCACAACTCCCCGGCGCCCAGCCCATCCACCTCTACAAGAACAACACCGACAACAAAGGCGCCTCCTACGGCACGCACGAGAACTACCTCATGAAGCGGGAAACCCCCTTCTCCGACATCGTGCGCCACCTCACCCCCTTCTTCGTCTCCCGCCAGGTCGTCACCGGCGCCGGCCGCGTCGGCATCGGCCAGGACGGCAACGAACACGGCTTCCAGATCAGCCAGCGCGCCGACTACTTCGAAGTCGAAGTCGGCCTGGAAACCACACTCAAGCGCCCCATCATCAACACCCGCGACGAACCCCACTCGGACGCCGAGAAATACCGCCGACTCCACGTGATCATCGGCGACGCCAACCTCTCCGAGATCTCCACATACCTCAAACTCGGCACCACCGCCCTCGTCCTCTCCATGATCGAGGACGACTTCATCGCCGTCGACCTCGCCGTCGACCAGCCCGTACGCACCCTCCACCAGGTCTCACACGACCCCACACTGCAACACCTCATCACCCTCCGCAGCGGACGCACCCTCACCGCCGTCCAACTCCAGATGGAGTACTACGAGCTCGCCCGCAAATACGTCGAAGAACGCTACGGAGCCGACGCCGACGACCAGACCCGCGACATCCTCCACCGCTGGGAAGACACCCTCACCCGCCTCGAAACCGACCCCATGAGCCTCGCCGGCGAACTCGACTGGATCGCCAAACGCGAACTCATGGAAGGCTACCGGCGCCGCGACAACCTCGACTGGGACGCCGCCCGCCTCCACCTCGTCGACCTCCAGTACGCCGACGTACGCCCCGACAAGGGCCTCTACAACCGCCTCGCCGCCCGCGGCAAGATGCAGCGCCTCCTCGACGAGGACAGCGTCCAGCGGGCCCGGAGCAAGCCGCCCGAGGACACCCGCGCCTACTTCCGCGGCCGCTGCCTCGAGCAGTACGCCGACGACGTCGCCGCCGCCTCCTGGGACTCGGTCATCTTCGACCTCCCCGGCCGCGACTCCCTCCAACGAGTCCCGACCCTCGAACCACTACGCGGAACGCGAAACCACGTGAAGGCCCTGCTCGACCGCTGCAGGACCGCGGAAGAGCTGGTCCGCGTGCTCTCCGGCGGCTGAAAGCCGGCCGGCCGGGGAATCACTGGGGTGGGCCTCGCACGTTGAGAAAGTGCGAGGCCGATGTCGGACCACGGCTATAGGGTCTGATCAAGAAACGTCGACACCGAGCGGGGTGAGGTACATGGCGACCAAGGACACCGGCGGCGGGCAGCAGAAGGCGACACGTTCCACCGAGGAGACCGAGGAGCAGGTCGAGGACGCGGCCGTCTCCGAGGACCTCAAGGAACGCCAGGAAAAACTGGACGACGACGTGGACTCGGTCCTGGACGAGATTGACGATGTCCTCGAGGAGAATGCTGAGGACTTCGTGCGGAGTTTCGTTCAGAAGGGCGGGCAGTAGCTCGCATTTTCCTTTGAATCGAAGGTGTGGGGGGTGTCGGGCTTCAGGTGAGCGAAGAGCAACAGGTGAAGCGCTGCTCGCGGTGCAAGGAGCGGAAGCCGCGGGCGGCCTTCGCCGGCAACAGGTCGGCCAAGGACGGGCTCCAGGCGTACTGCCGGGAGTGCTGGTCGGCGTATCACCAGGAACGGCAGCTCGCGAAAGGTAAGAACGTTCGCCCACGGGTGGCCGTGCCCGCCGGGCACAAGTTCTGCCGCGGTTGTGGCGAGATCAAGCCTCACAGCGAGTGGCATCGCAACGCCACGGCTTCGGACGGGCTCGCCTCGTGCTGCAAGGAGTGCAAAGCCGCCAGAGGGCGAGCAGGTCACCTCAAGAGTCAGTACGGCATGACCGAGGCCGAGCGGGACGAGTTGATTGCCGCTCAGAAGGGCCTCTGTGTGATCTGCCTGAAGGCTCCCGCCGTTCATGTGGATCACGACCACGAGACGGGTAGGGTCCGTGGCGTACTGTGCTTCAACTGCAATTCGGCCCTCGGCAAGTTGGGGGATGATCCCGACGCTCTGACTCGGGCCATCTCATACCTGGAAGGAATCCCGTGGAAGCCAATCCTCGTAGCACCGGGCGTCTACCAGCTGCCTTCCTGACGCCGGGGTCCTCGTCGTTCGTGGACTTCCTGTCGGAGCATCAGCCGGAGATGTTGCCGGGCAATCGTCAACTGCCGCCCGTGAAGGGCATGGTGGAGGCGCCGCACGGCACGACGATCGTGGCGACGACGTTCCCGGGGGGCGTGGTGCTCGCCGGTGACCGTCGGGCCACGATGGGGAACATGATCGCGCAGCGGGACATCGAGAAGGTGTTCCCGGCCGATGAGTACTCGGCGGTGGGTATCGCGGGTACGGCCGGTCTGGCGGTGGAGATGGTGAAGCTCTTCCAGCTGGAGTTGGAGCACTTCGAGAAGGTGGAGGGTGCGCAGCTCTCGTTGGAGGGCAAGGCGAATCGTCTGTCGACGATGATCCGGTCGAATCTGGGCATGGCGATGCAGGGTCTGGCGGTGGTGCCGTTGTTCGCGGGGTATGACGTGGATCGCGGCAAGGGTCGGATCTTCTCGTACGACGTGGCGGGTGGCCGGTCGGAGGAGACGGGTTTTGCGGCGACGGGTTCGGGTTCGGTGTTCGCGCGTGGGTCGATGAAGAAGTTGTATCGCGAGGATCTGTCGGAGGAGCAGGCGACGACGTTGGTGGTTCAGGCGTTGTACGACGCTGCGGATGACGATTCGGCGACGGGTGGTCCGGATCTTGCGCGGCGGATCTATCCGGTGGTCACGGTGATCACGGAGGACGGTTTCCGGCGTCTTGGTGAGCAGGAGTCGCAGGAGCTTGCGCGGGCGATCACGGATCGTCGGATGCAGCAGCCTGATGGTCCGCGGGCGGAGCTGCTCTGACGTGGCGGTTGCGTCTGCGGTTGTTCAGGGGCCCGTCGGGCTTGTGCCGGAGGGGTTGTTCACGTCATTGACAGGAAGGGACGGGTAGCCGGTGTCGACGCCGTTCTATGTCTCACCTCAGCAGGCCATGGCCGACCGTGCGGAGTATGCGCGGAAGGGTATTGCGCGCGGTCGCAGTCTGGTTGTGCTGCAGTTCGCCGACGGCATTGTGTTCGTCGGTGAGAATCCGTCCCGTGCGCTGCACAAGTTCAGCGAGATCTATGACCGGATCGGTTTTGCGGCCGCGGGGAAGTACAACGAGTACGAGAATCTGCGGATCGGTGGTGTGCGTTATGCGGATCTGCGGGGTTATACCTATGACCGTGGTGATGTGACGGCGCGCGGTCTGGCGAACGTGTATGCGCAGACCCTTGGCACGATCTTCTCGAGCAATGCGGAGAAGCCGTACGAGGTGGAGTTGGTGGTTGCCGAGGTCGGTGATGAGGCCGAGGGTGACCAGATTTATCGCTTGCCGCATGACGGGTCGATCGTGGATGAGCACGGTTCGGTGGCTGTGGGTGGCAATGCGGAGATGATCAGTGGGTTTCTTGATCAGCGTCATCGGGACGGGATGACGTTGGCGGAGGCGTTGCAGCTTGCGGTGCAGGCGTTGTCTCGGGAGCCGAACGGCGGTGAGCGGGAGATTCCTGCTGAGCGTCTCGAGGTGGCGGTTCTTGACCGTACGCGGCCGCAGCAGCGGAAGTTCAAGCGGATTGTGGGGCGGCAGTTGTCGCGGTTGCTCGAGTCGGGTTCGGGTTCGGGTGCTGGGGCGGCTGAGGGGGACGGTTCTGAGGAGTCGTCGTCTTCGGAGGATGCTGAGGAGTAGTCGGCCCGCGTTGGTTGTGCTGCGCCCTCGTGCCGTTGTTGCGGTGCGGGGGCGCGGTGCTGTGGTGGTGTGGGGTCAGGTGGGTGGTGGTGCGGTGGAGTCGCGTACGACGAGGGTGGTGGGGAGGGGGTCGGTGCGGGGGGTGCGGCCGTCGAGGAGGGCGAGGAGGGCTTGCATGCCGCGTTCGCCGACTTGTTCGGCGGGGAGGTGGATGGTGGTGAGTTCGGGTTCGAGGGCGGTGGCGAGGGTGAGGTCGTCGAATCCGGTGATGGAGAGGTCTTGGGGGATGTGGAGGCCGAGTCGGCGGGCGGCTTTGCTGGCGCCGGCGGCGATGAGGTCGTCGTCGCAGACGAGTGCGGTGGGGCGTGGGCGGGTGGTGTGGAGGGCGTGGAGTGTGGTGTCGAGGGCGCCGTGCACGGTGAGGGGGGTGGGGGCGGTGCGGAGTGTGGTGTCGGGGGTGTCCTGGAGGGCTGTGGTGAGGGCGTGGGCGCGTACGGCGAAGGTCCAGGAGTCGATGTCGGCGGCGAGGTGGAGGATGTGGCGGTGGCCGAGTGCGGTGAGGTGGTGGGCGATCTGGTGCATGCCGTCGGCGAGGGCGAGGTTGACGTGGGTGGCGGGGAGGGGGTCGTCGGGGTCGCTGTCGAGCATGACGAGGGGGAGGGCGGCGCCGCGGATGGCGGTGAGTGAGGTGGCGGCCATGGAGGAGGCGATGACGCCGTCGAGTGCGGTGCTTGCGGAGGCGAAGGGGTCCTTGGCGGGGCCGATGCCGGTGGGTGAGGGGTAGACGACGACGCCGAAGTCGTGTTGGGCGGCGATGCGTGCGGCGCCGGTGTAGACGCGGGCGAAGAAGTCGTTGGTGAGGGCGGGGACGACGAGGAGGGCGGTGCGGGTGGTGCCGAGGCGGAGGTTGCGGGCGGCGAGGTTGGGGCGGTAGCCGAGGCGTCGGGCGGCGTCGCGGACGCGTCGGGCGGTGTCGGGGGAGACGCGGCCCTGCCATTTGTCGCCGAGGACGAGGGAGACGGCGGCTTGGGAGACGCCGGCGGCGCGGGCGACGTCCTTGCCGGTGGGGCGGGTGCTCGCGGCGGGTGGGGTCACCGGTGTCTCCGTGTGCGGGGTGCGGTGCGGTGGTCCTGTCGGTGGACCTGGGGTTGGCGGTCATGGTACGTATGGCCTCGGACGTTATACGTAAAACTTGGTGGGGTCGAGAAGGGCGGGCCATGGCCTCGGGATATCTGGACCTGCTGCGTACCCGGCATGCGGCGCGGTTGCTGGCGGGCACGCTGGTGGGCCGGCTGCCCAATGCGACCGGCCATATCGCGATCGTGCTCTTCGTGCGTGCGGAGGGCGGCAGTTACAGCCTGGCGGGTGCGCTGGCGGCGGTGTACGGGATCGCGACGGCGGTGGGGCAGCCGCTGCTCGGGCGGGCGGTGGATCTGCGCGGGCAGCCGCGGGTGATGCTGCCGGCTGCGGTCCTTTCCGGTCTGGGGATGGCGGCGTTCGCGCTGGTGGGGATCGATGTCCTGGCGCTGGCCTATGGGGGCGTGGCGGTGGCGGGGTTGTTCACGCCGCCGCTCGAGGGAGGTCTTCGGGCGCTGTGGCCGAGTGTGCTCGGCCGCTCGGACCGGGTGCATTCGGCATATGCGCTGGACGCGGTGGCGCAGGAGGTGATGTTCACGGTCGGACCGCTCCTGGTGACGCTTGTGGTGTCGCTGTGGTCGGCGGCCGCCGCGCTTCTGGTGATCAATGCGATCGGGGTTCTCGGGGCGCTTTCGGTGGTGGTGTCGGAGCCGTCGCGGGCGTGGCGGTCGGCGCCGCGTGCGGCGCACTGGCTGGGTGCGCTGAGGTCGCCGGGGTTGCTTGCGCTGCTGGGTTCGTTCTTCTTCGTGGGTATGGCGCTCGGTTCGATCACGGTGGCGGGGGTGGCGTACGCGGATGATCACGGGCGTGAGTCGGTGTACGGCTGGCTGATGGCGGGGCTCGGTCTCGGTGCGCTGATCGGTGGTGCGCTGTACGGGGCGCGGCAGTGGGCGGGTGTGCCGGAGCGGCGGTTGCGGATTCTGGTGGGGCTGCTTGCGTTGGGCTATCTGCCGTTGGTGCTGACGCCGGGTGTGGTGGCGATGTGTCTGCTGGCGGTGGTGTCGGGTCTGTTCCTTGCGCCGTCGCTGGCGTGCGCGTTCGTCGTGGTGGATCGGCATGCTCCGGTGGGTACGGTGACGGAGGCGTTCTCGTGGCTGGTGACGACGTTCGGGGTGGGTGCGGCGCTCGGCACGGGTGTTGCGGGGCCTGCGGTGGAGGTCGGTGGTACGGCGTCGGGGTTCGTGGTGGCGGGGGCCGGGGGAGTGGCGGCGTTGCTCGTTCTGGTGCTGACGGGGCGGGTCCTTGCAGTTCCCGGGCGTGGTACGGCTCCTGGCGGTGCGTCGGAAAGTGATCGAAACGGTGCGGCCGAACACGGTTTCAGCGCGGGTCATCAGGCGTAATGTTCAGTCATGGACCGCCGCATTTTCGGGCTGGAGAACGAGTACGGCGTCACGTGCACGTTCAGGGGACAGCGCCGTCTGTCGCCTGACGAAGTGGCGCGCTACCTCTTCCGCCGTGTCGTGTCATGGGGCCGCAGCAGCAATGTGTTTCTGCGGAACGGCGCCCGCCTCTACCTCGACGTGGGTTCCCATCCGGAATACGCAACCCCGGAATGTGACAACGTGACCGAGCTGGTCACCCACGACAAAGCCGGGGAACGCATCCTGGAAGGCCTCCTCGTCGATGCCGAACGCCGCCTGCACGAGGAGGGGATCGCGGGCGACGTCTACCTCTTCAAGAACAACACCGATTCGGCGGGCAACTCCTACGGCTGCCACGAGAACTACCTGGTGGCGCGGCACGGGGAGTTCTCCCGGCTCGCGGACATCCTGATCCCTTTCCTGGTGACCCGTCAGCTGCTGTGCGGTGCGGGCAAGGTGCTGCAGACTCCGCGTGGTGCGGTGTACTGCGTGAGCCAGCGGGCCGAGCACATCTGGGAGGGCGTCAGTTCGGCGACCACCCGGTCCCGGCCGATCATCAACACCCGGGACGAGCCGCATGCGGATGCGGAGCGGTATCGCCGGCTGCATGTCATCGTCGGCGATTCGAACATGTCGGAGACGACGATGATGCTGAAGGTCGGTGCGACCGACCTGGTGCTGCGCATGATCGAGGCGGGCACGGTGATGCGTGATCTGACGCTGGAGAATCCGATCCGCGCGATCCGGGAGGTCAGCCACGACATCACGGGCCGGCGCAAGGTGCGTCTGGCCAGTGGCCGTGAGGCGTCGGCGCTCGAGGTGCAGCAGGAGTACTACGAGAAGGCCGTGGACTTCTGCGAGCGCCGCGGGATCCGTACGGGCACGGTGGAGCGGGTCCTGGAGTTGTGGGGCCGCGCGCTCGAGGCGATCCGGGACGAGGATCTGGACCGTATCGACACCGAGATCGACTGGGTCATGAAGTACAAGCTCATCGAGCGTTACCGGGCGAAGAACAACATGACGATGTCGCATCCGCGGGTCGCGCAGATAGACCTCGCATATCACGACATCCACCGCCGTCGTGGTCTTTACTACCTCTTGGAGAAGAAGGGACAAGCGGCCCGTATCTGCAACGACTTGAAGATCTTCGAGGGCAAGTCGGTGCCCCCGCAGACCACTCGGGCGCGGCTGCGCGGTGATTTCATCCGGCGGGCGCAGGAGCAGCGGCGGGACTTCACCGTCGACTGGGTGCATCTGAAGCTCAATGACCAGGCGCAGCGCACGGTGCTGTGCAAGGACCCGTTCCGGTCCGTGGACGACCGGGTGGAGAAGCTGATCGCCGGGATGTGAGCCGGGCATGTGACCCGGAGATGTGAGCGGAGTGGTCCGTGTCACGGGCGTGCTGCCCTGATGTGGAACGCAACGCGAGGCGCCGTACGTTGCTCGTGCGGCGCCTTCTCCACGCCGTAGAGTTGCGCGCACCCGACCAGACGATCGATCGATGATGAGGCCCCCCGTGCGCCGACGTTCCCTGCTTCTCGCCGTTCCCGCCGGACTGCTCACGCTTGCCGGCTGCGGTGACGACGAGGCCGACAAGTCCAAGGCCAAGTCCAGCAAGAGCCCTTCCGAGTCCAAGGCGCCCAACGCGAAGATCGTGGCCGGGCCGCTGCCGGAGGTCACCAAGGGCACCAAGTTCGGTGACAAGCCGACCGTCGCGAAGGGCCCGGGCAAGCCGTCGAAGGATCTCGCGGTGAAGACGCTGATCGCGGGCGACGGCGGCAAGGTCGTCAAGGGCGACTATCTGCAGGCGGACTATCTGGGCCAGATCTGGGACACGGCCAAGGTGTTCGACAACTCCTACGACCGTGGCAAGCCGGCCGCGTTCCCGATCGGGACGGGCAAGGTCATCCCGGGCTGGGACCAGGGCCTGGTGGGCAAGAAGATCGGCAGCCGGGTGCAGTTGGCGATCCCGCCGGCGCTCGGGTACGGCAAGCAGGGCAATCCGCAGGGCGGTATCAAGGGCACCGACACCCTGGTGTTCGTGGTCGACATCGTCGGCACCTTCAACGGCAAGAGCTCCGCCAAGGGCAAAGAGGTCGCGCAGAGCAACATCGACCTGCCGAAGGTCGGCACGAACACGGACGGCAAGGCCCCCAAGATCGACGTCCCCAAGAAGGACGCTCCGAAGAAGCTGGTGTCCAGCTATGTGATCGAGGGGGACGGCCCGGAGCTCAAGGAGTCCGACGGCGTCCTGGTCCAGTACAAGGGCGTGCTGTGGGACGGCGGCAAGGAGTTCGACTCGACGTACAAGCGTGGCGAGCTGGCGCAGTTCATGCTGTCGCAGGTCGTCAAGGGCTGGTCGCAGGGCCTGAAGGGCAAGAAGGCCGGCAGCCGGGTGCTGATCGTGGTGCCGCCGGACCTCGGCTACGGCGACAAGAAGCAGCAGGGCATCCCGGCCAACTCCACGCTGGTCTTCACCGTCGACATCCTGGCCGCTCTGTAAGACTGTCCCGGTTGCCCATCCGCAGAAGAGCACAGGAGCACGTGTGAGCATCGACAAGCCCGAGGTCGACTTCCCCGGCGGCGAGCCGCCGGCCGATCTCGAGATCAAGGACATCTGGGAAGGCGACGGCCCCGAGGCCAAGGCGGGCGACACCGTCCAGGTCCACTACGTGGGTGTGTCCTTCTCGTCCGGCGAGGAGTTCGACGCCAGTTGGAACCGCGGTACGCCGCTGGCGTTCCAGCTCGGTGCCGGCCAGGTCATCAGCGGCTGGGACCAGGGCGTCCAGGGCATGAAGGTGGGCGGTCGCCGTCAGCTGACGATCCCGCCGCACCTGGCCTACGGAGACCGTGGCGCCGGCGGCGGCCGGATCGCTCCCGGCGAGACGCTGATCTTCGTCTGCGATCTCGTCTCCGTCTGAGTACCGGTTGGAGGCGGGACCGGCCCGGGTGGCCCGGGCCGGTGCGCCGGACGGTCGGGGCCCTCGCCTCCTCCTTGGGTTCAAGGGGCGGTGGGGGCCCTCGGCTTTTGTCGCGACACCCCGGGGCGGTACGGTCGACGGTCCAGGAGCGCTCTTTGGGGAAGGTGTAGGTCGTCGATGGCGATTGCCAAGGCCGAGCGGCTGATGAATCTGGCGCTGTGCCTGCTCGGCACGCGACGGCCGCTGAGCAAGCGCGAGTTGCGCGGTTCGATCGAGGCCTACCTGGAGGCCGCTTCGGACGAGGCCTTCAACCGGATGTTCGAGCGGGACAAGGACGATCTGCGCGAGCTCGGCCTGGTCATCGAGACCGTGGAGAGCCTGGACGGCGAGACCGGATATCTGGCCCGCCGCGACAGCAACCGGCTGCCGCCCGTCACCCTCGACGCGGAGGAGGCCGCCGCGCTGGGCCTGGCCGCCAAGGTGTGGCAGCAGGCGCGCCTGGCGGGCGCGGCCAGTGGCGCACTGCAGAAGCTGCGTGCGGCCGGGATGCCCGAGGAGGCCGCCGAGCCCCGCGAGACGCACAGCGCCCTCGAGCCGCGTATCCCGGTGCACGAGGCCGCGTTCGAGCCGCTGATGCTCGCCTGCCGGGACCGCCGGCCCGTCGTCTTCGACTACCGCAAGGCCACCGCGGCCCGGCCCGCCACCCGGCATGTGGAGCCCTGGGCACTGGAGTGCTGGCGCGGCCACTGGTATCTGGCCGGCTGGGACACCGACCGCGGCGCGGAGCGCGTCTTCCGGCTCTCCCGGATCACCGGCCGGGTCCGGTCGAGGGCGGGCCGGTTCACCGCCGAGGTGCCCGATGTCGTGACCGTACGGGAGACGGTGGCCGGTTGGGCCGGGGAGATCGCCGAGCGTTCGGCGCGAATCCGGCTGCGTACGGGCTCCGGCTATCCGCTGCGCGCCAGGGCCACGGCACAGCGGGAACTCGGGGACGGCTGGGACGAGTTGGAGATCCCGTACGGGCACGGCCTGGACGCCTGGCTGGTGGAGTTCGGCCCCGATGTGGTGGTGCTCGAGCCGGCCGAGCTGCGGGCCGAAGTGGTGGACCGGCTGCGCGCCGTGGCCAAGGACTGAGGGGGAGACCGAGCGGACATGGCCGCGAACGCGATCGACCAGACCAGGCGGATGCTGTCCCTGGTGACCTATCTGCGCGAGCGCCCCGGCGCCCGGGTGGGAGATGTCGCCCGGGCCTTCGGTGTGACCGAGGACGAGCTGATCTCCGACCTGGACGTACTGCCGTTGTGCGGGACGAGCTTCCGAGGCGGTGATCTGCTCGACATCGACACCGACGGCGAGCGGATCTGGTGGCACAACCCGGACGATGTGGCGGCCCCGCTGCGCCTGGCCGCGGACGAGGCGACCGCGTTGCTGGTCGCGGCCCGTGCGGTCGCGACGCTGCCGGGCCTGCGCGAGGGCGACCGGGAGGCGCTGGTGCGGGCCACGGCCAAGCTGGAGGCCGCGGCCGGCGAGGCGGCCGGTGCCAGTGACCGCCTCTCGGTGACCTTCGAGTCGGAGGGCGGGGTGTTCGCCGAGGTCGACCGGGCCATCTCCGAGCGCCGCAGGCTCTGGCTGAAGTACTACTCGCCGGCCCGCGACGAACTGGCCGAGCGTGAGGTGGACCCGATCCGGCTCTTCGCCCTCGGGCACACGTACATGGAGGCCTGGTGTCTGCGCTCGGAGGCGCGGCGCACCTTCCGGCTCGACCGGGTGGCCGAGATCCGGATCCTCGACGAGGCGGCGGCTCCGCCCGAGCTGGAGCTGCGGGACCTGTCCGAGGGGCTTGTGCAGCCGTCGGCCGACGACCCGGAGGTCGTCATCGAGGTCGGGCCGTCGGGCCGCTGGGTCGCCGAGTACTACCCGCACGACAGCGCGCAGGACACGCCGGACGGTGGTCTGCGCATCACCCTGCGCACCCCCGATCCGGCGTCGCTGCGGCGCCTCGCGCTGCGGCTCGGCCGGGACGGGCGGATCGTGTCGCCGCCCGAGCTCGCCGAGAGCGCCCAGCGCGCGGCGACGGATGCGCTGGCCGCCTACGAGGAACAGGGAGAGCCGGTATGACGGTGCTGACGGCGGTGCCCGGCGCGACCCGCGTCCCGGTCCTCTTCCGTGCCGCCTGCCCCGACTGCCGGGCACGCTTCGAGCTGTCGGCGGGCGCGCTGCGGCTCGCGATAGGGGCGAGCCGGCGCACCACGTTCTACTCGTTCACCTGCCCGGAGTGCGGAGTCGCGGTCCGCAAGCCGGCCGGGGAGCGGATCGTCGAACTCCTCACCGGCGGCGGGGTACGGACCCTGCGTCTGCACTCCGGCGTCAAGGCCTAGGGGGACGCGCCCCCTAGGGACCCTCCCTGCCCGGGCCATGCTCTAGCCCTGCCCGGGCCATGCTCTAGGGTTGCCGCATGTTCTGGCCCATGCTTGCGATCGTCCTGGGATTCAGCGGTCTCGCCGTGCTCGGGGTGCTCGCGGTGCGGGTGTTCCTGGAGGTCAGGCGCCTCGGGCAGCAGGTCGCGGCGACCTCGGTGAAGATCAACCGGGCGGCGGAGGACCTGGAGCGGGCGGCGACCGATGTGGCCCGAGCGGGCCGCGACACCGTCTGAGCGGCCACCGGAGCCGATCCGTCCGGCCCGCGCACGGGGCCTGTCACCTCCGGCACCGGGGCGAGTACGCTGCAATGACAGTGGTCCCGGGACGAGGTGGGAGCGCAACGGGGAGTATGCACGGGGATTGCCCTGCGTTTACTCCTGCGGGTTACGATCGCTGCCAAGCCCCGGGGGTCGGACGGACGTCCGGTCACCGCACAAGACACCTGTCGTCTCGGTGAAGAAGGTATTCAGCTATGGGTAGGCTCGGCACCACCGAGATCATCCTGATCCTCGTCGTCATCGTGCTGCTGTTCGGCGCCAAGAAGCTGCCGGACATGGCCCGTTCGCTCGGCAAGTCCGCGCGGATCCTCAAGAGCGAGGCCAAGCAGATGAAGAAGGACGAGTCGCAGACCGCGCCGGCCGACCCGCCGCAGCAGGACGACTCGGACCAGGACCAGTCCGCTCCCCGTACGATCCAGGCCGCCCCCGGCGACGTGACCAGCTCACGCCCGGTGAACGAGCCGACCGACCGTACGACGCAGCGCTGATCCCGAGCAGGCCCAGGCAGGCCTGCCGCACGAGATGAGGACGTGGGTTGCCCAAGTCTGCCCGCAAGTTGGAGAAGGACCCCGAGGGGCGGATGCCGCTCGCGGACCACTTGCGTGAACTCCGTAACCGGCTGGCCAAAGGGCTGCTCGCCATCACCGCGGTCACCATCGTGGCCGCGTTCTACAGCGAGGAACTGATGAGGTTCCTCTCCGACCCGGTGCCGCGCTGCGAGGGCGGCCTGGGCGAGACCACCGGCGGCAGCTGCGCCGTGGTCTCCTTCAACACGCTGCTCTCCCCGTTCACCACGACGGTCAAGGTCAGCCTCATGGCCGGCATCATCGTGGCCAGCCCGGTGTGGCTGTACCAGCTGTGGGCGTTCGTCGCGCCGGGCCTGCACAAGAGCGAGAAGCGGTACACGTACTCCTTCGTCGCCGCCGCCGTGCCGCTGTTCGCGGGCGGCGCCTATCTCGCCTATCTGATCCTGCCGATCAGCATGAAGGTGCTGCTCGGCATCACGCCCGACGGCTCGGCGAACATCCTCGCCCTGGACGACCTGCTCGACTTCACGGTCCGCATGGTGCTCGTCTTCGGCCTCGCCTTCGAGCTGCCGCTGCTCCTGGTGATGCTGAACATGACCGGGATCGTGACCGGCCGCCGCATGGCCGGCTGGTGGCGGGGCGTCGTGATGGGCGTCTTCATCTTCGGCGCGGTCGCCACCCCCACCACCGACCCCGTCGGCATGATCGCCCTCGCCGGGCCGATCATCGTGCTCTACTTCATGGCCGTCGGCTTCTCGCTGCTCAACGACCGGCGCCGGCACCGCAACAACCCCGACGCCGAGCTCAGCGACGACGAGGCCTCCGACATCGACCTCACGCCCTCGGACGTCGACGACGACACGGCCGTACCGGCGGCCCGCGCGCTGCCCGAGCAGGCGAGCTCCGACAAGGACCGCCGGCTGAACGGTTTCGACGACGTCACCTGAGCTTGTAGGGTCCTCGCGCACACGTACCGTACGGGGGGACCCTCAGTGACCAGCGACGTCACCCTTTTCGTCAATCCCACCGCGGGGCGCGGCCGGGGCGCCCGAGCGGCGCAGCCGGCCGCTGCCGCACTCCGGGCCGCCGGATTCTCCGTGCGTACCGTGCTCGGCACGGACGCCGCCGACGCCCTGACGCGGGCGCGGGAGGCCGTACGGGACGGCACCGGGGCGCTGATAGCCGTCGGCGGCGACGGCATGGCGAATCTGGCGCTGCAGGCCGTGGCCGGCACCCGCACCCCACTCGGCCTGGTCGCCGTCGGCACCGGAAACGACTACGCCCGCGCACTCGGCCTGCCGGTGCTCGCACCCGAGGAGGCCGGGCGGGCCGCCGCCGAGGCACTCAAGGGCGCCCGGCTGCGCGAGCTCGACCTGGGGCGGATCGGCGATCGCTGGTTCGGTTCGGTGCTCGCGACGGGCTTCGACTCGCGGGTGAACGACCGGGGCAACCGCATGCGGTGGCCGCGCGGCCGCTTCAAGTACGACCTGGCGATCCTCGCCGAACTCGCCACCTTCAAACCGACACCGTTCCGTATCGCGCTCGACGACGGCCCGGTGCGCGACATCGACGCCACCCTCATCGCGGTCGGCAACGGCACCTCGTACGGCGGGGGCATGCGGATCTGCGCGGACGCGGAGATGGACGACGGGCTCTTCGACATCACGGTCGTCGGCGACTGCAGCCGTACGACGCTCCTGAAGGTCTTCCCGAAGGTCTACAAGGGCACGCATCTCAGCCACCCGAAGGTCACCGTGCACCGGGCCGCGAAGATATCCCTGGAGGCGGCCGCGACCACCGGATACGCGGACGGCGAGCCGCTCGGCCCGCTGCCGCTGACCGCCGAGTGCGTGCCGGGGGCGGTCGGCGTGCTCGTCCCGTAGGGCGTGCCCGGTGCGTGGATGAAGACAGCGACCTGTGTCAGCGGTGGCGGGTAGGCTCGAAGGCAAGATGACAGAGGACCTCTCACCGGCCGAGCGGTACGAGGCAGCACGTAAGCGGGCTGTCGAGCAGGCCACCGCACTCGCGTCCTTCCGCGAGATGTACGACTTCGGTCTGGACCCGTTCCAGATCGAGTCCTGCCAGGCACTCGAGGCGGGCAAGGGCGTGCTGGTCGCCGCCCCCACCGGCTCGGGCAAGACGATCGTCGGCGAATTCGCCGTGCACCTCGCCCTGAGCCAGGGCAAGAAGTGTTTCTACACCACGCCGATCAAGGCGCTCTCGAACCAGAAGTACGCGGACCTGGCCCGCCGTTACGGCTCCGACAAGGTCGGCCTCCTCACGGGGGACAACAGCGTCAATGCGGACGCCCCGGTCGTCGTCATGACCACCGAGGTCCTGCGGAACATGCTGTATGCGGGCTCCCGTTCGCTGCTCGGCCTCGGGTACGTGGTGATGGACGAGGTGCACTACCTCTCCGACCGCTTCCGTGGCGCCGTCTGGGAGGAAGTGATCATTCACCTCCCCGAGTCGGTCACCCTGGTCTCACTGTCGGCCACGGTGTCGAACGCGGAGGAGTTCGGCGACTGGCTCGACACCGTCCGCGGCGACACCGCGGTGATCGTCTCCGAGCACCGGCCCGTGCCGCTCTTCCAGCACGTCCTGGCCGGCCGGCGGATGTACGACCTCTTCGAGGAGGAGTCCTCGGCCAAGAAGCGCGAGGTCAATCCCGATCTGACGCGGATGGCGCGGATGGAGGCCAGCCGCCCGGTGCACGGCCGCGACCGGCGCCGCGGGCGGCACATGCGCGAGGCGGACCGCGAGCGCGAGCGCCGGCAGCGCTCCCGGATCTGGACACCCGGCCGCCCCGAGGTGATCGAGCGCCTGGACGCGGAGGGGCTGCTCCCCGCCATCACCTTCATCTTCAGCCGCGCCGGCTGCGAGTCCGCCGTACAGCAGTGCCTGTACGCGGGCCTGCGGCTCAACGACGAGGCGGGGCGCCGCCGGGTGCGCGAGATCGTCGAGGAGCGCACGGCGGCCATCCCGGACGAAGACCTGCACGTCCTCGGGTACTTCGAGTGGTTGGAGGCCCTCGAGCGCGGCATCGCCGCCCACCATGCGGGCATGCTGCCGACCTTCAAGGAGGTCGTCGAGGAGCTCTTCCTGCACGGCCTGGTCAAGGCCGTCTTCGCCACCGAGACCCTGGCCCTCGGCATCAACATGCCTGCGCGCTCGGTGGTGTTGGAGAAGCTCGTCAAGTGGAACGGCGAGCAGCACGCCGACATCACCCCCGGCGAGTACACCCAGCTCACCGGCCGGGCCGGCCGCCGCGGCATCGATGTCGAGGGGCATGCCGTGGTGCTCTGGCAGCGCGGGATGAACCCGGAGGAGCTGGCCGGCCTCGCCGGCACGCGCACGTACCCGCTGCGCTCCAGCTTCCGGCCCTCGTACAACATGGCGGTGAATCTGGTCCAGCAGTTCGGGCGGCACCGCTCGCGCGAGCTGCTCGAGACGTCCTTCGCGCAGTTCCAGGCGGACCGGGCGGTCGTCGGCATCTCCCGCCAGGTCCAGCGCAACGAGGAGGGCCTGGCCGGCTACAAGGCCTCGATGACCTGCCACCTCGGTGACTTCGACGAGTACGCCCAGCTGCGGCGCGCCCTCAAGGACCGAGAGACGGAACTGGCCAAGCAGGGCGCCGTGCAGCGCCGGTCCGCCGCGTCCGCAGCCCTGGAGAAGCTCAAGCCCGGCGATGTGATCCATGTGCCGACGGGCAAGTTCGCCGGGCTCGCCCTGGTGCTCGATCCGGGCCTGTCCGGCGGGCGGTCCAACGGCCACCGCGGCTTCGAGCACGCCGACGGTCCGCGCCCGCTGGTCCTCACCGCCGAGCGGCAGGTCAAGCGGCTCGCCGCGATGGACTTCCCGGTGCCGGTCGAGGCGCTGGACCGGATGCGGATCCCGAAGTCGTTCAACCCCCGCTCCCCGCAGTCCCGTCGGGACCTCGCCTCCGCGCTGCGCACCAAGGCGGGACACATCAGGCCCGAGAAGCACCGGCGCGGACGCTCCGCCGCGGTGGACGACCGCGAGATCGCGCGGCTGCGCGCCGCCATCAAGGCGCACCCCTGCCACGGCTGCGACGAGCGCGAGGACCACGCCCGCTGGGGCGAGCGGTACACCAGACTGCTGCGCGACACCAAGCAGCTGGAGCGGCGCATCGAAGGCCGTACCAACACGATCGCCCGGACCTTCGACCGGATCGTCAAACTCCTCGGCGAGCTCGACTACTTGCGCGGCGACGAGGTCACCGAGCACGGCAAGCGCCTCGCCCGGCTCTACGGCGAACTGGACCTGCTGGCCAGCGAATGCCTGCGCGAGCGCGTCTGGGAGGGCCTGAGCCCGGCCGAACTGGCCGCCTGCGTCTCCGCGTTGGTCTATGAGGCACGGGCCGCCGACGACGCCATCGCACCCAAGCTGCCGTCCGGGCAGGCCAAGGTGGCGCTCGGCGAGATGGTCCGCATCTGGGGCCGGCTCGACGGCCTGGAGGAGGACTTCCGGATCAACCAGGCGGAGGGCGTCGGCCAGCGCGAGCCGGACCTCGGCTTCGCCTGGGCGGCGTACATGTGGGCGTCCGACAAGGGGCTCGACGAGGTGCTGCGCGAGGCCGAGATGCCCGCCGGTGACTTCGTGCGCTGGTGCAAGCAGGTCATCGATGTGCTCGGGCAGATCGCGGCGGCCGCACCGGCCGAGGGCAGCACGGTCGCCAAGAACGCGCGCAAGGCCGTGGACGCCCTGCGGCGCGGGGTGGTCGCCTACTCGTCGGTCGGGTGAAGCGGGCCGGCGTCAGGCGGCGGGCGGGTCCGGCTCGGCCGGTCCGTCGGGCGCCGGTGTCTGCGCCGCCCAGGCGGCGGGGTCGTCCCAGGCCGTGAGGGTCCGGGAGGTCTCGAAGCGGTGCCGGGCACCGGTGACCGGATCGGTGAACTCCAGGACTCTGGCCAGGAGTTGCAGAGGCCGGGAGAAGTCTGCCCGGTCCGGGTCGCCGACCTCCGGGTACACCGGGTCGCCCAGGATCGGGATGCCCAGGGTGTTCATGTGCACCCGCAGCTGGTGGGTGCGGCCGGTGCGGGGGAGCAGCCGGTAGCGGGCCGTTCCGTGTGCGTGCCCGGGGAAGTCCCCGAGGTCCGGCAGGTCGCGGCGGTCGAGCAGTTCGACGCGGCTCTCCGCGTTGATCGGGCGGTCGGGCAGTTCGCGGGCGGCCATCACGCCGGGGGTCTTCTCGATATGGCTGCGGACCGTGCGGGGGAGCTCGAGATCCGGGCGGTACGGGGCGAGCGCCTCGTACTCCTTGTACACGCGGTGCTGTTGGAAGAGCAGCTGGTAGGCGCCGCGGACCTCGGGGCGGACGGTGAACATCACGAGGCCGGCCGTGAGCCGGTCGAGGCGGTGGGCGGGGGAGAGCCCGGGCAGGTCCAGTTCGTGCCTCAGGCGCGCGAGGGCGGTCTGCGCGACGTGCCGGCCGCGGGGTGTGGTGGCCAGGAAGTGCGGCTTGTCGGCGACCAGCAGACGCTCGTCGCGGTACACGACGTGGATCGGGAACGGTACGGGGGGCTCCGCCGGGAGGTCGCGGTGGAACCAGAGGTGGGTGCCGGCGGCGTAGGGGGTGTGCGAGCCGATCGCCCGGCCGTCCTTGTCGACCACCTCGCCGCGGTGGATCATCGCGTCCACGGTGTGCGCGTCCGCGGGAAGGCGGGCGACCAGGTGGTCGCGGAGGGTCGGCCAGGTGTGGGTGCCCTGGGCGGGGGTGCGGATCCGCATCGGGTCCACGCCGTGCTGCGGGGGCAGCGGGGAGGGTGGGGTCCGTTTGCGGTTTCGTCTGGGCATTGCGCCAGGGTATGGGCTTGTTGTTGCGTTCCAGGCATCGGCCTGGCGGCCTCGTCCTCAATCGCCGGACGGGCTCAAATGGAGCCCGTCCGGCGATTGAGGACGATCCAGGGCGTCACGCCGAAGCGGGTTCGCTCTCCTGCTCCGCCTCCACCGTCGCGTTCCAGTCCCGCTTCGAGGCCTGCCAGCCGTCCTCGTTGTGGCCGAGGCGCCAGTAGCCGGAGATCGACAGGTGCTCGCGCGGGACCTCGCGGTCGATGCGCAGTTGGCGGCGGATCTCCTTCACGAAGCCCGCCTCGCCGTGCACGAAGGCCTGCACACGACCGGCCGGGAAGTCGAGCCCGGCCAGGGTCTCCACCAGGAGCCGGCCGACGGGCTGACCGCCCCGGTGCAGATAGGTGATCTCCACGCCGTCCGGTCCTTCGACCTTCTGCTCCTCCTCCGGCCCCGACACCTCGACGTACGCGTGCACCACGGCGCCGGCCGGCATCCGCTCGATCGCCGCCGCGACCGCGGGCAGTGCGCTCTCGTCGCCGAGCAGCAGATGCCAGTCCGCGTCGCTCTCCGGTGCGTATCCGCCGCCGGGGCCGAGGAAGCGCAGGGTCTCGCCCGGCTTCACGTGCGCCGCCCAGGGGCCGGCCAGGCCCTCGTCGCCGTGCACCACGAAGTCGATCACCAGCTCGCGGCTCTCGGGGTCCCAGCTGCGCACCGTGTACGTACGCGTGACCGGCCACTGATCACGCGGGAACTCCTCGCGGATCCGCTGGATGTCGAAGGGCTCCGGGTACCTCGCGCCCTCCGGCGGGAACAGCAGCTTCACATAGTGGTCCGTGCAGTCCCCCGCCTGGAACTCGGACAGACCGTCGCCGCCGAAGGTGATCCGCTGCATGTGCGGGGTGAGTCGCTCGGTGCGCAGAACCTCCCCGAGGTGCGTCTTCGGCTTCTTGCGTTCCGGACGTTCCGCCACGGAGGCCTCCCTGACCATCAGCTAGCTTAGGTAAACCTAAGTTAACACCTCATCCCTGGAGGATGGAGAGCAGGCGGCGCAGGGAACCTCCCAGACCCCAGCGCTCGGCCAACTCGTCGAGTGCGGCCGGGTCGTGCGGCTCTCGGGGCAGGGTGTGGTCGACCTCGGGCACCGGGACGTCGCCGGCCACCTTGACCACCTTGGGGGCCACCGCGATGTAGGGCCGGGACTCGTCCAGGCGGCGGCGCTGGGTGGGTGTCAGCTTCGACGTGCGGTCGTCCACCGCGGCCATGATGCCCGCCAGGTCGCCGTACTCCGCCAGGAGCTTCGCCGCGGTCTTCTCGCCGATGCCGGGGACGCCGGGCAGACCGTCGCTCGGGTCGCCGCGGAGCAGCGCCAGGTCCGCGTAACCCGGGCCGTCCACCGCGTACTTCTCGCGCAGCAGTGCCTCGTCGGTGATCTGCAGGGTGCCGACGCCGCGCAGCGGGTACAGCACGCGGATCGCGCGGGCGTCGTCGACGAGCTGGAAGAGATCGCGGTCGCCGGTGACGATGTCGACCGGGCCGGGGGCGAGGCCGGTCAGGGTGCCGATCACGTCGTCCGCCTCGTATCCCGCGACGCCGATACGGGCGATGCCGAGGGCGTCCAGTACGTCCTCGATGATCGGGACCTGGGGCGAGAGGGTGTCGGGGATCTCCTCGGTGTCCGGGTCGTCGGTCTCGGCCGGGGCCTCCTCGGCCACCCGGTGTGCCTTGTACGACGGGATGAGGTCGACCCGCCACTGTGGGCGCCAGTCGGCGTCCATGCAGGCCACGAGGTCGTCGGGGCGGTGGTCGAGGACGAGGCGGGTGATGAACTCGAGCAGACCGCGCACCGCATTGACCGGGGTGCCGTCCGGGGCCTTCACGGAGTCCGGGACGCCGAAATAGGCACGGAAGTACAGGGACGCGGTGTCGAGGAGCATGAGGCGACGTGTTTGCTGGGTCACACGGGCATCATGCCGCAGCCCACTGACAGCGGCTCCCGCGACGGCGTGCCTGCCCGGCGCGGGCGGATCGGGCGGAGGGTCCGGTGCCGGGTCGGGCGCCGGGCCGGGCGGCCTCCCCGGGGGTGCGCGAACCGTGAATCGTCAGGGTGCGTTCGCGGAGAACCATGGGTAAACGTCTGCGCAATGTGAGCTGGAACACTCATGCGTTTGTTGTGAGTAAGCCCGGGCAGGAGCGAACTCGGAGCGATCCCGATTGCGGTTTCAACTAACTGTTGTTCGGGCCGAGACGGGCCGACCCCGTCCGCTCCACGGCCCGCCGGCGGGGGAGGCGGGCCGTCCACGTTCGACACGAGAGGTATATGTGTCCAGGCTTCAAGCCGAGCACCTCTACAAGGTGTTCGGGAGACAACCCGAAGACGGCGTGCGCAAGCTCGAAGGCGGTGCCGACCGCGACGAGCTCCGGGCCGAAGGCACGACGGCCGCGGTGATCGATGCGTCGTTCACCGTCGAGCCGGGCCAGATATTCGTCGTCATGGGTCTGTCCGGCTCCGGCAAGTCCACCCTTCTTCGCATGCTGAACGGACTCCTGGAGCCCACGGCCGGGCGCGTCATGTTCGACGACCAGGATCTGACCGCACTCAACCCGCGTGACCTGCGCGCCGTGCGCTCACGGAAGATCAGCATGGTCTTCCAGCACTTCGCGCTTTTCCCGCACCGCAGCGTTCGTGACAACGCTGCCTACGGCCTCGAGGTGCAGGGCGTCGAGCGCGAGGAGCGCACCCGCCGGGCGAACGAGGCCCTCGAACTGTGCGGCCTCGCCGGCTGGGAGGACTCCTGGCCCGACGAGCTGTCCGGCGGTATGCAGCAGCGTGTGGGCCTGGCCCGTGCGCTCGCGACCGACGCGGACCTGCTCCTGATGGACGAGTCCTTCAGCGCGCTCGACCCGCTGATCCGGCGCGATATGCAGGACCAGCTGCTCGAGCTCCAGAAGACCCTGAAGAAGACCATCGTCTTCATCACCCACGACCTGAACGAGGCCATGCGGCTCGGCGACCAGATCGCCGTGATGCGCGACGGCCGCATCGTCCAGACCGGCACCGGCGAGGACATCCTGGTCCGCCCGGCCAACGACTACGTACGCCGCTTCGTCGAGGACGTCGACCGCACCCGGGTGCTCACCGCCGGCTCCATCATGGAGAAGGCCAAGGCCGGGCAGACCCTCGACAAGAAGAAGGTCGCCGACGGCGACAGCGCGAGCGTCACCGCCGAGACCCCGGTCGCCGAGCTCTTCGGCCCGCTCTCCGACGGCAGCACCGAGATCGAGGTCACCGGCGAGAACGGCGAGCTCATCGGCGTCGTACCGCGCGACCGGCTGCTCTCCGTACTCGCCGAGGACCCCCGGTTCGACGAGCTCGAAGGCGGAGTGCCGGAGCCGCGGGACGCCAAGGTGGTGAAGTCCGGTGCCTAGGTTCCAGTTCGGTGACTGGGTCGAGGACGCGGTCAAGTGGCTGCAGACCCACCTCGCCTGGCTCTTCGACGCCGTCAAGGCCGTGCTCGGCGGCATGTACGACGGGGTCTACGCAGTACTCAGCGGTGGCGAGCCGCTGCTCATCGCGGGCATCTTCGCGGTCGTCGCCCTGTGGCTGCGCGGCCTGCTGCCCGGCGTACTCGCCTTCGTGGGCTTCGCCCTGATCGACAGTCTCGGGCTCTGGGACGACGCGATGGCCACGCTGTCGCTCGTCGTGGTCGCCGCCGTGATCACCATCGTGATCGCCGTGCCGCTCGGCATCTGGGCCGCGCAGAACAGCAAGGTCAGCGCCGCCGTACGGCCGGTGCTCGACGTCATGCAGACCATGCCGGCGTTCGTCTACCTGATCCCCGGCGTGATGTTCTTCGGCGTCGGCGTCACCCCCGGTGTCATCGCCACCATCGTCTTCGCGATGCCGCCCGGCGTACGCATGACCGAGCTCGGCATCCGGCAGGTCGACGGTGAACTGGTCGAGGCCGCCGAGGCCTTCGGCACCAGCCCGAAGCACACCCTGACCCGGGTGCAGCTGCCGCTCGCGCTGCCGACGATCATGGCCGGCATCAACCAGGTCATCATGCTCGCGCTCTCCATGGTCGTCATCGGCGGCATGGCGGGCGCCGGCGGCCTCGGCGAAGAGGTCTACGCGGCGATCACCCAGCTGCAGGTCGGCCTCGCCGCCGAGAGCGGTGTCGCGGTGGTCATCCTCGCCATGTACCTCGACCGCATGACCGGCGCGCTCAACCAGCGCGTCTCGCCGCTCGGACGCCGTGCCGCCGCCAAGGCGCAGGCCGCCGCGGGCAAGCTCAAGTTCGCGCACTACCGGCCCGGCACCGCCGTGGCCACCGTCGGTGTGGTCGTCCTCGCGCTCGTCGCGGGCGGCCTCAATCTGGCCGGCTCCGACGACAAGGGCGCCGCCGAGGCGGGCTCCGACGTCGGCAAGGGCAAGAAGATCTCCATGGGCTACATCCCCTGGGACGAGGGCATCGCCTCCACGTTCCTGTGGAAGGAGATCCTCGAGCAGCGCGGCTACGAGACCGACATCAAGCAGCTCGACGCCGGCCCGCTGTACTCCGGTGTCGCCCGCGGCGACGTCGACTTCCAGACGGACGCCTGGCTGCCGACCACGCACAAGGACTACTGGGACAAGAACGCCGAGAACCTCGAGGACCTCGGTTCCTGGTACGGCCCGACCTCGCTCGAGCTGACCGTCCCGAGCTACGTCAAGGGCATCGACTCGCTCGAGGACCTCAAGGGCCAGGGCAAGAAGTTCAAGGGCAAGATCATCGGCATCGAGGCCAGTGCCGGAATGATGAAGACCCTGAACGACAAGGTCCTCAAGGAGTACGGCCTCGAGGGCGAGTACAAGGTCGTCTCCTCGTCGACCTCCTCGATGCTGGCCGAGCTGGACCGCTCCATCAAGAAGAAGGAGCCGGTCGTCGTCACCCTGTGGTCCCCGCACTGGGCCTACGGAGCCAACGACCTGAAGAAGCTCAAGGACCCGAAGGGCGCCTGGGGCAAGGGCGAGCAGATCCACATCGCTGCGCACAAGGGCTTCTCCAAGAAGGACCCGACCGTCGCGAAGTGGCTCAAGGACTTCAAGTTCAGCGAGAAGCAGCTCACCAGCCTCGAGAACGACATCAAGGCAGCCGGTGAGGGCAAGGAGCAGGACGGCGTCAAGGCCTGGCTCAAGAAGAACCCCGGCGTGGTCGACAAGCTCGCCCCGGTCCCCGGCGGCGAGAAGAAGCAGGGCAAGGAGGCCGGCAAGGCCGTCAACATGGGCTACTTCCCGTGGGACGAGGCCATCGCCACCACCTACCTCTGGCAGAACATCCTGGAGGACCGCGGCTACAAGCCGTCCGTGAAGCAGCTCGACCCGGGCCCGCTCTACACCTCGCTCGCCCAGGGGCAGATGGACGTCCAGTTCGACGCCTGGCTGCCGACCACGCACAAGGAGTACTGGGACAGATACAAGAACAACCTGTCCGATCTCGGCTCCTGGTACGGCCCGACCTCCCTGGAACTCTCGGTGCCCAGCTATGTGAAGGGCATCGACTCGCTCGAGGACCTCAAGGGCCAGGGCAAGAAGTTCAAGGGCAAGATCATCGGCATCGAGTCGAGCGCCGGTGAGATGAAGCTTCTCAAGGACAAGGTCCTCAAGGAGTACGGCCTGGAGGGCGAGTACGAGGTCGTCTCGTCCAGCACCTCCTCGATGCTGGCCGAGCTGGACCGTTCCATCAAGAAGAAGGAGCCGGTCGTCGTCACTCTCTGGTCCCCCCACTGGGCGTACGCCACGCACGACCTGAAGAAGCTCAAGGACCCGAAGGGTGCCTGGGGCGAGGGCGACCAGATCCGCACCGTGGGCAAGAAGTCCTTCGGCAAGGACTTCCCCGAGCTGACCAAGTGGTTCAAGGACTTCAAGCTGTCCGAGAACCAGCTGGCCACGCTGGAGGCCGAGATCCAGAAGGGCGGTGTGGGCAAGGAGAAGGAGTCCGCCCGCCGCTGGATGGACGCCAACCCCGAGGTGATCGACAAGCTGGCGCCCGTCAAGGACTGACGTCCGAGGGCGGCACACCGGTAAGCGGGTGGGGCCCGCCGCAGGTCATTCGGCCTGC
>NZ_QUAK01000048.1 GCF_003429565.1 Streptomyces triticagri
GGTGCGGGGGCCTGGGGAGGGGATGTGGCCGGTGGCGTGGGTGATGTTGCCGGCGGGGTCGTAGGTGTAGGTCTCGGTGGGTGGGGTGGGTTCGGTGGCTGGTTGTGAGGGATGGGCGAGTTCCTGGGGTCGAGGGCCTGGAGTCCGCGGTGTTGTGGTCCTGGGGTCGGGGTGGCCGGGGCTGGCGGGTCCTGTCCAGGGTGTGGTGTGGACTTCGGTGACGCGGCCGGTCGGGTCGTGGGTGAAGTGGTGGTTGTTGTGGGAGGTGAGTGCGCCGTCGGGGCGCCAGGTGTAGGTGTGTTGGGCGGTGGTGTGGCCGGTTGGGGTGATGGCTTGGTGGTGGGTGGGGCGGCCGGTCGGGTCGTAGGTGGTGGTGAGGGTGAGGCCGGATGGGTAGCGGCGGGTGGTTTCGCGGCCGGCGGGGTCGTAGGAGAACGTCAACTGGCGGTTGGCGGTGGTGAGGTGGGTGAGGAGGTCGCCGGGTGAGTAGGTGTAGGTGGTGGTGTTGGTGGTGGGGGTGGTGCGGGTGGTGAGGCGGTCGGCCTGGTCGTAAGTCAGTGTGAGGGTGCGGTTGTTGATGGTTTCGGTGAGGAGGTTGCCGGCCTGGTCGTAGGTGCGGGTGAGGGTGGTGTCGGGGTTGGTGGCGGTGGTGAGGCGGCCGGCGGGGTCGTAGGCGTAGGTGGTGGGGCCGTCGGGGGTTTCGCGGTGGGTGAGGCGGTCGAGCCGGTCGTAGGTGTGGCGGGTGATCGCGCCGTCCGGGCCCTGGATCGAGACCGTGCGGCCGGCTGCGTCGCGGGTGTAATGGGTGGTGCGGTCGTCGAAGTCGGTTTCGGAGGTCAGGTGGCCGGCTGGGTCGTATGTGTAGTGCCAGGTGTGGCCGTGGGGGTTGGTGACGGTGGTGAGGCGTAGGNGTCAGGTGGCCGGCTGGGTCGTATGTGTAGTGCCAGGTGTGGCCGTGGGGGTTGGTGACGGTGGTGAGGCGTAGGAGGGTGTCGTGGGTGAAGTGGTAGTGGGCGCCGTCGGGGTCGGTGCGGGTGGTGAGTTGGTCGAATTCGCCGTAGGTGAAGCGGGTGGTGGCGCCGGTGGGGCTGGTGTGGCTGGTGGTGTTGCCTTCGCCGTCGTTGGTCCAGGAGTCGGTGGCGCCGTCCGGGCCGGTGCGGGTGAGCACGTGGCCTTCGGGCGTCCAGGTGTAGTGGGTGGTGGCGCCGGTCGGGTCGGTGACCTGGGTGGGGTGGCCGAAGGGGTCGCGGTGGAGGTGGGTGGTGTGGCCGTCCGGGTCGGTGATGGAGAGGGGCAGGCCGGCGGGGTTGTGGGTGATGTGGGTGGTGGCGCCCAGGGGGTCGGTGATGGTGGTGAGGGCGCCGTCGGGGGTGTAGGTGTAGTGGGTGGTGGCGCCGGTGGGGTTGGTGGTGGAGGTGAGGTTGCCGGCTTCGTCGTAGGTGTGGCGGGTGACGGTGCCGTCGGGGGCGGTGATCGTGGTGGGGTTGCCGGCGGTGTCGTGGGTGAGGGTGGTTCGGGTGCCGTCGGGGTGGAGTTCTTCGGTGAGGTGGCCGTCGGGGGTGTAGCGGTGGCCGGTGGTGCGGTTGAGGGGGTCGGTGACGGCGAGGGTGCGGCCCGCTTGGTCGTAGGTGTAGTGGGTGGTGTGGCCGGTCGGGTCGATGACTGCGGTGACCAACTGGCGGTCGTCGTAGATGTATTGGGAGGCTTCGCCGGTCGAGGAGGTGACGGTGGTGACCGCTCGGCCGGGGTGGTCGGGGTGGGTGCCGTCGTAGGTGAGGGTGAAGGCCAGGGATCCGGAGCTGCCGGACTCGGCGATCACGCGGTCCTGGTCGTCGTACTGGTAGTGGTACGCGTTACCGTTGGAGTCCGTCCAGGCAGTGATGCGGCCCGGCTCGTCGTAGGTGAAGCGGGTGGTGCTTCCGGGGGTCGCCTTCGTCTGCTCCGTCAGATTGCCGCGCTCGTCGTAGGCGTACGACGTGAGGCGGAGCCAGCCGTCGTCCCCGCCGTCTCCGTCTCCGTCGCTGGTGGCGAGGTCGAGGCCGGCGACCCGCTGTTGCGAGTGGTCGAGGATGATGCGGAGCCGGTAGCCGCCGGAGTGGATGATCTCCGCGGGGGCGTCGTGCTGGTCGTAGGTGACCGAGATCCGGTTGCCGTGCCGGTCGGCGAGGCCGGCGAACAGGCCGTCCGGGGTGAAGTGCCGCGTCACAGCGTCGGGTTCGGTGACTGTCCACGCCCCGTCGGCGGCGCAGGTGAGTGCCCGGCGGGGTGCGGTCGGTTCGGTCGGCCACACCGGCGACCCACCAGGCGTCGGGGCCGGGTAGGCGACCAGCAGTCCGTCGGGGGTGAAGTGGACGATGCCGTGGTCGTCGGCCTCGAGGCGTTCGTCGAGAGTAGAGGCCCAGCAGGGGCCGAACCAACGCCCGCCCCGATAGCCGGAATCCGCACGCCGCGCCACCAACAGCGGCAGTGTGCCCGGAAGTTCGACGTCGGTCAGCTCCAGGAACATGCGGCCGGTGGCCAGATCCACCGGGTCGGTCAGCCAGCGCTTGATGCGCTCGTAGGTACGGGCGAACGCGCCGCGCCCGCGGGCCAGCGCGGACCGCGCCCACGGCATCGCGTCCCGGCGCAGCGCCTGGACGCCCGCGCGGGCGAGC
>NZ_QUAK01000008.1 GCF_003429565.1 Streptomyces triticagri
GTGCCGGAACCTCGCGGGTTCCGGCACCGCGCCCTGTGTCACGACCGGGGCGTCACGACCCCAGGGCCGGCTGGTCCGCCGCCCACAGCCAGGTCCCGTCCGGCTGGCGGCGGGCCACCTCGACGGTCACATCGCCGTTGGTGAGCGTGGCCGCGGTCAGCGCCAGATCCCCGGACACCAGCGCCGGATGCTGGGTGCCCGGTGAGAGCACCGGCGCGGCCGCGACGAACTGTTCGTACACCTTGCGGATCTCCTCATGTCCGGTGGCGAGGCTGCCCGGCGGGAAGGCGAGGACGGCGCCCGGCTCGTACAGCGCCACGAGCCCTTCCACGTCGCCCGCGTTGGCGCGCTCGATGAAGTACCTGCCCAGGTCGTTCGGCTCGGTGGCCGCTCTTCTGTCTGTCATGCGGAGCAGCCTCGCAAGCCATACGTGACACCCTCTGTCACGTATGGCGGTACGGTTCCGGGCATGCGCGCCGACCGCCTGGTGTCACTGGTCCTGCTCCTTCGGCAGTACGGCCGGCTGTCCGCGACCGCGCTCGCCCGCGAACTCGAGGTGTCCACCCGCACCGTGCTGCGCGACGTCGAGGCGCTGTCCGCGGCGGGAGTGCCGGTGTACGCGGAGCGTGGCCGGCACGGCGGATTCGCCCTGCTGCCGGGTTTCCGTACCGAACTCACCGGGCTCAACCACGAGGAGGCGCTTGCGCTGCTCGTCGCCGGATCACGCCGCGGCGCGCAGGCGTTCGGCCTGGGATCGGCACTGGCCTCGGCCATGCTCAAGGTGGTCGACGCCNTGTCCGCGACCGCGCTCGCCCGCGAACTCGAGGTGTCCACCCGCACCGTGCTGCGCGACGTCGAGGCGCTGTCCGCGGCGGGAGTGCCGGTGTACGCGGAGCGTGGCCGGCACGGCGGATTCGCCCTGCTGCCGGGTTTCCGTACCGAACTCACCGGGCTCAACCACGAGGAGGCGCTTGCGCTGCTCGTCGCCGGATCACGCCGCGGCGCGCAGGCGTTCGGCCTGGGATCGGCACTGGCCTCGGCCATGCTCAAGGTGGTCGACGCCCTGCCCGCGAGCTACCGGGACGTCGCCGCCGACGCGGCCCGGCGTCTGCTCATCGACCCGGACACCGATCTGCTCGCGCGTCGGGAGCCGGCCGAGGAGCTGCCGCACGCTGTCGTGGCCGAGGTCCGGCGCGCGGTGTTCGCCGGGCACCGGCTGCGCATCCACTACGCGGCCGTGGACCGGACCCCGAAGTGGCGCACCGTCGATCCGATCGGCCTGGTCACGGTCCGCGGGCAGGGCTACTTGCTGGCCACGAGGTCGGGTGCGGACCGCACCTACCGGCTTGCGCGCATCCTGGCCGCCGAAGAGGCCGCCGAGCCGGCGCAGCGTGCGGAACGGGTCGATCTGGAGCGGCTGTGGCAGGAGCGCAGCACGCGATTCCGGACCGGGGGCGAGCAAGTCACCGTGCAGATACGGGTGGCGGCGGAGCGGCGCGCTGAGCTGGTCGGCACGGCGCTGGCCGTCCGCGCCGAAGTCGCCGGTGCGGACGGACTGTTGTGCGTCGAGGCGAGCTTCCAGGACCGGCGGCATGCCGTGTGGGCGCTGTGGCAGCTGGGCACGGACGCGGAGGTGCTGGCGCCCGAGTGGCTGCGTACGTCCTTGCGTGAGCGGGCAGCCGCGATCGCCGCCCGCTACGAGGAGTCACCGTGACCGCGGCCCGGGGCCGGTGACGTTCCGTGCGGGCACTCCCGTGCTCTCCCGCTCGATCAGGGTCGGCAGCGGCATCCGGGCGGTGCGCTCCGGCCCGCCGTCGAGCAGGGCGGTGAGCTCCTGGGCGGCGAGGCGGCCGAAGGCGAGGGTGTCCCGGGAGAGTGCGGTGAGCCAGGGGTGGACCATGCGGCACAGCACGGAGTCCTCCCAGGACACGATGGACACGTCGGTGGGGACGCCGAGGCCGAGGCCCGCGGTGACGGCGGCGCCGGCGGCGGCCATCACGTCGTTGTCGTAGATCAGGGCAGTGGGCGGCTCGGACTCCTCCAGTACGCGGCGGGTGACCGTGGCGCCCTCGGTGTCGGAGTAGTCCGTGGTGACCGAGCGCGCGCCGGTCAGTCCGCGGCGGGTGGCCTCCTCGCGCAGGGTGCGGATGCGGCGCTCGGTGTGGGTGAGCGAGTCGAGGCCCGCGATGTGCACGATGCGGCGGTGGCCGAGCTCGTACAGCCGGCCCACGACGGCGGACATGGCGCCGATGTCGTCCGCGCGGATCTGGGAGAGTCCGGCATGGGTCTCGTCGCCCGGGAGTCCGCCGATGACCACGCCGGGCAGGCCGAGTTCGGCGAGGAGCGCCGGTCGCGGGTCGTCGACGCGCGGATCGACCACCAGGACGCCGTCCACCCGGTGCTCGGCCCACCAGCGCCGGTAGACCGCGCATTCGGCGGGCACGTCGTCCACCACCTGGAAGAGCAGGCCGAGGCGGCGATCGGCGAGCACTTCCTGGATGCCGGAGATCAGCTGCAGGAAGAACGAGTCCACACCGAGGGTCTGTGCCGGCCTGGCCACCACGAGTCCGACGGTGGCCGATCCCTCGCCGGACAGGGCCCGCGCCGCGGTGCTCGGGTGCCAGCCCAACTGCGCGGCCACCCGGCGGATTCGGTCGCGGGTGACCTCGGAGACGCCCGGCCGGTCGTTGAGCGCGAAGGAGACGGCGCTCTCCGAGACTCCGGCCCGCCGGGCTATGTCCTTCATCGTCGGCCTGCGCGCGGCGCTGCGGCGGGCCGGCGGAATGTCGTCGGCGGACGGGGAGTTCGCAGTCACCCGTGCCCCTTTCCCCGTTGGTCCCTGCGCATCGTAAGGCCTCGGACGGATCCGGTCGAGAGGTGTGCACCGATCGACTAATGCGCTTGAGCTGATGAGTCAGGCGTTGACTCTAAAGCGCATTAGTCACGACTGGCAATCCCTCAAGAAGGTTGCTCTGACCTGCAGTTGTGTCGGAGCGTAAAGCTCTTTCCGGAGAATCCATTGACTTTCTCCCCACTCGCCGTGCAAGGTCTGCTGCGAACGCAGTCGGCGGTTCCTGGTACCGCCCTGGCGTCCCTTCCGTCCGCACGCCTGGTCCGAACTAAGGAGCCGTTCACCGTGCGTATCTCCCGCAGGGCCCTCGCCACTGCCGCCGTCCTCGCCACCGTTCTGCCGCTGAGTGCCTGCGGTGGTTCCGACTCCGGCTCGAGCGACGCCTCCGGCAAGGTCGAAGGCAAGATCACCTTCCAGACCTGGAACCTGAAGGCCGAGTTCAAGGACTACTTCAACGGCGTCATCGCGGACTTCGAGAAGAAGAACCCGGGCACCGAGGTGGAGTGGGTCGACCGGCCTGCCGAGGGATACGCCGACAAGATCAGCGCCGATGCGGCGGGCGGCACGCTGCCCGACGTCGTCAACGTCTCCCCGGACCTGGTCGCCCCGCTCGCCAAGGCGGGCCTCGCCCTCGACCTCGACAAGGAGGCGTCCGAGTACCGCAAGGAGTACCTGGACGGCGCCTGGAAGAGCCACCAGATACCCGGCACCGAGGGCACCTTCGCCTTCCCCTGGTACCTGAACACCGGCCCGGTCTTCTACAACAAGAAGCTCTTCAAGGACGCCGGACTCGACCCGGAGAAGCCCCCGAAGACGTACGACGACGTCTTCGAGGCCGGCACGGAGATGGCGAAGAACAGCAAGGGCAAGGTCGCCGCCCTCGCCAACGTCCCCGCCATCGAGGACTTCGGCCGCTACGGCGTCCCGCTGATGAACAAGGAAGGCACCGGCTTCGCCTTCAACGACGCGAAGGGCGTCGAACTCCTCACCCGCTACAAGAAGTTGTACGACGCGGAGGGCCTCGACGCGCAGGCGCTGACCGCGACCCCGGAGTCCGCGGGCCACAAGTTCCTCACCCAGTCCGTGGCGATGAACCCGGGCAGCGCGCTCGACCTGGCGAACTTCAAGAAGGACGCCCCGAGCCTGTACAAGAACATCGGCATCACCGACCAGATCAGCAGTACGGGCAAGGCCAACATGTACGTCATGGGCGTGATGGTGAACTCGCAGACGAAGCAGAAGCCCGCGGCCGTCGCCTTCGCGCACTTCGTCACGGACAAGACCCGGCAGATGCAGTTCGCCAAGCAGGTCGCGGTCTTCCCGAGCACCGAGGGCTCCCTGGACGACCCGTACTTCACCAAGCAGGACGGCACCGACGAGACGAAGGTCAGGATCGCCGCCGCCGAGTCCCTGAAGACCGCCGAGAACTACACGCCGGTGCTGTTCAGCGAGCAGATGAAGGTCGAGCTCAAGAACCAGGTGGCCAAGGCCCTGCAGGGCAAGCAGAGCCCCAAGGCCGCCCTGGACAACGCTGTCAAGACCTGTGACCGACTGCTGAAGCAGAGCTGAGCCGCACCCTCATGAAGACTCCCACCGCCATCCGGGCGACCGCCGCGGACCTGCCGGCCGAGGGCGCCTCGCCGCCGCCCCCGCGCCGGCGGTCCCCGCGCGGGATCAGGCGCCAACTGCCCACCAGCCCCTGGCTGTTCGCCGCCCCCGGGCTGCTCGTGATCGGCGCCTTCATCCTGTATCCGTTCCTGAGCACACTGGTCAACGCGTTCACGGACAAGCGGACCCTGATCCCCGGCGAGTTCGTCGGACTCGACAACTTCCGCGAGCTCCTGCACGACGACATGTTCTGGATCGGCCTGCGCAACAGCACTCTCTACGTCCTCGGGGTCGTCCCCGCGCTCGTCCTGCTCCCGCTGCTGCTCGCCCTCCTCGTGCAGAAGCACATCCCGGGCATCACGTTCTTCCGCTCCGCGTTCTACACCCCGGTGGTCGCCTCCATCGTGGTGGTCGGCCTGATCTGGGTCTGGATGCTGGACGACCGCGGACTCGTCAACGCCGTGTTGGAGGCCGTGGGCGTCGGCAAGGTCGGCTTCCTCAGCGACCAGTGGCTGCTGCTGTTCAGCGCGATGGGCGTCACGGTCTGGAAGGGCCTCGGCTACTACATGATCATTTACTTGGCGGCGCTCGCGAACGTACCGCGTGAGCTGCACGAGGCGGCCGCGGTGGACGGTGCGGGGGCGGTACGCCGCTTCCTCACCGTCACCGTGCCGGCGGTCCGCTCCACGATGGTCCTGGTCGGGGCGCTCGCCTCGGTGGCCGCCTTCAAGGTGTTCTCCGAGGTGTATCTGATGGCCGGGCCCAGCGGCGGCCCGGCCGGCGAGGACACCACCCTGGTGATGCTCGTGCAGCGCGTCGGCACCGGGCTCACCGGCCGGGTCGGCTACGCCTCCGCGATATCCGTCGTCGTCTTCGTCGTCACCGTCGCGCTGATGCTGCTCGTGCTGCGCGCCGACCGCAAGGAGGACGCGTGACCACCACGACCACGCAGCCGGCCGCCGAGCAGCCGAAGCGGCGGCGTACTCCCCGGGTCCTGCGGATCACCGACGAGAACGGCAAGCGGGTCCCCGCCTGGCAGCTCGTCGTGCGCTACGTCCTGCTGCTCGCCGTACTCGCCCTGATGATCGGGCCCTTCCTGTGGCAGCTGTCCACCTCGCTCAAGGGGCCGCACGAGGACATCTTCAGCTCGCCGCCCGAGTTCCTGCCCAGCGAACCGACCCTCGGGAACTTCGGCCGGGTCGCCGACACCATTCCCGTATGGGACTACGCCTTCAACTCGCTGAAGGTCGCCGTCGCCAACGTCCTGACGAACTGCGTCGGCGCCGCGCTCGCCGGCTACGCCCTGGCCCGCATGCGCTACCGCGGCCGCAAGGCGGCGCTGCTCGCCTTCATCCTGGCGATGCTGGTGCCCGTGGAGGGCATCATCATCGCCCAGTTCACCACCATGCGGGACCTGGGACTCAACAACACCCTGATCGCCGTCCTGCTGCCCGGCTGCGTCAGCGCGCTCAACGTCCTGCTGATGCGCAACGCCTTCCTCAACCTGCCCCAGGAGGTGGAGGAGGCGGCCTTCGTGGACGGCGCCAACGTCTGGCAGCGGTTCACCCGCATCGCCCTGCCCGCGGTCAAGGGCACCCTCGCGGTCGTCGCGATCTTCGCCTTCATGGGCGCCTGGGACGACTTCCTGTGGCCGCTGATCGTCCTCTCCGACCCGGAGAACTTCACCCTGACCATCGGCCTGAACTATCTGCACGGCACCTTCGCCAACGACGAACGCCTGGTCGCCGCGGGCACCATCATCGCCGTGCTGCCGCTGATCGTCCTCTTCGCCTGTCTGCAGCGGTTCTTCTTCCGCGGCGTGGGCGAGGGCGCGGTCAAGGGCTGACGGGGACCGGCGCCACACACGGGCACGCCCGCCGACCACCACCACGAGATTCGGGACACCACCTCTCCATGAGCTCCACCGCGCCGCGCTTCGGCGTCAACTACACGCCCAGCCAGGGCTGGTTCCACCACTGGCTCGACTTCGACCTCGACGCCGTACGCACCGACCTCGACCAGATCGCCGGGCTCGGCCTGGACCACATCCGGGTCTTCCCGCTGTGGCCGCTCTTCCAGCCCAACCGCACCCTGATCCGCCCGGCGGCCGTCGACCAGCTGGTCCGACTCGCCGACGCCGCGGCCGAACGCGGTCTCGACGTGAACGTGGACGGACTGCAGGGCCATCTCTCCAGCTTCGACTTCCTGCCCGCCTGGACCCAGACCTGGCACCGGCGGAACATCTTCCACGACCCGGACGTCGTCGCCGGGCAGGCCGAGTATCTGCGTACGCTCGCCGCCGCCCTCGCCGACCGGCCGAACTTCCTCGGCATGACGCTCGGGAACGAGGTCAACCAGTTCGCCGCGGGACCGCACCCCGATCCCGACCGCATCACCGCCGACCAGGCGGAGCACTGGCTGCACACCCTGCTCGACGCCTGCGAGCAGGGCGCACCCGGGCGGCTGCATCTGCATGCCGCCTACGACGCCGCCTGGTACCAGGACGATCAGCCCTTCACGCCCGCGCAGGCCGCCCGGATCGGCGCTCTGACGGCCGTGCACTCCTGGGTGTTCAACGGCACGGCGCAGCGGCACGGGCGCACCGGAGTGGCGACCGAGCAGCACGCCGCGTACCTCGTCGAGCTGTCCAAGGCCTGGGCCCTGGAGCCGCATCGGCCGGTCTGGCTGCAGGAGGTCGGTGCTCCGGCGCCGCTCATCCCGGCCGAGCACGCCGCCGCGTTCTCCACCGCGACCGTGACCGCTGCCCTGGACTGCCCGGACCTGTGGGGCGTCACCTGGTGGTGCTCGCACGACGTGTCCCGTTCGCTGGCCGATTTCCCCGAACTCGAGTACAGCCTGGGCCTGTTCACCAACGACGGCCGGGGCAAGCCGGCCGGCGAGGCGATCGCCGCCCTCGTCGCCGAGCAGCGCCGGCAGCCGCATGTCCCGGTGCCGCGCAGCACGGCCCTGGTCGTCGACGCCGGGGACGAGCACACCGCGCCCGGTCGCTCGGTCTGTGCGCCCGGTGGTGCCGTCTTCGAGGCGTTCGCGCGGCTCACCGCGGACGGTGCCCGGCCCACCACCGTCCTGGCGGACCGTTCCGCGGACCCCGCGCACCTGGCGGCCCGCGGCATCACGGAGGTCGTCACCCCCGAGCAGGCCGGCACCAGCAGCACGTCGGATGCCGCCACCGCCGCACACCCCTGGTAGTTGTCCGCCCCGACAGCGGACACTTCGGTAAGAGACATCACCAACCCCCGGAGCACCCCTGATGCATGACGACCGCACCCTGGTCGAGGCCCGACTCAAGCGCGTCCTCGACGAGCGCATCCGCCCCGCCGTGTACCCGGAATCGGTCCCGCTCCAGGTCGCCGTGTGGAATGCGCCCGGCGAGCCGGTCCCGGTCGCCGAAGGCCTCGCCGCCGCCCCCGAACCGATCGACGTCGGCGAGCAGTGGGGTGCTCCATGGGGCACCAGCTGGTTCCGCGTCACCGGGCATGTGCCCGCCGAGTGGGCGGGCCGTACCGTCGAGGCGATCCTCGACCTCGGCTTCGACGAGAACATGCCCGGCTTCCAGTGCGAGGGCCTGGTCTACCGTCCCGACGGCAGCCCGGTGAAGGGCCTCAATCCGCGCAACCAGTGGGTCCGCATCGGCGCACCGGTCGAGGGCGGCGAGGAGGTGCGCCTGCACATCGAGGCCGCCTCGAACCCGGTCATCCTCGACTACCACCCCTTCCTGCCGACACAGCTCGGTGACAAGGAGACCGCCGGCAGCGAGCTCCAGTACAAGCTGACCCGGATGGACCTCGCGGTCTTCGACGAGGAGGTCTGGAATCTCGTCCAGGACCTCGAAGTCCTGGGCGAGTTGATGGCGGAACTGCCGGTCGAGGGCGCACGGCGATGGGAGGTGCTGCGCGCCGTCGACCGCGCCCTGGACGCCGTGGACCTGCAGGACGTGAACGGTTCGGCGGCCGCCGCCCGCGCGCGGCTGACCGAGGTGCTCGCCACGCCCGCGCAGCCGTCCGCGCACCGCATCAGCGCGGTCGGCCATGCGCACATCGACTCCGCGTGGCTGTGGCCGCTGCGCGAGACGGTGCGCAAGGTGGCGCGTACGACGTCGAACATGACCGCGCTGATCGAGGACGAGCCGGACTTCGTCTTCGCCATGTCGCAGGCGCAGCAGTTCGCCTGGATCAAGGAGCACCGGCCGGAGGTCTACGCGAAGGTCAAGAAGGCCGTCGCCGAGGGGCGGTTCGTACCGGCCGGTGGGATGTGGGTCGAGTCCGACACCAACATGCCCGGATCCGAGGCGATGGCGCGGCAGTTCGTGCACGGGAAGCGGTTCTTCCTGGACGAGTTCGGCATCGAGAACGACGAGGCCTGGCTGCCGGACACCTTCGGCTTCGCGGCGGGTCTTCCGCAGATCATCAAGGCCGCCGGCTCCAAGTGGCTGCTCACCCAGAAGATCTCGTGGTCGCAGACGAACAAGTTCCCGCACCACACCTTCCAGTGGGAGGGCATCGACGGCACCCGGATCTTCACGCACTTCCCGCCCGTCGACACCTACAACTGCTCGATGAAGGGCAGCGAGATCGCCCACGCGGCGAAGAACTTCAAGGACAAGGGCGTCGCCCGGCACTCGCTCGCGCCGACCGGCTGGGGCGACGGCGGTGGCGGCACGACGCGCGAGATGGTCGCCAAGTCCGCCCGGATGCGGGACCTCGAAGGCTCGGCGACCGTCCGGTGGGAGACGCCCGAGGAGTTCTTCACCAAAGCGGAGGCCGAGTACGCCAACCCGCCGGTCTGGGTGGGGGAGCTGTACCTGGAGCTGCACCGGGCCACCCTCACCAGCCAGGCGAAGACCAAGCAGGGCAACCGGCGCAGCGAGCACCTGCTCCGGGAGGCCGAGCTGTGGGCCGCCACCGCTGCCGTGCGGGCCGGATTCCCGTACCCGTACGAGCAGTTGGACCGGATCTGGAAGACCGTCCTGCTGCACCAGTTCCACGACATCCTGCCCGGCTCCTCCATCGCCTGGGTGCACCGCGAGGCGGCTGCGACATACGCCGCCGTCGCCGAGGAGCTGAACGGCATCGTGGACGCGGCGCAGCGGGCGCTCGCGGGCGAGGGCAGCCGGACGATCACCTTCAACTCCGCCCCGCACACCCGCTCCGGAGTCCCGGCGGGCGGCGCCGCACCGGCGGCCGTCACCGGCGAGACCCGGATCACCGACCGCCCGGGCGGCGGGCACGTCCTGGACAACGGTCTCCTGCGCGTCGAGATCGACGCCCGCGGCCTGGTGATCTCCGCCTACGACCTGGAGCAGGAGCGGGAGGCCGTCGCACCCGGCGACGCGGCGAACCTGCTGCAGATCCACCCCGACTTCCCGAACATGTGGGACGCCTGGGACGTGGACGAGTTCTACCGCAACACGGTCACCGACCTCGTCGATCTCGACGAACTCGGTGTGGTGGACGCCGACGGCGCGCCCGCGGTCCGCATCGTGCGCTCCTTCGGCGACTCGCGGGTCACCCAGGTGCTGCAACTGCCGCCCGGCGTCAAGCGGTTGGACATCGACACCGAGGTCGACTGGCACGAGACGGAGAAGTTCCTCAAGGCGGCCTTCCCGCTCGACCTGCACGCCGAACGGTACGCCTCCGAGACCCAGTTCGGTCACTTCTACCGGGCCACCCACACCAACACCAGCTGGGAGGCCGCCAAGTTCGAGGCCTGCAACCACCGCTTCGTCCACCTGGAGGAGCCCGGCTGGGGCGTGGCGCTCGCCAACGACTCGACGTACGGCCACGATGTGACCCGCACCGTGCGGGCCGCCGACCCGGCCGCCGGGGTGCGGCGCGGGACGACCACCACCGTCCGGGTCTCGCTGCTGCGCGCGCCCCGCTTCCCCGACCCGGAGACTGACCAGGGGCTGCACCGCTTCCGGCACGCCCTGGTGCCGGGCGCGACGATCGGGGACGCCGTCCGCGAGGGCTTCCGCACCAATCTGCCCGAGCGGCGGGTCACCGGCGACGCCGCCGTGGCGCCGCTGGTCACCGTCGACGACGACGCGGTGGTGGTCAGTGCGGTGAAGCTCGCGGACGATGCGAGCGGCGACCTCGTGGTGCGGCTCTACGAGTCGGCCGGTGGCCGCGCCCGGGCACGCCTCACCACCGGATTCACGGCCGGCGGTGTGGTGGCGACCGACCTGCTCGAGCGGCCGCTCGCCGATGCCGCGGCGCTCGAACTCGCCGACGGTGTCGTGTCGTTGGACCTGCGCCCGTTCGAGCTGGTGACGCTGCGGCTGACCCGCGCCGCGGACTGACCGCCGGCAGGGGGCGGGCCGCGCGGTCCGCCCCCGATCGATGGCCGACGCGACCGGCGTCGTCCGCCGGCCGCATTGGTGATCGGCAGGCGGCCCGGCGGACGACGTGGGATGGACCGCCGCACTGTACGA
This sequence comes from Streptomyces triticagri, assembly GCF_003429565.1. Taxonomy (GTDB): domain Bacteria; phylum Actinomycetota; class Actinomycetes; order Streptomycetales; family Streptomycetaceae; genus Streptomyces; species Streptomyces triticagri. The sequence goes on from NZ_QUAK01000008.1 coordinate 10,911, forward strand.
GGGGGAGCCGGCGGCCCCGGCCGCCTCTGACGAGGCCGGCGGGTCCGGCCCGAGGGAGCCGGACGGTGGGGGGATTTTCGGGGCATTCCAAGTGAACCGGGCCCGAGGGTGCGAGGGCAGCGCGCGAGCCGCCCGGCCGCGGGCACTCGGTTCACACCCCGTGTGAAGGCGGGGCGAGTAGGCTCCTTGGCGACCAGGCTCCTTGGCACCGAGTCACCGGAGGGCCGCATGCAGCCCAACACCCTGCTCGACGCCATCCTCGACGAGGCCGGTGTCTCGCACGCCGGTCTCGCCGCGCACGTCAACCAGGCGGGCCGGCGCCGCGGCCTGACGCTCCGCTACGAACACACCGCCGTGGCCCGCTGGTTGAAGGGCCAGCGCCCGCGCGGGCAGGTGCCGGACCTGATCTGCGAGGTGCTCGCGGCGCGACTGCACCGGCCGGTCACCCTCGACGACATCGGCCTCGGCGTGCCGGGAGGCCCCGCCGCCCAGTGGGGCGGAGTCGGTGCGAGCCTGTCCGGATTCGTCGAGCGCGCCACCGCCCTGTGGCGGTCCGACGAACAGCAGCGGCCGCACATCCTGGGCGCACCGGCCGTCACCGGCACCCCTGCGGTGATGCCGGTCTGGGAGTGGGAGAACCCGCCGGAGGACGTCGATGTGTCCCGCGGCGGACGCCAGCGGGTCAGCATGTCCGACATCGCGATGCTCCGCTCGGCGCGGGCCCACTACGAGCAGATGTACCGCAAGACCGGCGGGGTGGCGACCCGCGCCCGGATCATCCGCTTCCTGAACGCCGAGACCGCCCCGCTCCTGCGCGGCAGTTACTCGGACGACACGGGCCGGCATCTGCACAGGGCGACGGGCGGCCTGGTCGCGGTCGCCGGCATCTGCGCCTACGACTCCGATGCGCACGGCCTGGCGCAGCGCTACTTCCACCAGGCACTGCGCCTGGCCAAGGCCAGCGGGGACCGCGGCCTCGGGGCGTATGTGATCGCGCTGCTCGTCAACCAGTCCCTGTTCATGCGGGAGTTCCGGCAGGCGGTGGCCTTCGCGGAGGCAGCGCTCAGGGCCGCGGGGCACGACATCACCCCCGCGCTCGCCGCCGATCTGTACGCGATGCAGGCCAAGTCGTACGCCCATCTCGGCGACGGTTCGAGCGCCCTGGCATGCATCGGACGGGCCGAGTCGGCCGCCGAACGCATCCACCGCAGCCGCGAGCCGGACGAGACCGGGTACGTCCAGCCGGGCCTGGTCAATGTGCAGGTGGCGGAGGCGCTCTTCAGCCTCGGCGATCTGATCGCGGCCCGCGAGCACGCGGCGGCCGCCGTGGACACCCCGGCCCACGACCGTGGCCGGGTGCACCGTCTGGCGATGCTCACCCAGATCGAGCTGCGGCAGGGCGAGGCCGATCGGGCCGTGGCCACCGCGGTCGAAATGGCCGAACAGGCACGGGGGATGGAGTCCCAGCGGCTGCGCGACCGGCTGCGTTCGGTGCGTGAGCATCTCGTACGCAACGGCTGCTCGGGCACCGACCAGGCGGCCGCCCTCATCGACGGAGCGCTGCGCGTACCGCTGTGAACCGCTCTCCGGCTGGGATATTGCCCCTATCCCGGCGGAAGGTGGGCAGGACCGTGCAGTGGACGACACGAGACGAACAGACTGTGTACGGGAACCGTTGGTTCCAGGTCAATCTCGCCGATGTGGAGCTGCCCGACGGACGGCATCTCGACCACTTCGTGATACGCCTGCGCCCGGTCGCGGTGGCGACGGTGGTGAATCCGGCGAACGAGGTGCTGCTGCTCTGGCGGCACCGGTTCATCACCGACAGCTGGGGCTGGGAGCTGGCGGCCGGCGTCGTCGAGGACGGCGAGGGCATCGACGTCGCGGCGGCCCGCGAGCTGGAGGAGGAGACCGGCTGGCGACCGGGACCGCTCAGACATCTGATGAGCGTCGAACCCTCCAACGGGCTCACCGACGCACGCCACCACATCTACTGGTCGGAGGAGGGCACCTACATCGGGCACCCCGAGGACGACTTCGAGTCCTCCCGCCGCGAGTGGGTGTCGCTCAAGCTGGTGCCCGACATGATCGCCCGCGGTGAGGTCCCGGCCGCCAACATGGCGGCGGCGCTGCTGCTCCTGCACCATCTGCGGCTCGGTTAGGGGGCGTCTCCCCGAGGGCGAGTTGCCCCTCGCGTTGCCCCGCGTGGGGCCGGCGGTGTGCGGGTCGGGGTGTCAGTGGCCCACGGCCTGCCACACCGCCACCACCAGCGCGCCGAGCGCGGCGAGCACCGCAAGTGCGGGCAGCGGCCAGCGAGTTCGCTCCAGGGCGGCGACCCGGGCGCTCAGTTCCTCCAGATCCTTGGCGCTCCGGTCGTCGCGCTGAGTGAGCAGTGCGAGGTGTCCTTCGACGCGGGTGAGTCCCACATCGAGGCTCCGGCGCAACTCTGCGTGTTCTTCCGGGGCCACGGGATGCTCCGGGTCGGCGGTCACGGGCGTGCTCCTCTCCGGTCGGTGCCGGCTGCCGTGCGCACAGCCGGGTCGCTGGCGCACGCACAGTCAACTCGGCTGGTGGATGCGGCGGAAGTGTGTGCGCGGGGCATATGCGTGTACCGCGGTGCACACACCGTGCGAACCGGGGGAGCCGGGCGCGCGCCCGAGGGCCGCGAGGGCCGTCGGAGGGCGTGTTCCTGGCCGGAACGATACGGAGCGTGGCCGATTCACGCTCCGAGCCTCGCTACCCTGCGTGGCTGAAAACAGCGGGGCGCCCGAGGCTCCCGGTACGCAGAGGGGCCGTCACCCGAAGTCCGGGTGACGGCCCCTGCGTTCGACCGGAGCGAGCCGGCCGGATGCCGTTCGTGCGGGTCAGGAGTACGTGTAGAAGCCCGAGCCGGTCTTCCGGCCGAGCCGTCCGGCGTCCACCATGCGCTGCAGCAGCGGGGGAGCGGCGTACAGCGGCTCCTTGTACTCGGCGTACATCGAGTCGGCGACCGAGTGGACGGTGTCCAGACCGATGAGATCGGCCAGCTTCAGCGGGCCCATCGGGTGGGCGCAGCCCATCTCCATGCCGTTGTCGATGTCCTCGCGGCTCGCGATGCCCGACTCGAACATCCGGATCGCGGAGAGCAGATACGGGATGAGCAGCGCGTTGACCACGAAGCCCGAGCGGTCCTGGGCGCGGATCGCGTGCTTGCCGAGCACCTTCTCGACCACGGCCTCGGCCCGGCTGATGGTGCCCTCCGACGTGGTCAGCGCCGGGATCAGCTCGACGAGCTGCTGCACGGGGGCCGGGTTGAAGAAGTGGATGCCGATGACATGGTCCGGGCGCGAGGTCGCGACGGCCAGCTTCACCAGCGGGATGGACGACGTGTTGGACGCGAGAATCGCGTCCGGGCGGGTCACCACGTGGTCGAGGACCTGGAAGATCTCGGTCTTCACCGCCTCGTTCTCCACCACCGCCTCTATCACCAGATCGCGGTCGGCGAACTCGCCCAGGTCGGTGGTGAAGCTCAGCCGCGACTGCGTGGCCTCCCGCTCCTCCTCGGAGATCTTGCCGCGCTCGGCCGCCTTGGTCAGGGAGCTGAGCAGCCGGGTGCGGCCGAACTCGAGGGCCTCACCGGTGGTTTCGGCGACCTTGACGTCCAGTCCTGCGCGGGCGCAGACCTCCGCGATCCCCGCCCCCATCTGGCCGCATCCGACTACGCCGACGCGTGCAATATCCCCCATGGGGTCCGTCACCTCGTGCCTCTCGCTGGTCTTCGGGCCGACCGGTTGCTCAAGGCTGCGGCGCCCGTCCTGCGGAGCTGGTCTCCCGCCCTCGGTCCGGTCGGGACCGCTTGCTCGGGGTGCGTACGGGACGTCCCTCGCACCCTCGAGCCCACGACGGTACTCCGAGGTTCTGTGCATCCGGTGACTGGGGCGGGCATCCTGTGCGGGACCACTACTGAGCAAAAGTTGCAAGGGGGTGCATTCGGTGCGTATGACGCGCAGGGGCTTCACGGTCGCCGCGGCGGCCGCGCTGACCGGGATCGCGACGGCCGGAGACGCGGCCGCGGGGGCCCGCCGGCCGCAGGTCCCGGGCCCGGCGACCGGCCACTCGGAGTTCCGCGGGATGTGGCTGGCGAGTGTCGACAACCGGGACTGGCCGACGGCGCCGGGGCAGAGCGCCGAACAGCAGCGGGCAGAGCTCACGGGCTTCCTGGACACCGCGGTGGACCGCCGGCTCAACGCGGTGATCCTCCAGGTCCGCCCGACCGCGGACGCCCTGTGGTCCTCGCCGTACGAGCCCTGGTCCGATGTGCTCACCGGCACGCAGGGCCGCGACCCGGGCTGGGACCCGCTCGGCACCGCCGTCGAGGAGGCCCACCGGCGCGGACTCGAACTGCACGCCTGGTTCAACCCGTACCGTGTCGCCCTTCACACCGATCCGGGCAAGCTCGCACCCGACCACCCCGCCCGCGTGCACCCCGACTGGGTGCTGCCGTACGGCGGGAAGCTCTACTACGACCCGGGGATCCCGGCGGTCCGCCGCTTCGTCCAGGACGCGATGCTCGACGCGGTGCGGCGCTACCCGATCGACGCGGTGCATTGGGACGACTACTTCTACCCGTATCCCGTCGAGGGCGAGGTCTTCGACGACGACGCCACGTACCGGCGCTACGGCGCGGGCTTCCCCGACAAGGCCGCCTGGCGCCGGGACAACACGGACCGGCTGGTGTGCGAGATGTCCGAACGGATCCGGCGCGAGCGCCCGGGTGTGCGCTTCGGCATCAGCCCGTTCGGCGTCTGGCGCAACAAGGCCACCGACCCGGAGGGCTCGGACACCACCGCCGGCGTGCAGACCTACGACGACCTGCACGCCGACACCCGCCAGTGGATCCGCAACGGCTGGATCGACTACATCGCGCCCCAGCTGTACTGGAACATCGGCTTCGAGGCGGCCGACTACGCCAAGCTGCTGCCCTGGTGGGCCGAGACCGTACGGGGCACCGGCGTCCAGCTGGTCGTCGGCGAGGCGCTCTACAAGGCCGGCGATCCCGAGCAGCCCGAGCCCTGGCAGGACCCGGCCGAACTGTCCCGGCACCTCACCCTGGCCAAGGACTTCCCCGAAGTGCGCGGGCATGCGTACTTCTCCGGCACGGAGATCGCCCAGGACCCGACGGATGCGATGGCCCGGGTCGTACGGGACCACTACCTCAGGCCGGTGCGCCCGCCGCGCTGACCGGTACCGGCTCGGCCCGGCGGCCCGGACAGCGCCCGGGCCGCCGGGACCGACTGATCCGGCGGGGCTCCTGCCGGAGCTACTCGGGATGCCTGACGACGGTGTCCGGCCCCGGGGACATCACCGATTCATGGCCGTCCTCGAAGCGGACCCGGTACGGGGGAGTGCCGTCGTCGCCGAGCACTTCGACGACCTCGGCGATCCGGTCGTGCTGTCCGACGGTGCGGCCGTGCACCAGGAGCCGGTCGCCCACTGCTGCTTCCATGGGACGTGACCTCCTCGTTCGAACGGGGAGCGGTACGTGCCGCAATTCTACGGCCGGGACGCCCACCGGGACCCGGCGGAACAGGCCCCGAACGGCTCCCCGTACGCCTCCGTCATACCCCTTCGGCGACCCTCAACCGCGCGACCGCTGCGTCACCGCGATGCACACCAGGACGGCGAGTGCGGTCAGCGGAGCCGCGGCGCCCAGGTCCTCACCGAGCAGCAGCACCGACCAGACCAGCGTGAGCAGCGGCTGCGCCAGCTGCAGCTGGCTGGCCCGTGGCACCCCGATCGTCGCCATCCCCCGGTACCAGACGACCAGGCCGAGGAACTGGGAGCCGGCGGCGACCCAGAGCAGCCCGGTCACACTGTGCGCGGTCAGCTGCACCGGCTCGAAGGCGAGTGCCACCACCGCCCCGGGCACCACCAGCGGCAGACAGCCGACCAGCGCCCAGCCGATGACCTGCCACCCCGGCATCACACGCGCCAGGCGCCCGCCCTCCGTGTACCCGGCCGCGCAGATCAGCAGTGCCGCGAACAGATACAGATCCGCCGTGGTGAGTGCACCGCCGCTCTGCCCGACCGTGAAGGCGATCACCACGGCCGCGCCGGCCAGCGCGGCGCCCCAGAAGACCCGCGAGGGCCGGGCGCCGGTCCGCAGCGAGGAGAACACCGCGGTGGTCAGCGGCAGCAGCCCCACCACGACCGCGGCATGGGAGGTCGTCGAGGTCTCCAGGGCCAGGGTGGTCAGCATGGGGAAGCCGAGTACGACGCCGGCCGCGACCACCGCGAGGCCGCCCCAGTGGGCCCGCGAGGGCAGCGGGACGCGCAGGGCGAGCAGACAGGCACCCGCGATCACAGCGGCGAGCACACTGCGCACGGTCACCAGGGACCAGGGACCGAAGCCTTCGAGGCCCCAGGCCGTGGCGGGGAAGGTCAGCGAGAAGGCGGTGACACCGAGTGCGGCCTGGACGGTGGCCGCCCGTGGGGTCGGTCGGCGGGGGTCGGGGCTCAGGGCGGCCGCCACGGGGGGATCGTCCGTCACCGCTATCGACCTGGTCTGGATAGCGCTATCCTCTGCTGTCATGCACGAGAGTAGCAGTGTGGCCCAACTGGCGCAGATCCTGCGGACGGAGGTGAACCGCTACTCACCGGGTGGGAAGCTGCCGTCCAGCAGGGCCCTCGTGGAGACGTATCGGGTCAGTCCGGTCACCGTGTCGCGTGCCCTCGCGCAGCTGGTCGCCGAGGGGCTCGTCGTCACCCGGCCCGGCGCCGGCGCCTTCCGCGCCGAGCCGCGAGCCGCCGCGGATCCGGCCGGGGACACCTCCTGGCAGGAGCTGGCGCTGAGCGCCGACTCCAGCAACGACCTGATGCCGCGGTCCGTCGACGCCACCGGAGTCATGGTCAATCTGGCCGCGCAGCCCGCCGGGGTCATCGAGTTCAACGGCGGCTATCTGCATCCCGTGCTGCAGCCCGAGCGCGCCATGGCCACCGCGCTGGCCCGCGCCGGCCGCCGGCCCGGCGCCTGGGGGCGCCCGCCCACCGACGGTGTCCCGGAGCTGCGCGAATGGTTCGCGCGCGGCTGCGGAGGGGCCGTCACCGCGGCCGAGGTGCTGATCACGGCGGGCGGCCAGTCGGCCCTCACCACCGCGCTGCGCGCCCTCGCTCCGCCCGGTGCCCATGTGCTCGTCGAATCGCCGACGTACCCCGGGATGCTGGCGATCGCGCGGGCCGCCGGGCTGCGGCCGGTGCCCGTGCCGGTGGACACCGACGGCGTACGCCCCGAACTGCTCGAATCCGCCTTCCGGGCCACCGGGGCGCGGGTTTTCGTCTGCCAGCCGCTGTTCCAGAACCCGACCGGCGCCGTGCTCGCGGCCGACCGGCGCCGTGCGGTCGTCCGGATCGCGCGGGCGGCCGGCGCCTTCGTGATCGAGGACGACTTCGTACGGCGGCTCGCCCATGACGACGCGGGCGAGCTGCCGCCACCGCTCATCTCGGAGGACCCCGACGGAGTGGTGGTGCACGTCTGCTCCCTCACCAAGGCCACCTCGCCCAGTTTCCGGGTGTGCGCCCTGGTGGCCCGCGGGCCCGTGCTGGAACGTCTTCGCGCGATCCACATCGTCGAGCAGTTCTTCGTGCCGCGGCCGCTGCAGGAGGCGGCGGTGGAGCTCGTCGGATCCCCCGCCTGGGACCGGCATCTGCGCACGGTGGCGGGAGAGCTGCGGCAGCGGCGGGACACCATGGTCACCGCGCTGCTCAGGGATCTGCCGGCGCTCGCCCCCACCCATGTGCCGTCCGGCGGCTTTCATCTCTGGGCACGGCTGCCGGACGGCGCGGACGAGGCCGCTCTGGTCTCCGCAGCACTCCGCGCCGGTGTCGCGATCACACCGGGGCGCCCGTATTTCTGCGCGGAACCGACGGCCGGGCATGTGCGCCTGAGCTTCGCCTTCCTCGGCTCGGTGGCGGAGATCGGCGAAGGCGTACGGCGGCTCGCGGCGGCCTGCGAACAGACGCTGCGGTGACGCTCGTGGGGTGGCCCACGGTGCGGAACCCAGTGGCGCGCGCGGATCGTGGCCTGCAAGCCTTCGCCGCATGAGCGAGTACGAGATCTCCACCGACCCGGCCCGCCTCGATGCGGCGCGCATCCACCACTGGCTCTCCACCGACGCCTACTGGGCACTCGGCCGGAGCCGTGCGAAGCAGGACAGCGCCATCGCGAGTTCCCTGAACTTCGGCGCGTACGACAGGGCCACCGGCGAGCAGCTCGGCTACGCGCGCGTGGTCACCGACCGCGCGACCTTCGCCTGGCTCTGCGATGTGTACGTGGCCCCCGCCACCCGCGGCACCGGGCTCGGCACGGCCCTGGCCACGGCGGTCCGCGAGGAGCTGCGGCCGCACGGGATACGCCGGATCCTGCTCGCCACCGAGGACGCGCACGGGGTGTACGCGAAGGTCGGCTTCGAGCCGCTGGCCAGGCCGGACAACTGGATGGCGCTCTTCTTCGAGTGACCACCGCGCAGGACTGATCCGATATGCCCGGACCTCGGCACCCCGTGCCGGCGGCGGCCTCTTGACCACCGGAGCGTGTGCCTCCACGATCACCGCATGCACGTTCGGGTCACGCTCATAGCCGCCGCCCGCAGCTCCTCGCTGCTTGCGGAGCGCTTCGACGACGACCGGCCGCTCGATCAGGCCGGCTGGCACGAAGTGCAGCTCGCCGCGCATGCCCTCGTCCCGCTCGGGGCCGCCGAGCTGCGCTACTGCTCGCCGTCCGCGCGCAGCAGGGCCACCGGCGACGCCCTCGGCTTTGCGCCGCTGGCCCAGCCCGCGCTGCGCGACTGCGACATGGGGCACTGGCGCGGCTACACCCTGGCCGACGTGACCGCTCGCGACCCGGCCTCGGTCGACGCCTGGCTGAGCAACCCGCGATCCGCGCCGCACGGCGGCGAGTCGCTGCTCGCGTTCATCTCGCGCGTCGGCCGGTGGCTGGACACCCGCCCCATGGACGACGGCAGCCGTATCGTCGCGGTCGCCGAACCGGGCGTGGTCCGCGCGGCCCTGGTCTACGCCCTGAAGGCACCGCCCGCGACGTACTGGAACATCGACGTCCGCCCTCTCTCCACCGTGAGCCTCACGGGCCAGGCGGGCCGCTGGAGCCTACGACTCGACGCGGGCTGACCTGCGAGCGCCGGCACGGCCTGCCCCGGAACTTCGCCCTCCGGCCCGGTCCGGCTCATCAGCACCCCGCTCGGGGGCCGGCCCCAACCTCGCCGGCGTCCGACCGAGTCGGCTGGGCGCGTCCCGCCGGCCTTGCTGCCTGGCCGGATCGGGCTTGGGGACGGGCGGGTGCCAGGGGTGTTCCGGTCGCCTGGATGATGGGCGGTGTCGGCCGGGGTGGTGTCCGGTCGAGTGGTTCTGGCACGTTGCACCAGCCGTGCTGCCTGGCCGGATCGGGCTCCGGGCGGTCCCTGAGGTGGGCGGGTGACAGGGTGCTCCGGTCGGCTGGATCCGCGTACAGCCCCGGCCCGAGCCCGAGGGTCGGGCTGAGTCGTCCCGGTGCCTGAGGCCGGGCCTGAGCAGGGCTGAATCCGGGCTGTCCCCGGAGCGGGCGCGGTGTAGGTGCCGGGCCCGCGCATCATGCTGCCTGTCCCGCAGGGACATGCGCCCCTACCCCCCGCCGCCCCCGGCGGCGCGGCGGCGGTGGGCCGCGACGCGCTCGCGGGTGGCGCAGCGGCGGGAGCAGTAGCGGCGGTCCGGTCCGCTGCCCCGGGTGATGAAGACGTGCCGGCAGCTCGGTGAGGCGCACACACCACCCGGCGGCTCCTGCCGGTCCCAGAGCAGCACCGTCAGCGCGAGACACGACGAGGCGAGCAGCCACTCGCCCCATGGCGCTTCGTCGTCGCTGTCCAGATGCGGGTGCCAGGGACTCTCGCCGTGATGGGAACTCAGCCGCAGCGAACCCGTGCCACGGGCCAGCAGCCGGTTGAGGCGGGATGCGGCGAGATCCACATCGGTGGCCTCGAACACCGCACGCAGCTCCTCGGCGGCGGCCCGCAGATCGGCCACGTCCGCCTCGGTGAGCCGGACCGGTCCCGGTTCGCCGTACTCCAGGAGTACGGCCGCCACGGCCTCGGGCTCCGGCGGCTCGGGACTGAGCGCGTTCAGCAGGGCGACCGTGCGGCGGGCCAGGGTGAGGACGGAATGCCTGGTGGACCACTCATGAGTCGCCGCCGGGCCTGATGCGGAAGATGCTGATCCGGACGGGGGCATGGCGCCCACTGTAACGCTTGTGGCGGAACTTACCGTTGCACTCGTAACGTCTCCTGGATGATCCTGCGTTACCCGTGGCCGCGCTACGTCGCCGGCGCCACGCTCGCTCGCGTCGGAGACGAGATGTCGGGCCCGGCCCTGCTCCTCGCCGGACTCGCGGTCACCGGATCCGCGCCGGCCGCGGGCACGCTGCTCGCGGGAGCCACAGCCGCGGCCGCGGTCGGCGGGCCGGTGCTCGGCACGCTCCTCGACCGCTCGCCCGCGCCAGGACGCCTCCTCGGCCTGGCGGTGCTCGGCCACGGCGCGGCCCTCGCCGTGGTGGCCCCCGTGCTCGGTGCCACGTACGCGGGCGCGCTGCTCATGGCCGTCGCTGCCGGGCTGCTCGGCCCCGCCCTCTCCGGCGGCTGGACCTCGCAACTGCCCCTGGTCGTACCGTCAGGACGCCTGGATCGGGCCGCGACCGTGGACGCGATGACATTCCACGTGGCGAGCCTGGCCGGCCCCGCTCTCGCCGGACTCGTCGCCGCCCGGTTCGGCGCGGTGGCCGGCCTCACCTCGGCCGCCCTCCTCATCTGCGCCGCCTCATCGGCGACTTGGGGGACGGGAGGCGGGCGACCGCGAGCCGACGCGCAGCCCGGCGTCGTCCCGCGGCAACGGACGCGCGGGTTCGTACGCGACCTCGCGGCAGGGTTCGCGGCCCTGCGGCGGAGCAGGGCGCTGGCAGGGGCCGCCCTGTCCTCCACGCTGAGCTGCGCCGCGGAAGGGCTGTTCGTCGCCTGCCTTCCACTGCTCGGCGTGCGGGTCTTCGGCGCGGCGCCGCACGGCGTGCTGCTCATCGCCGCCACGGCCGTGCCCGCGCTGGCCGCCAATGCGCTGCTCGCCCGCCGGCCCCGACTGCTGCGCCCGCCCCGCATCCTGGTGGGCGCCCCGCTGGTGCTCGCGGCGGCCATGAGCCTGGCCGCCGTACTCGACCCGGTCGCCGTGATCGTGGCCGCGCTGCTCGCCGGAGCGGCCGAAGGGCCGCAGCTCGCGGCCCTGTTCGCGATCCGGCACCGATGCGCACCGGCCGGACTGCGCGCGCAGATCTTCACCACGGGAGCAAGTCTGAAACTCGCCGGATACTCCTGCGGCGCCGCCGCGGCCGGCGCCCTGGCGGCCCTCTCCCTGCCCGCCGCACTCCTCGTCGCGGCCGGCGTCCACGCACTCGCCGCACTGAGCGCCGCAGCGCTGCTGCCGCGCGGGCGAAACTCGTGAGGCCCGCGCGAAAGCGGCCGGAAGCGGTCCTACTTACTTCCTATGGTGCGCATACGGCAACCACCCGCGGCACCCCTGAAAGGGCGACCCACCATGAGCGTCATCGACGTGAACCAGCCCGACGGCACCCCCACCTGGATCGATCTCGACCTGTCCGGCGACGAGACCGAGCGGGCACAGGACTTCTACGGTTCGCTGTTCGGCTGGGAGTTCCGCGCGAGTCCCGAACGGGGGCCCGGACATGTCACGTGTCTGCTCCGCGGCGGTGCCGTCGCCGGATTCAGGCCGACGGCCGGCGCCACCGGTGGGAGCCCCGGCCAGGGACAGCTCAACAGCCCGCCAAATCCCCGCCGTTGGCGTATGTACTTTGCGGCGGACGACTGCGACGCCGCGTCCGCGCGCGCCGTCGCGGCCGGCGGAAGCCTCACCGAGGGCCCGCACGAGGTCGACGACCTGGGCCGCCTCGCCCTCGTAGTCGACCCGCAGGGCGCCGAGTTCGGACTGTGGCAGGGACGCCGGTCCCCGGGCTGCGAGCTGGTGAACGAACCGGACTCGCTGGTCCGCCAGGACCTCGTCACCCCCGACGCCGGCCCCGCCCGGGCGTTCTACCCGGAGGTCTTCACGTACACCCTGGACCGCAACGACGATCTGCCGGACTTCGACTTCACGTTTCTGCGCCGCCCGGACGGACACGAGATCGGCGGCATCTTCGGGAACCCGGGTGCCGAACAGGCCGCCTGGCACACCGTGTTCGAGGTGGCGGACGCGGACCGCTCGGCGGCGCTCGCGCGTGCCGCGGGCGGCGAGGCCGGTGCGGTCATCGATTCGCCGTACGGGCGCACGGCCGAGATCGTCGATCCGCTCGGCACCGCGTTCGGCATCATCGCCCGGCCACCCGCCGGCTGACCGGAGGTAGGGTCGCCGGTGACCGGTACGGTGCGACGGAGGGGGCTTCGGGCATGGACGGGACAGTCACCGCGGTCAGCAGCAACGGCGCGTACTCGTTCACCAAGCCGAACCGGGAGCGGATCACTCTCCTCGCCGGCCTCGGCGTGGACGGTGACGTACACGCCGGAGTCACCGTCAAGCACCGCTCGCGGGTCGCCAAGGACCCCACCCAGCCGAACCTCCGGCAGGTCCACCTCCTTCACGAGGAACTCTTCGCCGAGGTCGCGGCCGCCGGATTCGACGTGGCGCCCGGCGCCCTCGGCGAGAACATCACCACCCGCGGGATCGACCTGCTCGGCCTGCCGGCCGGCACCCTGCTGCGCATCGGCCCGGAGGCGGTCGTGGCGGTGACGGGGCTGCGCAACCCCTGTCGGCAGATCGACGCCTTCCAGGACGGACTGCTCAAGCAGGTCGTGGGGCGGGACGGCAGCGGTGGTGTCGTACGCAAGGCCGGCATCATGAGCGTCGTCGTGGACGGGGGAGTGGTGCACCCGGGCGACGCCGTGGTGGCGGAGCTTCCGGCCGGCCCGCACCGGCCGCTCGACCGGGTCTGACCTGGCGTCGACGTCCCCTCCGGGCGAGTGCGTCACGCTTTCCGTGAGCCCGGTCGACCGTCCGGGGCCGAGCCCGCCGGCGGCCAGTCCGGCGCCGGATCCTCGTCCAGGAGCGGCCGGATCGCGCCGAGCACCGCGCCGATGCAGACGTCGCGCAGCTCGGTCCGGCTGCAGCTCTCCTCGGTCAGCCAGTCGACGCAGAGCACCTGGACGAAGACGAGCCAGCCGTTCAGCACTCCCGACACGGCACGGCGGACGGCGTCGTCCGTGACCGGCAGTACGGCGAGCAGGCGCTCGCGGAGCGCGCCCAGTTCGTCCGTCATGATCGTCTGGATGACACGGTCGCCGGCCAGCACGCGGTTCGCGGCGAGGACCGTGTTGCGGTTCTCCGCGAAGTACTCGATGTGTGCGTCGAGGCCCTGGGTCAGCTGCTCGACGAGGGTGTCCGCGGGGTCGAGCCGGGTCCGCTCGAGGAGCTGCTCGGCCGCCTGCCGGTAGAGCGTGGCGAACAGCTCGCGTTTGCCCGGGAAGTGGCGGTAGAGCAGCGCTCGCGAGATCCCCGCCCGGGTCGCCACCTCCTCCATCAGCACCTCGTCGTACGGCCGCTCGGCGAAGAGTCGGGCGGCGACCGCGAGGATCTGGTCGCGTCGGGCATCGGGCGTCAGTCGCCGGCGAGGAGGCACGAAGCCATGCTACTTGACACGTGTCTATCAGTGACGCCTATGCTGGTAGACACGTGTCAACCAGCTGCAAGGTGATCAGCTGGAGGCAACCGGCTAGCGGCAACCAGCTAGGAGTGTGGCGGTCATGTCTCAGGTCAAGGCATTGCGACTGCTCGCGTCGGTGATGGGCTGGGCCGGTGTGGCGATCGGCCTCTTCCATGTACTGGCAGGAAATCTGGCGATCCCGGGCGCCACGTCGGCGGGGCCCACGGTCGACAGTCTGGGTCGCTTCCTGGGTGCGACCTTCGCGGGGTACGGGCTCGCCTGGCTCTGGGTGGCGCGTCAGTCGCCGATCCCGGCCCTGGCGGTGCGGTGGCTGACGGCGGTGTTCTTCCTCGGCGCGCTCGGCCGGATCCTCTCGCTGGCGGTGGAGGGGCGGCCGCACTGGTTCCAACTCGCCCTCGGTGGCGTCGAACTGGTGGTGTCGCCGATCCTGTTCTGGCTCTCGGGGGCGGACGAGGCCGCGAGCCGGGCCGGGGCGGATCGCCGGCCTGCAGGGTCACTCTGAGGTTCCTGAGTCACCGAAAAGTGCGTTCTTCCACGTCGCGCCACGCTCTCCTACGGTTCTTGAGTAACCAGCAGAGAGCGTGCGGGTGGTGATCCCGCGCCGATTCCGGGCGTGGGAGCTCGGACGTCCGCCCGCGCGCTCTGCCCCGAGGAAGGCGGACGCCATGGCCATCACCCTGATCGATCCCGAGGGGCTGCCCGAAGTCCCGGTGTACCGGCAGGTCTCGGTCGCGACCGGCTCGAGGCTGGTCTTCGTCGCCGGTCAGGTCGCCTGGGACACCGATGGCCGGACCGTCGGTGCGGGCGACCTCGCCGTGCAGGTCGAGCAGGCCTATGTCAATGTCGGCACCGCGCTCGCCGCGGCCGGCGCGAGCTTCGCCGATGTGGCGAAGCTGAACGTCCACGTCGTCGACTGGACGCCCGACCTGATGCCCCGGCTGCTGGCCGGAATCGACCGCGCGGCCGAACGTCTCGGCAGCAGGCCGATGGCGCCCGCCACACTGCTCGGCGTGGCCGCGCTCGATGTGCCCGAGCATCTGGTCGAGGTGGAGGCCGTCGCCGTGCTCGACCGCTGAGGCTCACCGGACTCGGGAGGGTGCCGCTCCGGTGGGTGCGGGGGCGGTGGCGCGGGAGGCGCTGCGTTCCCTGCGCAGGAGGACGACCGCCGCGAGCCCCGCAAGGCAGGGGAGCAGGCCGAGCAGTCCGTAGGAGAGCGGCAGCACCCGGTCGTACGGCGCGGACGCGTACGTCAGGCCGAACAGCGCCAGGCAGCTGCCCGCGGCGAACAGCGTGCCGGCGAGCGCGAGCGCATGGCGTGAGCCGCGGCGGGCCCAGCGGATCGCCCAGAGCCAGCAGGGGATGCCGAGCAGTCCGACGATGCCCAGATAGGCGGTGATCGCCGTGCGGTCCTTGGCCACTTCGGAGGCGGACCAGTGCGGATAGGCGTCGCGGACGTGGCTTGCGATGCTGTCGGCGGTGGCCAGATCGGCGAGTGGAACCACCGCGACTGCGGCGGTGAGCGCAAGGCCCAGATGCATCGCTGTGCGGGAGGTCATGGTCGTCACCCCTTCGGTTCGGTGCGATCGGTTCGGTGTGATTCTTACGTCGTAAATTTCACTGCCAGGCTATATTTACGCCGTAAGAATCGTCAACCGGGATCTCCGGACGCCGACCGGGATCTCCGGACATCGGGACGTGCCGGGATCCGGCAGCGAAGGAGGCGGTGGCATGGCGGCCAGAAGGGCGCGCGGTCACAGTGCAGGGCTGACACGGCAGGTCGTACTCGAAGCGGCCCTGGGTCTCTCCGACCGGGACGGGCTGAAGGCGCTGTCGATGCGCCGGCTCGGCGAGGAGCTGGGCGTGGAGGCGATGGCGCTCTATCACCACGTGCCGAACAAGGACGCACTCCTGGACGGCATGGTCGAGCAGGTGGTGGCCGAGGCCGTGCCCGAGGAGTTCGGGCCCGCCAACTGGCAGGAGGGGCTGCGTACTTACGCGGCGGCGCTGGACGCCGCGCTGGCCGCGCATCCGCAGGTGGTGCCGCTGCTGATGTCCCGGCCGGCGGTCACGCCGCGCAATCTGCAGTTGATGGAGACCGTGGTCGGTGCGCTGCACGGGGCGGGCTTCCCGCTGCGCCGGGCCCTCGATGTGGTGTACGCGGTGACCAGTTTCGTGATCGGCCATGCGGCGGCGCAGGGCGGCGCCGTGGGGGAGGCCGACGGCGAGAGCGCCGACCTCGCTGCAATGGATCCGGAGGCCTATCCGCTCCTGGTGCGTGCGGCGGAGGAGTCGGGTGCGGCACCTGCCGCGGAACGCTTCGACTTCGCCCTGGGCGCCCTGCTGTCCGGGTTCGAGGCGGAGGCGGGACGCCCGGAGCGGGCGGCGGCCGAGGGCTGAGGCGGCCGGGCCTTGCGCCCGACCCCGCGCCCAACTCCGTTGTCAGTGCCTCCGCATAGAGTGAATTCATCACTTCAGCACTCCGGAGGGGGAGCACAGGCGTGTCCGTGAAGAAGATTCAGCACAAGGTGAATCACGTAGCCCTTGTCGTGGACTGTTCGGGTTCCATGCACCCGCATCAGGACCAACTCGTCCGCGTCGTCGACGAATTCGTGGCGGGCCTCAAAGCCGAATCGGACAGCCTCGGTCACGAGACCAGGATCAGCCTCTATTCCTTCGACCACAGAGTGGAAAACCTGGTCTGGGACATGGACGTCAAACACCTCCCGTCCATGCGCGGGTTGTACCGCGTGGAGAACGGCGCGACGGCACTCATCCAGGCATCCCTGAAGTCCCTTGACGACCTCGGCCACATCTGGGAGGAGTACGGCGAGCACAGCTTCCTCCAGATCGTGGTCACGGACGGCGAGGAGAACGCCTCGGGAGGCGACCGCCGGCACGACGGCGACATGACGATCCTCGGCCCCTGGCTCGACCGGATCACGGCCAAGATGGGCGCGCTCCCGGGCCACTGGACCTCGGCGATCCTCGTGCCGAATTCGCTGGCCAAGCGCACGGCCCAGAACTACGGCTTCCCCGCGGGGAACATCGCGATCTGGGACGCAGAGTCCAAGGAGGGCGTCGAGGAGGCGATCGGCACCGTGCGTGCCGCCGCCACCAGCTTCCTGCGCGGCCGCGAGCAGGGCGTGCGCGGCACCAAGAACCTGTTCGCGGTCGGCCAGGACATATCGGTGGACGAGGTGCGGGCCAGCCTCGAGCCGATCCCGGCCGACCGGTACCGCCTCCTGAAGGTCGACAAGGAGGCCGAGATCCGCCCCTTCGTCGACTCGCACCCGGGCGTCACCTACGAACGCGGCGCGTGCTACTACCAATTGGGCGCCCGAGCCCAGGTCCAGGCGAACAAGGAAGTGATAGTCGTCGAGAAGAGCACCGACCGCGCCTATACGGGCGACGCGGCACGCAGCCTTCTTTTCGGTACGGGAATTCAGGGCACGGTCTCGGTGAAGGCGGGGAACAATCCGGACCTCGAGGTCTACGTCCAGAGCCGCTCGGTGAACAGAAAGCTGAAGCCGAACACGCGCCTGCTCATCATGCTCTGAGCGTCGTCCCGGCCGCGGGGCGCGGCGTCGGTGCTCAGGCCCGACGCCGTGCCCGCGGTCATCAGCGCGTCCGGAGTGAGCCGGTCAGCGTGCCACCCGGTAGCGGACGTAGGCGACCCCTGCGCCGATCGTGCGGTTCTCGACGAGTTCGAGATCCACCCGGCGCTCGCTGCGAGGGAAGAACGGGACACCGCCGCCGAGCAGTATCGGATATACCCGGGCCCGGTACTCGTCGATCAGTCCCGCCGCGGCCGCCTGGGACGCGAGAGCCGCGCCGCCGATCGCGATGTCGCCCGTGCCCGGTTCGGCGCGGAGCCGTTCGATCTCCTCGGCGAGGCTGCCGGTCGCGAGGCGGGCATTGCCCTGCACCGCCGACAGCGTTGTGGAGAACACCACCTTCGGGAGCGCCTGCCAGAGAGCGGCGAACTCGCGCGTCGAGAAGTCGAGCGACGGATTCTGCTCGGCGGTCTCCCAGTACAGCATCGTCTCGTACAGCCGCCGGCCGAGGAGATGGACGCCCGCACCGCGCACCTCGTCGGTGGCCAGGCGGAAGACCTCCTCGTCGGGTGCCGCCCAGTCGAAGGAGCCGTCCGGTGCGACGATGCAGCCGTCGGCCGACATGGTCATGGAGTAGGTCACGCTGCGCATCGGGGTCCTCCTCGGTCGGCGGGCGGGCACCGTCAGGCGGGATCGCCGAGTGGCGGGTGCTCGAGCACCCGGGGCCTGTACTCGACGAGTTGGATACCGCCGTCGAAGGTACGGTGCTCGGTCATCTCGAGGGCGACGTCCGGATAGCCGTCGTAGATGCGTTCTGCACCCGTGGCCCCGGTGATCACGGGGAACATCACGACGCGGAACCGGTCGACGAGCCCGGCTCGCAGCAGGGTCCGGCACAGGCTGAGGCTGCCGATCGTGCTGAGCAGCCCCGAACCGTTCGACTTCATGGCGCGGACCGCCTCGACTGCGTCGTCGTGGACAAGGGTGGCGTTGGCCCATGTCAGCGGATCCTCGAGCGAGGAGGAGAACACCACCTTGGAGGCCTGCGTGAGCTCGTCGACGGACGCCTCCTCGTCGGGCCTGAACTCGTCCT
The DNA here is from genome assembly GCF_003429565.1 of Streptomyces triticagri. Classification (GTDB taxonomy): domain Bacteria; phylum Actinomycetota; class Actinomycetes; order Streptomycetales; family Streptomycetaceae; genus Streptomyces; species Streptomyces triticagri. The sequence goes on from NZ_QUAK01000008.1 coordinate 29,296, forward strand.
GACCGGTCGGGACCTCGCCGGCGGCGAACCCCGACATCAGGCGGTAGGTGTTCGCCCCCATCAGGTACGTGGCCTCGGGCTGATCGGCGAGCCATGCGAGGTACTCCGGGCCCTCGAGGCCCCAGAACCCGGGCCATCCCTCTCCCGATGCGTAGCCGTCGAGGGACGTGATGAAGTCGACGAGAAGCTCAGACATGGCGGTTTCCTCTCAGAGGTGTCAGGAGCTTGGACCGCCCGGAGCCCGCAAACTCATCGGAGAACGCTCGGAGTCCCTCAGAGTTTGCCCGCCATGAGAACCGTGCGATGACCCCCGAGCGCGCGGGCGAGACCTTCGAGGAACTCCGGGTCGAAGTCGGGCCAGTCCCAGAACTCGAAACCGAGATACCCGAAGGCGAAGAAGTGATCCGACCAGGTCCACGCGGTCAGGTCACCGGAGCGTCGGCACAGCGGGCAGACGACTGCCGCGCTGCCTGTGTCGCTCCAGTCGTTGATGGCTGCACCGAAGGGTTCCCATACCCCCTCGATCTCCTCCAGCCGGTCGGTGAAGAAGACCGCCCGCCCGGCACAGTGCGGGCACACCGCGAACCTGGCTTCTCCCTGACCGCAGTTGAACACGGTGCGGTCGGTCTCGATCCTGAGCCCGCCGCCGGGCTCCCAGTCCTTCTGCTCGACCGCCTTGGCCCAGGAGGGACCGGGTGGATGCCCCGACGGCGCCCCGAGAACACAGTCGCTGAGCTCGGCCCGAACCATCCCCTCCTTGACCAGCCAGTCGAGTCCCCCGGCTGCCAGGGTGTGGGCGTCCGCATGCGTGGCGTCGAGGTCGACGACAGTCTGGAAATAGTTCCCCATGGGCAAAGAGTAGAAGCAGCCACCGACAGGCCGGGAGACGCCGGCGGACGAGACTGCCGGCTGATCGGCTCAGTGTGAAGCCGCGAAGCCGTCGGACTGGTCGAGGTGTGACTGAGTGCGTGAGTTGGCCCGACTCACCGAGTACGGCGCTCAGTTGGCAGAGCGGCGTCGGGCCCGCAGGTGTGGCCACGATCTCGACGAGGTCCTCCTGCGCGTCGGGAAGGCCACCGAGAAGCTGGCTACGGATCACCAGGCAGCTGATCGTGCCGTGGATGAGTCCCAGATGGTGCCGGATCTCCCGCCACTTCGGCGGGCAGCTGACCGCCGGTTCAGCTCGTCGTCGCCGCACCGACATCGAACTCCGTGCCGAACGGGTCCGTGATGTTCGCGACCCGCCCGTAGATCATGTCGTAGGGCTCGGCCGAGGTCCCACCCGCGTCGACCGCTCGCCGCGCCGCCGCATCGGCGTCGTCCACCTGGAACAAGGTCCCCCAACGGGACTTGGTGGCCTTTGGGTCACCGGCGATGCCGCCGATCTCGTGGCCATCCGGTCTGCGCAGGAACGTGAAGTCGAGCTCGGGCATGTCCGGGTTGGCATCCAACGTGTAGCCGAAGACCGCGACGTAGAAGTCGCGTGCGGGCCCGGGTTCCGCGGTGACCAGGTCGTTGCGGAGCAGGGCGTTCGGCTCGTTGACGATCTGGCAGCCGATGTGGGTACCGGCCTGCCACAGTCCACACTGTGCACCGGTGGGGTCCCTGATGATCGCCGTCCGGCCCTGGTCCAGCACGTCCATCGGACCGGTGATGATCGAGCCGCCCGCGTCCCGCGCTCGGGCGGCCGCGGCGTCACAGTCATCCGTCGCGAAGTAGACGTTCCACCAGAATTCCGTGGCGTCGGGATCGGGGTTCGGCCTGATGGCGGCGACGGGTCTGCCCCGTAGCAAGCACTGGGTGTAGTGGCCGAACTCCGCCGGTCCCACATCGAACTCCCAACCGAACAACGCGCCGTAGAAGGCCATTGCGCGGTCGAGATCCGGGATGCCAAGGTCGATCCAGGTCGGTGTGCCGGCCGGCTGCTTGGTGGTCAGCTCGCTCATCGTCTCTCCTTGCCGTGTCCCCAGGCCGCGTACCACGGTCGCCAGGTGGGTGATCGGGTCGACCTCGACGACCGCCTGGCGGGATACGCCGGCCTACGGTTCAGACTCCGCGGGCTCGCGGAACTCATCGCCGAGACGACGACGCACCACTTGGACAGCGACCCGCAGCTCAACGCCTGGCCTGGTCCACGACCGAGCATGATCGACTTGTTGCAGTAGCTCACAGCCACACGAGGGCGAACGGCTGTCCCGGCGTCGCGTTGTATAAAACTGCGATGCTGCGTATAGTCATGCCATCGACGAGGAGGAGCCGATGGCAGTACGTGCAGCAGTGGCGGGAGCGAGTGGATACGCGGGTGGGGAACTCCTGCGTCTGCTCCTCGGGCACCCGGATGTCGAGATCGGCACCCTGACCGGCCACTCCAACGCAGGGCAGCGCCTGGGCGCACTGCAGCCCCATCTCGTGCCGCTCGCCGACCGAGTCCTCGAGCCGACCGCGGCCGAGGCGCTCGCCGGACACGACGTCGTCTTCCTCGCGCTGCCGCACGGGCAGTCCGCCGCCGTCGCCGAAGAGCTCGGTCCCGACGTCCTCGTCGTCGACATGGGAGCCGACTTCCGGCTGCAGGACGCGGCCGACTGGGAGAAGTTCTACGGTACGCCGCACGCCGGCACCTGGCCCTACGGGCTTCCCGAACTGCCGGGCGCCCGCGCCGCCCTTGAGGGGTCCAAGCGCATCGCGGTGCCCGGCTGCTACCCGACGGCCGTCTCGCTCGCGCTCGCCCCGGCCTACGCGGCGGGCCTCGCCGAGCCCGAGGCCGTGATCGTCGCGGCCACCGGCACCTCGGGCGCCGGCAAGGCGCTCAAGCCGCATCTGCTCGGCTCCGAGGTGATGGGCTCGGTGTCCCCGTACGGCGTGGGCGGCGTGCACCGGCACACCCCGGAGATGAGCCAGAACCTGAGCGCCGCCGCGGGCGAGCCGGTCACCGTGTCCTTCACCCCGACCCTGGCCCCGATGCCCCGCGGCATCCTCGCCACCTGCAGCGCGAAGGCGGCGCAGGGTGCCACGGCCGAGTCCGTGCGGGCGGCCTACGAGAAGGCCTGCGCCGACGAGCCGTTCGTCCACCTGCTGCCCGAGGGCCAGTGGCCCGCGACCGCATCGGTGTACGGATCCAACGCCGTCCAGATCCAGGTCGTACTGGACGAGACCGCAGGCCGCGTCATCGCCATCAGCGCCATCGACAACCTGACCAAGGGCACCGCCGGCGGGGCCGTCCAGAGCATGAACATCGCCCTCGGCCTGCCCGAGGAGACCGCCCTGCCCGCGACCGGAGTGGCACCGTGAACGCCCCCGGCCACCCGAGCACCACCCCGGCGCGGTACGCCGGAGCGAACGCGGAAGTGAACGAGGAGACACAGTGAGCGTGACGGCAGCAGGAGGCTTCACCGCCTCCGGCATCGCAGCAGGAATCAAGCAGAGCGGGGACGCGGACCTGGCCCTCGTGGTCAACAACGGCCCCCGCCTGGAGGCCGCCGGAGTCTTCACGTCCAACCGCGTCAAGGCGGCGCCGGTCCTGTGGTCGGAGCAGGTCGTCAAGGGCGGTCGTATCTCCGCGGTGATCCTCAACTCCGGTGGCGCCAACGCCTGTACGGGCCCGCAGGGCTTCCAGGACACCCATGCCACGGCCGAGAAAACCGCCGAGGTGCTTCCGGGCCACAGCGCCGGCGAGGTGGCCGTCGCGTCGACGGGGCTCATCGGCGAACTCCTGCCGATGGACAAGCTCCTGCCGGGCGTCGAGAAGGCGGCCGAGGCCCTGTCCGAGCACGGTGGCGAGAAGGCCGCCATCGCGATCAAGACCACCGACACCGTGCACAAGACGGCGGTGGCCGGCGGCGACGGCTGGACCGTCGGAGGCATGGCCAAGGGCGCCGGCATGCTCGCCCCCGGCCTCGCCACCATGCTCGTCGTCCTGACCACCGACGCCGACGTGGACGCGTCCGCACTGGACCGCGCCCTGCGCGACGCCACCCGGACCACCTTCGACCGGGTCGACTCCGACGGCTGCATGTCGACCAACGACACGGTGCTGCTCCTCGCCTCCGGAGCGTCCCGAGTCGCTCCGGAGTACGAGGAGTTCGCCGAGGCGGTACGGACGGTCTGCGCCGACCTCGCACGTCAGCTGATCGGGGACGCCGAAGGGGCGAGCAAGGACATCCGCATCGAGGTGATCAACGCCGCGAGCGAGGACGACGCCGTCGAGGTGGGCCGCTCCATCGCCCGCAACAACCTCCTCAAGTGCGCGATCCACGGCGAGGACCCCAACTGGGGCCGCGTCCTCTCGGCGATCGGCACCACCTCCGCCGCCTTCGACCCGGATCGGCTCAACGTGGCCATCAACGACGTGTGGGTCTGCAAGAACGGCTCGGTCGGCGAGGACCGCACCGGCGTCGACATGCGCTTCCGTGAGGTCAGGATCACCGCCGACCTGGCCGCAGGAGACACCGAACCGGTGGTCGTCTGGGCCAACGACCTCACCGCCGACTACGTCCACGAGAACAGCGCGTACAGCTCATGAGCACCCGTAAGCACACCGCACTGCCCAAGGCGCAGACCCTCATCGAGGCACTGCCCTGGCTGACCCGGCACCACGGCAGGACGGTCGTCATCAAGTTCGGCGGCAACGCCATGATCGACGAGGACCTCAAGGCCGCCTTCGCCCAGGACGTCGTCTTCCTCAGGCATGCCGGCCTGAAGCCGGTCGTGGTGCACGGCGGTGGGCCGCAGATCAGCGCCCAGCTCGACCGGCACGGCCTGGTCAGCGAGTTCAAGGCGGGCCTCAGGGTCACCACGCCCGAGGCCATGGACGTGGTCCGTATGGTGCTCGCCGGCCAGGTGCAGCGCGAGCTGGTCGGCCTGCTCAACGAGCACGGCCCGCTCGCCGTCGGCCTCACCGGCGAGGACGCCCACACCATCACCGCGACCAAGCACCAGCCGCGTATCGAGGGAGAGTTGGTCGACATCGGCCGGGTCGGTGAGATCACTGCCATCGACACCGGCGCCATCGAGGCCCTGCTCGCCGACGGCCGTATCCCGGTCGTCTCCTCCATCGCCCGCTCCGAGGACGACGGACATGTCTACAACGTCAATGCTGATACGGCGGCTGCGGCACTCGCTGCGGCACTTGATGCCGAGACCCTGATGGTCCTCACCGATGTCGAGGGCCTTTACGAGGACTGGCCGAACAGCGACGAGGTGATCAGCCGCCTCACCGCGAAGGAACTCGAGAAACTGCTCCCGGAGCTGGCGAGCGGCATGGTCCCGAAGATGGAGGGCTGCCTGCACGCCGTACGCAACGGAGTGCACACGGCCCGCGTGATCGACGGACGGGTGCAGCACTCGATCCTCCTCGAGATCTTCACCGACGAAGGCATCGGCACCATGGTCGTGCCCGACGCCGACCCCACGAGCAAAGGTGTGGACGCATGACGACCACCGGGAACGCCACCTACGCGAAGCGGTGGCAGGACTCCCTGATGAACACCTACGGGACTCCGCAGCTCACTCTGGAGCGCGGCGAGGGCACCAAGGTCTGGGACGCCGACGGCACCGAATACACCGACTTCGTCGGCGGCATCGCGGTGAACGCACTCGGGCACGCCCACCCCGCGGTCGTCCGCGCGGTCAGTGACCAGATCGCGACCCTGGGCCAGATCTCCAACTACTTCGCCGCCGAGCCGACCGTCGCGCTCGCCGAGCGGCTGCTGCAGCACTTCGGGCGCCCGGGCAGGGTCTTCTTCTGCAACTCCGGCACCGAGGCGATGGAGGCGGCCTTCAAGATCGGCCGCCTGACCGGGCGTTCGCACCTGGTGGCGGCGCAGGGCGGCTTCCACGGCCGGACGATGGGCGCCCTGTCGCTCACCGGCCAGGACGACAAGCGGACGCCCTTCGTCCCGCTGCCGGGCGATGTGACGCATGTGCCGTACGGGGACGTGGAGGCGCTGCGCGCCGCGGTGACCGAGGACACCGCGCTCGTGGTGCTCGAGCCGATCCAGGGCGAGATCGGTGTGCTGCCGCCGCCGCCCGGCTATCTGCGGGCGGCCCGGGAGATCACCGAGGCGACCGGCACCCTCCTGGTCCTCGACGAGGTGCAGACCGGCATCGGCAGGACGGGCCAGTGGTTCGAGCACCAGGCCCACGACGGGGTGCTCCCCGATGTCGTCACGCTGGCCAAGGGCCTCGGCGGCGGGCTGCCGATCGGTGCCACGGTGGCCTTCGGCGCGGCTGCCGATCTGCTGAAGCCCGGCAATCACGGCACGACGTTCGGCGGCAATCCGGTCGCCTGCGCGGCGGGCCTCGCCGTACTCGACACCATCGCCGAGGAAGGGCTGCTCGACCACGTCAAGCGGGCCGGCGAGCGGCTGCGCGGCGGAATCGAGGGCATCGGCCACCCGCTCGTCGCCCAAGTCCGCGGCGCCGGACTGCTGCTGGGTATGGTGCTCACCGAACCGCTGGCCCCGCAGGTGCGGGCGGCGGCTCAGGACGCGGGGTTCCTGGTGAATGTGGCGGCGCCCGACGTCGTCCGGCTGATGCCGGCGCTGACGATCGGCGACGACGACGTGGACGCGCTGCTGCGGGCCCTGCCCGGCGTCCTCGACCAGGCCCAGGACGCCGCGGCGGCCGAGCGGGCCGCGCAGGCCGGACAGGCCGACGGGGAAGGATGATCCGGAGAATGGGACGACGATGAGCCTGCAGGAGAACGAGCAAGCCGGGCCGGCGGTGCCGCAGACGCGCACCGCCCGCCACCGCCGGATCGTGGACATCCTCAACCGGCAGGCGGTGCGCTCCCAGAGCCAGTTGGCGAAGCTGCTCGCCGACGACGGCCTGACCGTCACCCAGGCCACGCTCTCGCGCGACCTGGACGAACTCAACGCGGTCAAGATCCGCAACAACGACGGCGACCTGATCTACGCGGTGCCGAGCGAGGGCGGATTCCGCACCCCGCGGGCCCCGCTCGGCGAGTCGGCGAAGGAGGAGCGGATGCGGCGCCTCTCCGCTGAGCTGCTGATCTCCGCGGAGGCCTCGGCGAATCTCGTGGTGCTGCGTACGCCGCCGGGGGCTGCGCAGTTCCTGGCCTCGGCCATCGATCAGGCCGAGCTGCACGACATCCTCGGCACCATCGCGGGCGACGACACCCTCATGCTCATCAGCCGGGAGCCGGACGGCGGCCAGGCGCTCGCCGACCACATGCTGCATCTGGCGCAGGACACGCGCTGACCTGCATGGAAGGGCCCGTTCCGGACACCTCGTGAGGGGGTGCGGGACGGGCCCTGCGCGCGTCGTGGGGAGGATGGACGACAGCGGCAGATTGACGATTCATGCGGAGTAATGCATAATCATGCATGCATGGAGCGTCAAGATCGCGAGGAGCACGAGTTGAGCAGCAACACCGGTGATGTCCGGCTCTGGGGCGGCCGTTTCGCGGACGGCCCCGCCGAAGCCCTGGCGAAACTGTCCGCGTCCGTCCACTTCGACTGGCGTCTCGCCCCGTACGACATCGCGGGTTCCCGTGCCCACGCGCGCGTGCTCAACGCAGCAGGTCTGCTGACCGCCGAGGAGCTGGATGCCATGCTCGCCGGGCTCGACCGGCTCGAGCGGGATGTCGAGGACGGCTCGTTCACCGGCACCATCGCCGACGAGGACGTGCACACCGCCCTCGAGCGGGGCCTGCTCGAGCGGCTGGGCCCCGACCTCGGCGGCAAGCTGCGCGCCGGCCGCTCGCGCAACGACCAGGTCGCCACGCTGTTCAAGATGTATCTGCGCGACCACGCCCGGATCATCGGCGGACTGCTCGCCGAACTGCAGGGCGCCCTCGTGGGTCTCGCCGAGGCCCACCCGGATGTGGCGATGCCGGGGCGTACGCATCTGCAGCACGCCCAGCCCGTACTCTTCGCGCACCATGTGCTCGCGCACGTCCAGTCGCTGTCCCGGGACGCCGAGCGGCTGCGGCAGTGGGACGAGCGGACCGCCGTCTCGCCGTACGGCTCCGGGGCGCTCGCCGGCTCCTCGCTCGGCCTCGACCCGCAGGCCGTGGCGGCGGACCTCGGCTTCGAGCACGGCTCGGCGGGCAACTCGATCGACGGCACGGCCGCGCGCGACTTCGTCGCCGAATTCGCCTTCATCACCGCCATGATCGGCGTGAACCTCTCCCGGATCGCCGAAGAGGTGATCATCTGGAACACGAAGGAGTTCTCCTTCGTGACCCTGCACGACGCCTTCTCGACCGGCTCCTCGATCATGCCGCAGAAGAAGAACCCCGACATCGCCGAGCTGGCGCGGGGCAAGTCCGGCCGGCTGATCGGCAATCTGACCGGCCTGCTGGCCACGCTGAAGGCGCTGCCGCTCGCGTACAACCGCGATCTGCAGGAGGACAAGGAGCCGGTCTTCGACTCCTGCGACCAACTCGAGGTCCTGCTGCCCGCGTTCACCGGGATGATGGCGACGCTGACGGTCCACCGCGAGCGGATGGAGGAGCTGGCGCCCGCGGGCTTCTCGCTCGCCACGGACATCGCGGAGTGGCTGGTCAAGCAAGGCGTGCCGTTCCGCGTCGCGCACGAGGTCGCGGGGGAGTGCGTCAAGGAGTGCGAGGCGAACGGGATCGAGCTGGACGAGCTCACCGACGCCCAGTTCGCCAAGATCTCGCCGCATCTCACGCCGGAGGTCCGCAGCGTGCTCGATGTCCCGGGTGCGCTCGCCTCCCGCAGCGGCCGCGGCGGCACTGCGCCCTCGGCGGTCGCGGCCCAACTGGCCGAGGTCAAGCAGGACTTGGATCTGCAGAAGGCCTGGGCGGAGGCCAAGAAGTAGCCCCCTCGACGGCACGGTTCACCCGCTGAGCCGCAACGGCCCGGTCACCGCTGAGGTGGCCGGGCCGTCGTCAGTTCGGCGACGATCCCGGCGATCCGCCGCTCGCGGGTGTCCGCGCGCTTGGCCGAGGTGACGGCTTCCGCGCGTTCGCGCCGTCTGCTGTAGGAGAGCGCGGCGAACGCCTCGGTCGCGCCCGGGTGCTGCCCCAGGGCCCGGGCGAGGTCCTCGGGGACCTCGACGGTGCGCTCCGCGAGATCCAGGGCGATGGTCACCTCGCAGGTGTCGCCGGCCCGGACGCCGGCGGCCTCGCGATTGACCGCGCTGAGCGGCAGCATGTACTCGCCGCCGTACACGGCCACCGTGCTGCGGTACGTATGGGGTCCGACGGTCACCAGGACTCGTGGGCGCTTGCCCTGGCCGAGCGCTTCGACGGCCTCCGCGGGCACCCGGAACCCGGTGGCGGTCTTGTCGCCCAGCTCGATACGCGTCGTGAAGGTCTCCGGCGCCATGGCTGCCTCCCGCTTCCCCCGCTTCGGTGGAGTTCCCACGCGTGTGCAGGGCCGACCCTAGCCGCATATTGGATGAGACATCTATGTCTCATTCGGGTTATGGTCGTCTCATGACGACCGATCGAGAGCAGGTGCTCGAGTCCGCGGCCGCCCTCCTCACCCGGAAGGCCACCGCGACGATGGACGAGGTGGCGCGGGCCGCCGGCATCAGCCGGGCCACCCTGCACCGTCTCTTCGCCGGGCGCGACACCTTGGTGCGGGCGATCGAGGACATGAGCCTGCGGCGCTTCGAGGAGGCGCTGGACGCCGCCCGGCTGGACGAGGACGAGGCGTCCGACGCGCTGCGCCGGCTGGTCGCCGAGGCCGAGCCCGTCGCGGGCGTACTCGCCTTCCTGATCACCGAGAACCAGCTCTTCGAGGCCGAGGGCATGAACGAGGGCTGGGACCGGATCGACGACCGCGTCTCGGCGCTGTTCCGCCGAGGCCAGGAGTCGGGCGAGTTCCGGATCGACCTCACGCCTGCTTGGCTCACCGACGCCCTGTACGGGCTGATCAGTTCGGGCGCCTGGTCGGTGCAGGACGGGCGGCTCGCCGCCAAGGACTTCCAGTACATGATCGTCGAGCTGCTGCTCGGCGGCGCACGACGGAGCGTGAAGCGATGACCGGCATCAAGGAGCGTACGACCGCGGACGAGGGGGCTCTGCACCGCCCCGGACGCTGGATCGCGCTGGCCGTTCTGGTGCTCGCCGTCCTCCTGGTCGCCGTGGACGCGACCGTGCTGGCGCTCGCCACCCCGTACATCAGCGAGGACTTGAAGCCCTCGGGCACCCAGCTGCTGTGGATCGGTGACGTCTACTCGTTCGTCATCGCCGGACTCCTGGTCTCCATGGGCAGCCTGGGCGACCGCATCGGGCGCAAGAAGCTGCTGCTCACCGGCGCCGCCGCCTTCGGCGCGGTGTCACTTCTGAACGCGTACGCCACCACGCCCGAGCTGATGATCCTCGCGCGGGCGCTGCTCGGCGTGGCCGGCGCGACCCTGATGCCGTCCACGCTCGCGCTGATCCGGAACATCTTCCACGACCCGCGGGAGCGCTCGGTCGCCATCGGGATCTGGGGCGCTGCCGCGTCGGCCGGTGCGGCGGTCGGCCCGGTCGTCGGCGGATTCCTGCTTGAGCACTTCTGGTGGGGCAGCGTCTTCCTGATCAACCTGCCCGTGATGGCGGTCCTCGTGGTCGTCGGCGTCAAGCTGCTGCCCGAGTCGAAGAACCCGTCGCCCGGCCCCTGGGATCTGCCCAGCGTCGGCCTGTCCCTGATCGGCATGGTCGCGGTGGTCTACGCGATCAAGGAGGCCGCCGCGCACGGCATGCGCTGGGACGTCGCGGCGACCGCGGTGCTCGGCGTGCTGGCCCTGGTCTGGTTCGTACGCCGGCAGCGGGCGCTCGATGCGCCGCTGCTCGATGTGCAGCTGTTCCGCAACAAGGGCTTCTCCGGCGCCGTGCTCGCCGACCTCCTGACCATCCTCGGACTCTCCGGCCTGATCTTCTTCCTGTCGCAGTTCCTGCAGCTGGTCCAGGGCCGGCAGCCGCTGGAGGCGGGGCTCGCCGAACTGCCCGCCGCGGTGGGCGCGGTGACCGCCGGTCTGCTCGCCGGCCGTGCCGCCCGACGCTTCTCGGTACGGCTCGTGGTGGCCGGCGGCCTGGCGGCGGTGGGCCTCTCGCTCGCCGTGCTGACCATGCTCAGCCGGACCACGGGCTATCCGCTGCTCGGCGCGGTGCTGCTCGTGGTCGGCATCGGAGCCGGCTTCGCCTTCACCGTGACCGCCGACGTGATCCTTTCCAGCGTGCCCAAGGAGCAGGCGGGCGCGGCATCCGCGGTCTCGGAGACGGCGTACGAACTCGGCACGGCGCTCGGTATCGCCCTGCTCGGATCCATCGTGACCGGCATCTACCGGGACTTCGGCGCCCCGGACGGAATTCCGGGCCAGGCCGTGGAGGCCGCCCGCGAGTCGCTCGGCGGGGCGGTGGAATCGGCGCGCGCACTGCCCGCCGCCCAGGCCGCCGAACTGCTCGGGACCGCCCAGAGCGCCTTCGTGGACGGACTGCGGGTGGCGGCAGGCGTGGGCGCGGCCGTGCTGCTCGCCGCCTCAGTCGCCGCCTGGTTCCTGCTGCGCGACAGCCGCCTCGAGGACGGCGTCGAGCATCTGTGAGCCGCGGGGGAGGAGACCGTCAGGCGGCCTTGGCCTTCGTGGCGTACATGTCCACGTACTCCTGACCGGACAGCGTCATGACCTCGCTCATCACCGAGTCGGTCACGGCCCGCAGCACGTAGCGGTCGCGGCCCATGCCCTCGTAGCGGGAGAACTCCATCGGCTCGCCGAAGCGGACCGTCACCCGGCCCGGCCGGGGCAGCCCGGCGCCGCCCGGCTGGAGCTTGTCCGTACCGATGATGGCGAACGGCACCACCGGGGCGCCGGTCATCAGGGTCAGCCGGGCGATGCCGGTACGGCCGCGGTAGAGGCGGCCGTCGGGCGAGCGGGTGCCCTCCGGGTAGATGCTGAACACCTTGCCCTCGTCGAGGACGCGGCGCCCCGTCATCAGGGCGGCCGCTCCGCCGCGCCCGCCGTCGCGGTCCACCGGGATCATTCCGCAGCCGGTGAAGAACCAGGCCATCAGGCGGCCCTTGATTCCCTTGCCGGTGACGTACTCGTCCTTGCCGATGAAGAAGACCTGCCGGTTGCAGAACAGCGGCATGATCATCGAGTCGATGAACGTCAGGTGGTTGCCCGCGAGGATCACGGGGCCGGTGGCCGGAATGTTCTCCACGCCCTCCACCCGTGGTCGGAACATCAGGCGCAGGACCGGTCCGAGTACTGCCTTGATGAACGCAAAGCGGGACAACTAGCCCTCCGGTGTCAAGCAGCGGGGATGAGGTATGTGCAGGTGAGGACGATACTCGCGGGCCCGCACCGATTGCACATCGGGTTCACGGAGCGGATACGCAGTGTTGACCTGTCTTTGCACTGTGTTCGTCCAAGGGTCTCCCCGTCGTCATGCGTAGCGTCCTAGCATCGGTCACCCGCTTTGACAGGTGCGGGACATGTCGCGTCCGCGGCCGCGGACGGCGATCCGGGAGGAGACCCATGACGCAGGGCACGACGAAGGAGCAGCAGCCGGGCACAGGACCGGGGCGGCGCGCACTTCTGGGGGCCGCGGTCCTCGGTGCAGGTGGCGCGGCGCTCGGGCTGCCCGGCACGGCGAGAGCCGCCGAGCGAGGGCGCGGCCACTCCCACGACGATCTGCCGGTGCCCCTGGTCGTCGCCCACCGCGGTACGAGCGGCTATCGCCCCGAGCACACGCTCGGCTCGTACCAGCTCGCGCTCGACATGGGCGCGCACGTCATCGAGCAGGATCTGGTGCCCACCAAGGACGGCCATCTCGTATGCCGTCATGAGAACGACATCACCGGCACCACCGATGTCGCCGACCACCCGGAGTTCGCCGGCCGCAAGACCACCAAGTCCGTGGACGGCGTCTCGCTGACCGGCTGGTTCACCGAGGACTTCACGCTCGCGGAGCTGCAGACGCTGCGCGCGAAGGAGCGGATCCCCGAGAACCGGCAGCGCAACACGATCTTCGACGGCCGCTGGTCCGTGCCCACCTTCGAGGAGGTCCTGCAGTGGGCCGAGAAGGAGGGCAGGAAGCGCGGCCGCCGCATCTGGCTGCACGTCGAGACCAAGCACCCCACGTACTTCCGGAAGCTCGGCCTCGGCCTCGAGGAGCCGCTGGTCAAGCTGCTGCGCAAGTACGGCCGGCACAAGAAGAACTCGCCGACGTTCCTGCAGTCCTTCGAGCCGTCCAGCATCGAGCGCCTCGGCAAGCTGGTGGACGGCCCGCTGGTCGTGCTGCTCGGCGACGCCGACACCCAGCCCTGGGACTTCGTCGAGGCGGGCGACCCGCGCACGGTCGCCGACCTGATCACCCCCGAGGGCCTTGAGTGGATCGCCTCCTTCGCGCAGGGCATCGGGCCGACCCTCGACCTGATCATCCCGAAGGACGAGGACGGCAAGCTCCTGGAGCCGACCACGCTGGTACGGGACGCACACGCCCAGAAGCTCGTGCTGCACCCGTACACCTTCCGCAACGAGAACACCTTCCTGCCCGCCGACTACCGGCGCGGCACGGACCCGAACGCCTACGGCGACGTCTTCGGCGCGCTCAAGGCCTATCTCGACACCGGGATCGACGGGATCTTCTCCGACAACCCGGACACGGCGCTGCTCGCGGCGGCCGAGATCGGGGGCCGCTGACCCCGCGCCGTCCAGGGCGGGGCGGCAGTGTGTCACCGTCCTGCCCCTCCTTCACCGTTCGGGATGAGCTTCGGGCGCTGCCGGAAACCTGCCGCCCCGCCCGCTCGTCAAGATCGGCATGACCCGAGCGAAATCCCTCCTGCCGGCCGGCCTCGCGAGCCTGCACCCACTGCTCAGGGCCGAGGCGGCCGCCGAAGCCGCCGCGGCCGGCATCGATCCCGGCGACCTCGAACAGACCGTGTGGCTGCGGCTGTTCGAGCGCGCCGGCGCGGGAGATCCGGTCACCGATGCACCGCGGTGGATGCGTGCGGCGGTACGGGCCGAGGCGCGGATCGCCCGGCGCCGGGCCCGCCGCGAGGTGCCGTACGCCGACGAGGGGCAGCCGGCGGGACCCGCCGGGGGTCACGGTCCGGAGCGTCTCGCGCTCGCCGCCGAGCAGGGCCGGGTCATCCGGGCGGCGGTACGCAGGCTCCCCGGCCGCTGCCCCCGGCTGCTCGGCGCCCTGCTGTCCCCGCAGGACCTCACCTACCGCGAAATCGCAGGGCAGTTGGGAATGTCACAGGGCAGCCTGGGGCCGGAACGTTCCCGATGCCTGGGATGCCTGCGCAGAATGCTCGCGGCGGAGGTTGCGCCGCACGGCCCATGGGGAACAGTGCGGGGTAGGCAACCGGTGGACAGGTGAGCGAGAGGCATGCACACATGGGCATCAGCGTGACCATCTCTGCGGCGACCGAGCAGGACGCCGAACAGATCCTGAAGCTGCAGTTCCTCTGCTACCAGAGCGAGGCGGAGCTGTACGGCGACTACACGATCGAGCCGCTCACCGAGCCGCTCGACTCGATCAAGGGCGAGCTGACCGCCGGCGGCGTGCTGGTCGCCCGCCTCGGCGACGAGGTGGTGGCCGCCGTCCGCGGCAGCGTCGATCCCGACGGCACCGCCCGGATCAACAAGCTGATCGTCCATCCCCGGATGCAGCGGCACGGGCTCGGCGGCCGGCTGCTCATCGCCATCGAGCAGCGGCTCGGCGGCTCGTCCACGGTCAAGCGCTTCCAGCTCTTCACCGGCCACCGCAGCGAGAACAACCTGCAGCTCTACCGCAAGCACGGCTACGCCCCGGTCTCCACCGAGGTCGTCAACGGCCGCCTCACCCTGATCACGCTCACCAAGGACGCCGCCCCCGCCGCGCCGTCCGCCTACGCGGCGAGCGCCTGAGTCCTGGCCCTCCGCAGCCAGTACATCGCGGTCACCGGCAGCAGTACGGGGATGAACACGTACCCCATCCCGTAGTCGGACCAGACCGTGGCGTCCGGGAACGCGGAGGGCTCGACCAGCGTCCAGGTGCCCACGATCAGCACACCGGCCAGCTCCGCCGCACAGCAGGCGAAGGCCGCCCTGCGGGCCTTCTCTCCGCCGCGGACCAGGGTGTACGTGATGAACGCGTAGACCAGGGCGGCGAGCGCCGACAGCGAATAGGCGAGCGGCGCCCGGTCGAGCTCCGTGGACATCTGGTAGACGGAGCGCGACAGTGCGCCCACCACCATGACCCCGTACAGCCAGAGCAGCAGTAGGCCGGGGCCGGTGATCAGGCGGGAGCGGGTGCTGCCTTTCGATGCGCCCGCGGGACCGTTCGCCTCGTCGGCCGTCCCGGACTTCTCGGATCCGTCCGTCATCTCAGCCTCCCCAGATGTCGTGCAGCCGGACTTCGAGTACGGCGAGCACCACGGCACCCGCCGCCACGGTCACCGAGCCCCACCGGGTGCGCTCCGCGAGCGACAGGAAGCCTGCCGCCGGAATGCACGCCGCCGAGCCGACGAGATACGCGACGAAAATCACGGTGCCCTGCTCCGGCTCTTCACCCCGCGCCAACTGCACGATTCCCACGATCAGTTGGACGATCGCAAGGAGCGACACCACGGCCATGCCGATGAAGTGCCAGTCCTTGGTGGGCTGATCGCGCCAGGCGGCGAAGCCGCACCACGCGGCGAGCACGAGCGCGGCCACACCGGTCGCGATCGTCAGGGCGGTAAGCATGCCGCGAGCCTATTACGGGACGAATGGCCCGATGCGCGCGGCCCCGGACGCCCCGTAGGGTCGGGGACCATGAAGATCCACGCCGAAGCCCTGCTGTTCGACAACGACGGAACCCTGATCTCCTCCATGGAGTCCGTCTATCGCTGCTGGACCCGTCTGGCGCAGGAGTACGGCGTCACCGAGGCGATGGCCTCGACCGATCTGCACGGCCGGCCCGCCGCGGAGATCCTCGCCGAGGTGCTCCCCGCCGAGCAGGTCCCCGAAGCCGTCGCCCGTATCGAGCGGCTCGAGGTGGAGGACGTGGCCGGTGGGGTCGTACTGCTGCCCGGGACCAAGGAACTTTTGCAGAAGCTGCCCGCCGACCGCTGGGCCGTCGTCACCTCCGCCACCCGACCGCTCGCCTCCGCCCGACTCCACGAGGTCGGCATCGACTTCCCCACGATGATCGCCGCGAACGACATCACGCGCGGCAAGCCCGACCCCGAGCCGTTCCTGCTCGCAGCCGAGCGCCTCGGCGTCGACCCGGCGCGCTGCGTGGTCTTCGAGGACGCCCCCGCCGGGCTCGCCTCCGGCCGTGCGGCCGGCATGCGGACCGTGGCCTTGACCACAACGCACCGGGCCGACCAGCTCACCGCCGATGTCGTCGTACCCGATCTCTCCGCGGTGTCCGTGCAGGTTACGGACGACGGGGTGGATATCACCACCGAGGGCTGAGCAAACTCGCGGGGCGTCCGGGTGCCGGGCGCCCCGCGTCCGTTATGCGGACGCCGTTGATCGGCTCGTCGTGCCGTCTGTTTTACTGGGGGACATGACCACGACGAGCAACCGCATCCCTGCGACCGAGGCGTACACCGCGCCCGGTGCTCGTTGTATGTGTCGAATGCGCGCCTTCTGAGGGCCCCCGCACCCCCGCCTCGCGCCCCGAAGCGAGACCGCGAGCCGTGTCAGGACAGCACTTCCCGTCCGACCGAGCCTGCCCCGCGTACGCGCCGATCGCCTTCCCCGCACCGATCCCGGGGAGCACTCCGCCTGCGCGCCCGAGAAGACGAACGCCCCCGTGCCCGGTGCACACCGCGCCGCGCACTCGACAGTGACGGAAACCCAGTGATCACCACTACGGGCCTGACCAAGGTCTACCGCTCCCGCGGCCGCGAGGTCACCGCCCTCGACGGCGTCGATCTGCATGTGCGGGAGGGCGAGGTGTACGGCGTCATCGGCCAGAGCGGCGCCGGCAAGTCCTCGCTCATCCGCTGCGTCAATCTCCTGGAGAAGCCCACCGCCGGCACCGTGACCGTGGACGGCGTCGACCTCACCGCACTGGCCGGCCGCGGCCAGCGGGCCGGCCGGGAACTGCGCGAGGCGCGCAGCCGTATCGGTATGGTCTTCCAGCACTTCAACCTGCTGTCCTCGCGGACCGTGCAGGACAACGTCGAGCTCCCCCTGGAGATCCTCGGCAAGTCCGGCCGCGAGCGCAGCCGCAAGGCACTCGAACTCCTCGACCTGGTCGGCCTCGCCGACAAGGCGAAGAGCTACCCGAGCCAGCTCTCCGGCGGCCAGAAGCAGCGCGTCGGCATCGCCCGCGCCCTGGCCGGCGACCCCAAGGTGCTGCTCTCCGACGAGGCCACCAGCGCCCTCGACCCGGAGACCACCCGCTCCATCCTGGA
The DNA here is from genome assembly GCF_003429565.1 of Streptomyces triticagri. GTDB lineage: Bacteria > Actinomycetota > Actinomycetes > Streptomycetales > Streptomycetaceae > Streptomyces > Streptomyces triticagri. The sequence goes on from NZ_QUAK01000008.1 coordinate 46,611, forward strand.
GCTCCTGCGCGACCTCAACCGCCAGCTCGGCCTCACCGTGCTGCTCATCACCCACGAGATGGACGTCGTGAAGACCATCTGCGACTCGGCCGCCCTGATGGAACACGGCAGGATCGTGGAGTCCGGGACCGTGGACGAGCTCCTCGCCACCCCCGGCTCCGAACTGGCCGCCGCCCTCTTCCCGGTCAGCGGCGAGGCGTCCGGCGACGAGCGCACCGTGGTCGACGTGACCTTCCACGGCGAGGCCGCCACCCAGCCGGTCATCTCCCAGCTCTCCCGTACGTACAACATCGACATCTCGATCCTGGGCGCCGCGATGGACACCGTCGCGGGCCGGCAGGTCGGGCGGATGCGCATCGAACTGCCCGGAGCCTTCGAGGAGAACGTCGTGCCGATCGGCTTCCTGCGCGAGCAGGGCCTGCAGGTCGAGGTGGCCGGACACGACGGCGAGGCCGCGCCCCGGCTCGCCGAATCGGCACCCCAGCTCGTCAAGGAGGGCGTCAAGTGACCTGGTCGGAGATGCAGCCGCTGCTGGAGCAGGCCTGTTGGGACACCCTCTACATGGTCGGCTGGTCCACCCTGATCGCCGTCGTCGGCGGACTGCCGCTCGGCGTGCTCCTGGTCCTCACCGACCGCGGCGGGCTGCTGCAGAACACGGTCGTCAACAAGGTGATCGGGCAGATCGTGAACATCGCGCGGTCGATGCCCTTCATCATCCTGATGGTCGCCCTGATGTCCTTCACCCGATGGATCACCGGCACCACGATCGGCGTCGAGGCCGCGATCGTGCCGCTGGCCATCGGTGCCATCCCGTTCTTCGCGCGACTCGTGGAGACCGCGGTGCGCGAGGTGGACCACGGACTCGTCGAGGCCGTACAGGCAATGGGCGGCAACACCTGGACCGTCGTACGCAAGGTCCTGATCCCCGAGTCGCTGCCCTCGCTGATCTCCAGCGCCACCACCACGATCGTGGTGCTCATCGGCTACTCCGCGATGGCCGGCACCGTGGGTGCGGGCGGTCTCGGTGACATCGCCGTCCGCTACGGCTACCAGCGCTTCGAGACCGGGATGATGTGGATCACCGTCGGCGTGCTCGCCGTGGTCATCTCCGCCATCCAGTTCGCCGGAGACCTCGCGGCCCGCTCCCTCGCGCGGCGCGGACGCGGCTCCACCGTCCCCAAGCTGCGGCTGCTGCGCACCCCCGCACCGGCCGCCGTCGAGCCCACCAAGGCTTCCTGAACCCGGCACCTCCGGGCTTCCCGATCCGCCCCGACACCCGCTTCGGGGTCGTACCACCCATGGAGAAAGGCACTTTTCGTGCGTAACACCACCAAGATCACCGCTGCTGTCCTCACCGCCGGAGCCCTCACCCTCGGGCTCAGCGCCTGCGGCTCCGACTCCGGCTCCGGCGACTCCGACGGTCCGCTGACCGTCGCCGCCAGCCCCACCCCGCACGCCAAGATCCTCAACTATGTCAAGGACAATCTGGCGAAAAAGGAAGGGCTCGAGCTCGAGGTCAAGGAGTTCACCGACTACGTCCTGCCGAACACGGCCACCCAGGACGGCTCCGTCGACGCCAACTTCTTCCAGCACAAGCCGTACCTCGAGGACTTCAACGAGAAGAACAAGACGGACATCGTCCCGCTCGTCGACGTCCACCTCGAGCCGCTCGCCGTGTACTCGCAGAAGATCAAGGACCTGGACGGCCTCAAGAAGGGCGCCACCGTCGCCCTGCCGAATGACACCACCAACGAGGCGCGCGCCCTCCAGCTCCTCGACAAGAACGGCCTGATCACCCTCAAGGACGGCGCCGGCGAGAGCGCCACCCCGAAGGACATCGCCAAGAACCCCAAGAACATCCAGTTCAAGGAGCTCGAGGCGGCCCAGGTCCCGCGCTCGCTCGGCGATGTCGACGCCGCGGTCATCAACGGCAACTACGCCGTCGAGTCCAAGCTCAGCCCGGCCGAGGACGCCCTCGTGCAGGAGGCGGCCAAGGGCAACCCGTACAACAATCTCCTCGCCGTCAAGAAGGGCAACGAGAACGACCCCCGCGTGAAGAAGCTCGCGAAGCTGCTGAACTCGCCCGAGGTCAAGAAGTACATCGAGGACGAGTTCGACGGCGCCGTCATCCCGGCGTTCTGAAGCGGGACTTGAGTCCCGGGGCCGCCGGGCGCGCCCCGCGACCCGCTCGCAACGAGCCGTCTACCACAGGGTCCGCACCGCTCAAGGTGCGGACCCTGTGGTGCAGTTATGCGCGTGCATGCTGCATGCTGGGCACTTCAGCAGCCTGTAGCGACGGAGCGGCGCGATGACGACCACCTTCCCGGACATCTCCATCAGCACCGATCGGCTGGTGCTGCGACCGTTCGAGGACGTGGACATCGACGCCTGCACCGAGATGATGAACGACGAGCTGATCACGTCCTGGACCACGGTGCCGCAGCCCTACACACGGGACGACGCCCAGGAGTGGATCACCCGTCAGGCGCCCGCCGAGCGCTCCCGGGGCCGCGGAATCGTCTTTGCCGTCACCGAGTTCCTCACCCAGCGCCTCGTCGGCGTCGTGCGCCTCAGCCACACCGACTGGCGGGTGCGGTCCGCCGAACTCTCCTACCTGATCGCCCCCTGGGCGCGCGGCGAGGGGTACGCGAGCGAGGCCGCCCTCGCCACCGTGCAGTGGCTCTTCGACGACCAGCGCTTCGAGCGCGTCGAACTGCGCACCGCCGCCGACAACACCGCGGCCCAGCAGGTCGCCCAGAAGATCGGCTGCATCAGCGAGGGAGTCCTCAGGGGCGCCTGGATAGCGCGGGCCAGGGACGGCGGCGGTGAGTGGAGCGAGTTCCGTACGGACCTCATCGTCTGGAGCCTGCTGCCCGAAGACCTCGACGGCGTCAGCGAGCAGTTCGCGGAAGCCTCCGGATACACGTCCTTCCCGGAATGGAACTGACCCGCTGTCCGGAGGCGAACCGTTCCGACTGCCCGGAGGGGCCCCGTTCCGACTGCCCCGAGGGGACCGATCCGACGCCGGCCCTGACACGATCCGTGGCCCTGGCAGGTAGGCTCCCCGGGTCGGCTGTGCGGCAGCCCCACGACCACCTGCGAGAACCCCCAGGAGACTGACGACCATGGCCGACCGGGTGACGGTGATCGGCTGGGACGGACCGCCGCTGACCGAGGCGGCACGCGCGGCGCTCGGCGCCGCCACCCTCGTCGCCGGAGCCGCACACCACCTGGATCTGCCCGAAGTCCCCGCACACGCCGAGCGCGTACGGCTCGGCAGCGTCGGGCTCGCCGCCCGCAGGATCGCCGCCCACCGCGGCACCGCCGTGGTCATCGCCGACGGCGACCCCGGCTTCTTCGGCGTCGTCCGCACCCTGCGGGCCCCCGAGCACGGTCTCGAGGTCGAGGTCGTACCCGCCGTGTCCTCCGTCGCCCAGGCCTTCGCCCGGGCCGGAATGCCGTGGGACGACGCGCAGGTCGTGTCCGCCCACCGCCGCACTCTGCGCCGCGCGGTCAACGTCTGCCGCGCCCACACCAAGGTCGCCGTCCTCACCTCACCGGGCGCCGGACCCGCCGAACTCGCCCTGCTGCTCGCCGGTGTGCACCGCACCTTCGTGGTCTGCGAAGAACTCGGCACCGAACGCGAGCAGGTCACGGTCATCACCTCCGACAGCGCCGCCGACCACACCTGGCGCGACCCCAACGTGGTCATCGTCATCGGTGGCCCGGTGGCCGCCGAGACCGGCTGGATCGCCGGCCGCGACCCCGGAGCCAAGCCGCGCGGCTGGGCGCTGCCCGCCGAGGCCTACGGCGGCGGCACCGGCGAGGGCGAGAACGAACGGCTCCGAGCCGCCCAACTGGCCCGCCTCGGCCCCCGCGTCGGCGACCTCGTCTGGGACATCGGCTGCGGCGTCGGCGCATTCGCCGTGGAGGCCGCCCGCTTCGGGGCCGCGGTGATCGCGGTCGACCGGGACGCCGACACCTGCGGCCGCACCACCGCGTCCGCCCGCCGTTTCGGCGTGCAGCTCCAGGTCGTGCACGGCAGCGCCCCGCATGTGCTCGAGGACCTGCCGGAACCCGACGTCGTACGGGTCGGCGGCGGCGGTGCACCGGTCGTCGCGGCCGTGGCCGACCGGCGCCCCGAGCGGATCGTGACGCATGCCGCCACCCGCGACGAGGCCGAGCTGATCGGCCGCGACCTCGGCGAGCACGGGTACGTCGTCGAGTGCGCCCTGCTGCAGTCCGTGGAACTGGACACCCGCGTCTGGACCGAGCGAGAGCGCTCGATCGCCTTCCTGATCTCCGCCCAACTGGACCGGCCCGCCTCCTGATCGGGCCGCGCCGCGCTCCGCCACCGCCGCGGTCCGCGCCGGATGAGGGCCCCTCGTGCGGGTGGGCCGTCGCCCCGTGACCTTGCTCGCCGGGCGCGCGCGGTAGGCTGGCCGATCGTTGTACTACTCCCGGGCGTTCGTCGTTTCGTACGTCAATGACCCGGAAAGTGCGCCCGATTTGGGGTGACTGTGGTACGGCAGCGGCCGGGGGACGCGCGACGTGGCGCAGCCCACAACGGGGTCGTGACGGATCTTCCGTTGTGATGCTGGTGCGGCCACAACAATGGCCTTGGCGTTCGGGCGTTCTGGCGCTTTGTCGTCATGGCGCTTCGGCGTCTTGGAGACGGGATGTTCGTGCCGCACGGCGCGCACGCTCGTTCTTGTCCATGGGTGGCCGCCGAGCCGCCCCGGGCGAGTCGGCCGAGAGTGGAGCACGACCAATGGGCGAGGGGTACGCATGACCGACACCGGCCAGGTCCCGGGCGAGGGACTGCCTCAGGACGCGGGCACGGTGGAGCAGCCGGGCACGGACATCCCGGGTGCGTACACCATGCGGGACGTTCCCGGTACGGGCGGCGCTCCGGCGGGCGAGGACGACGATCTGTTTCTGATGCCGGGCGCGCAGGGGGCGTGGGCCGAGACGCACCTGGCGGATCCGCAGGCGGCGGCCGCTGTTCCCGGGCCCGGGGCGCCGGTGGCCGGTGCGCACGAGGAGTCGGGGCGCGACAGCGGATCCCTCGACCTGGGCGCGGTGCGATCCGGCGGCGGAGACGCGGGGGCCCTTGGGCATCCCGGTGCGGCGTCCGGGCAGTACGACGTGGTGGGTGCGGGTGTGCACGGTTCGGGGAGTGCCCGGGGCGGCGTGCCCGCCGCGCCGGAGCCTTCGGCGGTGGGGCAGGACGGACAACGGCAGGCTCAGGGCGCGCCCGTGCGGCGGCCGTTGCACATGGGTCCGCCCGTTCCCGGTTCCACGGGCGCGGGGAGCCCGGTGCGTTCGCTGGCCGATCGGGGGCCTGCGGCGGCGCCGTCGGTGGCTTCTTCTTCGGCGCAGGCTGTGGCGGTGCCGGGTGCCGGGCAGGGGCCCGTGGGTGTCGGAGCCGGCGCTGGTGGCGTCGGCGGGCCGGTGGTGACGGGCGGACCGGTGCCTGGTGTCGCGGGCGGTGGCGTCCCGGCCGGTGATGGGTCGGCCGGTGATGCGTGGGCCGGTGACGCACCGGCCGTACCCGGTGCGGACGCGACGGCCGGTGGGCCGGAGTATCTGGACGTACCGCCGCACGAGGCGCCGATGCCCGGGCCGCAGTTGGGGACGATTCCGCCCCTGGGTGCCGCTCCCTGGGCGCCCGTGCAGAACTATCCGGTGATGTCTCCCGAGCATGCGGTCATGCCTTCCGGCGGTCCGGTGACTGCTCCCGCAGAAACGGTCGTCCCTGAGCAGAACGCTCCGCAGGATGCCGCCGAGATGGCCGCGGTGTCGCCGGGGCCGAGCGGCGTCGCGCCGTCGCGAGGCGTTTCCCTGCAGCGTGGCCGGGTGGCGGACCAGGCGGGTCCGTCCATGGAGGCGGCCGGGGGCGCGGGCTCCGAGCCGGGCGGCGCCGAGGATGCGGCGGGCCGGCAGGCGCTCGCCGCGGATGCCGCGCTGTCGGCCGTGCAGCGTGTGGTGCAGACCGGAGCGGCCGGCCCAGTCGCCCCGGGGCCTGCGGACGGTCAGGGCGGCTCCGAGGGCGCCGGACACGAGCGCACGCAGGGCGATGCGGTCGGCCAGGGCGACCCGGCAGCGAACGGGCCAGGTGCCCGGCCGCAGACGCCGAGCGGTGCCTCGGCGGCCGCGGAGGGCACGCAGTCCGCACCGGACGCGGTCCACGAGACCGCCGTGCGAGAGCCGGCGCAGGTCGCTCCGGCGCAGGCCGCTCCGGCGCAGGCCGGACCGGTGACGGCCGCCGCTCACGGGGCGGCAGGCATGAGTGACGCGCGGCAGACTGCCGCCGATGTGGCCCAGCAGCCCGGCGGGGCACCGCAAGGCCAGGTGGATGCCGGCGGTGCGGGGGACGCGGTGAGCGCCGGGCAGCCGGCCGCCGGCGCGCAGCAGAACGACACCGGTGTGGCGCGGAACGGTGGCGTCGCACAAACGGTCGCCGACCCGGCGGCCGGGGGCCAGGCGACCTCGATCGCGTCGGCGATCGAAGGGCAGGGGGCAACCGGTGGGCAGGGGACAACCGGTGGGCAGCCGCCGGCCGCCCGGCCCGCTTCGGCAGGGGCGCCCGCCACGGTGCGGGTCGGGGCGGCGGACGAGCAGCACATCCCTACCTCGTCCGAGACCCCGGCCACGGTTTCCGCGCAGCAGTCGGCGCCGGCCGGCCCCGAAGCCGTAGGCGCACAACTGCCCGAGACCGAGGGGCAGCCCGACCGGCTTCCGACCACCGACCAGGAGCAGCGGATCGCCGATCCCGCCCAGGCGCTCACGCCGACTCCGGCGCCGAAGGCCGGCACCGGGCGCCGTCGCCGGATCGTGCAGCCGCAGCCGGCGGTACGTTCTCAGGCCCCGCAGCCGCACGGACCAGCGGCCGGCGGGGCTCACCACCACCCGCACGGTGTCGTATCGCCTACGGATGCGGGCCCGCCCACCGAGGCCGCGTCGCCCGCGACCGGTGCCGCTCAGGCCGGTGCTGCGCAGAACGGTGCTTCCACGGGGGCGACAACCCGGCCCGATTCCGTCCAGCCTCAGCCGACCTCAGCCGACCCGCGACAGGCAGCCTCGGCGCCGGACACCGATCCGGGCAGCGCTGCGGCCGACACCACGACGCCGTCGGCCGCCCCGATCGACCAGGGTGGCGTCACGGCCACCGAGGCAACCGGGCCGAACGGGCCCGTGCCGGGGGATGGGGCGGCGCGTCCAGGCGTGAGCACCCCGGCCGATGCGTCGCCGCTCACGGGCGAGGCTGCTCGGCCCGGCGGGCCGGACTCGCTCGACGAGACGTCACTCACCGGTGACACCGCCCCGGTCGGCGGGTCGCCGTCCCGTCCCGGAGATGCGGCCCCGACCGGCGAGATCACGGCGACCGCAGAGGGCATGGCGCCCGCAGAGGTCATGGCGACCGGCGAGGCCGCATCGTCCGGCGAGGCCGCATCGTCCGGCGAGGCCGCATCGTCCGGCGAGGCTCCTCGGCCCGGCGGGCCCGTTCCGATCGGCGAGGCACCGCTTGCTGGTGGGGCTGCCCCGGTCGGTGAGGCGTCCCAGCCCGGCGAGGGCGTCGAGTCGGGTGCAGTATCACGGCCCGGCCAACCGGCTCCGTCCGAGGGGTCGCCCGTTCCGGGCAACTCGTACCCGCCTGCGGGGACCGTGCCGGCCGGCGGCGCCACGACTCCGGGTGTTACCACCGCGGCCGGCGAGCCGCTGCCTCCTGGCGAGACCGCTCCGGTCGACGGGGCGTCGCTCCCTGGTACTGCCGACTCGGTGGCCGCACAGCCCGGTGAGGCGCCGCCCGAGGATGGGCTTGCTCCGACCGGTGGAGCCGGAAGTTCCGGAGGACCGGCTCCGGTTGGTGAGCCGTTGCTTCCCGGCGAGCTCGCGACCGGCGAGGCGGCCCGGACCGGTGACGGTGCTACGCCTGGTGACGGGCCGTCGGCCGCTGGGGTGGCCGCATCCGGCGGGTCGGCTGCGCCCGGCGAGGCGCCGTTCGTGGGTGATTCTGCGTCGGCCGGCGTGGTCGCAGGGTCCGACGGGCTGGTTCCGGCCGGTGGGGTGTTGCTTGCCGGCGAGGCCGTAACGGGTGAGGGCTCGCGGACTGGTGAGGCGCCGCTCGCGGGTGATTCTGCGTCGGCCGGCGGCGCCGCGCCTTCCGGCGGGCAGTCTGATGGGGCGCCGCTCACCGACGGCGCCCCCGCGGAGGCCCCCAGCCAGGGTGCTGCGGCCGACGAGGCATCGCACGCCGGAGCGGCTGAATCGGCCGACGAGGCCGCACGACGCGGCGGGCCGAACAAGGCCGACGAGGCCGAACTCTTCGACGAGGCGGCACAGACCGGCGAGGCCGAGCGGTCCGGCGGACCGGTTCCGGTGGATGGGGCGTCGCCGACGAGCGAGGCCGCGACGGGCGGCGAGGACTCCCGGTCCGGCGAGGTGACTGCCTCCGGAGAGGCGCCGTCCGCGACCGATCCTGCGTCGGTCGGTGCGGTCGCGCCGACCGACGGATCGGTTCCGGTTGACGGCGCGGCGCAGCTTCCTCGTGGCGTCGGCGCCGCGGAGGCTACCCAGCCGGCCGAGGGCGCCGCTCCCGGCGAAGCCCTGCCGGCGGATGGCGTTGTCGCGCCCGGCGGGCCGGTTGCGACTGGTCAGGCCCCGCTTCCCGGCGCCGCCGCGCACGCCACTCACGTACCGCCTCCTGGCGAGGCATCCCGGCCCGCGCCGGCAGTGGCCGTACCCGACGACGGGCCGAGCCCCGTCCAGGCCACGTCCTCCGACGACGCACCCCACCCCCACGCGGCCGCGCCCGCCGCCGCGGCGCAGGGCGCACCCGCTCCCCAGGACGGAACATCGACCTCCCGCGGCCCCGCCCCGACGCCTCAAGACCCGCTGCCCATGGGCGAGTTCGCCGAGACCGACGGCCAGGTGCCGACCGACCCACACCTGGCACCCGCCCCGCCCGGTGCCCCACAGGAGGCACCGAGCCCCCGCCCCGCGGACGTACGGACCGAAACCCCGGCCGCACACGCGCCCGGGGCCCAGAGCCCGACCCCCGCACCCGCGGCCGCCCCCGCCCCAGTCCCGGACCGCCCCGCCACCTTCGGCGACGAGATCTCCGCGCAGTCGGTGCCCTTCGTCGTACCGCCCATCGAACTGCACGAGGAACCCGAGGCCGCCGTGCCCGCCCCGCGCGAGGGTGATCAGGGCGCGGCGGCCGGCAACCGAGCGACGCTGCCGAACGATTCGGCCGACGGCCCGCGAGCCGACGGGTCGCCCCCTCAGAACCCGAAGGCCGGAGAGCACGTGAACACCCCCCAGACACACGCCCCGCAGCACCCCTCCGCCGCCGCCGAGCCCGGCCGGCCGACGGGCGAGCACTCCGTGCCGCAGCCGGCCCCCGCCCAGGCAGGCGCCCCCGCCCCGGGCTACGACGAGGCCGAACGCGCCGCCGTGCAGCGCGTCATGCGCGAACGCCGCGACATCCGCAACGGCTTCCGCAGCGACCCCATCCCGCACGAGGTGCTCCTGCGCGTCCTCGAAGCAGCGCACACCGCGCCCTCCGTCGGCCACTCGCAGCCCTGGGACTTCGTCGTGATCCGGTCCGCCGAGACCCGGCGCACCATGCACGAACTCGCCATGCGTCAGCGGGACGCCTACGCCAAGTCCCTGCCCAAGGGCCGCGCCAAGCAGTTCAAGGAACTCAAGATCGAGGCCATCCTCGACACCCCCGTCAACATCGTCGTCACCGCCGACCCCACCCGCGGCGGCCGGCACACCCTCGGCCGCCACACCCAGCCGCAGATGGCGCCGTACTCCTCGGCCCTCGCCGTGGAGAACCTCTGGCTCGCCGCCCGCGCGGAGGGCCTCGGCGTCGGCTGGGTCAGCTTCTTCGACGAGCGTGAGATGGTGCGCACGCTCGGCCTGCCCGAGCACCTCGACGTGGTCGCGTACCTCTGCGTCGGCTACGTCGAGGAGTTCCCCGAGGAGCCCGAACTCCTCTCCGCCGGCTGGTCGAAGCGCCGCCCGCTGTCCTGGGTGGTGCACGAGGAGACGTACGGCAGGCGTGCGCTGCCCGGCGAGGAGCCGCACGACCTGCTCGCCGAGACCATCGGCAACATCCGCCCGCTGGACGCGAAGGCGCTCGGCGAGGCATGGGAGCGCCAGAAGCGGATGACCAAGCCGGCCGGTGCCCTCGGCATGCTGGAGATCATCTCCGCGCAGCTCAGCGGCCTGTCCCGGATGTGCCCGCCCCCGGTGCCCGAGCCCGCGGCCGTGGCGATCTTCGCGGGGGACCACGGTGTGCACGCCCAGGGCGTGACCGCCTGGCCCCAGGAGGTGACCGGCCAGATGGTGGCCAACTTCCTCGGCGGCGGCGCGGTCTGCAACGCCTTCGCCCACCAGGTCGGAGCCGAGGTCTGTGTCGTCGACGTCGGCGTGGCGGAGGAACTCCCGGCCACACCGGGCCTGTTGCCGCGCAAGATCCGGGCCGGTACGAACGACATGACCACCGGTCCCGCGCTCACCCGCGAAGAGGTGAAGGCCGCGATCGAGGTGGGCATCGACACCGCCCGCGACCTGGTGGCGGCCGGCAACAAGGCCCTGCTCACCGGCGAGATGGGCATCGCCAACACCACCGCGTCGGCGGCCCTCATCTCGGTGTACACCGGCACCGACCCGGCCGAGGTCACCGGCCGCGGCACGGGCATCAACGACGAGATGCACGCCCGCAAGGTCGATGTCGTACGCCGTGCTCTCGACCTGCACAAGCCGGACCCGGCCGACCCCGTCGGCGTGCTGGCCGCGGTGGGCGGGCTCGAGCACGCCGCGATGGTGGGCCTGCTGCTGGGCGGCGCCTCGCTGCGTACGCCGGTGATCCTGGACGGAGTCAGCGCCGGAGCCGCCGCACTGGTGGCCCGGGCGATCGCCCCCGAGGTGCTCGCCGCGTGCGTCGCCGGCCATCGCAGCGCCGAACCGGGCCATGTCGCCGCACTGACCAAGCTCGGCCTGCGTCCGCTGGTCGACCTGGACCTGCGCCTCGGCGAGGGCACCGGCGCGCTTCTCGCACTGCCGATCGTGCAGAGCGCCGCGCGCGTGATGCACGAGGTCGCCACCTTCGACTCGGCCGGCGTCACCGAGAAGTAGCGCCGTCCCGTACGGCCGCCACCGCTCGGCGAGCGAGCGAAGCGTGACGGGGGAGCGACAGCAGATCACCCCTCCACGCGCGCGTGTGAGGGGTGAGAACCGTCCGTGGTCGTGCTCCACGCGCGCGTGGAGCACGACCACGCACGGACGCGTACCGGGTAAGACCTCGCCGCCCCCGCGCCGTATCGTGGACCCGCACCCCCACACCCCGTCACCGCACGTCAAGAGCCGCTCCACCGTCGCAGCGGCAGCAGCAGCCCAGCCGCACCGGGAGCCCCACCGCCATGGCAGCACACCCCGCCTACCCCGTAGGACTCCGTCTCGCCGGCCGCCGCGTCGTGGTCGTCGGAGGCGGACAGGTGGCCCAGCGCCGCCTGCCCGCCCTGCTCGCGGCCGGCGCCGACGTGGTCCTCGTATCACCGTCCGCGACCCCCTCGGTGGAGGCGATGGCGGACGCGGGCGAACTGACCTGGCACCGCAGGCGGTACGCCGACGGCGACCTGACCGACGCCTGGTACGCCCTGATCGCCACCGGCGACCCCGAGGCGAACGCCCGCGCGTCCGCGGAGGCCGAGGCCCACCGGGTCTGGTGCGTCCGCAGCGACAACGCGGACGTCGCCACCGCCCTGACCCCCGCCACCGGCCACACCTCCGGCGTCACCGTGGCCGTGCTCACCACCGAGCTCGCGGAGCGCGACCCGCGCCACACCGCGGCCGTACGGGACGCCGTGGTGGAGGGCCTGCGCGACGGCACCCTGGTGGCTCCGCAGCACCGCACGGCACCCGAAGGACCCAGGGTCGCGCTCGTCGGCGGGGGCCCGGGGGACCCCGACCTGATCACCGTCCGCGGCCGGCGCCTGCTCGCCGAGGCCGATGTGGTGATCGCCGACCGCCTCGGCCCCCGCGACCTGCTCGCCGAACTCCCGCCGCACGTCGAGGTGATCGACGCCGCGAAGATCCCGTACGGCCGCTTCATGGCCCAGGAGGCCATCAACAACGCCCTGATCGAACACGCCAAGGCCGGCCGGGCCGTCGTACGCCTCAAGGGCGGCGACCCCTTCGTCTTCGGACGCGGCATGGAGGAGGCCCAGGCACTCGCCGAGGCCGGCATCCCCTGCACCGTGGTGCCCGGCATCTCGAGCTCCATCAGCGTGCCGAGCGCCGCCGGCATCCCGGTCACCCACCGCGGGGTGGCACACGAATTCACCGTGGTCAGCGGACATGTGGCACCGGACGACGAGCGCTCCCTGGTCGACTGGCCCGCGCTCGCCCGGCTGCGCGGCACACTCGTCGTCCTGATGGGCGTCGACAAGATCGGCGCGATCGCCGCGGCCCTGGTCGCGGGCGGGCGCGCCCCGAGCACACCGGTGGCCCTCGTCCAGGAGGGCACGACGGCCGCCCAGCGCCGGGTGGACGCCACCCTCGAAACCGTCGCCGAGACCGTCGTACGCGAAGAGGTCAGGCCGCCGGCCGTCATCGTGATCGGCGACGTCGTGGAGGTGGGCCCGGGCGCGCACGGCGATCCGCACGGAGATCCGCACGGTGATCGGTAACCGCAGGTAACCAAATCGCGCGCACCCCGTTGGCACCCTTCGCACGACAAGGCAGTATCACCCCTGTGTCCGACCTCATCACTGTCGAAGACCCCGACGACCCCCGGCTCGGCGACTACACCAACCTGACCGACGTCGAGCTGCGCCGCAGGCGCGAGCCGGCCGAGGGACTGTTCATCGCCGAGGGCGAGAAGGTGATCCGGCGCGCGAAGGACGCCGGCTACGAGATGCGCTCCATGCTGCTCTCGGCCAAGTGGATCGATGTGATGCGCGACGTCATCGACGAACTCCCGGCCCCCGTCTACGCCGTGAGCCCCGAGCTCGCCGAACGTGTCACCGGCTACCACGTGCACCGCGGCGCCCTCGCCTCGATGCAGCGCAGGCCGCTGCCCGGCCCCGCCGAACTCCTCGGTCTGCCCGGCGAGGACACCGCTGCACCCGCCGGCCCGGCCGCCGCGCCCCGCATCCGCCGGGTCGCCGTCTTCGAGGACATCGTCGACCACGCCAACCTCGGCGCCGCCTTCCGCAACGCCGCGGCCCTCGGAGTCGACGCCGTACTCCTCACACCGCGCTGCGCTGACCCTCTCTACCGGCGGGCGGTGAAGGTCTCCATGGGTGCCGTCTTCCAAGTCCCCTGGACCAGGCTCGAGTTGTGGCCGAAGGACGCCGAGCTGCTGCGACGCGCCGGCTTCACCTCGGCGGCGCTCTGCCTGAGCGAACAGGCCATCAGCCTCGACGAGCTCGCCGCACGGAACCCGGAGAAACTGGCACTGATCTTCGGCACCGAGGGCGACGGCCTGACCCAGGACGCCCTGATGGCCGCCGACGAACACGTCCGCATCCCGATGCACTCCGGCGTCGACTCCCTGAACGTCGCCGCCGCCTCCGCAGTGGCCTTCTACGCGACCCGCTTCAGGACCGAGCGCACGGCCTGACGAGGGCCGGAGCCCCGGTCGGGTCCGGTCCCGAACTCCTGGGCGCCTGCACGGTTGTCAGTACCGGGGCTTAACGTGACCGCATGGCAGTAGTCGCAGAGCTGATCACCTACCCCGTCAAGGGATGCGCCGGCACGCCGCTGCAGCATGCCCGCCTCACCACCGCAGGTCTCGAGCACGACCGCAGCTTCATGGTCGTCGACGGGCAGGGCGTCTACCGCAGCCAGCGCGGCCACCCACGGCTCGCGGTGATCCGGCCCGAGCCGAGCCCCGACGGGACCAGCCTGACGCTGAGCGCACCTGACATCGAGCCCCTCACCATCGACATCGACCTCGAATCACCGCGCTGCGACGTGGAGTTGTTCGGCGAGCGGTACCGCGGCATCGCCCAGCACAAGGACGCGTCCGGCTGGCTCTCCGAGGTGCTCGGCGCCGAGAGCGGCCTCGTCCGCGTACCACCCGAGCACGACCGGGTGACCGACGGCCTCACCCCCGGCACCTGCGCCTGGGCCGACAGCGGCGCGGTCAACATGGTCTCCCGAGCCGCCCTGGACACCCTGAACGACCGCATCGTACGAGCAGGCCGCGCTCCCCTGCCGATGAGCCGTTTCCGGCCCAATGTCGTCCTGGACGACTGGGCGGCGCACCGCGAGGACGACGTCCGCCGGATCGAACTCGGCGACACCGAGCTGGCCTTCGCCAAACAGGTCGTACGCTGCGCCGTCACCCTCGTCGACCAGGAGTCGGGCACCAAGGCGGGCCCGGAGCCGCTGCGGAGCCTGGCCGGCTATCGGCGCTCGGCCGGGGGAGGGGTCGTCTTCAGCGCCAACTTCTCCGTGCTGCGCCCCGGCCGGGTGGCCGTCGGCGACGAACCGGCCGTCACCGCCTGGGACTTGACCGCGGCCACCGCCCCACCGACCTCGGCGCTCCGCGGCGAGCCGGCTCCGCCGAACCCTTGGGCGGGCCCCTGACAGCCCTGCGCGGCAGCAATACCGAGCGCCACCAGGAGGGTCACCACGACGAAGACCACCAGCCGCTGCCGCAGCAGCCGCGGATTGGCCGGCACCCGCCGTCCGGTCCCGGTGGTACGGGAGGCGGGGCGGCCGGCTCCACTGCGCGGCGCGGGACGGCGGCCCGGACGGGTCGTGTTCCGCTGCGCCGGCGGACGCTGCCCCACGCGCGCCCCCGAGGCTCGCTGCGCGCCGGTCGTACCGCTGCCCGATGCGCGCCGATGGGCCTGCGATTCGGTGCGCTCCTCGGCGGACCTGCCCACCGAAGGGCGGTCGCTCTCCCGCCGCGGTGCGGGAGCCCGGGTGTCGGTCAGGCCGTGCGCCTCGCGAGCGGCGATCTCCTTCAGCCGCAGGGACAGTTGAAGCGTGCTGGGCCGTTCCTCGGGGTCCTTGGCCAGACACGCGCTCAGCAGCGGCGCCAGAGCGTCCGGCACCCCCCGCAGCTGTGCGGTCTCGTGCACCACCCGGTAGAGCATGACCTCCGAACTGCCGTGCCCGAAGGGCGAGTCACCCATGGCCGCGTACGCCAGCGTCGCGCCCAGCGAGAACACATCGGTGGCCGGTGTGACGGCCGCACCGCGCACCTGCTCGGGCGCCAGAAACCCGGGAGAGCCGACCGCCGTGCCCACATGCGTCAGAGTCGAGGCGCCGGTCGCCCAGGCGATACCGAAGTCGATGATCCTCGGCCCCTTGGGGGACAGCAGGATGTTGGACGGCTTCAGGTCCCGGTGCACCACTCCGGCCTCGTGCACCGCGACCAGGCCCTCCGACAGCGCCGAGCCGACCGCGGCGACCTCGGCCGCGGACAGCGGGCCTTCCTCGGCGACCTTGTCGTGCAGCGAGGGGCCGGGGACGTACTGCGTGGCGAACCAGGGGCGTTCGGCCTCCAGATCCGCGGCGACCAGGCGCGCGGTACAGCCGCCCCGGATCCGCCGGGCCGCCGACACCTCACGGGCGAACCGGGAGCGGAACTCCTGATCCTCCGCCAGATCGGGCCGGATCACCTTGAGAGCGACCCGCTGCCCCCGGCGGTCGGAGCCCAGATACACGACGCCCATGCCGCCCGCACCGAGCCTGCGGTGCAGCCTGAACGAGCCGACGACACGCGGATCCTCGCGCCGGAGCCGCATCATCGCCATGCTGAATCCCTGTCGCCCTTGGTGCCCGGTTGTCCTTGCCGCCCTGACCGAATGACGAGCCACAGCTTACGTTTCCCCGGCCGGGAGCGTGCAGAGGCCGCGCCTTCGGCGACCGATTCACCGACCGATCGATTGTCAGTGCCCGGTGGGAGAATTGACCCATGGTCAGAAGAACCGGCGGGCAGGCCGGTCGTCGACCGCGACCGGAGCCCCAACACTCCGTCGCAGAAGGGGGATTGACTCCATGAAAGGTGACCGGGTGGAGATCGTCGTGGACGCGGGCGACACGACACGGACGTACGAGGTGGTGGCCGGCCGGGCGGGCCGCCGGGTGGAGACCGCAGTGCGCCGCGGCGTGGTCGAAGTGAGCGAAGTCACCCGCAGTGGATCGGTCGTACGCACAGCGCGATTCATGGCGAACAGGGTCCTGGCCCTGGTCGAACAACCGATACCGAGGGAGGACCCGGCGGAGGCGGCAGCGCGCCGACCCCTGGGGGAAGTCCCCGAGTCCTAGGTCCACGTCTCCACCCAGGGGAGTACATGACGGTGTGAGGGGTCATCCCGCAGGAGGCCCGGCATTAGGTACGAGGGCATGACGCCCGAAGGGCCCCGTCCGCCTAGATTTGTTGTCAAGCGGCGGGTGCAGCACTCGTCCCCCGAGGTCAGACACCCGCCGCTGCCAGACGACAGGAGAGGAACCATGGCCGACACCGCGACGCGGACCATGATCCGCACACGGGGACGCAAGGTGCAGGCGGCATTCGGAAGCCGCCAGTCCGGCACGCGTCACCCGCTGGTGGCCACGGCCATGGTGCTTCCCCTGGCGGCCCTGCTCGTGGTCGTCTTCGGCGGCTGGGAAGCAGTGGTCACACAAGCGTCGTCCGTGGGCGTGATGCTGGGGCGCTGAGCGGCGCCTCAGGCCCGGAAGAGCGGTCCGGGCGGGGACATCCGGCCAGTGAGCCCCGTGGGGACGGGGGTGCGGCGGACGGCACAAATGCTCGCGCAGCTGGGGAGCTGCGCGAGCATTTTTGTGTGCGCACACTCCCGGGCCGCCGTGCGGCCGGTCCCCGTAGGCTCGACGCGAAGTCCGGCCTACGGCGGGGGAGCGGTGACCAGTACCTTCCAGCGGAAGTTGACGGCCGTCGTCCGCGACCTGGTGCACCCGGCACGTGACACCTGCGCCTGCACGGTGCGCCGGGCCGTACTCGCCGACCGTGCCGACGGCACCGTCGTCCGCCACGGACCGGCGGTCGCCAAGGCGCACGCGTCCGACGGCGACCCGTCCCGGCTGGCCGTACGCATCGCAGTCGCCGCCCATCCCACGCTCGCCGGGGTGCTGCTTCCCCCACTGCCGGCCTCGCCCGCTCCACTCACCGCGGTCGACGGCCGCCCCGTGTCCTGCTGGCCCTACGGTTCCCCCGTCGATCCCGAGGCTCCCCACCAGGCCCCCTGGTCCGCCGCCGGCACGCTCCTCGCCCGCCTGCACCGCACCGACCCCGCCGGTCTCCCGGGCCCGCTGCCGCCGATGCGCGGCCCCGAGAAGGCGGCCGCGTCCCTCGACCGGATGCGCCGCACCGCCACCCGTCCGGCGGCCCGAGCCGTGGAAGAGGCCTGGCAGACTCTGCCCGCCTGGGCCCGTGCGGCAGCGCCGATGCCGGCCCCGGCCGCCCTCTGCCACGGCGACTGGCATCTCGGCCAGCTCGTACGGACCACGGACGACGCCCACGGCTGGCTGCTCATCGACGTCGACGACCTGGGCCTCGGCGTACCGGCTTGGGACCTCGCGCGCCCCGCCGCCTGGTACGCCTCGGACCTGCTGCCCGCGGAGGACTTCGCCCGCTTCCTGGACGCTTATCGAGCGGCCCGCGGCCCTGCCGTGCCACCGGCCGGCGACCCCTGGCCGGCACTCGACGTACCCGCACGCGCCCTCACGGTCCAGACCGCTGCCACGGCCGTCGCCAAGGCGGCCGCCGCGGGCCGTGCGCTGGATGAGGTGGAGCAGGCGATGGTCGACTCGTGTGTCCGAATGGCCGCTCTCCCACCGGAGTTGGACACCGCATTTCCCAAGTAGGGTTCCGGAGAAGGAAGCCGGACTCCGTACCGGTGAAGCTGTTCCGAGCGGCGAGGAGTTGAGCCCGAAATGCAGTGTCCGAAGTGCCGAGCACCGATGCAGACGTACAACCGCAACGGCGTCCAGATCGAGCAGTGCAGCGGCTGCCGGGGGATATTCCTGGACTACGGCGAACTCGAGGCGCTCACCCGGCTCGAATCGCAGTGGGCCCAGCAGGCTCCACCACCCGCCCCTCCCGCCCCGGCGGCCCCCGGCCACCAGGCCG
>NZ_QUAK01000043.1 GCF_003429565.1 Streptomyces triticagri
ACCGGCCGCCGAGCCTGCGCTCGCCCCGGCCCCCGGCGCGCAGCCCGCCGCCGCCCCCGACGCCCGCGAGACCCGGATCCCGGTCAAGGGCGTACGGAAGGCGACCGCGCAGGCCATGGTCGGCTCCGCCTTCACCGCGCCGCACGTCACCGAGTTCGTGACGGTCGATGTGACGCGGACGATGAAGCTGGTCGAGGAGCTCAAGGGCGACAAGGACATGGCGGGCCTCAGGGTCAATCCGCTGCTCCTGATCGCCAAGGCCCTGCTCGTCGCCATCAAGCGCAACCCGGAGGTGAACGCCGCCTGGGACGAGGCGAATCAGGAGATCGTCCAGAAGCACTACGTGAATCTGGGCATCGCGGCGGCCACCCCGCGCGGCCTGATCGTGCCGAACATCAAGGACGCGCACGACCTGACGCTGCCGCAGCTCGCCGAGGCTCTCGGCGAGCTCGTCTCGACGGCCCGCGAGGGGAAGACGTCGCCGGCCGCGATGCAGAACGGCACGGTGACGATCACCAATGTGGGTGTGTTCGGCGTGGACACCGGGACGCCGATCCTCAACCCGGGTGAGTCCGCGATCCTCGCGGTCGGTGCGATCAAGGCACAGCCCTGGGTGCACAAGGGCAAGGTGAAGCCCCGTCAGGTGACCACGCTCGCGCTGTCCTTCGACCACCGTCTGGTCGACGGCGAACTGGGCTCGAAGGTGCTCGCCGACGTGGCAGCCGTACTCGAGCGCCCGAAGCGGCTCATCACCTGGGCCTGACCGGCACGGCAGCCGGTCCTGACCGGCACGCCGGCCGGGCCTGGCACGGTCCGGGTCGTCCTCCGGTCACGGGGGGCGACCCGGAGTGCGGCCCGCTGTGGATGTTGCCCGCCTCACCATCCGGACACCTCGTACGGGTCCGGTGGCAAGCTGGGAGTCTGTCGTCGATCGCCCGTCCGACGCGGATCGGCGCGACATCCCAGACTGCTCCGCTTCCGAGGTCGTACACGCTCATGCCTGCCGCCACTCCCCACTGGATCCTCCTGGCCGTCTTCTCCGGGGCCCTGATCTCCCTGCAGGCCCGTATCAACGGCGAGCTCGCCACCGCCGTCGGTGACGGTTCGAGCGCGGCCGTCATCTCCTTCGGGTCCGGGCTGCTCGTCCTGGCCATCGGGCTCGCCGTGCTGCGCGGGCCGCGGGCCGGCCTCGGCCGGGTGGTGCGTGATGTGCGGGGCGGGCGGCTCAACCGGTGGCAGCTGCTCGGTGGCTTCGGCGGCGGTGCCTTCGTCCTGTCGCAGGGGATCACGGTGGAGGCGCTCGGCGTCGCACTGTTCACGGTCGCCGTGGTGGCCGGGCAGGTCAGCGGTGGCCTGCTCTTCGACCGGGTGGGGCTCGGGCCCGCGGGCCCGCAGCGGCCGACCCGGCGCCGGGTGCTCGGTGCCGCCCTGGTCCTGGTCGCGGTGGGCCTTTCGATGGCGGACAAGCTGGCCGGGCAGTTCCCGTACTGGATGCTCCTGCTGCCGCTCGCGGCGGGGCTCTGTGTGAGCTGGCAGCAGGCGGTGAACGGCCATGTGCGGATCTCGGCGGACTCCGGCTATACCGCGACGTTCCTCAACTTCCTGACCGGTACGGCCGCCCTGACCGTGGTCGCCGTGGTGCACACGCTGCTCTCCGGCCTTCCGGGTGAGCTGCCCTCGGAGCCGTATCTGTATCTCGGCGGGCTCGTCGGCATCGCCTTCATCTCCATCGCGGTGGTGAGTGTGTCCCGGCTCGGTGTCCTGGTGCTCGGACTGTGCACGATCACCGGGCAGTTGGTGGGCTCGCTCGGCCTCGACCTGTTCCTGCCGCACGGGGACACGGACGTCACCGTCGCGACCGTGGTCGGTGTGGTGGTCGCGCTCGGCGCGGTGGTGCTCGCGGCGGCGGCCGGCGGGCGCGGTGGCAGGGTGGTCGCCGTGTCGACGGGCACGAGCGCCCGTGCCCGTATGCCCGAGGAGGCCCCGGCCCGCATCGAGGTGTCCGACAAGACCCGATGAGCCCCGATAAGCAATGACGAAACGGAGCACGCCGTCCCGGATCGCGGACGGCGTTTTCTGTTGCACCCCTGTTGTATCTATGCTGTGCGCATGCCGCCCGCCCCCGCTCCCACCACCTCGTCCGACGCCCCCTCCCCGACCGCCGCACAGCAGCCCGCCGCGGCCAGGCAGCCGCCCGCCGCCGAGCGCGTCTACCAGCACGTCAAGCAGGGCGTACTCGACCGCCGCTACGAGGGCGGCACCCTGCTCACCGAGGGCGAACTCGCCACCGACGTGGGCGTATCCCGCACCCCCGTGCGGGAGGCGCTGCTCAAGCTGGAGGTCGAGGGCCTGCTGAAGCTGTACCCGAAGAAGGGCGCCCTGGTCCTGCCGGTGTCGGCGCAGGAGATCGCGGACGTGGTGGAGACCCGGATGCTGGTCGAGGAGCACGCGGCCCGCAAGGCCCTGCCCGCCACCCCGCAGCTGATCGCCCGCCTCGAGGAACTCCTCGAGCAGCAGCGCGAGCAGGCCGCGGCCGGCGACCTGGGCGCCGCCGCCGTCACCGACCGCTGCTTCCACGCCGAGATCGTCCGCAGCGGCGGCAACGCCATCCTGTCCCGGCTCTACGACCAGCTGCGCGACCGCCAGTTGCGGATGGGCGTCGCCTTCCTGAACTCGCACCCGGACCGCGTGGAGAAGTCCCTCGTCGAGCACGAGGAGATCCTGCAGGCGCTGCGCGACGGCGACGCGGACGCGGCCGTCGGTGCCGTCCACCGCCACGTCGAGCGCATCTCGCAGCTGGCCAGGGGCGAGGTCCGATGACGTCGTCCGCCACCCTGCCCGGCGATCCACCGGGCGGTCGCAAGGCCGTCGCCGTCTGGTCGATCGGGGTCTCCGTCTACTTCGTGGCGGTGATCTTCCGGACCTCGCTCGGCGTCGCGGGCCTCGACGCGGCCGACCGCTTCGAGGTCAACGCCTCGGCCCTGTCCACCTTCTCCATACTCCAACTGCTCGTCTACGCGGGCATGCAGATACCCGTCGGTCTGCTCGTCGACCGCTTCGGCACCAAGAAGGTCCTCTCGCTCGGCGCGCTCCTCTTCACCCTGGGCCAGCTGAGCTTCGCCCTCTCGCCGAGTTACGGGATGGCCCTGGCCGCGCGTGCCCTGCTCGGCTGCGGCGACGCCATGACGTTCATCAGCGTGCTGCGGCTCGGCAACCGCTGGTTCCCGGCCCGCCGCAGCCCGCTCGTCGCGCAGCTCGCCGGGCTCATCGGGATGGGCGGCAATCTGGTCTCCACCCTGGTGCTCTCCCGGCTGCTCGACGGAATCGGCTGGACGGGAGCCTTCGTCGGCAGCTCCCTCTTCGGAGTGCTCGTACTCGTCCTGACGCTGCTGTTCCTCAAGGACCACCCGGACGGTCACGCGGAGCCCGCGGCGCGGCCCGCCTCGCGCGGCGCACGCTTCGTACGCCGGCAGATCGCCGAGGCCTGGCGGGAACCGGGGACCAGGATGGGCCTGTGGGTGCACTTCACCACGCAGTTCCCGATGATGGTGTTCACCCTGCTGTGGGGGATGCCGTTCCTCGTCGAGGCGCAGCGCCTGTCCCGGGCCACCGCGGGTGAACTCCTCACCCTCACCGTCCTGTCGAGCATGACCATCGGGCTCGTCTACGGACAGATCATCGCCCGGCACCACCGTGCCCGCGCCCCGCTGGCCCTCGGCACCATCGCCACCACGGGCCTGCTGTGGGCCTGCACCCTCGGCTTCCCCGGCGACCGCGCCCCGATGTGGCTGCTCATCATGCTCTGCGCGGTGCTCGGTGCCTGCGGTCCCGCCTCGATGATCGGCTTCGACTTCGCCCGCCCGGCCAATCCGCCGGAGCGTCAGGGCACCGCCTCCGGGATCGTCAACATGGGTGGTTTCACGGCCTCCATGACGATGCTGCTCGCGGTCGGCGTGCTGCTCGACCTGACCGGCGACAACTACCGCATCGCCTTCTCGTCGATCTTCGTCCTGGAGGCCGTCGGGGTCACCCAGATCCTGCGGCTGCGGCTGCACGCCGACCGCCGGGAACGCGAACGCCTGGTGGCGAGCCGGGTCGAGGCCGTGCACGTACCGGCATGAGCGCGGCCCGGGCTCGCCGTCCGCGCGGCGCCCGGGTCCAGCCGTACGTCACGGGTTCACGAGCCGTGCCGTACGTCACGGGGTGATGCTGAACCGTTCCAGGATCGCCCGCGCCAGGTCCTGATCGCCCTCCGCCTTGATCCGGTCCGTGACGGAGCTCAGCTTCACGCGCCCGCAGGCCAGTTTGAAGAACGTCTCCCAGTCCGTGCTGATGGTCACCGCGGGACCGAGCGAGGGAGCGCTGTCGATCGTCCCGCGGCCGTCCGCGTCGATCCGCACCGTCCGCAGGAACTCAAGGGGCCCCTGCACATCGAACACCACGGCCGAATTCGCGGGCGCCGAGGCCCGCTTGGCGACCACCTTCGGCAGATACGTCAGCAGCTCGTCCCGGGTGACCAGGGCGCCCGGCGAATCGAGATTGCCCGGCTTGTTGAGCGTCGTCCGCAGATCCTGCTCGTGCACCCACACGTCGAACGCCCGCCTGCGGGTGGCCGATTCGAGGGTCTCCTCGCTGCCGAGCGGGCCGCGCACCAGCGTCCCCGGGTCCCTCGTCTCGTTCCGCAGCTGCCGCGAGCGGCGGATGATCGTGTACTCCAGCTCCGAGGTCATCTCCGGCGCGGTGTGGTGCCGCCGGATGTCGACCTGCATCTCCATGTAGCGCTGGATCTCGGTCTGTACGTGGTAGAGGTCCCGCGGCAGGGTGTGGATCGGGCGCGGATCGCCGAGCATCTCGCAGTCGAGGCCGATGACATGGGAGACGAGATCGCGCACCGACCAGCCGGGGCACGGAGTCGCCCAGTTCCACTCGCCCTCGGCGAGCGGTGTCACCAGCTCGGATATCGCGGTGACGGAGTGGGTCCAGGCATCGGCATAGGTCTGAAGACTGGGATGGACGGTCACGGGACCCCTCGGACGGTTTCGGACGCGGGCAGAACGGCACTGCGGGGGGTACGGGGGACCCGGGGTGGACCCCCGGAAAGGCACAGTACGCTGCCCCAAGTACCCGTTGCAGTGGTTTCGTGTGACGATCGTAGGCCGTAGTCACGACTCGAATGCCAGGACGGTGGTAGTGTGCGCGCCTCTCTCCTCCAGATCGCCGCAGACCCTCAGGAATCGGTCAATTCCCGTCGGCAGCGGGTGGCTTCACTGGTCCGCGAGCAGGCGGGCGCCGACCTCGTCGTACTGCCTGAGCTGTGGACGACCGGCGCCTTCGCCTACGACGCCTTCGCCACCGAGGCCGAGGAGCTGACCGGCCCGACGTACGAGGCGATGTCCGCCGCCGCGCGCGAGGCCGGAGTCTGGCTGTACGCCGGATCGATCGTGGAGCGCGCGAAGGACGCCACCGGCGAGGAGCGCCTCTACAACACCACGCTCCTCCTCGACCCCGACGGCACCCTCGTCCGCACGTACCGCAAGATCCACCGCTTCGGATTCGACAAGGGCGAGGCCGTCCTGATGGGCGCCGGCACCGAACCGGCCACCGCCGAGCTTCCGGACACCACGATCGGCCTGACCACCTGTTACGACCTGCGCTTCCCCGAGCTGTACCGCCGCCTCACCGACGCCGGCGCCGAGACGCTGGTGGTCGCCGCGGGCTGGCCGGAGCGCCGCCGCGCGCACTGGACCCTGCTCGCCCAGGCGCGCGCGGTCGAGAACCAGGCGTACGTGCTGGCCTGCGGCAGTGCCGGCATACACGCGGACATCGAGCAGGCCGGGCACAGCATCGTCGTGGACCCCTGGGGCGAGGTGCTCGCCGAGGCGGGCTCGGGCGAGGAGGTGCTGTCCGTCGAGTTCGACCCGGCGAAGGTGGCGAAGACCCGCGAGCAGTTCCCGGCCCTCAAGGACCGGCGGCTCGGTCTGGACGCCCCTTCCCACGTGGCGAGTTGAGCCCTGCCGCCAACGGCGCGGGCCGGCCCCGGCTCAGCCGTCGCCCTCCCGTTCCTTCTCCGCCAGCCGGATCACGCAGACCGCGACGGCGATGAGCAGGGCGGGGTCGGCGTCGTCGCGCACCACCTCCACGCCGTAGGTGTCGCGGACCCGCAGCCAGCGCCGCGAGATGTGCGCGAGCATCTCGCCGTCGTACTCGATCACGAACTCGCGGTCCAGGATCCGGCCGCTGACGTCGAGTTCCGTGCCGTCCACGAGGCGTACCCGGAAGTGGTTGCGCAGCAGGGACAGGCGTTTGCGGCGGACCTTGGCGATCTCCTCGTCGCCCCGCTCGATGACCATCGTGTCGCGCACGGACATCAGCTTCTTGCGGATGTCGATCAGGACGTTCCCGTCCCGGTCCTTGAGCTCGAAGGTCTCGCGCAGCCGCATGGCCTTGCCGTCGACGAGGAACACCTTGCGGCCCGCGTCGTCCTCGATCCAGTAGTCGTCGCCGATGCCGAAGATCCGGTCACGTACCAGGAATTTCATGCGGGAATGCGTACCCGCCCCGGGCGGTTGGACGGTGACATGGCGACACGTGCACGCGTTCGGGCTCCCGAACTGGTCGGCCGGGGCGGCTGGCTGAACACCGGCGGACAGGACTACACCCTCGCTGACCTGCGAGGACGCATCGTAGTGGTTGATTTTTGGACGTTTTGCTGTGTGAACTGTCTGCATGTGCTCGACGAGCTCCGCGAGCTCGAGGAGAAGCACCGGGACACCGTGGTGGTCATCGGCGTGCACTCGCCGAAGTTCGTGCACGAGGCCGATCACCGGGCCGTCGTCGACGCGGTCGAGCGGTACGGAGTCGCCCATCCCGTACTGGACGATCCGGACCTGGAGACCTGGAAGCAGTACGCGGTACGGGCCTGGCCCACGCTCGTGGTGATCGACCCGGAGGGGTACATCGTCGCCCAGCACGCCGGCGAGGGGCATGCCCACGCCATCGAAAAGCTGGTCGAGGAGCTGGCGGCGGAGCACTCCGCGAAGGGCACACTGCGCCGCGGGGACGGTCCGTATGTACCGCCCGAGCTGGTCGCCACCGATCTGCGCTTCCCGGGCAAGGCGCTGCAGCTCCCCTCGGGAGGCTTCCTGGTCTCGGACTCGACACGGCATCAGCTGGTGGAGCTCGGGGCGGACGGCGAGAGCGTGGTGCGCCGGGTGGGCAGCGGCCGGCGCGGCTTCGGCGCCGACGAGTTCAGCGAACCGCAGGGCCTGGTACTGCTGCCCGAGGATGCGCCCGGCGGCCTCGGTGGCCGGGTGATCGTCGCGGACACGGTCAATCACGCGCTGCGGGCGTACGACCCGGAGTCCGGCTCCGTCGAGACGGTGGCCGGTACCGGCCGGCAGTGGTGGCAGGGCTCCCCGACCTCCGGCCCGGCCCTCGAGGTGGACCTCTCCTCGCCCTGGGACGTCGCCTGGTTCGACGGTCTGGTGTGGATCGCGATGGCCGGCGTCCACCAGCTGTGGACGTACGACCCGGAGACCGGGACGGTGGCCGTCGCCGCGGGCACCACCAACGAGGGCTTGGTCGACGGGCCCGCGGCCGAGGCCTGGTTCGCCCAGCCGTCCGGGCTCGCGGCGGCCGGAGACCGGCTGTGGATCGCGGACTCCGAGACCTCGGCGCTGCGCTGGATCGACCACGACAGGATCGTGCACACGGCGGTCGGCAGCGGGCTCTTCGACTTCGGGCACCGGGACGGCGAGGCCGGCCAGGCGCTGCTTCAGCATCCGCTCGGGGTCACCGCTCTGCCGGACGGCTCGGTCGCGGTCTCCGACACCTACAACCACGCCCTGCGCCGCTACGACCCGGCGACGGACCGGGTGACCACCCTGGCCACCGATCTGCGCGAGCCGTCGGACGCGGTCCTGGCCGGCACGAACCTGGTGGTCGTGGAGTCGGCCCGGCACCGGCTGACCCGTCTGCGGCTGCCGGAGGAGGCGGTACGCGTCGAGGCGGTCGCCCACCGGACCAGGCGGGACGCCACGGAGGTGGCGCCGGGCGAACTGCAGCTCGATGTGGTCTTCGAGGCGCCGGCTGGGCAGAAGCTCGACACTCGCTACGGCCCTTCGACCCGGCTGCTCGTCTCGGCCACCCCGCCCGAGCTGCTCGCCGAGGGCTCGGGCGCGGGGACCGGTCTGGCACGCGGTCTGCGGCTGAATCCTGCGGTCACCGAAGGGGTGTTGCACGTGTCGGCGATGGCGGCCTCCTGCGACGACGACGGCAGTGAGTACGCGGCCTGCCATATGCACCAGCAGGACTGGGGCGTGCCGGTACGGCTGACCGAGGGGGCGCAGGACCGCCTCGCGCTCGTCCTCGCCGGGCTCGACGCGTGACGCTCGCGCCGGGCTCGACGCGTGATGTGAGCCCGGCGGGGCGTGGCCGCAGGGTCCGGGTCAGCCCAGCGCGTCCTCCACGGTCGGCTGCCAGGGCGTGACGGTCGGCTCGTAGATGAAGAGGTCGTCCACGGCGAGGCTGCGCGGCTTGCCGAAGTCGGTCGTGGAGCCGTCGTCGTTCACCGACTTGACCAGGTCCACGGCGATGTACTGGGCGTGCGGTCGGCCGTCGTCCTGCTGGTCGGCGGGGCTGGTCTGCAGACCCGCGTAGACGGAGTCGCCGGGCCCCACGGTGAACCGGGTGGGGTGGCTGCCGTCGGTGAGGCCGCGGGCGGTGCCGTCGAGGTCGGGGCCGAAGCTGACGGTCGGGTGGATGAGGACGGTGCAGCTGCGCTCGCCGGTGTTGGTGAGGGTGATCAGCTGGTGGTTCACCGGGCGGGGTGCCGGGGCGACGCTCAGATCCGTCATGGCGTTGGTGCAGACGGGGGCCGTGCGGGAGGCCGGGGTCGTCGTCTCGGCCGAGGTGTGGCCGTAGGCGGCGGAGCCGGCGGATGCGAATCCGGTCAGGCCCAGTCCGAGTGCGGCGGTGGCGGCTGCGGTCAGGGTGGCGCGCTTGCGGAAGGTGGTCATCTTCTACCCCCGTGGGGACGTGGTCAGTTCTCTGGTCACTGGTTCTTCAGGTCTTCTTCAGGTCCGGGTTCTGTGGTTGCAGACGTGTGCCGGGTCGCGACCGGTTCCATGCGACTTGCCCGCCAAATAGGGGAATTGTCGGCCCGGTGCACCTGGCGCGGGGCGCGGCTGACGCGGGGCGCGGCCGGGCGGAAGCGGGCAGGTCAGTCGGCCGGTATGCCGAACCAGCGAAGCAGTACGGGGCGGGAGCCCTCCGCGGCGTCCTCGGGGCCGTGGGCGTAACGGGCGAGCAGGATCAGGTACTCGTTGTGGAACGCGTCCAGTTGCTCCTTGGTGAGATGGCTCAGGCTCCGGGAGCCTCGCATCCATCCCTCGGAGCCCGCCTGCTCCGCGTCGAACTGCCGGGCCAGATGGACGTCCTCCTCCATCCGGAGCCGGTCGAGCTCCCGCGCGACGGCCCGCTCCCCCTCGGTCATCTCCTCCTGTGCAGGCCGGCGGATGTCGAGTCCGCGCACGCCGCGCCACCAGCGCTCGCGTCCGCCGGAGCGCTCCGGGATGTCCTCGATGAGCCCGCCGCGCTCGAGCATGCGCAGGTGGTAGCTGAGCGTCCCGGTGTTCTCGCCGAGGTCGGCGGCGAGGGTGGTCGAGGTGGCGGGGCCGCGGACGCCGAGGTGGCGCAGTATCCGCAGGCGCAAGGGGTGGGCCAGGGCCTTGAGCGCCTCGGGGCTGTCCACGGTGCGGCGCCCGTCGGGGGTGGTCGCGGCACCGGCCGGGTCCGGTTGCTGCGCTGCGGTCTGCGGTTCGTCCGTCATGGGCCCAGCGTACCTCGTCGACAGAAATTTCTCTGCAGATCTTCCTCTGCAGAGAAAAGTCTGCAATGCTGTGCGGCAGGACGAACGGCGAGACGAGGGGGTGCGGCCGTGACGAAGGCGGCAGAGCTAGGGAGTGCGGGTGTGCGGAGTGCGGGAAGGAGACCGGGGTTGTGGCGCGGCCTGTGCCGCCGGGTCCTGGGTGTGGTGGTCGGCGCATTGCTGGTGGGTGTCGCCTGCGTGGCCGGGCCCGCGCAGGCGCGCGGCGGCGCGGAGGGCGGCGCATCCGCCCCGGAGTTCGACTTCGGCGCCTGCCCGGCGAGAGCGGAGCTTCCCGCGGGCGCCGACCCAGGGACCTGGCGCTGCGAAGTCATGGAGGCCACCGGCCATTTGAAGGTCGGCAGTGTGGACGAGCCGATCGACCGCCCGATCCGGATCACCTTCGCCGAGGGGCGGGTAGGCGGCGAATTCCGGCAGGTCTTCGGGGAGTTGAGATCCGACCCGATCCCGGTCGGCGGCTCTCCGCTCACGCTGACCCCGCAGTACGGCGGGTATGCGGACTTCGAGTCGGACTCGATACGGCGTGGTGAGCTGGACCTGAAGTTCGCGGTGGGGCTGCGCGGAGTGCCCACGGCCGGGCAGCACTGCGCGGTCGGCAGCGACCGGGACGCGGTCCACCTGGTCCTCCAGGACACCGACCCCACGCGGGTCGTCTCCGAGGATCCGCTCGTGGTCGCCTTCGGCGCCGAGGACGTACGGTTCGCCGTCCCGCGCACGAGTGGCTGCGGCCCTCTCCGAGGGCTGCTCGACCGGCAGCTCGCCCTGCCGTCCCCGTCCGGGGTGAATCACATATCCCTGGACGCGATGGTGGGCATCAGGCCCTACGAGTGACGGGGCCGCGCCTCTCCGGCGGCCGTGGCCCCGGGATGAAGTGCCCCGGGACCACGGGGAGTTGAGGGATACGGCCGAGGCCGCCGGGCGTCGCCTCGCGCCGCCCGGTCAGGTCTCCGAGCTCGCGCCGCCCGGACGTTCTCCGAGGCTTGCGCCGCCCGGTCAGCTCTCCAGGAAGGAGGCGAGGGCGTTGGTCAGCAGGACGGGGTCCTCGGCGCCGCACATCTCGCGGGCGCTGTGCATCGACAGGATCGCCACGCCGATGTCGACGGTCTTGATGCCGTGCCGGGCGGCGGTGATCGGGCCGATCGTGGTGCCGCAGGGCATCGCGTTGTTGGAGACGAAGGACTGGAAGCTCACCCCGGCCCGCTCGCACGCGGCGGCGAACACGGCTCGTCCCGAACCGTCCGTGGCGTAGCGGTTGTTGACGTTGACCTTGAGGATCGGCCCGCCGTTGATCCTCGGGTGATGGGTCGGGTCGTGCCGCTCCGCGTAGTTGGGGTGCACGGCGTGACCGGTGTCGGAGGACAGGCACACCGTCCCGGCGAAGGCCCGTGCTCGGTCCTCGTAGGAGCCGCCGCGGGCGAAGACGGACCGTTCGAGGATGCCGCCGAGCAGCGGGCCGTCGGCGCCGGTGTCGGACTGCGAGCCGTTCTCCTCGTGGTCGAAGGCCGCGAGCACCGGGATGAAGTCGAGCGCGTCGCTCGCCGTGGCCGCGAGGGCGGCGGCGCCGGCGTGTACGGAGAGGAGGTTGTCCATCCGGGGACCTGCGACGAATTCGTTGTCGCGGCCGAGATAGGAGGGAGGTTCCACCGAGTGCGTCATCAGGTCCCAGCCGGTGACCTCACCCGCGGCGAGCCCGAGTTCCTGCTCCAGGAACCGGACCAGATCGCCCTCGTGGGCGTCGCCGAGGCCCCAGA
Organism: Streptomyces triticagri; assembly: GCF_003429565.1. Lineage (GTDB taxonomy): Bacteria > Actinomycetota > Actinomycetes > Streptomycetales > Streptomycetaceae > Streptomyces > Streptomyces triticagri. The sequence goes on from NZ_QUAK01000043.1 coordinate 11,638, forward strand.
CGGGCTGCAGATGCCGCTGCTTGTCGAGCTTGAGACCGTCGGTGTGCACGCTGCGGTCGAGGTGGATGGCGAGCTGCGGCACCCGGAGCAGGGGACGGTCCACGTTCACCAGGCGGGTGGTGCCGTCGCGCAGGGTGAGGCGTCCGGACAGGCCCAGGTCGCGGTCGAGCCAGGAGTTGAGCAGCGGTCCGCCGTAGATCTCGACGGCGACCTGCCGCCAGCCGTGCGAGCCGCTGTCCGGGATGGGCTTCACCCGCAGATTGGGGGAGTCGGTGTGCGCGCCGACGATCTTGAACGGCGTGTGGGAGACCGCGCCCTCGGGCACGTACCAGGCGATCAGGGCCCCGCCACGCAGCACGTACTTGCCGCCCGTCGACGCGTCCCAGGAGTCGGTCTCCGCGACTTCCTCGAAGCCGGCCTTCTCGAGCCGCGCGGCCGCGTTCGCCACCGCGTGGTAGGGGGACGGGCTCGCGGCCAGGAAGGCCATCAGGTCGTCGGTTTGTCCGCGGTCGAAGCGGGCGTGCGGTCTGTTCATGCACTCACTGTATCGACGGGCGCGGGCCCGCCTCCCCGGGCGGAGAAGCGGGCCCGTACACGGACCGGCGGGGCGCTGTGGAGCGGTGCGCGATCTGCTACTGGAGCTCGCCGTCACTGGCGACGACATGGCCCGCGTGCACGACCAGGTCCCGCTGCGGCATGTCGACCACCACCTGCGGGGTGCCCTCGGCGCGCAGCAGGACGAAGTCCGCCGGGTCGCCCTTCTTGAACTCGGAGCGTCCGATGCCGAGCAGGTCCGCGCCGCCGTGTGCGGCCACGGTGTAGCAGTCGGTCAGCTCCTGGTCGAGGCGGACGTCGGTGACCCAGCCGAGGATGTGGGTGCGGTGCAGCATGTCCGCGTTGCCGAAGGGGCTCCAGGAGTCGCGCACACCGTCCGAGCCCAGGCCGACCTTGACGCCGTGCTCGTGCAGCTGCGTGATGGGCAGCACAAGGGACTCGTTCGGTGCGACGGTCGTCACCGTGATGCCGAGGTCACCCAACTGGGCTGCGGTGCGGGCGAGTTCGGACTCGGAGAGCCTGGTGAGGCAGAAGGCGTGGCTGACGTTCACCTTGCCGCGCAGGCCGAGGGCGCGGGTGCGGTCGATGATGGCGTCGAGGACCTTGGTGCCGTTCTCGTCCCGGTCGTGCAGGTGGATGTCGACGCCGATGCCGTGCCGGTCGGCGAGGCCGAAGACGATGTCGAGCTGCTCGTCGAGTGCGTTGTCGAAGCTGATGGGGTCGAGGCCGCCGACGAAGTCGACGTAGCCGGTGCGGGCCGCTTCCTCGAGGAGTTCCGCGGTGCCGGGGGTGCGGACGACGCCGTGCTGGGGGAAGGCCACGATCTCCACGTCGAGGGCGTGCTTCAGGCGGCGGGCGGCCTCATGGACGCCTTCGACGCCGGCCAGGTCGTACGCGGGGGCGATGTCGGCGTGCGCGCGCATGCCGCGGGTGCCGCGGGTGACGGCGTGGGCCATCAGGCCGTGGGCGCGTTCGGCGACGGAGCGGTCCTGGCTCTTGAAGAGCTCGACGTCCTGCTCGACGTAGTCGGCGATGCCGGAGGCCGGTTTTCGGGACACCCACTCGCCGCCCCAGGTCGTCTTGTCCGGGTGGATGTGGGCGTCGACCAGCGAGGGCAGCGCGACCCGGCCGCCGCCGTCCACGACCTTCGCGCCGGCGGGCGCGGGTCCATTCGCGATGCGGCCGTCGACGGTGACCAGGTCCACGGCCTTCTTCGCGCCGAAGGGGCGCACGTTGCGGTAGACGACGGACTTGGCGCCGCGGGTGTCGCGGTCGGTGCCGGCGCCCGGTCGGCGGTCCCCAGAGGTGGTGTCCCCGGAGGTGGTGGCCGCGGCGGTCGCGGCACTGGCCGCGGTCGCGGACACGGCGGCGGTGCCGGCGAGGGCGGCGGCACCGGCGATGACACCGCGCCGGGACATCCGGTGCGACGGCGGCTGGGGGGAGGCGTCACTCACTGAGGGCTCCTGGAGGTGGGGGCGAGGAGTTCATCATTTTTGTATCCCAAATCTCGACCTCCCGACAACCGTAACCACCTATTCATGTGCAGTTCCGGGTGTGAATCGAGGTGACGTTCGTCATTTTGGTATCCGAAAATGGTCGCCGTGCAGGCATGCAAAGACCCCCGCCAAGCAAAGACCCCCGCGGCACAGGCCGCGGGGGTCTCGGTGGAGCGGGTCTCTGCTAGAACGCCGCCTCGTCCAGCTCCATCAGCTCGAGGTCGACGCCTTCGGCCAGCGAACGCTGGACGCCGACGCCGGGCAGGATGTTGGCCGCGAAGAACTTCGCCGCCGCGATCTTGCCGGTGTAGAAGGCCTTGTCCTTGGCGTTGGCGCCGGCCAGCTTCTCGGCGGCGACGGCGGCACCGCGCAGCAGCAGGTAGCCGACGACCACGTCACCGGAGGCGAGCAGCAGCCGGGTGGAGTTGAGGCCGACCTTGTAGATCGACTTCACGTCCTTCTCGGTGGCCGCGAGGTCCGTCAGCATGGTGCCGACGATGGCCTCCAGGTCCACGGCGGCCTTGGCGAGCGACTCGCGGGCGGCCGAGAGCTCCTCGCCACCGGTGTTGACGGCCAGGAACTTCTTGATGTCCTCGGCCAGCGAGTTCAGCGCGGCGCCCTGGTTGCGGACGATCTTCCGGAAGAAGAAGTCCTGCCCCTGGATCGCCGTGGTGCCCTCGTACAGCGTGTCGATCTTGGCGTCCCGGATGTACTGCTCGATCGGGTACTCCTGCAGGAAGCCGGAGCCGCCGAAGGTCTGCAGCGACTGGGCGAGCTGCTCGTAGCCCTTCTCGGAGCCGTAGCCCTTGACGATCGGCAGGAGCAGGTCGTTCAGTGCCTCGAGCTGTGCGGTGTCCTCGCCCGCGGCTTCCTTGACCGCGATCTCGTCCTGGACCGAGGCGGTGTGCAGGACCAGGGCGCGCATGCCCTCCGCGTACGCCTTCTGCGTCATGAGCGAGCGCCGGACGTCCGGGTGGTGCGTGATGGTGACCTTGGGCGCGGACTTGTCCATGAAGTTCGCCAGGTCGGGGCCCTGGACGCGCTCCTTGGCGTACTCGAGGGCGTTCAGATAGCCCGTCGAGAGGGTGGAGATCGCCTTCGTGCCGACCATCATCCGGGCGAACTCGATGATGCGGAACATCTGGCGGATGCCCTCGTGCTTGTCGCCGATCAGCCAGCCGACGGCGGGCTGGTCGGGCTGGTCGCCGAAGGTCATCTCGCAGGTGTTGGAGGCCTTGAGGCCCATCTTGTGCTCGACGTTGGTGGCGTAGACGCCGTTGCGCTCGCCGAGCTCGCCGGTCTCGAAGTCGAAGTGGTACTTCGGGACCAGGAAGAGGGACAGGCCCTTGGTGCCGGGGCCGGCGCCCTCGGGGCGGGCGAGGACGTAGTGGAGGATGTTCTCCTCCATGTCGTGCTCACCGGACGTGATGAAGCGCTTGACGCCCTCGATGTGCCAGGAGCCGTCCGCCTGCTCGACGGCCTTGGCGCGGCCGGCACCGACGTCCGAGCCGGCGTCCGGCTCGGTGAGGACCATGGTGGAGCCCCAGGTCTTCTCGACGGCGATCTCGGCGATCTTCTTCTGGACCTCGTTGCCCTCCTCGAAGAGGATGCGGGCGAACGCGGGGCCCGAGGAGTACATCCAGATCGCCGGGTTGGCGCCCAGGATCAGCTCGGCGTACGCCCAGATCAGGGACGGCGGAGCGGTGGTGCCGCCGATCTCCTCGGGCAGCCCGAGCCGCCAGTACTCGGAGTCCATGAACGCCTTGTAGCTCTTCTTGAAGGACTCGGGCACCGGTGCGGTGTTGGTCTCCGGGTCGAAGACCGGAGGATTGCGGTCGGCGTCGGCGAACGACTCCGCCAGCTCGTTCTCGGCCAGGCGGGTCAGCTCGGACAGGACGCTCTTCGCAGTGTCGGTGTCCATCTCCGCGAACGGTCCGCTGCCGTACAGCTTGTCGCGACCGAGCACCTCGAAGAGGTTGAACTCGATGTCCCGGAGGTTCGACTTGTAGTGCCCCATGGCGACGGCTCCAAAAGACTTTTTGTAAGGAGGCAGGGTCCTCGTTCACGTACCAGGTAGTAGCTACAATGATGCTACCCGTCGGTAATAAGAGCAACCCCTAACCCCACATCTGTGATCTGTCTCCCCTCGCGGGAGGACCCCGGCGCTTTCGCTCGCCGAGTCCCGACCTTGGCCGAGCTTGGGGGGAAGCGGACGGGAACGCCCCCTGCACTCAGTAGTCTTGGCCGCATGTACGGCTACGACCAGAACGCGGGCGCCCAGCAGGGTTACGGCTCGCCCCAGCCCCCGCCGCAGCAGGCGCCCGGCGGGTACGGCCAGCAGGCGCCGCTGTATCCGGAGCCGTCGCAGCCCACGCTCGCGGACGCCGTGCGGGCCTTCACCACGGGCTCGCTCTCCGCCGAGGACTTCCAGCAGGTCTTCGCCGGCTCCAAGGTCTACTGCCCGCGGGGTGAGAACCCGGGCTTCCTGGCGCTGCACAACACCCAGCAGCCGGTGATCCCGATGTTCACCTCGCTCAAGGAGCTGCGCTCCTACGCGGGCAAGGACTCCAAGTACTTCGTGATCACCGGCGCCGAGGTGATCGACCTGCTTCCCACCGGGTACGGCTTCGTGCTCGACATGGAGGGGGAGCACCGCATGGTCTTCGACGCGAAGGCCGTCGAGCAGATGGTCGACTTCGCGATGCGGCGCATGTACGGGTGACCGCGCGGCGGTCGTGTGCAGGTTCGACGGACGCCCGGGAGGAATTCCTCCCGGGCGTCCGTCGTTGCTGGGTGGCAAGAAGTTCTATGTTCAACTAAACTCGGATCGCGAGGAGGTACCGACCATGCCTGCAGTAACCGTCGAGAACCCGCTGACCCTGCCCCGCGTCGCGGCGCCCCAGGATGCCGTGGCCCGCCCGGTGCTCGCCGTCACGACCGCTCCCAGCGGTTTCGAGGGCGAGGGCTTCCCGGTGCGCCGTGCCTTCGCGGGCATCAACTACCAGCACCTCGACCCGTTCATCATGATGGACCAGATGGGCGAGGTGGAGTACGCGGCGGGGGAGCCGAAGGGCACCCCGTGGCACCCGCACCGCGGCTTCGAGACGGTGACGTACCTGATCGACGGCACCTTCGTGCACCAGGACTCCAACGGTGGCGGCGGCACCATCCGCAACGGCGACACCCAGTGGATGACGGCCGGCTCCGGCCTGCTGCACATCGAGGCCCCGCCGGAGTCCCTGGTGATGTCCGGCGGCCTCTTCCACGGACTGCAGCTGTGGGTGAACCTGCCGAAGGCCGACAAGATGATGGACCCGCGCTACCAGGACATCCGCGGCGGCCAGGTCCAGCTCCTCACCTCGCCCGACGGCGGCGCACTGCTCCGGGTCATCGCCGGTGAGCTGGACGGCCACCAGGGCCCCGGCATCACGCACACCCCGATCACGATGGTGCACGCCACGATCCGCCCCGGTGCCGAGGTCACCCTGCCGTGGCGGGAGGACTTCAACGGTCTGGCGTACGTCCTGGCCGGGCGCGGCTCGGTCGGCTCCGAGCGGCGGCCGGTGCAGCTCGGCCAGACCGCGGTCTTCGGATCCGGCGGTTCGCTGACCGTACGGGCCGACGAGAAGCAGGACGGCCACACGCCCGACCTCGAGGTCGTCCTGCTCGGCGGCCGCCCGATCCGGGAACCGATGGCGCACTACGGGCCGTTCGTGATGAACACCCGCGAGGAGCTGCAGCAGGCCTTCGAGGACTTCCAGAAGGGCCGGCTCGGCACGGTCCCGGCCGTGCACGGGATGTAGTCCCGGCCGTGCACGGGATGTAGGACCATGCGGCGCCGCCGCATCGAACCCCAAGACCGCCGGGGTGCCCCATTTCCCCCGAGGGGCATCCCGGCTCTTTCCCGTCCGGGCCCGTCCGGTCTTTCCCGTCCGGGCCCGTCCGGCGCCCGGCTCCCCCGTCACCGGCCGGACAGCGGGAGAGCCCCCGGCCGGCCATCGGCAGGTCACCCGGCCGGACAGCGTGAGGGCGACGCGGACCGGTGCCCGTGATCGGCTTGGCGTGTGCGGACCTCACTGCTGCCGGAACCGGCCCGGCGCCTCGGCGCCTGGTGCGCCCTCGCGCTGCTCGTCACCGGTGTGGCGGCGGTGGGCGTCTGGCTCTGCATCACCTTCCAGACCGCCGTCACCCCCGTACTGCTCGCGCTGCTCGGTACGGCCCTGCTCGGACCGCTGCACCGAAGGCTGGTCGCCTGGCGGCTCAACCCCTCGCTCGCGGCCGGACTCACCTGCGCCGCCGTCCTGATCGTCGTAGGCGGGGCGACGTACATCGTGGTGAACGCCCTGATCGAGACCGGCGACCAGATCGTCGCCTCGGTCCGTGACGCGGCGAAGTCGCTCGCCGATCATCTCGGCGCGGCCGGCACCTCCGTCGACGATCTGGCGAAGAACTCCAAGGACCTGCTCTCCAAGTTCGGCGGAACCGCCGCGTCCGGTGTGATCAGCGGGATCAGCGTGGTCGGGCAGGTGATCGCGATGGCGGTGCTGGCGCTGCTCCTGATGTTCTTCTTCCTGCGGGACGCGGACAAGGCGGTGCGCGCCCTGCACGGCTTCATGCCGGGCAGCCGCGGTGTGCGGCTCGAGGCCATGGGGCGCCGGGCCTTCGAAGCCATCGAGGGCTTCATGCGCGGGACGACGTTCATCGCCCTGATCGACGCGCTCTGCATCACGGTCGGTCTGCTGATCCTGCGGGTGCCGGGTGCGGTCGGGCTCGGGGCCCTGGTGTTCGTCGGCGCGTACATCCCGTATCTCGGGGCGTTCATCTCGGGTGCGGTGGCGGTGCTTGTGGCGCTCGCGGACCGCGGTTTCGTGATCGCGCTCTGGGCGCTCGGGGTGGTCCTCGCGGTGCAGGTGCTGGAGGGGCACGTCCTCCAGCCGATGATCCAGAGCCGTACGGTGCAGATGCATCCCGCGGTCGTGATGCTGGCGATCACGGCGGGTGCGTCGGTCGCCGGCATTCTCGGCATGCTCCTGGCGGTCCCGCTGACGGCCGCCGTCTTCGGGATCGTCTCGGAGATCCGCAAGCACTACTCGGCGGGACGCCCGGCCCCCGCGGAACCGCCGCCCTGACCCGCACCCTCCTGCCGGCCCTCCCCCGCCGCGTCCTCGATCAGTTCCGCCAGGTCGGAGCCCGCGCGCAGCAGGGCCACACTCCGTACGGCGAGCTGTTCGAGCCGGCGGGCGAGGACGCGGTGCGCGTCCTCGAGGCCGCCGGGTCCGCCGAGGGTGCCCAGGAGTTCGCGCACCTCGGGGATGCCGTGACCGGCCGCGCGCAGCGCCGCGACCAGGCGGGCCTGCCGCACCGCCGCGACTCCGTAGCGGCGGGCGCGCAGCGAGGTCACCCGCTCCGGGGCCACCAGCCGCTCCTGCTCCCAGAACCGCAGGGTGGACGGCCGCACCCGCAGGGCGTCCGCGAGCTGGGTGATCGTCATGGTGTCGTCGCGCCGTTCGCGTGCGGGCGTGCGGTCGGTCCCGTCAGTACGGGCCCCGTCGGTACGGGCCCCTTCCGTAGGTGCCTCGTCCGTGCGCGCCTCGTCCGTGCGGGCCTCGTCGCGGATCGCGTGCAGGGCCTCCCGCGCATGCAGCGCGTCCGCCCGCTCCCGCGCGATGCCCGAGTGCAGCTCGCCGATGGCGGCCGCGGCCTCGGTGAGTGGTGCGGTACGCAGCCGGGCCAGCAGCCGGCGGGCCGGTACGGGGCCGACGGCCGTGGCGAGCGCGCGGTAGGCGCGCAGCGCACGTGTGTGCGCCGGGGTGTAGGCGCGGGAGCGGGCGGGAGCACGCCGAGCCGCTCCAGGTCGCGCACCTGCTGTACCGAATAGCCGGAGGCCGCCGCGACATCCCGGGTACGCAGCGGACCCCGGACGCCCGCATTGTCGGCTCCGGTCGCCTCCGCCCCACGTCCCGTACGCCCGTCCATCCCGAAACCCCACAGAAGCACTTGAAGTCGATGCTTGAACCATGAGTATCCACAGGAACGACGACGCCGGGCACGGCACCGGCTCCGAGGACTCGGTGATGGACCGGATCGTCCGCGCGGTCCGCGGCTTCGACGGCGCTCTGGTCACCCTCCCCGCCCCCGGCAGCGAGTACCCCGAACTGGCCTGGGGCGACGCCTTCTTCTCCTACGCACCCGACGGCCGCCTCCCGCAGCACACCCAGCCGTACGGGACGATCGTCACCAAGAACTACCCCGGTGACACCTCGTCCGACCTGGACCGCCCGGGCCGGTTCCGGGTCAACATCCACGTCGGGCGCCAGGCGCTGCGCGAGCTCGTCGGCGAGCAGCCGGACGGGGACGGCGCCGAGCCCGCCGTGGATCCCGCGGCCGCCGACACGATCGGGCCGCACCCCGTGTACGCGGCCCAGGGCTGGATCGCCGTGGTCGCCCCGGGCCCCCGCACCCTCGACACCGTCCTGCGCCTCCTCGCCGAGGCCCACGACGCGGCCCGCACCCGCCACGAACGCCGCGGCGCACGCTAGGACACCTAGGTCCTGTCCGGCGGACCTTCGCGGGCTCGCGGCGCCTGGCACGCTCCCCCAGCCTCCGGCCGGGGGGACCCCCAGAGCACGCACCTGGGGGCACCTCCCGGCCGGAGGC
>NZ_QUAK01000045.1 GCF_003429565.1 Streptomyces triticagri
GGGGTTCGTGCCCTGGGCCGGCGGCCCCTGCCGCGTCCGACGCCGGGGTCAGGTCCCGGCGAGCGGCATGGCGGCGGCCACCAACTGGCCGTTGGCCGCGGCCTTGTCCAGGGCGTCGCGCAGCAGGTCCTCGCGCGACTGGCGGCCGATCGAGCCGGCCGGAGCGGCGAACACCAGGACCGAGCCCAGCTTCGTCGCGGCCGTCCGCCAGCCGTCGGTGACCTGCAGCGGCTGGTGCGCCTGCCACCAGGAGACGGCCGGGCCGCCGCCGACACCGGGCTGCAGCAGGGCGTGCAGCTGGCCCATGGCAAGGAGCACGGACCAGCCGTGCAGGGGCGCCGGGGCGCGGACGAGCTGCGGCACGGGCATGAAGCCCTGCTCGATCAGGAGGGGCAGGAAGTCGTCACCCGGCTCGGTGGACCCGGGGCGGGCGACGGGGCCGGTCGGCTCCACGACGAGGGCCGGGTGCAGCACGCCGTCGAGGAGCACGAGGCCGCTGGTCACGCCGAGCACGGCCTGGTCGGGAGCGGTCTGCTCGGGTGCGGCCTGCTGCGGCGGCGGGGCGACGGTCGGCGCCTGCGGCTCCTCGCCGGTGATGGAGCGTACGGCGCCCTGGAGCTGCTCCTCGGCGACCGGCACCACCTGGGACGGCAGACAGCCGGCGTGGGCGAAGGCGAGGACGGCGGTCTCCTCGCCGACGAAGAGCACGGTGCTGGTGCGCTCCTGTCCGGAGTCGCCCGGGGTGCGGCACGAGGTGCAGTCGTAGGCACCGGGGGCGGTGTCCCCGGCGAGCAGCCGGTCCGCCTCTGCGTCGCCGATCTCGGCGCGTACGTCGTCGCTGACGTCGAGCATGCGCTGCACGGTTGCTCCTCGGAATTCGGTGCGTCGCGATGCCGGGCTTTCCCGGCCCATGAAGAACACAACGGACGACCGGTNGCGTCGCGATGCCGGGCTTTCCCGGCCCATGAAGAACACAACGGACGACCGGTGGGGCAAGTAACGCGGCGGAGGGAACGGAATCGCATCATCCGCGGCGGAGGGTGAGGCTCCGGCCTGAGGCGGTGTCCGTGCTCCAACAACCGTCCTGAGCAGGGAAATTGGCCTCGTCGGGGCCCCTCCGGGTCACTCGGGCGACAGGTCGACAAATACCGATATCGGCGAATGAAGTGGGTGGCTGGAATTCGACGGTTCTCCGGCCGTGGCCGTACCCGCGGACCCCGGACGGAGCCGATGCGTCCGTATGGTCGCCCCATCCGGTCATCCGACCGGGTGGGGTGGGCCGCCGGCAGGCGCGGCGGTCCGGCGGGTGCGGGACGGCTGCTTAGTTTGACGCGATGTCGAACAAGCGTCTCTGGACCGTGGCCCTGCTCTCCGGACTGTTCTCCTGTACGTCGTTCGGCGCCGCGGCCGCCGCGCCACCGCCACCGCCCGGCCCCGGGCACGGGGCACCGGGCGTCGCCGCCCCGGGTGCTGTCCGCGAGTGCAAGCGCGATTCGGTGTGGGACTGCATCGCCGAATGCGAGAGCAGCGGCCGCTGGCACATCAACACCGGCAACGGCTACTACGGCGGGCTCCAGTTCTGGCAGCCGACCTGGGAGGAGCACGGCGGCCTCGAGTACGCCAAGCGCGCCGATCTCGCCACCCGCGCGCAGCAGATCGCCGTCGCGGAGCGCGTCCTGAAGTCCCAGGGCTGGAAGGCCTGGCCGGTCTGCTCCAAGCGGTACGGGCTCGAGGGGCGCGAGCAGGTCCATGTCGTCAAGGCGGGCGAGACGCTCTCCGCGATCGCCCGGCGCTACGACGTCAAGGGCGGCTGGAAGGCCGTCTACGACGCCAACCGCAAGGCCGTCGGCAGCCATCCGGACCGCCTCGCGATCGGCACCCGACTGGTGATTCCGGCCGGGTAGACCGGCGGCCGGATCAACTGCTGCGGGGCCGGGCGGTGTTCATGCCCGCCGGCCCCGCAGCCCCGCCCGAACTCCCGCCGCCGCTACGGCCTCCGCCGTGTTCCCGCCGCCTCCCCGCTGAACACCACCGTGCCCCGCCGCAGTTCGTGCACGATTACGGGTCGCTGCGCGGTCGCACCGCCCTGCGGCCCGGGTGGCAGCCGCTGTTCGGCCAGCAGCACCGTCGCGTCGAGTCCGGCAAGGAGCCGGTACGTACGCTCCGCGACGGCGGGGGACATGCCCTGGGTGGGCTCGTCGACGACGAGCAGCCGCGGGCGCGCGAGCAGCGCACGGCCGAGGGCGAGCATCCGCTGTTCGCCGCCGGAGAGCGTGGCCGCGGTGCGGTGCAGCAGCGGGGCCAGTTCGGGATACGCGTCGAGTGCGGGGGCCGTGTCGCGGTGCCGGACCGGCAGTGCGAGGTTCTCCGCGACGCTCAGGGAGGCGAAGACGGCCTGCCGCTCGGGGACGAACACCAGGCCGCGGCGCGCCCGTTCGTGGGCCGGCCACCGCGTCACGTCCTGCCCCCGCCACCGTACGGAGCCGCCGGAGAGCCGTACCGTGCCGGCCACCGCGCGCAGCACACTGCTGCGCCCCGAGCCGTTGCGGCCGACCAGGACGGTGGTGGCGCCGGCCGGCACCGCGAGGCCGATGCCGTGCAGCGCCTCGAGCGGTCCGTATCGCAGGCGTACGTCGCGCAGTTCGAGTTCGCGGGTCATGTGCCGGGCTCCTCCCGTGCGGCCGGCGATCCGGCCTCCCGCTGGTCCGCCGCCGCACGGACCTCACCGGCAGCACGGGACCCACCGGCAGCGTGTGCCGCACGGGCGAGCACGGCGTCGGGCGGGCCCGAGTCGGTGATCCGTCCGGCGGTCAGCACGTGCACCGTGTCGGCGACGGTGGCGACCAGGTCCAGGTCGTGCTCCACCACGAGCAGGGCCATGCCCTCCGCGGCCAGCGCCGCGAGCATCCGGGAGAGCCTCTCGGCCTCGGCGGAGTCCAGGCCCGCGGCCGGCTCGTCCAGGAGCAGGACGTACGGGTCGCCGGCCAGCGCCCTCGCCAGCTCGACGCGGCGCAGCGTGCCGGTGGGCAGGTCCGCGGCCGGCCGGTCCCGTAGCCCGGCGGTGTCCAGGCCGGTCAGGCGCAGGGCGCGGGTCACCGAGCCCGGATCGCGGGTGCGGCCCTGCTCGGCGCCCACCCGTACGTTGTCCGCGACGCTCAACGACTCGAAGACGGCGAGCTGTTGGAAGGTGCGGGCGATGCCGAGGCGGGTGCGGGCGTGCGCGGGGCGGCGTGTGATGTCCTGGCCGTCGAACTCCACGTGCCCCGAGCCCGGCCGCAGCGTGCCGGACAGACAGTGGAAGAGGGTGCTCTTTCCCGCGCCGTTGGGGCCCACCACGGCGGTCACCGTGCCCGGCGCGAGGGTCAGGCCGACGTCGTCGAGAGCCGTGAACCCGTCGTAGGCGACGGTGAGCCGGTGCGCCGTGAGCGGTGCCCGCGGACGGCGGGCGGACGCTCCCGAGGGGCGCAGGGGCACCGGCTCGGAGGAGGTGACACGGGCCTCTGCGGCGGGTCTTTCTGGCGCAAGGCCTGCCCGTACCCGCTCGCCCAGCGGAGTCAGTACGGCTCCCGGGGCCGTCCGCAGTCGTGCGGCGGCCGCGCGCACCGCCTCGTACGGACCGCCGGGGAACCGGCCGACCAGTACCGCGAGCACCCCGATGAGGGCCGCCGCGACCCCGCCGCGAGTCCCCGCGTCAAGACCGACGAGCAGGGCTGCCGCGGCGGTTGCGCCGAGCAGCGAGTCCGAACCGAGCACCACCACCGCCGCGAACCAGAGGAGCCCGCGCACCGGGTCGTACGCGGACGGGTCGAAGGCCCGGAACCCGAGGCCGAGCAGGCCGCCGCCGAGCGCGGCGAGCGCCGCACCCGCCACGAACGCGGCCAGCTTGAGCCGCGGCACCGCAACGCCGGCCGCCGCCGCTCCCGCCTCGTGGTCCCGCATCGCCGCGAGCGCCCGCCCGGTCCGCCCTCGGCGAAGGGCCGCCGCCGCGAGCAACGCCCCGCACAGCAGCACCAGTTCGAGTACGTAGAACACCCGGTCGTCCTCGAAGCCGGCCGGACGGTCGAGCGTGAGCCCGGACGTCGCGTACGGCTGGTCGAAGACGAAACGGCTCACCCCCACGCCCACCGCGAAGGTGGCGAGCGCCAGGGCGAGACCGTGCCGCCGGATCGCCGGCCACCCGGTGAGCAGCCCGAGCGGCGCCACCAGGAGCACGGCGAGCCCCAGCGCGACCAGCGTCGGCACCCCGGGCAGCCCGGGGAACCGGCCGGCCGCGAGCAGCGCGGTGAAGAGCGCGCCGAGGCCGGCGTACGCGGCCTGCCCGAGCGAGATCTGGCCGCCGCGCCCGGTCACCACGACCAGGGACAGCAGGATCACCGCGAGCGCCGGCACCTGAACCGCCGTCTGCAGATCCGATCCGGCGAACCCGAGCGGCAGCAGGAACATCACACCCGCCACGATCCAGGCACCCGGCGGAGTGGGCACCCGTGCGCTCGCCGTACGCGGCAGCGCCCCGCGCGCCCCCACCCCGGGCAGCACGAGCGCCGCCACGAGCAGCGCCACCACGAACAGGTTGGCGCCGACGGCCTGCAGCAGCGGCTCGCCCCAGCCGGACGGATGCAGCCGCGTCAACTGGCTCTGTACGACGCCGAGTCCGAGGGCGATGGCGAGCGCCGCCGGCAGACTGCGCATCCCCGCCCCGACCGCCACGGCCACCACCTCCATCACCAGCAGCGGCAGTCCGTACGGGTCGAGGCGCACCAGCGGGGCGAGCAGCACCCCGGTCAGGCCCGCGGTGAAGGAGCCGAAGGCCCAGCCGGCCGCCGCCACCCGGTTCGCGTCGATGCCGCCGAGCACCGCGAGCTGCCGGTTGTCCACCACGGCCCGCAGTTCACCGCCGAACCGGGTCCGCTGCGTCACGGCCCACACCGCCGCGGCGAGCAGCAGGGCCACGGCGAGCTGTCCCCAGGCCCCGGAGCCGATGAGTTCGGGCGCGTCCGAGTGGGCGCCCTGACCCCACAGCAGGGTCGCGCCGCCGACCAGAAGCACGAAGACCCCGATCGAGGCGACCAGAGTCTGGGCGGGATCCCCGCCGAGCACGGCGAGCGGCCGGAACACCGCCCGTTCCAGGAGGAGTCCGATGCCGGGGGCCACCACCAGGAGGGTGAGCAGCGCGCCGCACCACAGCGGCAGACCCCACTCCACGGTGAGCTGGCGCAGGACGTACGCGCAGACCATGGCGATCGCTCCGTGCGCGAGGTTGAGGACCCCGGTGGCGCGATAGGTGACGATCAGGCCGATGCCGGTCAGCGCGGCCGCGCTGCCGACCCCGATGCCCGCGAGCGTGAGGTCGTAGCTCAGTGAGGCCATGCCTCAGGACTCCGGGGCGGTGGCCGGCTCGGGGCCGCTGTCCGGTTCGCACACCGGGCACGGGGTCAGGCCGTCGTACGTCTCGTCGGCGCCGGCACCGGCGGGCCGGCCGCCGTCGTCGAGCCGCACCACATCCGGTTTCCCGGCGGCCAGCGGACAGTCCGCCCGGTGCCACAGGGTGCCGCCCGGCACCCGTACCAGCTCATCGCTCGTCGCCACCGGCAGCCGGCCCGTACGGTCGGGCGCGTCCGGCGCCGAGGTCACCAGGAGCCGGTACAACTCCTCCACCCGGTCCGCGGCCCGGAGGTTCCTGGACTGCGCGAGGAGCACCGCACCCGCGACGATCAGGGCCGCACCGGGCAGCGAACAGGACGCCAGATACGGGATCTGACGTGCCGTGAAACGCTCGCCGGAGACCCCGTACCAGCCGATGACGCAGAGCACCGCGCCGACGGCCAGAACGGCGGGGCCCGCCCACCGGGCGGGGTGCGCGCTGAGCGTTCGGACAGTCGGCATCCGTGCCCCCTGGGGAATTCGGCCCGTATCTGTTCATGTCGGCTCTGTTCATGTCAGCCGATCGCTTGCACTATGCCTTCTGCGAGCTGACCCTGAAAGCACCGGGCCGTCATGGGCCCGGCAGACACCCGGCGGTGAGCCAGATGGACCTCGGGACAACGGGGCGACGGACCCGCAGGACGCGGACCACGGCCTGGGCGGCCGCCGCGATCCTGCTGGCAGGCGCGGGCCTGACGGCCTGCGGCGACGACAGCGGGGGCGGCGGCGACGCCCCGCCGCCCGAACCGTCGGTCGAGGAGACCGCGGACGGCGGCGCGAACGGAGGAGACACCCCCGACGCGGAGGCGCCCGACGAGGACGCCCCCGACACGGACGCGACCGCTCCGGCCGATCCCGCCGCGGCCGAGAAGGAGGTCAAGGAGAACTGGGAGAAGTTCTTCGACCCGAAGACCGCGATGAAGGACAAGGAGGAGCTCCTCGAGAACGGTGCCAAGATGCGCAAGGTCCTGCAGTCCTTCAACGGCGACGAGCGCGGGCAGCAGGTGCAGGCGAAGGCGGACGAGGTCGAGTTCACCTCGGCCACCGATGCCGATGTGACGTACACGCTCAGCCTCGAGGGCGCCACCGTGATGCCCGACGCCTCGGGCACCGCCGTCCTCCAGGACGACACCTGGAAGGTCTCGGTCAAGACGCTCTGCGCCCTGGTCCAGCTCAGCGGCAACGAGTCGCCCGGCCCGGGCTGCTGAGTCCGGCATGGCCGGCCGGGGGAGGGCACGCGGTCTCGGATCACTGGCCGCGGCCGTACTGCTGCTGCTGACCGCGGCCTGCGGAAGCCGACTGCCGGAGAGCGACTTCACCGGGCGGCCGGCGGGGTCCGAGCCGCCCGCGGGGGACCGCGGCCCGCTCCGGGTGGGGATCCTGGCGAGCGAGACCAGCCCGGTCGGCGGCGATGCCTTCACCGGTCCGCGGGACGGCGCCAAGGCCTACTTCGAGCGGCTCAACGACCGCGGCGGCATCGCCGGCCGCCGTATCGAGGTGCACACCTGCGACGACGGCGGCAGCGGCGTCGGCAACAACGCCTGTGTGCACGAACTCCTCGACGAGAAGAAGGTGGTGGCCCTCGTCGCCACCACCGTCCTCGACTACGCCGGCGCGAAGCGGGTGTCCGACGCGGGCGTCCCGGACATCGGCGGCCAGCCCGTCGGACCGGCCTACGACACCTATCCGCACCTCTACTCGATCTACGGCAGCCTCGCCCCGCGCAACGGCGGCAAGCCCGGCTGGCGGGGCGAGCTGTACGGCGGGACCGAGGTCTACCGCTACTTCAAGCGCGAGCACGGCGCCCGTACCGCCGCGGTCGTCTCGTACAACCAACCCGCATCGGCCGCCTACGCACGTCTGGTGACCCGGGGCCTGAAGGCCGAGGGCTACCGGGTCGTCACCGAGCAGGTCGACTTCGCGCTGCCCAACTTCCGGGCGGTGGCCGCCGATCTCGAGGAGCAGGACGTCGACCTGGTCTTCGACGCCGTCGACAGCCACGGCAACGCCCGGCTCTGCGCGGCCATGGACGACGTCGGCGCCCGCGTCACCGCCAAGGTCACCAACGCGCAGAACTGGAACTCCTCGGTCGAGAAGGACTACAAGGACGCCCCGCACTGCCGCAACGCCCTCTGGGTGACCGGATCGAGCCGCAATCACGACGAGACCGGCCACAAGGCCGTCCGGGAGTTCCGCACCGCCACCGAGGACAGCGACACCCACTCGCAGTGGCAGCTGGAGGGCTGGGCCGCGGCGATGTGGTTCACCGACGCCGCCAAGTCCTGCGGATCCGAGGTGACCGGAGCCTGTCTGGAGCGCTACCTCAACCGCGACAAGGCCTACGACGCCCGGGGGCTGCTGCTCCCGGTCCGCTTCGAGGAGCGCGCCCGGCCCCCGGAGACCCGCCGCAGCTGCGTCTCCGCCGCCCGCTGGAAGGACGGCAAGGGCTGGGTCACCCAGGGCGGGGACATGACCGCCAACTGCTTCGAGGTGCCGCAGCTCGGCTACCGGCCCTGAGGCCGGGTACCCGGGGCCGGCAGCGGCGGACACACCCACTGATGCGTTTTGCCCCCGAAGGGTTCCCATTTCCGGCTATCGATGGCGCAACCGTTCAGGCACAAGATGATGTTGGGACCCAACCCCCGCATCCCGAATCCGGTCTGACCCAGTGCTAGGCGGACTTCGGGGGACTGTCCGCACGGATCATGGGATACGGGGATCAATGCACATCTCATTCCTGATACACAACGCGTACGGAATCGGGGGGACGATCCGTACCACGTACAACCTGGCCAACACCCTGGCCGAGCAGCACGACGTCGAGATCGTCTCGGTGCACCGGCACCGCGACGCGCCGGTCTTCACACCGTCCGCGCGGGTACGCGTGCGACACCTGGTCGACCTGCGCAAGGGAACCGCCGGCTACGAGGGGGACAGCGCGGCACACCGCCGGCCCGCACGTCACTTCCCGTCCGCCGAGGGGCGCTTCGACCAGTACAGCGAGCTGACCGACCACCGGCTCGCCGACCACCTCGCGAGCACCGAGGCCGATGTCGTCATCGGCACCCGGCCCGGCCTGAACGTCCACCTGGCCCGCCAGACCCGCCGCGGCCCGCTCCGCATCGGCCAGGAGCACCTCACCCTGGACAGCCACTCGAGGGCCCTGCGTGCCCAGCTGCGCGCGGTGTACCCGCGGCTCGACGCGCTCACCACGACCACCGAGGCGGACGCGGCCGCGTACCGCGGCCGGATGCGGCTGCCGGGCGTCCGCATCCAGGCAGTGCCGAACCCGGTGCCGGAACCAGGGGTCGCCCCCGCCGACGGCTCCGGCAAATGGGTCGTCGCGGCCGGCCGGCTCGCCCCCGTCAAGCGCTACGACCTCCTCGTCAGGGCCTTCGACCAGGTCCGCAGGGAGCGCCCCGACTGGCGTCTGCGGATCTACGGCGGCGGCGCGCAGAAGGACCGGCTGCGCACCCTGATCGACGAACTCGGCCTGTACAACCACGTGTTCCTGATGGGACCCGCACACCCCATCGACCCCGAGTGGGCCAAGGGTTCCGTCGCCGCCGTCACCTCCAGCCTCGAATCGTTCGGCATGACGATCGTCGAGGCCATGCGCTGCGGACTGCCCGTGGTGTCCACGAACTGCCCGCACGGACCGGGCGAGATCATCGACAATGGTGTCGACGGACGCCTCGTCCCGGTCGGCGACGTCCGTGCCATCTCCCGCGGACTCCTCGAGCTGATCAACGACGACCCGCTGCGCGAGCGGATGTCGCACGCCGCGCTCGCGGACTCCCGGCGCTTCGACCCCAGCCGGATCGCCGAGCGCTACGAGTCGCTCTTCCACGACCTCACCGCGGCCGGGCGGTCCGGCACCCGGCTCGGCCGGATGCGCGGCAGCCTGCACCGCGCGCGGGGCACCCTGCTCGGCGGTGCGTACGCGGCCCACGACGCCGGTCGTACCGCACTGAACAGGAGGCTCCCGAGATGACCGTGGCACTGCCGCACGCCGACCACACCGACCGGGAGCCCACCGTGCCGCCGACCGCCGACTGCGTGGCTGACTCGGCCGGGGGACTGACTTTCGACGTCCGCGAGCCCGGCGGGCACCGCCCCGAGGTCCCCTCGCATCTGCTGCTGCGCCTGCGCAGCGGCGACGACGAGGTGCGCCTCCCGCTGACCCCGGTCGCCGAGGGCCGGCTGCGGGCCGTACTGCCCAGCAGCGTCGGACTGCCCGAGGGGCGCTGGGACTCCTTCGTCGAGCACGGCGACCGCACGCCGCGGCGCCTGATGCCGGGCGTCAACGACCTGCGCTCGCTCGTCGACCGCGCACCCAGCGGCGCCCGCGGCCATGTCGCCGTACGCATCCCGTACGCCACCAAGCACGGCAATCTCACCGTCCGCGCCTGGCACCGGGCACCGCACGCCGAGGCCGGTGAACTCACCGTCTGCGGACACGAGTTGACGGTGCGCGGACGGGTCTACGGCATCGCGCTCGGCCCGGCCGCGCATGCGGAGGCCCGCAGCCGGAGGGAGCCGTCCCTCGTGCACCACGGCGAACTCGACACCCGGGGACCGGAGTTCGTCTGGACGATCGACTACCGGGCGCTCGCCGAACAGGACGGCCCCTGGGATCTGTGGCTGCGCCCCGCCGGGTCGACCGGCCCCTCGGTGCGCCTGGCCCGGCTGCTCGACGACGTCGCGGAGAAGAAGCAGATCTTCAGCTATCCGGCGTCCCGGCTCGGCCGCCCGGAGGGCAGTGCGGCGCTGCTCGAGGCCGGCCCGTACTACACGGGCGACAACGACCTGGCGATCCGCGTCCAGGCCGTCGACTGACGGAGTCCGGCGCTGCTCCGGCCCAGCCCTTGCGGAACGTCCCTGTCCGCAAGGGCTGGCAGACTCGGCCCCATGTTGGAGACCTCGGCACGACTGCTTCGCCTGCTCTCACTGCTGCAGGCCCACCGCGAGTGGTCGGGCGCCGACCTGGCCGACCGGCTCGGCGTCACCCCGCGCACCGTACGGCGCGACGTGGACCGGCTGCGCGAGCTCGGCTATCCGGTGAACGCCAGCCCCGGCACTGGCGGCGGCTACCAGCTCGGCGTCGGCGCCGAGATGCCGCCGCTGCTCCTCGACGACGACGAGGCGGTCGCCGTCGCCGTGGGCCTGCGCACCGCCGCGGGCCAGGGCATCGAGGGCATCGGCGAGACCTCGGTACGGGCGCTGTCCAAGCTGGAGCAGGTGCTGCCGAGCCGGCTGCGCCGCAGGGTCGGCACCCTGAACGCCTTCACCGTCCCGATGCTGCGCGGCGGCGCGGGGCCCTCGACCGTCGAGCCGGAGATACTCACCGAGCTCGCCGCCGCCTGCCGCGACAACGAACGCCTCCGCTTCGAGTACCGCAGCCACGAAGGCGACACCAGCCGGCGCACGGTCGAACCGCACCGCCTGGTCTGCACCGAGCACCGCTGGTACCTGGTCGCCTGGGACCTGGACCGCGACGACTGGCGCACCTTCCGGGCCGACCGCATCACCCCCAAACCCCCGCACGGGCCGCGCTTCTCGCCCCGCACCCCGCCCGCAGACGACCTCGCCGCCTACGTGTCCCAGGGGGTCGCCAACCGTGTCTACGCCGAGCAGGCACTGGTACGGCTCCTGGTGCCGTACGACGAGGCGGCCCGCGCGATCAGCCCGTCGGCCGGCGTACTCGAGGCGGAGGGTTCCGACAGCTGTCTGCTGCGTACCGGCGCCGCGAGCCTGGACGTCATGGTGATCCATGTCGCCCTGATGGGCTTCGAGTTCCAGATCCTCGAACCGGCCGAGCTGAACGATCACGTCAGGGCGACCCGCGACCGGCTCTCCCGCGCTCTCGACCGCATTTCCGAATAGGCGGTCGACGGAAGTCCGACCGGCCGATGACGCACGTGGATCGGAATTCCCCGGCACCGTACCCGCCCCTCGGAATCCGAATTCGAATCCGCTCGCACAAGGCCCGGGGCAGGGAATAGTCACCGCCCGGGACGCTGTGACAGAAGCGTGACCGTGGTGCTACGGGAACGGCAGAAGAAGCGGTTACCCGCTGCTGTTTCCCCCGCCGCCCCGGTCCGCCTACGGTGGCGTCATGGCACCGATACCGACACCGTCCGCAGACCCTCAGGACGCCCCCGACAGCTATGTCGGACTCGCCGCGGAAGCGGCCGAAGCCCAGGCGCGCGAGCGCGGCTGGGGCACCGTCAGAGCCCTCCCGCCCGGCGCGATCGTGACCATGGAATACCGCTCGGGACGGCTGAACTTCGAGGTCAGCGACGGCACCGTGACCCGCTGCTGGAAGGGCTGAACGCCCGGACCCGAAGACACGCGTGCCCCGGCTCCCGGCGAAGGAGGCCGGGGCTCGCGTCTGCGGGGGAGAGGTTGTGCGTACCGTCCCCGCGGTCTTCGGCTCAGCCGCCGGTCAGCGGCCGGGCAGGGGTGGTGCGCCCGGCGTGCTCCGGATGCGGCGGCCGACGGCTGCCGGCCGGCGTGACCGGGGTGCGCTCGGAACGCACCACGTGGGTGCGCTGGTT
>NZ_QUAK01000047.1 GCF_003429565.1 Streptomyces triticagri
CCGACGCCGAGTCCGCCCCGCCCGCGCCGCGCCCGCGTCGGGCGGCACGGCCTGGCACCTTCGCGCCGCGGTCTGCCCGCCCCCCCCCGACGCAGGCCCGCGGATCCCTGGTCCGTACGCCCTCGCCCGAGCAAGCCGCCCCGGCGCCCTCAGAAGCACGCCGAAGTCGCCCCCCCACGCGGCACCCGCCCGGGACCGAGCCCGCGCCGCGCCTGCGCACGCCGGGCTGGGGACTCCGTGTTTCCGCCGGTGCGGCCTGCGGGCTGCGGACCGGGGTGTTCGGGTCTTGGGAGGTCGTTGGCTGTGGTCGAGTCGTGCCGGATCGGGCGGTTGCGTACGACGCCGGCCGGGACGCATGCAGCGCCTCCGTACGCGTGCCGGATCCGGTCGGAGCCCAGCCACCCGCGGCTGCACCGTGCCTGCGCCGGGGGAGCCGGTGGTCGTGCGCGGGGCTTGTGCCGGCCGGGCCGGGTCGGTTCCGAACGGTGCGGGCTGCAGACCGGGGTGTCCGTGGCCTGGGAGGTCGTTGGCCGTGGTCGAGTCGTGCCGGATGGCGTGGTTCCGTACGACGTCGGCGCCGAGCCGCCGCCCGGGGCGCGTGCCGCCCCTGTATGCCCGTGCCGGGTGCGGCCCGCACCTGGCTGCCGCCGCCCGGGCTGCGCCCGCGCTCGATCCGGACCGCGCCCCCGCGGATGCGTAGGCGCCTCACGCGCGGGGTGAACGCCGCCGAGTTCGCCCCGCCCGTACACCGCCGACGCGCGCACCGCCGTGTTGCTCGAGCCCTGCCGGGACGTGCCCGCTTCGGGTTCCGGGGAGTTGAGGCTGCGCGGCCGGGCTTCGGACCGGGGTGTTCGGGATCGAGGCGCGCAGGGGTCGGACGGCGCGCGGGGCGGCTGGTCCGGAAGGCGGGCGGGCGACCGCAGGCGGCCGGGAGCCGTGCCGGTGTGGCCCGGCNCGGGGCGGCTGGTCCGGAAGGCGGGCGGGCGACCGCAGGCGGCCGGGAGCCGTGCCGGTGTGGCCCGGCCGGCGCGGAGCGCTGTGGTGCGTCTGGTAGCGGCGCGACCGGGTCGTCTGTCGGCGGTCGGCTGATGCGTCCCGGAGCCGTCGCGGGCCCCGCGCCGTGACCGGGGCAGCAGTGCTGCAGAGACCCGTTCGGCGGGGTGGCGTGTTCGCGGACGCGCGACGCCCCCGACGACCCCGCGTCCGTCTCGGACAATTTGGCGTACGACAACGCCCGATCGCTACGTGCCGGACAAACGACCCCTGCGCGACCCGCCCCTACGGTGGGGGAGACAGCCAGACACCCCCACCGCGGAAGGGCCGGGACCATGACTTCCATCGACACCCACGCCTTCTGGCTCGCCGGCCGCCAGGCCACCGGCGAGACCACGCACCTCGTGACCTCCCCCTGGGACGGCCGCGAGGTCGGCAGGATCAGCATCCCGACCGACGACCAGGTCGAGGAGGCGGTGGCCGCCGCCTACGCCGTACGCGACGAGTTCGCCGCCACCCCCGCCCACATCCGCGCCGCGGCCCTCGACCACGTCAGCCGCCGCCTGGTGGAGCGCACCGAGGAGCTCGCCCGGCTGATCTCCGCCGAGAACGGCAAGCCGATGAAGTGGGCCCGCGGCGAACTCGGCCGCGCCGTCTCGGTGTTCCGCTTCGCCGCCGAGGAGGCCCGCAGGCACAACGGCGGCGAGGGCCAGCGCCTGGACACCGACGCCGGCGGCGTCGGCCGGCTCGCCCTCACCCGCCGCTTCCCGCGCGGCGTCGTCCTCGGCATCGCGCCCTTCAACTTCCCGCTCAACCTCTGTGCCCACAAGATCGCCCCGGCGATCGCCGTCGGCGCCCCGATCATCCTCAAGCCGGCCCCCGCCACCCCGCTCTCCGGCCTGATCATCGGCGAGCTGCTCGCCGAGACCGAGCTCCCGGCCGGCTCCTGGAGCATCCTGCCGGTCACCAACGACAAGATGCCCGCCCTGGTGCAGGACGAGCGGCTGCCCGTCATCTCGTTCACCGGCTCCGACAAGGTCGGCTACGCGATCATGGACTCGGTGCCGCGCAAGCACCTCACCCTGGAGCTCGGCGGGAACGGCGCCGCCGTCGTCCTCGAGGACTTCGCCTCCGAGGCCGACCTCGACTGGGCCGCGACCCGCATCGCGACCTTCTCGAACTACCAGGGCGGCCAGTCCTGCATCTCCGTCCAGCGCGTCATCGCCGATTCCTCGGTGTACGACGCACTGCTCCCGCGGATCGTGAAGGCCGTCGAGGCCCAGGTCACCGGAGACCCCTCGGACGACGCCACCGACGTCGGCCCGCTGGTCAGCGAGGACGCCGCGAAGCGCGTCGAGGCCTGGGTGGACGAGGCCGTCGCGGCCGGCGCCAAGCTGCTCACCGGCGGCAAGCGGGACGGTGCGGCGTACGCGCCGACCGTGCTCACCGACCTGCCCGCCGACGTCACGCTCTCCTGCGAGGAGGTCTTCGGGCCGGTCCTCAGCGTGCAGCGCGTGGAGGACGAGCAGGCCGCCTTCGACGCCGTCAACGACTCCAAGTACGGCCTGCAGGCAGGCGTGTTCACCCGCAACGTGCAGGCCGCCTTCCGCGCCCACCGGAACCTCGAGGTCGGCGGCGTGATCATCGGCGACGTCCCCTCGTACCGCGCCGACCAGATGCCGTACGGCGGCACCAAGCAGTCCGGTGTCGGCCGCGAGGGCGTGCGCTTCGCGATGGACGATTACACCTACGAGCGCGTGATGGTGTTCACCAACATCGAACTGTAATCACTCACGAAACTCACGGAACACCACCGACGGCCGGAGCCCGCCCCGCGCGGACCCCGGCCGTCGGCGTACCGGGCTCTGCTACGCCGATCGGCCGCGCCGGCTCTGGTGGCCGGCGCGGGAATCGGGTACACGGGTACATACGGCCGAGTAGCACCGGCCGGTAACGGAAAGCCCTGTCCGGTCCCGTCGACCCACTCGCGGCGAGGTGAGCCCTCATGTCCGCAGCACCCTCCGACTCCCCGGGGACCCCCAAGGTCTCCGAACGCGAAGCACGCCAGGTCGCCGAGGCGGCCCGCGAACAGGACTGGCGCAAACCGAGCTTCGCCAAAGAACTCTTCCTCGGCCGCTTCCGGCTCGACCTGATCCACCCGCACCCGCTGCCGGCCGCCGACGACGTGCGGCGCGGCGAGGAATTCCTCGCCCAGCTCCGCGACTTCTGCGAGACGAAGGTCGACAGCTCGCGCATCGAGCGCGAGGCGCGCATCCCCGACGAGGTGATCGCGGGCCTCAAGGAACTCGGCGCGCTCGGCATGAAGATCGACCAGAAGTACGGAGGCCTCGGCCTCACCCAGGTCTACTACAACAAGGCGCTGGCGCTCGTCGGTTCGGCCAACCCGGCGATCGGCGCGCTGCTCTCCGCCCACCAGTCCATCGGCGTACCGCAGCCGCTGAAGATCTTCGGCACCCAGGAGCAGAAGGACACCTTCCTGCCCCGCCTCGCCCGTACCGACATCTCCGCCTTCCTGCTCACCGAACCGGACGTCGGCTCCGACCCGGCCAGGCTCGCCACCACGGCGGTCCCGGACGGCGACGACTACGTACTCGACGGGGTGAAGCTCTGGACGACCAACGGCGTCGTCGCCGACCTGCTCGTGGTGATGGCCCGGGTGCCGAAGTCCGACGGCCACAAGGGCGGCATCTCCGCCTTCGTCGTGGAGGCGGACTCCGCGGGCATCACCGTCGAGCAGCGCAACGCCTTCATGGGCCTGCGCGGCCTGGAGAACGGCGTCACCCGCTTCCACCAGGTCCGCGTCCCGGCCGCCAACCGCATCGGACCCGAGGGTGCCGGCCTCAAGATCGCGCTGACCACCCTGAACACCGGACGGCTCTCGCTGCCCGCGATGTGCGTCGGCGCCGGCAAGTGGAGCCTGAAGATCGCCCGCGAGTGGTCCGCGGTCCGTGAGCAGTGGGGCCGGCCGGTGGCCAAGCACGAGGCCGTCGGCAGCAAGATCTCCTTCATCGCGGCGACCACCTTCGCCCTGGAGGCCGTGCTCGACCTGTCATCGCAGATGGCCGACGAGGACCGCAACGACATCCGGATCGAGGCCGCACTCGCCAAGCTCTACGGCTCGGAGATGGCCTGGCTGATGGCCGACGAACTGGTGCAGATCCGCGGCGGCCGCGGCTTCGAGACCGCCGAGTCGCTGGCCGCCCGCGGCGAACGGGCGGTCCCTGTCGAGCAGTTGCTCCGCGATCTGCGGATCAACCGGATCTTCGAGGGCTCCACGGAGATCATGCACCTGCTCATCGCCCGAGAGGCCGTGGACGCCCACCTCAAGGTCGCCGGCGACCTCATCGACCCGGAGAAGTCGCTGGGCGACAAGGCGAAGGCGGGCGCACGCGCCGGCGGCTTCTACGCCCGCTGGCTGCCGGGCCTCGTCGCAGGCCCCGGCCAACTCCCGCGCAGCTACGCCGAGTTCAACCCGTCCGGACACCGTGATCTCTCCGGGCATCTGCGCTTCGTGGAACGGACCTCGCGCCGGCTCGCCCGCTCCACCTTCTACGCCATGTCCCGCTGGCAGGGCCGGATGGAGACCAAGCAGGCCTTCCTGGGTCGCATCGTCGACATCGGCGCCGAGCTGTTCGCCATGAGCGCCGCCTGCGTACGGGCGGAACTCATGCGCAGCGAGGGCGAGTTCGGCCGCGAGGCGTACCAGCTCGCGGACGTCTTCTGCCGGCAGTCCCGGATCCGGGCCGAGGAACTCTTCGAACGCCTGTGGAAGAACACCGACTCGGTCGACCACCGCATCGTCGACGGCGTGCTCGGCGGCGCCTACACCTGGCTCGAACAGGGCATCGTCGACCCCAGCGGCGAGGGTCCCTGGATCGCCGACGCGAGCCCCGGGCCCTCCGAACACGAGAACCAGCACCGGCCGATCCGCTGACCTGGAGCCCGGTCGGGCCTCCTGCGTACGGCGAATCCAGCACCCCGGGCAGTCCCGCCCGGGGTGTGCTGTCCGGCCCGCGGGGGCGCAGGGCGACAATGGAGGGATGAGCGACAGCCACGGCCCACTGGCCGACCCGCATCACGTCTTCGATCCGGTCGCGGGACGCCGCGACCTCGTCGTCCTCGGGTCCACCGGATCCATCGGGACCCAGGCCGTCGACCTGGTGCTGCGCCACCCGGACCGGTTCCGGATCACCGCCCTGTCCGCGGCCGGCGGCCGGGTCGACCTGCTCGCCGAGCAGGCCAGGCGGCTGCGCGTGGACACCGTGGCGGTCGCCCGCGAGGACGCCGTATCGGCATTGCGCGAGGCCCTCTCCCGGGAGTACGGGACGGGCGAGCCGCTCCCCGAGATCCTGGCCGGACCGGACGCGGCCACCGAGCTCGCCGCCGCGCCCTGCCACACCGTCCTGAACGGCATCACCGGATCCATCGGCCTGGCCCCCACGCTCGCCGCCCTCGAAGCCGGCCGCACCCTCGCCCTGGCCAACAAGGAGTCGCTGATCGTCGGCGGCCCGCTGGTCAAGGCGCTCGCGAAGCCGGCCCAGATCATCCCCGTGGACTCCGAGCACGCAGCCTTGTTCCAGGCGCTCGCCGCGGGCACCCGGGCCGACGTCCGCAAGCTCGTCGTCACCGCGTCCGGCGGCCCGTTCCGCGGCCGCACCAAGGCCGATCTCGCCGATGTCACCCCCGCGGACGCGCTCGCCCACCCCACCTGGGCGATGGGCCCGGTCATCACGGTCAACAGCGCGACCCTGGTCAACAAGGGACTCGAGGTCATCGAGGCGCATCTGCTCTACGACATCCCCTTCGACCGCATCGAGGTCGTCGTGCACCCGCAGTCATATGTGCACTCCATGGTCGAGTTCACCGACGGCTCCACGCTCGCCCAGGCCACCCCGCCCGACATGCGCGGCCCGATCGCCATCGGCATCGGCTGGCCCGAGCGGATCCCGGACGCGGCCCCCGCCTTCGACTGGTCGCGCGCCTCCAGCTGGGAGTTCTTCCCCCTCGACCACGAGGCGTTCCCCTCCGTCGGGCTCGCCCGGCAGGTGGGCGAGCTCGCGGGAACGGCCCCGGCGGTGTTCAATGCCGCGAACGAGGAATGCGTCGACGCGTTCCTGGCAGGCGGGCTGCCGTTCAACGGCATCATGGACACGGTCACCCGGGTCGTGTCCGAACACGGCACCCCGCGCGCGGGAACCTCGCTCACCGTCGCGGACGTCCTCGATGCGGAGACCTGGGCACGGGCCCGGGCCCGTGAACTGGCCGGACTGCCGTCCTCCCCGGAGACGGCAGCAGCAACAGCAGTGCAGGCGACAGCGGAGGCTCGTGCATGACGACTTTGATGATGATTCTCGGCATAGTCGTCTTCGTGGTCGGGCTGCTCTTCTCGATCGCCTGGCACGAGCTGGGACATCTCTCCACCGCCAAGCTGTTCGGCATCCGGGTGCCGCAGTACATGGTCGGCTTCGGCCCGACGATCTTCTCGCGCAAGAAGGGCGACACGGAGTACGGCATCAAGGCCATCCCGCTCGGCGGCTACATCCGCATGATCGGGATGTTCCCGCCCGGGGCCGACGGCAAGCTCGAGGCCCGCTCCACCTCGCCGTGGCGCGGAATGATCGAGGACGCCCGCGAGGCCGCCTTCGAGGAGCTGGAACCGGGCGACGAGAAGCGGCTGTTCTACACGCGCAAGCCGTGGAAGCGCGTGATCGTGATGTTCGCCGGCCCGTTCATGAACCTGATCCTGGCCGTCGCAATCTTCCTCGGCGTCCTGATGACCTTCGGCTACAACGAGCAGACGACCACCGTCAGCAAGGTCTCCGACTGCGTCATCTCGCAGAGCGAGAATCGCGCCACCTGTGAGAAGGGCGACAAGGCGGCCCCCGCCAAGGCGGCCGGCCTGGAGCCGGGCGACAAGATCGTCGCGTTCAACGGCAAGGCCGTCGACGACTGGTCGACGCTGCAGGGCACCATCCGCGACACCATCGGCCCGGCCACCATCACCGTCGAGCGCGACGGCGTCCGCAAGGACCTCAAGGCCGACCTCATCCGCAATCAGGTCAGCAAGACCGACGGCGAGGGCGGCTACGTCGAGGGTCAGTACGTCTACGCCGGCTTCCTCGGCTTCACGCCCGCCACCGGCATCGTCCAGCAGTCCTTCGGCGACTCCGTGAGCCGTATGGGCGACATGATGGAGAACGGCGTCGAGGCGCTGATCGCCCTCCCGTCGAAGATCCCCGCCCTGTGGGACGCGGCCTTCGGCGACGGCGAGCGCGCCCAGGACTCCCCGATGGGCGTGGTCGGCGCGGCCCGGGTCGGCGGCGAGGTGTTCACTCTGGACATCCCGCCGGAGAACCAGATCGCGATGATGCTGTTCCTGGTCGCGGGCTTCAACCTCTCACTGTTCCTGTTCAACATGCTGCCGCTGCTTCCGCTGGACGGCGGGCACATCGCGGGAGCCCTGTGGGAGTCGGTGCGCCGCCACTTCGCGCGCCTCTTCAAGCGTCCCGACCCGGGTCCGTTCGACGTGGCGAAGCTGATGCCGGTGGCGTACGTGGTGGCCGGAATCTTCGTCTGTTTCACCCTGCTCGTGCTGGTGGCGGACGTCGTCAACCCGGTCAAAATCTCCTGATCGCCCGGCGTTCACGGCGGTCGGGCACCCTGGTGTCCGGCCGCCGTGCCGCGCGCGGGCCGCAGCGGTGCGATGTGCTGCACGCGCGCGTGGTGCCGTAATCTCGGAGCTTGGAAGCCCGCCTGCCGCGGGACCGATCCACCTCGATCCACACCTTGGGGTTGCACAGCAGATGACTGCCATTTCTCTGGGAATGCCGTCCGTTCCGACCAAGCTGGCCGAGCGGCGTCGCTCGCGGCAGATTCAGGTGGGCACGGTGGCGGTCGGTGGGGATGCTCCGGTGTCGGTGCAGTCGATGAC
>NZ_QUAK01000050.1 GCF_003429565.1 Streptomyces triticagri
CGGCCTGGCAGACACTGTTCCGTGCCGCCGAGCGGCCGCGCTCGGCGGCGGGGGCGCGGGCCCGGCTCGAACGGCTGCTGCTCGTCGCGGAGGGGGCGCTCGCGGAGGGGGCGCAGGGGTCGGGGGCCGGGCGTGCGGCGCGCGCCGCGTGGTTCGTCTCGCTCGCGCATGCGCTGCGCAGTGGCCGTCCGCTGCCCGAAGTGACGCTCGATGCGGGGCAGTTCGCGGAGCTGGACGGCGTACTGCTGGACGGCGGACGCCGTACGGAAGCAGGCCGGCGGCCTCTGGACCCGTGGCGGCCCGGCTCCGCGCTGTGGCCGATCGGGGTGCGGACCGCGCTGGGCTGCGCGCTGGCGGGCTGGGCCTCGATGCTGCTCGGTGTCGGTCATCCGTACTGGGCCGTGGTGACCGCGGCAGCCGTCTTCCAGGCCAATACGACGCTGTCCTGGAACCGGGTGGTGCAGCGTGCCCTCGGCAATCTGCTCGGGGTGCTGCTCTTCTCCGCACTGCAGCCGGTGATCGGTGCGGGACCCCTGGCGATGGTGCTGCTCGTGGTGCTCTTCCAGATCGGGGCGGAGGCGCTGATCACGCGGAACTACTGGCTGGGCACGGTGTGCGTCACGCCGATGGCGCTGATCCTGAGCCTGTTCGGGGCGCACGACTCCGTGGGCGCGCTGGTCGCCGACCGCTGGATCGACACCGTGGTCGGCGTACTGGTCGGGCTGCTCGCCTGCGCACTCGTCACCAACCGGCGCGCGGCGGGCCGCGTCACCACCGCGCTCGCCGCCGTACGCCGGGAGGCCGGGGAGGCGCAGAGGCTGCTCGACGGCGGCTGCGGGGCCCGCGGCCCGCTCGGCCGGTCCCGTGACCGGCTCGGCGTCGCACTGATCGAACTGCGCGAGGCGTACGAGGTGGCCTCCGGCGAGTGGTGGCAACCTCCGCTCCCCGAACGGGAGATCGCCCTCGCCGAGAGCGAAGGGCACCGGCTGCTCGCCGCGCTCGTGGGGCGCCTCGCCGCACCCGCCCCGGCCCGCACCACCACGGGCGCGGAGACCGCTACGGCGACGGGTACGGCCACCGAGCCCACCGGCCGTACCGCGCGGCCGACCGGCACAATGGCCCGGTCGTCGCGGACGTCACGCGGCGGGACGCCCTGAGAGGAGAGGCCCGATGGCCGAGGACACCGTGGCCCGGGTGCTGCGGCAGTGGCAGCAGGTGCGGCCGGATCTCGGCACCGCGCCGATGGCCCTGATCGGGCGGCTCAACCGCTGTTCGGCCCTGCTGCAGCAGGCCGCCGACGCGCCGCTGCGCCGCGAGGGCCTGACCCGGCCCGAGTTCGACATCCTCGGCACGCTGCGCCGCGAGGACCGTGAGCTGACACCGGGCCGGCTCGCCCGCGAGACGTTCGCCTCCGGTGCCGCGGTCACCAAGCGGCTGCGGCAGCTGGAGCTCCGCGGTCTGGTCGCCCGCCGCCCGGACGCCCGCGACCGCCGGGTCGCCCACCTCTCCCTCACCCCCGAGGGCCTCGACCTGATCGACCGCGTCCTGCCCGAACAGCTCGCCTACGAGGAGACCCTCCTCTCCGGCCTGGCCCCGGACCACCGCGAAGACCTCGCCGACTCCCTCGGCGAACTCCTCCTCGTACTGGAGGGCCGCCTGGGCGGCGCGCTGGACTGAGCCGCTCGGCCCGGACCCCACCCGCGCACCCGGAGTACGCAAAGACGGATTCCTGCCAGGACGGCGCTCTCTACATGCATGTGACTGTACAGTTGCGGCATGACCTCGACCTATCCGATCGTGGAAGCCCGCGGCAAGCTCGGCGAACTCGCTCGCAGAGCCGCCCAGCACGAACACATCACGCTCACCGATCGCGGCGTCCCCGCCGCCGTCCTCATCTCCCCCGCCGAACTGGAGGACTTGGAGGACGCGTTGGCGCTCGCCCGGCTGGAACTGAAGCGAGCTCGCGGCGAGAGCGAGACTCCGATTCCCTGGGACCAGGTCCGCCAGACTCTTCTCGATGCAGCGGGACAGAGTGAGGGAGCACCCCGCCGGTGACCTGGAGCGTGACCGTGGAGCCTGATGCGGTCAACGAGATGGCCGGATTCCTCAAGGACGATCCGGCAAGCGTGCGCGAGCTGGTCGCCGTGATCGACAGCCTCGCCCACGGTCCGAGCGTGGCCGGTTCCCAGGCGTGGGGCGTCGAGTACCGAAGACTGCATCGCGGGCGCTGGCGCGTCCTTTATCACGTCGATGACGCGGCCCGGGTCATTCGTGTCGAGCATGTAGGTCGCGCAACTCCCTGACGATCCGAGGTGTGCCGCCCTGCCGCCCCATGGCGTGGCACACCTCACGCGCTCGACCCCGGCTCCACCACATCAAAGCCCGGGCAACCCTCCCGGCCAGGCATCCACACCCGCCCGCCACGAGTCCCCTTCCGATGGAAGGCCGCCCGGCCGGGGTGCGCGGGCCCGAACCCCCACCCGGCCGTAATTCCCGCGCGGTCGCGCGAAACGCGCTCGTAAAGTTGCCGTATGCAGCTGATCCAGTCGACGAAGCTCGCCAACGTCTGTTACGAAATCCGGGGCCCGGTGCTCGAGGAGGCGATGCGGCTCGAAGCGGCAGGTCACCGCATCCTCAAGCTCAACACGGGCAATCCCGCGGCCTTCGGCTTCGAGTGCCCGCCGGAGATCCTCGAGGACATGCTCCGCAATGTGGGCACCGCCCATGGCTACGGGGACGCGAAGGGCCTGCTCGCCGCCCGCCGCGCGGTCGTCATGCACTACCAGACCCTCGGTGTGGAGTCGGACGTCGAGAGCGTCTTCCTGGGCAACGGCGTCTCCGAGCTGATCGTGATGGCCATGCAGGGCCTCCTCGACGACGGCGACGAGGTCCTCGTACCGGCCCCCGACTATCCGCTGTGGACCGCGGCCGTCTCGCTGTCCGGCGGCACCGCCGTGCACTACCGCTGCGACGAGCAGTCCGACTGGATGCCCGACCTCGCCGACGTCGAGCGGAAGATCACCGACCGCACCAAGGCCCTGGTGATCATCAATCCGAACAACCCGACGGGCGCCGTCTACAGCGACGAGATGCTGCGCGGCCTCACCGACATCGCCCGCCGCCACAACCTCCTGGTCTGCTCCGACGAGATCTACGACAAGATCCTCTACGACGGCGCCACCCACACCCCGACCGCCGCCATCGCCCCCGACCTGCTCACCCTCACCTTCAACGGCATGTCGAAGGCGTACCGGGTGGCCGGCTACCGCTCCGGCTGGATGGTCGTCTCGGGCCCGCGCGCACACGCCGAGTCGTACCTCGAGGGCCTGACCGTGCTGGCCAACATGCGCCTGTGCGCGAACATGCCGGCCCAGCACGGTGTCGTCGCCGCCCTCACCGGCCGCCAGTCGATCAACGAACTCGTGCTTCCCGGCGGCCGGTTGATCGAGCAGCGGGACGCCGCGTACGACCTGCTGACCCAGATCCCGGGCGTCACCTGTGTGAAGCCCAAGGGCGCGCTCTATCTCTTCCCGCGGCTCGACCCGAAGGTCTTCAAGATCAAAGACGACCGGCAGATGGTCCTCGACCTGCTCCGGCAGGAGAAGATCATGGTCGTGCAGGGCACCGGCTTCAACTGGCCGGAGCCCGACCACTTCCGCGTCGTCACCCTGCCGACGGCGGACGATCTGCGCGACGCGGTGACCCGGATCGGGACCTTCCTGGACGGGTACGGGCAGTCGTAGCGGCAGGGGCGGCGCCGGGGGTCAGACCTCCAGGCCGTCGATGCGGTACTGCATCACGCGGTAGTTCTGGTCGTCGTACCACTGGCTGACCGCGATGTGGAAGTTGTCGAAGGCGGCGCCGGGGTAGACCCAGCCGCCGTAGGGGTTGGCGACGCGGTTGCCGTCCTCGCTGCCGGGCACGGTCGGCAGGATCAGCGTCTGTTCCGGGGTCCGGAAGAGGTCGGAGGTCGGCAGGTCGAAGATCTGGGCGCGGATGGAGATCTCGTCGGGCTGGTGGTGCAGGTACGTGAAGGCGTACCGGCCGCCCATCGCGCGCAGGCAGATCTCGCCCCAGCGCCTGGCGCCGGTGACGGTGGTCGGCGGATTGCCCCAGGCCCAGTCGCCGTCGTGGCCCCACGGTTCGTACGCGGCGGGGTCGCCGACCTGCTCGTGGCGCACCCGGTGCAGGAGCAGGCCCGAGACGGTGTCGCGGTTGAAGACGGTGGAGAGCACGTAGCACCAGCCGTCGTCGGCCACGGCGTACGTCTTCTGCTGGAACTGGCCGCCGAGCGCGTCACCCGGCCACTGGCACAGGTACTCCCAGGTCTCCCCGTTGTCCGTGGAGCGCCAGAAGTCGGAGTGGTGGGTCTGGTAGATGACGCCGCGCATCAGGTGCATGTACATGGTGTCGCCGATGGTGAAGACGTCCGAGGGGATGGCGGTGGTGCCGCCCTCGTGACCCTCGGGCACCAGACCGACCGCGTGCTCGCCGCCCACGCTGCCGTCGATGACCAGGCCGCCGTCCAGGTCGCTGCCCGACGAGCGCAGTCCGACCGGTGAACGCCAGTCGGGGCCGCCCACCCCGTCGCCGTCGAAGGTGTCGCCGCAGACGTGCAGCAGGGTGCCGTCGGGGCAGCGCACGGGGATGCCGAGGTCGGTCCACGGTGCGGCGAAGCGGCCCGTCTCGGCGGGGCCGGTGAGATTGCGGATCTTCGTGCCGGTGATGGCGCGGGGGGCGGCGGCCGCCGACTGTGCAGGGCCGGTCACGCCGGCCAGTGCCGTGACGCCCAGGGCGGCGCCGGCCGAACTGCGCAGCAGGGAGCGCCTGCTGGGTCCGGCGGGGGTGGTGGGGGTGGTGGGGGTGGTGGGAGTGGTGGGGGTGGTCCTGTTCCTCGACGATCCGTGCACGGTGCCTCCCGGGAACGTACGCGTGAAATCGATTTCTTGGGCCAGCCCGGAAGGTACGGCATCGGCGGGGGCCGAGGGAAGGGGGAAGCGGTGTTCCGG
The DNA here is from genome assembly GCF_003429565.1 of Streptomyces triticagri. Taxonomy (GTDB): domain Bacteria; phylum Actinomycetota; class Actinomycetes; order Streptomycetales; family Streptomycetaceae; genus Streptomyces; species Streptomyces triticagri. The sequence goes on from NZ_QUAK01000050.1 coordinate 5,010, forward strand.
TGGTGCTCCGGTGGCGCTCCGGTGGTGCTCCGGTGGGCGGCGTCCGCCCGATGAAGGCCGGAACTTTAGACTGAATCCAATGTAGGATGGGTTCCTGAGACTTCAGGAGGGCCATCACCATGTACGAACCGATCCGCACCAAGTCGGTCCACGCCATGGCCGGCGCCGCCGACGGGACCGACTTCCCGCACCGCAGCCGCGAGGAGGAGCTGGACATCCAGCTCGCGGGGCACCTCTCCGCGCTGCTCGCGGTCACGGACGAGCTGCGGGCGCGGTCCGCGCCCGAGGCGCGGGGCGAGCTGGATGCGGCGGCCGAGCGGCTCGCCGCCCGGATCGCCGACCTCCGGGGCGGGGCACCGGTCCGCGGCGTGGCCGCGGGCAGCCATGACCCCGCGCTTGCCACGCTGCATCAGCGAGCGCATGCGCTCGCGGGGCGTGCGCTGGTCGTGGCGGCGTCCAGGGCCGACACGACCAGCGCGATTCTTGCGGCACAGCGGATGGATGCGCACGACGCCGCGCTCGTGGCCTCTCGCGAACTGGCGTCTGCGTAAGAGCTTTGTCCTCAATCTCCCCCAGACTTCGTCCGGGGGACCCCCGGACGGGCTTCATATGAAGCCCGTCCGGCGATTGAGGACGCTTTCAGCCCAGGCGCCGCACAAGCGACCTGTACTCGTCCCAGAGCTCCCGCGGCGTGTGGTCGCCGAAGGTGTTGAGGTGTTCGGGGACCAGGGAGGCCTCGTCGCGCCAGACCTCCTTGTCGACCGTGAGGAGGAAGTCCAGCTCGGCGTCGGAGAGTTCGAGGCCGTCCGTGTCCAGGGACTCCTTCGTCGGCAGAACGCCGATGGCGGTGTGGACGCCCTCGGCACGGCCGTCGAGGCGGTCGACGATCCACTTCAGTACGCGGCTGTTCTCACCGAAGCCGGGCCAGACGAACTTGCCCTCGTCGTTCTTGCGGAACCAGTTCACGTAGTAGATCTTCGGCAGCTTGTCGCCGTCGCCGCGGGCGATCGCGTCCTGGCCGACCCTGACCCAGTGGGCCATGTAGTCGCCCATGTTGTAGCCGCAGAACGGCAGCATCGCGAACGGGTCGCGGCGCAGCTCGCCGACCTTGCCCTCGGCCGCGGCGGTCTTCTCGGAGGCCACGTTGGCGCCGAGGAAGACGCCGTGGTTCCAGTCGAAGGACTCGGTGACCAGCGGGACGGCGGAGGCGCGGCGGCCGCCGAAGAGGATCGCCGAGATCGGTACGCCCTTCGGGTCCTCCCACTCCGGCGCGATGATCGGGCACTGCGCGGCGGGGGTGGTGAAGCGCGCGTTGGGGTGGGCGGCGGGGGTGCCGGACTCGGGCGTCCAGTCGTTGCCCTTCCAGTCCGTGAGGTGGGCCGGGGTCTCCTCGGTCATGCCCTCCCACCAGACGTCGCCGTCGTCGGTGAGCGCGACGTTGGTGAAGACCGAGTTGCCCCAGAGGGTCTTCATGGCGTTGGCGTTGGTGTGCTCGCCGGTGCCGGGGGCGACGCCGAAGAAGCCGGCCTCCGGGTTGATGGCGCGCAGCCGGCCGTCCTCGCCGAAGCGCATCCAGGCGATGTCGTCGCCGATGGTCTCGACCGTCCAGCCGGAGATCGTCGGCTCGAGCATCGCGAGGTTGGTCTTGCCGCAGGCGGAGGGGAAGGCGGCGGCCACGTACTTCGACTCCCCCTGGGGCGGGGTGAGTTTGAGGATCAGCATGTGCTCTGCGAGCCAGCCCTCGTCGCGGGCCATGACGGAGGCGATGCGCAGGGCGTAGCACTTCTTGCCGAGCAGGGCATTGCCGCCGTAGCCGGAGCCGTACGACCAGATCTCGCGGTCCTCCGGGAAGTGCGAGATGTACTTGGTGGAACTGCAGGGCCATGGGACGTCCGCCTCGCCGTCCGCGAGCGGTGCACCGACCGAGTGGACGGCCTTCACGAAGAAGCCGTCCGAGCCGAGCTCGTCGAGGACCTGCTGCCCCATACGGGTCATGGTGCGCATCGAGACGGCGACGTACGCGGAGTCGGTGATCTCCACACCGATGGCGGAGAGCGGGGAGCCGACCGGGCCCATGCAGAAGGGCACCACGTACATCGTGCGGCCCTTCATCGAGCCGCGGAAGACGCCCTTCTCGCCCTGGAAGATCTCCCGCATCTCGGCGGGGTCCTTCCAGTGGTTCGTCGGACCCGCGTCCTCCTCCTTCGCGGAGCAGATGAAGGTGCGGTCCTCCACACGGGCGACGTCGGTGGGGTCGGACGCCGCGTAGTACGAGTGCGGGCGCAGAGTCGGGTCGAGCTTCTTGAAGGTGCCCTTGGCCACCAGTTCCTCGGCCAGGCGCTCGTACTCCGCTTCGGAGCCGTCGCACCAGACCACGCGGTCGGGCCGGGTCAGTTCGGCGATCTCGTCGACCCAGGTGATGAGTTCCTGGTGGTCGGTCGGGACAGTGGAGGGAGCCGCGATGTCGCGCGCCACGATCGCTCCTTTTGTGAGGCTTATGAGGGTGTGGAGATGTATGCCCCGTGGGGGCCGCGACCCGGACGCTTCACTTGGTGGACCTTTGCCAGGTTTCCGCGCTCATCCGGTGCCGACCGCACTCATTTGATCCTCTGACGAAGTCGCCCATATGTCCAGAGGGCCTCACACGTGAGCATCACCACGGGATCGCACCGGGAGTTCGGCGCCGCGTGAGCGTGGCCACTCTCCGGTTCCGGCTGCGGCCGTCCGGCCTTCTACCTACGGCGCCGTAGGTAGCATGTGGCCCATGACCTCTTCCGCTCCCGACGCGACGACCGAGAGCGCGGCGGTGATACCCCCCGTCAAACCACATCTGCGCGGCTGGCTGCACGCCGGGATGTTCCCGGCCGTCCTCGTCGCCGGCCTGGCCCTCACCGCGCTCGCCGGCTCCACACGGGGGCGGATCGCCTGCGGGATCTACGTCCTGACGGCCTGTCTGCTCTTCGGCGTGAGCGCCGTCTACCACCGGGGCAACTGGGGACCGCGCGCCACGGCCGTGCTGCGCCGGCTCGATCACGCCAATATCTTCCTGATCATCGCGGGTACGTACACACCGCTGACCCTGCTGCTGCTCCCCGACTCCACGGGGCGCGTACTGCTGTGGGCGGTGTGGATCGCGGCGGCGGCCGGGATCGCGTTCCGCGTCTTCTGGGTCGGTGCGCCGCGCTGGCTCTACACCCCGTGCTACATCGCGATGGGGTGGGCCGCGGTCTTCTTCCTTCCCGACTTCATGCGGGCGGGCGGGATCGCCGTGCTGGTGTGCGTGATCGTGGGCGGACTGCTGTACAGCGCGGGCGGGGTCATCTACGGGATGAAGCGGCCCAATCCGTCCCCGCGCTGGTTCGGGTTCCACGAGGTGTTCCACTCGCTGACGCTTGCGGCGTTCGTGGTGCATTACGTGGGGATCTCGCTGGTGGCGTACCGGCACGGGTGACGCCTTCGGCGTCCGAGGGGTGGTCGCGGTCCGGTCGGGCCCGCGGCCCCCTCTTTTTTTGCCCTCAAACGCCGGGCGGGCTCCACAAGATGCCCTCAAACGCCGGGCGGGCTGACGTTGGCCGGGCGGGCCGAAGTTGGCCTGGCGGCCTGAAGTTGGCCTGGCGGGCCGAAGTTGGCCTGGCGGGCTGAAGTTGCCCTGGCGGGCTGAAGTTGGCCTGGACGGGACCGAGAGGTACCGGCTCGAGTCCGAGGACACCTTCAGGCTTCGATATATTGACAGTCACCATCTTTTGAGAGTCACTCTCATTTCATGGATGCCACGTCGACACAGGCCGATCCCCGCCGCTGGTGGGCCCTCGGGGCCCTCGTCGCCGCGATGCTGGTGCTCGGATTCGATCTGACGATCCTCAATGTCGCCCTGCCGACGCTCGCCGCCGATCTCGGCGCCAGTACGGGGCAGCAGCAGTGGATCGTCGACGCGTACGTCGTCGTCTTCGCCGCGCTGATGCTGCCCGCCGGGCTGCTCGGTGACCGGTTCGGGCGGCGGCGGATGCTGGTGGCCGGGCTCGGGGTGTTCCTCGTCGGCTCGGCGATGGGTGCCCTCGTGCACAGCCCGGGGCCGGTCATCGCCGCCCGCACCGTGATGGGTGTCGGTGCCGCCCTGGTCATGCCGCTCGCCCTGTCCGTACTGCCGTCGCTCTTCCCGGCGCAGGAGCGCACCAAGGCCGTCGCCGCGATGACCGCCGCCATGTCCGCGGGCATCCCGCTCGGGCCGCTGGTCGGCGGGTGGCTGCTCGACCAGTACTGGTGGGGCTCGATCTTCCTGATCAATGTGCCGCTGGTCGGCGTCGCCGTCGTGGTCTGCCTGCTGCTCCTGCCGGAGACCCGCGACCCGTCGGCGCCGCGCGTCGACCTGATCTCCGCCGCCCTCTCCGTGGCCGGTCTCGGTGCGCTCGTACTCGGGATCATCGAGGCGCCGCACCGGGACTGGACCGACCCCCTGGTGCTCGGGCTGCTCGCCGGGTCCGTGGTGCTCGTCGCGCTGCTCGTACGGCGTGAACGGCGGGCCGCGCGACCGCTGTTGGACCTCGCCCTGCTCGCCGACCGGGGCTTTCGCTGGAACACGGTCGCCGCCACGCTCGGCACGTTCATCCTCGCCGGGCTGCTCTTCGTCCTCCCCTCGTATCTGCAGGCGGTACTGGGGCACGACGCCTTCGGCACCGGGGTGCGGCTGCTGCCGCTGATGGCCGGGCTCCTGGTGGCCGCGAAGCTCTCCACCGTGCTCGCGGCGCGGCTCGGGCCGCGGCCCGTCGTCGCCACCGGCCTCGTCGTCCTCTGCTTCGCCGCGCTGCTAGGTGCCCGTACCGGCATCGGCGACGGCTACGGATTCATCGCCGTCTGGCTGTCGCTCGCCGGGCTCGGCTTCGGTCTGGCCATGGTGCCCGCGATGGATTCGGCGCTCGCCGGGATCTCCGCGGACCGCGCGGGCAGCGGATCCGGGCTGCTGCTCACGCTGCGCCAGGTCGGTGCCGCGATCGGGATCGCGCTGCTCGGCTCGCTGCTCGCCGGGGTCTACGCGGACCGGCTCGACACGGACGGGCTGCCCGCGGCGGCCGCGGCCACGGCGGACGACTCGGTGGTGGCCGGGCATCTCGTCGCCGAGCGCCTCGACCTGCCCGCGCTCGCGGATGCGGCGGACCGGGCGTTCCTTGACGGCATGAATCTCACGCTCGTGGTGTGCGGGTGCGCGGCGCTTGTCGCGGCGGCGCTGGTCGCGCTGTTCCTGCCGGACAGCCGTACGGCGGCGGCCGGGCCGGCCGCCGGAGCTGAGCGGACCGTGGCCCCGGACCAGCACGATGGCCGAGAATGGACGGCATGACGGCAGCACGTACGACCCCTGCTCCCGCGGGCGGCGCCGAGCTCGGCGCCCCGCTCGGCCTGCGCGAGCGCAAGAAGCTCAAGACCCGCCTCGCGATCCGGGAGTCCACGTACCGGCTGATCGAGGAGCAGGGGTACGACGCGACGACGATCGAGCAGATCGCGGAGGGGGCGGAGGTGTCGCCGTCGACGGTCTTCCGGTACTTCCCCACCAAGGAGGACATCGTCCTCACCGACGAGTACGACCCGCTCATGGAGCAGCTGCTGCGGGAGCGGCCCGCGGGTGAGCCGATCATCGAGTCGATGCGGCATGTGCTGCGGGACGCGGTGGGGCGGATTCAGAGCGGCGGCGAGGCCGAGCAGCGCGAACTCGTGCTGCGCACGCGGCTGATGGTCGAGTCCGTGCCGGTGCGGGCGCGGTTGATGGAGTCCATGTCCATGACCGGGCGGATCGTCTGCGGGGTCATCGCGGAGCGGACGGGGAGGGGGGCGGACGACTTCGAGGTGCGGGTGCTTGCGATGGGGATGATGGGGGCGTTGCTCGAGTCGATCATGTACTGGGCGGAGCGGGGTTGTGTGGATGACCTCCTCGACCTCGTCGAGCGGGCGCTCGACATTTTCGAGTCCAGGTGACCCTCGGCGTCCGGCCCGACCCGAGGCGGTGCGGCGCGACTCAAGCCCGTCCGGCGATTGAGGACGAGCCCGCCAGGGCGAAATCGAGCCCGTCCGGCGATTGAGGACGAGGCGCGGCAGCGCCGGGGCTGAGCTCTCACCGGAGGGGTGCCCGGCACCGGGGGTTGTGCCCACCCTCCCCCATTGCCTTAAGGGCATGGGCGGTGCCCCCATCGCCCTTGCGGAACAGATGCCCACAACGGTGCGGAGCACGTGTCCACAACGGTCCGCAACGGCCGTGGCGGAGGCACTGTCAGTGGTGGGTGGCAGGATCCGTGGGCATGGATGCAGAGGTGAGTTTGCGGGACGTTCAAGAGGCCGACCTGGAGGTGTTCCTTCGGCAGGAGCATGACCCCGAGGCCTCGCGGAGGGCCAACTTCCCGCCCCGCGAGCGGGAGAGGTTCATGACGCACTGGCGGGAGAACGTACTGGGGGACCCGGACGTCTTCGTACAAGCCATCCTCGCCGAAGGCGAGTTGGCGGGGAACGCCGTCGCGTGGACCGAGAAGGACGGCCGCCGCTTCATCGGGTACTGGCTCGGCCGCCCGTACTGGGGCCGCGGAATAGGAACCCGCGCGCTGACCCTGTTCCTGGAGAGGGAGACGCACAGGCCGCTGTACGCCGACCCGTTCGAGGGGAACACCGGCTCCGTCCGCCTCCTGGAGAAGCTCGGCTTCCACCGCAGCGGCACCGTCCGCCACGGTGAGCACGAGCACGTGATGCTCGTACTCACCGAGTAGACGGGCCGGACGCGACGAGAACTACCTCCGGCGCACATCCCCCGCGGAGCACACACGCCCGTCCCCGTCCGGGTCCAGCCGCAGCGGATCCTCCTGCCCGTTGACCTTCAACGGCCCGTAGCCGTTGTCCTTCAGCCAGGTGCAGCGCTCCTTCGTGGTCGGGGCCACCGTGTCCGGGAAGTTCGTCGGTATGCAGACGTTCGCGCTGCCGTAGTGCCGGTCGCAGCCGGAGATCTGCGGGGCGACCGGGACGGAGTCCTTCTCGGCGGCCGGCTTCTTCGGGGACCCCGCCGGCGCGTCCGCGAAGTCGTGGACGTGGGCCGACGGCGCGGCCTTCGCCAAGGCCGCCGGACCGCCGATCTTCACCCACTCCGCGACCGACGGCACCCCGTTCGCATCCGTGGCGAAGAGCATGTACCAGCCGGGCGGCGCCAAGTTGGGGTTGTTGGTGACATTGAGGTCGATGTTGTTGCCGTCGACGGTGAGCGGCAGGTCCACCGACCGCTGGTTCGGGTCGGACGAGTGGGTGACCGCGGCCGGCCGGATCAGCTGGGCCTTGGCGATCGGCTTGTCCACGGTGATGCGCTGGACGTCGCCGTAGGTCCACTCCTTGTCGATCACCGAAGTGATCTTCGGGCGTTCGCCCTTGAAGAGGTACGGGGGTGAGTAGACCGAGACGTCGTGGTTCCAGGAGCCGTCGCCCGGGTTGTCGCCGTTGGTCATCACCCTGCCGTCCGGGAGCAGGAAGGCGGAGGAGTGGTAGCCGCGCTCCTCCGGGTCCGTGGACACCGGGTCGAAGGTCTCGGTCGCCGGGTCGAAGAGCGAGGACTCGTAGACCGGGTTGGCCCGGTTGTGCAGGGCACCGCCGGTCTCCAGGACCTTGCCGTCCGGAAGGAGCACCGCGGAGCCGTACATCTTGCCCTGCGCGCCGGTCTGGTCGACGGGTCCGTCACCGAGGTCGACCTTGCCCTGTGGCAGCAACGGGCCGTTGCGGTAAGCGGGGTTGGCCTCCTTGAGGTCGATGATGTCGACGAGGCGGTTGGCCTCCGGGTTGGAGTCGACGTTGCCGCCGCCCATCGTGAGGACCTTCTGGTCCTGGGCCGGGGGCAGCAGCACACTCACCGACTGGTCGCGCTCGTCCTTGTTCTGCAGGCCGGGCACATCGGTGACGGTGTTCTCGTCGTAGTCGTAGAAGGAGGCGCCGGTGCCGGGTGTGCCGTTGCCGAAGGTGTGGCTGCCGGAGTAGAAGAGCCGGCCGTCCTGCATCAGGATCATCGCCGGATACAGGCCCCAGTACGACCAGGTCTGGTTGACTTCCGCGGTCGGCAGCCACTTGTCCTGCTCGGCCGACCAGCGCTCGGCGGTGACCGAGCCGGTGGAGTCCTCGCGCAGACCGCCGAACGACAGCACGTCACCGTCGCCCATGATCGTCGCCGACGGGTACCAGTGACCGTCGTTCATGTCATTGGTCTTCGTGTACGTCTCGGTGGCGGGGTCGAAGATGTAGGAGTCCTTGTAGCCCTGGTAGCCGACCGTGCCGTCGTCCGACGGGTAGCCCTCGGTGCCGCTCATCACCAGGACCTTGCCGTCCTTCAGCTGCACATGGCCCGCGCAGAACATGTCCTTCGGCGTGGGGACGTCGGTGTACGAGCCGTCCTCCGGGTCGTAGACGACCGTGCTGAAGGTGCCCGCCTCGAAGTTCTCCGGGTCGTTCCCGGAGCCGGCGATCAGCAGCACCTTCCCGTTGTGCAGGACCACCGAGTGCATGGAGCGGACGGGGTTCTTGACGGGCAGGACCTCCCAGCTGCCGTCCTCGCACTCCTCCGCCGTGCCCGTGCAGTCCGGGTCGACGACCGGCGGCGGCACCTCCTCCATCACATGGTCGTCGGTGGTGACCGAGCCGACGCCGTACACCGAGACGCCCCAGCTGATCTGCTCGGTGCCGGCCGGCACCGGCGGGGTGCGGACCTCGGTGCGGGCGTAAGCCCCGCTCAGTGGAAGGGTCTTGAGGTCGGTCCAGTACTGCCAGCCGCCCTCCGCGTCCCTGCGGAAGAGGGTCAGCGAGACGTCCGGGGTCGTCGACTTGTACCAGAGCGAGAGGTCGTACTGCCGGTCCTCGGTGACCGTCGGCGCGCAGGCCGCGCTCTCGGTGATCATCGCCTTGCGGTCGCCGTCCGTGCGGCGGGTGATGTCGACCTTCATGGCCCTGGTGCCGGAGTGGGCGTCGGCGACGGTCTCGAAGGTGAAGTCGTTGTCGCCCCAGCCGCCCTCGGACCAGCACTCCGGCATGTCACCGGCGCCGGCCTGCTCGAAGCCCGGGTTCTTGATCAGATTGGGCGCCGCGGTGGCGGTGCCCGGTGGCAGGGCGAGCAGCAGGCCCGCGGCCAGTGCGCCGACGGCTGCCAGGGCTGTCGTCCTTCGTCTGCGGGCTGTGCGTCTGCCGGTTCTGCTGCGGGACGTACTGCGGTGCAAAGTGGTGCCGTACATGGGAAGTCCCCCTGGGATGCGGCTCATACGACTGGTACGGCGGTACGGGAGAAGGTCCGGCGATCACCCCTCTCGTCGGCCTTCGTAGATCCGGCGGATCTCCACCCGGTCCTCGCCCTCGCCGAACTCAGCGACCTTTTCCGAGTGTTGGAGCGCCGCCCGCACATTCGGCAGGTCCACCGCGTCACGGCGCACCGTCGGCGAGGCCACCACATAGTCCAGATCGCGCCAGCCGCCCGGCATCGTCTTCGTCACCGCCGGGTCGAGGTCCGCCTTGTAGAACCAGATGGCGCCGAGGCCCGGTTCGTAGCCCGCGTGCACCAGGTCGAGCCAGAGCGCGTCGTCGACGAGGACCCGGGTGCGTCCGGGGTCCTGCACCTCCGTGGCCATCCAGGCGGCGGCCGCACGGTAGGGGCCGTTGGCGTCCACGGTCGTCGCGATCCGGTTGCCCTCGTACCAGCGCGGCCCCACGTACAGCACGGCGCCCGCCGCGAGCGCGAGCGCGACCGTCCAGCGCACCCCCGTGTACAGGGCCGGCTCCCCCGGCTCCCGGAATCTGCGCAGCACCGCATGCGCCACGCTAGCGACCGCGCCCGCAAGCACCAGGGCCAGGAACGGCAGCGCCTGGATCACATACATCGCGGGCAGATAGCCCGACGGCCGCATCGCGACCAGCGCGAGGATCGCCACCGCGAGCGCGGGCCCGGCGAGCGCCCGCGCGGTCACCGACCAGCGCAGTACGAGCAGCAGCAGGAGCGCCGCGGCGAGACCGCCGAGCGGCAGCACCCGGTCGTAGTACAGCCAGGACTGCCACACACCGTGCGAGCCGGAGCCCGCGTCGAGGATGAATCCGCTGCCGGGCCTGCTCATCTGGTACGTGATGCCGTCCCACAGCGAGACATGGCCCGCGCCCGGCAGCAACTCGCCCTTGAGCAGGGCGTACAGCGGATAGCCGAGGCCGATCAGGGCGCAGGCGGTGACCGCGCCGGTGACCGCGAACTTCCGGGTGTCGCGGTGGCTGTAGCGCCACATCGTCACCAGGAGCGCGGGCAGCACCACCAGCATCGTCTCCTTGGTGAGTACGGCGGTGGCGGCGGCGATCCCGGCGGCGAAGTGGTGCCAGAGGTGGCGGTTGGGCGATGCGGCCAGGCAGAACGCCAGGAGCATCCACAGCACCGCGAGGTTGTCCAGGAAGATCTCCCGCTGCAGCACCACCGCGAGCGGGGACAGCCCGAAGAGCACCATCGCCAGACCGGCCGCCCAGCGCGGCAGCCACAGGCGCCGGGCCAGGACGTAGAGCAGCACCGCACTCACGGCGCTGACCAGGAGCATCGCCAGGCGCATCGTGCCGACGTCCATCGAGTCGGGTGCGATCGCCGCCGGGATCCAGGTCAGCAGCGCGATCTGGATCCAGCCGAGCGGCGGGTGGTCGTACCAGTACGTGTAGTGGGCCAGGCCGTCGCCCTGCTGCACCGCCCAGGCCTGGGCGAGATAGGTGCCCTCGTCGTCGCTGAGCGCCGGATAGCCGGCGATGTTCCAGCCCTGGACCACGAGGATCGCGGCGAGCAGTACCGCGCAGAGAATCAGGTCGGGCGGCGAGCCGCGGAAGCGCACGACAGGGCGAACTGTCAGGTGGCGCTTGCCACTTGACGGTGTTCGGTCGGGCGCCGGGGCAGCTTCGTCCGGCGCGGTGGCGTCCGGCGCCGCCGCGGGAAGAGTGGAGGTCACGTCCTGGCTTCCTCTCGGGAGTCATGCGTGAGATGTGCGCCGACATGGCTGGTCAGCTCCCACTCGCCGCGGCCGCGCAGCTCCCGCCAGACCGCGCGGATCGCCGCGCCGGCCAGGAGCAGCTGGTAGAACGGTCCGCCGACGACGAGCTTCAGATAGTGCGTGAGCCTGACCCTGAGTCCGTACTGCCGCCCGAAGTCGTGCAGCCCCACCACCTCGAAGACGAAGGTGACGGCGGCGGTGATCAGCGGCAGGAAGGTGATGAACGCGATACCCACGGGCACGTCGAGGAGCAGCGCGATCGCGACATTGAGCGGGATGACCACGCCGGTGAAGGCCTGCAGGAACGGGGTCATCAGGGTGTAGCGGGCCAGCAACCGCTGGGCGGTGGTGGGCAGTTGGTGCCAGTCCTGTTTGCGGTAGACCTGCAGGAAGCCCTGGTTCCAGCGGGTGCGCTGCCGCAGCAGCGACAGCAGGGTGCCCGGGGTCTCCTCGCGGGTCACCATGTCGCTGTCGTAGGCGACGACGACGCGTTTGCCCGTACTGGACAGTCGTACGCCGAGATCGCAGTCCTCGGCGAGGCAGTTCTGGTCCCAGCCGTCGGCCTCCCGCAGCACCCCGGTGCGGACGAAGACCGTGTTGCCGCCGAGCGGGATGAAGCCCTTCTGGGCGTGCAGATGCAGGCGGGAGCGGAACCAGAAGAAATACTCCAGGCAGTTGCGCAGGCTGTACCAGCTGGAGTGGAAGTTGATCAGCTGGACGCCGCCCTGCACGACGTCCGCGCCGGTGGAGCGGAAGGCGTGGTCGACATGGGTGAGCAGCTCCGGGTGGACCTGGTCCTCGGCGTCGAAGACGCCCACCACATCGCCGCGGCAGTGCGGCAGCGCGGTGTTCAGAGCCTTCGGTTTGTTCTTGACCTCGTGGGTGTCGGTGATCACGCGGACCCGCGGGTCACGCGCGGCCGCCCGCGCCGCGACCCCGGCCGTCCCCGGATCGTCGTGCCCGACGATCACCAGGATCTCGAAATCGGCGTGGCTGGACTCGAGGAGCCGGGTGATCGTGTGGTCGAGCACCAGCTGCTCGTGCCGGGCGGGCACAAGCAGCGAGAACGTCAACTCCGTCCCGCCGCGCGGCGGTTGGAAACGCGTCGCCGCCAGGGTCTCCGGCGTGCGCCAGGCGTGCATCTGCCACCACAGCGTGAAGGCAGCCATCCAGAACAACGTCAGCGAAACCGCGGCTATCACGACAGACGTGAGCAAAAGTCCCCCCAGACCCCCTGGTGCGCGACCGGAGCGGCCACGACCCCCTCACCATCGTGGTGAGGATATGGGGGGAACGTGAAACTCAGGCTGTCTTCAGATAAATCCCACGTTTCATCGCCGACCCCCTGATGTACGACACGCGTCCCCCGTCTACGGTTGTGCCGCCCCCGGGTCGACTCCGGTACGCCGCCTGGCGGGGAAATGGTTGGACGGCGCGCGGCGCGGCCCGGTAGCTTGTCGGCGATCGTGACACCGCCCGAGGAGGTGAGACCCATGTACGCAGGACCGATATGGGTGCTCCCCCTTCCCGTCACGGCCGGGCGACCGAGGTAGGTGTCGCCGGGAGCGCCTCGAAGACCAGGCCTCCCGAAGGACACCACCCATGCACACTCAGCAAGCCCAGTCCCCGCAGGGATCCCCGCGCTCCTCGGGCTCCCCGCGCCCCCTGCACCCCCCGCGCTCCTCCTGCGAGTACGACGTCATCATCGCCGGATGCGGCCCGACCGGCGCGATGCTCGCCGCCGAACTGCGGCTGCACGGCACCCGCGTCCTCGTACTGGAGAAGGACACCGAGCCCGCCTCGTACGGCCGCATCGTCGGTCTGCACACGCGCAGCATCGAGCTGATGGCCATGCGCGGACTGCTCGACCGCATGCTCGAGCACGGACGCCGGCGGCCGGCCGGAGGACTCTTCGCCGCCATCCCGGGACCCCCGCCCAAGGACCTGGACTCCGCACACGCCTATCTCCTCGGCATCCCGCAGCCGGCCCTCGTCGCACTCCTCGAGCAGCATGCGACCGACCTCGGTGCCCAGGTCCGGCACGGGTGTGCGGTCGCCCGGTTCGCGCAGGACGACGAGGGCGTGACCGTCGAACCAGCCGGCGGCGAGCAGCTCCGGACCCGCTACCTCGTCGGCTGCGACGGCGCACGCAGCACGGTGCGCAAACTGCTCGGCGTCGCCTTCCCCGGCGAGCCCGCACGGAACGACACCCTGATGGGCGAGATGCGGCTGACCGCACCGCGCGAGGAGATCGCCGCCAAGACCGCCGAGATCCGCCGGACCCAGCAACGATTCTGGCTCCGCCCCCTCGACGAGACCACATACAGCGTCGTCGTCCCCGCCGCGGAAGTCGGCGACCGTAGCCAACCCCCGCCCACCATCGAGGACTTCCGCACCCGGCTCCGCGCCCTCGCCGGAACCGACTTCGGCGCCCACTCCCCGCGCCGGCTGACCCGCTTCGGCGACGCCACCCGGCTCGCCGACCACTATCGGGTCGGGCGGGTGCTGCTCGCGGGCGACGCCGCACACATCCACCCGCCCAACGGCGGACAGGGCGCCAATCTCGGCATCCAGGACGCCGTCAACCTCGGCTGGAAACTCGCCGCCCAGATCGACGGCCGGGCGCCGGACACGCTCCTCGACACCTACCACGCCGAACGGCACCCGGTCGCCGCGGACGTACTGGACAACACCCGCGCCCAGATGGCCCTGCACTCCCCCGAACCCGGCGCACAGGCCCTGCGGAGGCTGCTCACCGAACTCATGGACTTCGACGAGGTGAACCGCCGCCTCACCGAGAAGATCACCGCGACCGGCATCCGCTACGACCTGGGCCCCGGCGACGGCCCCGACCTGCTCGGACGCCGCCTGCCCGACATCCGGCTGCGCCAGGGCCGCCTCTACGACCTGCTGCACCACGGCCGCGGACTGCTCCTCGACCGCACCGGACGGCTGACCGCCGACGCCTTCACCGACCGGGTCGACCAACTCACGGACCCGACCGCCGAGTTGGACGCCCCGTGCGTCCTGCTGCGCCCCGACGGCCACATCGCCTGGATCGGCGACGACCAGGCCGACCTGGACGACCACCTCGCCCGCTGGTTCGGCAAGCCCGCCGGCTGACCCCGGAGGCCGGACAGGACCTAGGGGGAGACGCCCCCTACGCGTGCCCCAGCTTCGCCGCCAGCTCGCCCGGATCGGTCGTCGGCGCGTCACAGGTGAAGTTGCGGCACACGTAGGCCGCGGCGCGCCCGGCCACCAGGGGGCGGTCGGCGAGCAGCGGCAGTTCGTCGCTGCCGGCCCGGCCGAAGGCGAGCACGGCACCGGGTGCGGTGGACAGGAGCGCCGTACGGCGCAGCTCGCGGGCGGCGGGGTCGGCCTCGGCGCCGCCGTCCGAACCCCCGGCCACCGCACCGCCGTTGGGGTCGCCGCCGCCGTCCTCGGGCCCGCCGGCCCGGCCCACCACGGCGATCTCGCGCGGCCCGTCGAGCAGCGCCTCCGCCACCGAGAGCCCGTGCCCGACGAATCGCGGCGCCCGCGGGCCGAGCGCCCGCACCACACCGAGGGCGCCCTCGGCCGCCGTACGGTGCGGCTCCGATCCGGTGTGCGCGGCGTACGACAGGAGCGCGCCGGCCGCCGCGGACCAGCCAGACGGGGTGGCGTTGTCGGTGGGGTCCTGCGGGCGGCGGATCAGCTGCTCGGCGTCGTGCGCCGTGTCGTAGAGCGTGCCGCCCTCACCGGTGAACTGATCGAGCACGATGTCGAGCAGGAAGCCGGCGAACTCCAGCCACACACCCTCGCCGGTGATCCCGGCCAGCGTCAGAAAGCCCTCGGCGACATCCGCATAGTCCTCCAGAACACCGGAGTTGGCGCCCGCCTCGCCGTCCCTGCTGGTCCGGCTCAGACGTGCGTGATCGTCCAGATGCACCCGTACGAGCAGGTCCGCGGCCTGCACCGCGGCCGCGACGTAGGACGGCTCCTCGAAGAACGCACCGACCTCGGCGAGCGCCGCGATCGCCAGGCCGTTCCAGGCGGCCACCACCTTGTCGTCCCGGCCGGGCGCGGGGCGCTCCTCGCGCGCGGCGAGCAGCAGCCGCCGGATGCCGGCGATCCGCTCGGCGTCGAACACCCGGTCCGTCTGCGGGAGTTGCAGGACCGACGAGCCCTCCTCGAAGGTGCCCTCCTCGGTCACGCCGAAGTACGCGGCGGCCAGTTCCGCATCCTCGTCACCGAGGACGTCCCTCAACTGCCGCGGCGTCCACACGTAGTACGCGCCCTCGACATGCCGCCCGCTGCCGTCGTCGCTGTCCGCATCCAGGGCCGAGGCGAACGCGCCCTCGGGCGTGCGCAGTTCCCGCAGCATGAAGTCCGCGGTCCCGAGCGCGATCCCCTTCGCCAGCTCACTGCCGGTGGCCCGCCACAGGTGCGCGTAGGCGCGGCAGAGCAGCGCATTGTCATAGAGCATTTTCTCGAAATGGGGCACCGTCCACTCGCGGTCCACCGAGTAGCGTGCGAAGCCGCCGGCGAGCTGGTCGTAGATGCCGCCCCTGGCCATCCGCTCGCAGGTGTCGACCGCCATCTGCAGCGCGCCCTCGGCGCCGGTACGGGCGTGATGGCGCAGCAGGAACTCGATCACCATCGCCGGCGGGAACTTGGGCGCCCCACCGAAGCCGCCGTGCCCCGCGTCGTAGTCCCGGGTGAGGCCGAGCAGAGCCTGGGCGAGCTCCTCCTCGCCGGGCAGACCGCCGCCGCCGTGCGCGAGTTCACGCCCCGCCAGATCCCGGACGATCTTCCCGGCGACCTCGGCGACCTCTTCCCTGCGGTCGGCCCATGCGCTCTGCACTCCCTGCAGCACCTGCCGGAAGGAGGGCATGCCGTGGCGCGGCTCGGGCGGGAAGTACGTACCGAAGTAGAAGGGCTCGCCGTCCGGGGTCAGGAACACGGTCATCGGCCAGCCACCCTGCCCCGTCGCGGCCTGCACCGCCTCCATGTAGACGGCGTCCACATCGGGCCGCTCCTCGCGGTCCACCTTCACACTCACGAAGTGCTCGTTCAGATACGCGGCGGTCGCCTCGTCCTCGAAGGACTCGTGCGCCATGACGTGACACCAGTGACAGGCGGAGTACCCGACACTCAGCAGGACGGGCGCATCGCGCCGTCGCGCTTCCTCGAAGGCGTCCGGCGACCAGGGCCACCAGTCGACCGGATTGTCAGCGTGCTGAAGGAGATAAGGCGAGGTCACACCAGCCAGCCGGTTCATACGGCCCAGCCTCTCACAGGGCCCGGCCCCGATCCCGTCGGTGCAGTGTGTGGCTGCGGGGAAGGGCCGGGCCCGTGGGGTGGGGTCAGTGGGGCTCGGTCATGCCTGCGGTGAGGGTGGTGCCGTCGTCCGGGTCGATCAGGAGGAAGGATCCGGTGCGGCGGGAGTCCGCGTAGGCGTCCAGGGACAGCGGTTCCGCGGTCCGCAGGACGACCCGGCCGATGTCGTTGGCCGCGAGTTCGCCGGGATCGGGCTGCTGGGAGAGGTCGGTGAGCGAGAGGCGGGAGGGGATCTCCTTCACCATGGCCTTGACCGTACGGGTGGTGTGTTT
This sequence comes from Streptomyces triticagri, assembly GCF_003429565.1. Taxonomy (GTDB): domain Bacteria; phylum Actinomycetota; class Actinomycetes; order Streptomycetales; family Streptomycetaceae; genus Streptomyces; species Streptomyces triticagri. Next base: position 21,601 of record NZ_QUAK01000050.1, read on the forward strand.
GAGGAGGACTCGGGTGCCGGGGGCGAGCGGGCGGTCGTGGAGGTGGCAGACGGTGGCGGTGAGATCCCGGCCCGGTACGGCGCTGGTGCCGCGGGCGGCGATGAGGTCGCCGCGTGAGACGTCCAGGTCGTCGGTGAGGCGGACGGTCACGGACTGGGGTGCCCATGCGGCGTCGACCTGCTCGCCGAGGAGGTCGATGCCCTCGACGGTCGACGTGGTGCCCGAGGGCAGTACGGTCACCTGCTCGCCGGTCCGCAGGACGCCGGCGGCGATCTGCCCGGCGTAGCCGCGGTAGTCGCGGTGCTCCGGGGTGTGCGGGCGGATGACGTACTGGACGGGGAACCGGGACGGCTCGCGGGTCGGATCATGGGTGACCCGGACGGTCTCCAGATGCTCGAGGACGGTCGGTCCCGCGTACCAGGGCATGTGGGGTGACGGGGTGACCACATTGTCCCCGGCGAGTGCGGAGACCGGGATCGCGGTGACCTCGGCCACGCCGAACGACGCCGCATGCGCGGAGAACTCCTCGGCGACGGCCGCGAAGACCGGCTCCGCGTAGTCGACCAGGTCCATCTTGTTGACGGCGAGGACGACGTGCGGGACCCGGAGCAGGGCGGCCACGGCCAGGTGGCGGCGGGTCTGTTCGACCACGCCGTTGCGGGCGTCGACCAGCACCAGGGCGAGTTCGGCGGTGGAGGCTCCGGTGACCATGTTGCGGGTGTACTGCACATGGCCGGGGGTGTCGGCGAGGATGAACCGGCGGCGGAGGGTGGCGAAGTAGCGGTAGGCCACGTCGATGGTGATGCCCTGCTCCCGCTCGGCCCGGAGCCCGTCGGTGAGCAGCGAGAGGTCGGGGGTGTCCCGTCCGCGGTCCTGGGATGCCTGGGTGACCGCCTCGAGCTGGTCGGCCAGTACGGACTTGGAGTCGTGCAGGAGCCGGCCGACCAGGGTGGACTTGCCGTCGTCGACGGAGCCGGCGGTGGCGAAGCGCAGCAGGGAGGGCGTCGACCGGCCGGTGGCCGGGGCGTCAATGAGTTCGGTCATCAGAAATAGCCTTCGCGCTTGCGGTCTTCCATGGCGGCTTCGGACAGCTTGTCGTCGGCACGGGTGGCGCCACGTTCGGTGAGCCGGGACGCGGCGATCTCCGCGATCACCTTGGCGACGGTGTCCGCTTCGGATTCGACGGCGCCGGTGCAGGACATGTCGCCGACGGTGCGGTAGCGCACCCGGCGGGAGACGAGCTGCTCGCCGTCGCCGGGGCCGCCCCACGGGCCGGGGGCGAGCCACATGCCGTTGCGGGAGAAGACCTTGCGGGTGTGGGCGTAGTAGATCGCGGGCAGTTCGATGCCCTCACGGGCGATGTACTGCCACACGTCCAGCTCGGTCCAGTTGGACAGCGGGAAGACGCGGACGTGTTCGCCGGGCGCGTGCCGGCCGTTGTAGAGCTGCCACAGCTCCGGGCGCTGCCGGCGCGGGTCCCAGCCGCCGAATTCGTCCCGCAGCGAGAACACCCGTTCCTTCGCCCGGGCCTTCTCCTCGTCCCTGCGGCCGCCGCCGAGTACGGCGTCGAACCGGTGGGTGCCGATGGCGGCGAGCAGCGGCACGGTCTGCAGGGGGTTGCGGGTGCCGTCCGGGCGTTCGCGCAGCCGGCCGCGGTCGATGAAGTCCTGCACCGATGCCACGTGCAGCCGCAGTCCGTGCCCGGCGACGGTGCGGTCCCGGTATTCGAGTACCTCGGGGAAGTTGTGCCCGGTGTCCACGTGCAGCAGCGACAGCGGGACCGCACCCGGGCGGAACGCCTTCATCGCCAGATGCAGCATCACGATCGAGTCCTTGCCGCCGGAGAAGAGGATCACCGGCCGCTCGAACTCCCCTGCCACCTCGCGGAATACGTGCACCGCCTCCGATTCCAGCGCGTCCAGGTGCGACAGCGCGTACGGGCTGTCCGCCTCGATGCCGCCGGCCGGCGTCAGTAGCCGCGTCGCCATGCGAGCCCTCCTTCCTGGACTGCACCGCCGGTCCGGCGACGCCTCCAACTGGTGTGTTCCTCGGCCTCGTTCACAGGTAGCCCTTCTCGCTCAGCAGCGCCTGCAGCGCGGCGGCGGACTCGTCGACGGACTGTTCGTGTGCGGCGATCCGCAGATCGGGATCGGTGGGTGGTTCGTACGGGTCGTCCACCCCGGTGAGGCCGGTGAGTTCACCGGCGGCCTGCTTGGCGTAGAGGCCCTTCACGTCCCGTCGGGCGCACACCTGCACGGGGGTGGCCACATGGATCTCCAGGTATCCGGTGCCTGTGGCGCGGTGGCGGTCGCGGACGGCCTCGCGGCTGTCCGCGTACGGCGCGATCACCGGGACCAGTGCGGTCACACCGTGCGAGGCCAGCTTCTCGGCGACGAAGCCGATCCGCTGGACGTTGGTGTCGCGGTCGGCACGGGTGAAGCCGAGTCCGGCAGAGAGGAACCGGCGGATCTCGTCGCCGTCCAGGATCTCCACCGGCCGGCCCGCACCCTGCAGGCGTTCCGCGAGGGCCCGGGCGAGTGTCATCTTCCCCGCACTCGGCAGGCCGGTCAGCCAGACCGTGGCCCCCGGGGCCCGGGGCAGGTGTGCCCCGGGCCGGGCGGCATGC
>NZ_QUAK01000056.1 GCF_003429565.1 Streptomyces triticagri
GGCCACGGGCCCGAGTCGCCGCTGCCCGTACCGCCCGCCGCACCCGGCAGCGCCGCGCCCCCGGACGGCCGGCCCCCGGCCGCGCACGGTGCACAGGCCGCGCTGCGCGCGGGCCCGCTCCAACTCGACCCCAGGGCCCGCAAGGTCCATCTGCACGAGGAGGAAGTGCGCATCACGCGCAAGGAGTTCGACCTCCTGGCGATGCTGATGGAGGAGCCGGGGACGGTGATGGAGCGGCAGGACATCATGTCCCGCGTCTGGGACGAGAACTGGTTCGGCTCCACCCGCACCCTCGACGTCCATGTGGGCTCGCTGCGCACCAAGCTCGGCAGCACCGAGTGGATCGAGACCGTACGGGGCGTCGGCTACCGGCTCACGGTCCCGGCCGTGGCGCGGACCTGAGAGGACCGATCACGATGACTGTCACCTCTCTCGAGGCCCTCGGGGCCCTGGAGGCTCCCGATTCCCGGGCCGTCCCCGCGCTGCCGGACCCCGACTCGCCCTCCATGGCGGCCGTCGCCGCCCATCAGGTGCGCGGACCGCTGTCCTCCGTACGTCTCAGGCTCGAGCTGCTCGGGGACCGGCTGGACGGCGACGGCGATCAGGACGCCAGGCGCGAGGTCGGCGGGGTGCTGCGCGAGGTGCAGCGGCTGGCCGATGTGCTGGAACAGGTGCTGGCCTGGGGCGCCGTCGAACAGGGCGGCGCCGCGCCGGTCGAGGCCGTGGACGTGCTCGGCTCCGCGGCCGCCCGCGTCGACGCCTGGTCGGTACCCGCCCAGGCGCGCGGCGTCCAGCTGCGCCTCGACGGCATCGCCGTCACCGGCACCCAGGCCCGCGGCACCCTCGAACAGGTCCTCGACGTACTCATCGACAACGCCCTGCACGCCTCGCCGGAGGGCGGCACGGTGCACATCGCCGTGCAGCCGGCGGCCGGCGCGGACGTGTGTGTGGAGGTGCGCGACGAGGGGCCCGGCATGAGCGACGAGGAGATCTCGCGGGCCCGGCGGCCGTTCTGGCGGGGCCCGGGTTCGGGCGGCAGCAAGGGCACCGGCCTCGGCCTGACCATCGCTTCGGCCCTGCTCACCGCCTCGGACGGCCGGCTCGAACTGCACCGCGCTCCCGGAGGCGGACTGCGCGCCGTCGCCGTACTGCCGCAGCACGCCGACTGATCCGACCCCCACTCTGTCAGGCAGCCGAACCGCCCACGGTCGGCCCCCGGTTCGACCATCAACCGCCCGGACGGGAGAAGCAGATGTCCACTCGGTCCTTCACCTCGGAGTCCGTCACCGAAGGCCACCCCGACAAGATCGCCGACCGGATCAGCGACACCATCCTCGACGCGCTGCTCGGTGCGGACCCGCACGCCCGTGTCGCGGTCGAGACGCTGATCACCACCGGCCAGGTGCACGTCGCGGGAGAGGTCGGCACGACGGCGTACGCGGACATCCCCGCGCTGGTCCGTGCGGCCGTGCTCGACGTCGGGTACGACTCCTCCGCCAAGGGGTTCGACGGCGCCTCCTGCGGAGTGTCCGTGTCCATCGGCGCGCAGTCGCCGGACATCGCCCAGGGCGTCGACACCGCCTACGAGTCCCGCGTGGGCGGCGAGGACGACGCGCTCGGTCTGCAGGGCGCCGGCGACCAGGGGCTGATGTTCGGCTATGCCAGCGACGAGACCCCCGAGCTGATGCCGCTGCCGATCGGCCTCGCACACCGGCTCTCCCGGCGTCTGGCCGAGGTGCGCAAGAGCGGCACCGTCCCGTATCTGCGGCCCGACGGCAAGACCCAGGTGACCATCGAGTACCGGGGCAGCAAGCCGGTGCGCCTGGACACCGTCGTCGTCTCCGCGCAGCACGCCGCCGATGTGGACCTGGACGGGCTGCTCACCCCGGACATCCGCACCCATGTGATCGAGCATGTGCTCAAGGAGGCCGCCGAGGAGGGGCTGGTGCTCGAGACCGACGGCCACCGGCTCCTGGTGAACCCCACCGGGCGGTTCGAGGTGGGTGGTCCGATGGGCGACGCCGGACTGACCGGGCGGAAGATCATCATCGACACGTACGGCGGCATGGCCCGGCACGGCGGTGGTGCGTTCTCCGGCAAGGACCCCTCCAAGGTGGACCGTTCGGCCGCGTACGCGATGCGCTGGGTGGCGAAGAACGTGGTGGCCGCCGGTCTCGCGACGCGCTGCGAGGCGCAGGTCGCGTACGCGATCGGCAAGGCCGAGCCGGTGGGTCTGTTCATCGAGACCTTCGGTACGGCCACGGTCGCGCAGCGGGTCGTCGAGCGGGCGGTGAACGAGGTCTTCGACCTCCGGCCGGCGGCGATCATCCGCGATCTGGACCTGCTGCGTCCCATCTATGCGCAGACCGCCGCCTACGGTCACTTCGGCCGGGAGCTGCCGGACTTCACCTGGGAGCGGACCGACCGGGTGGCCGATCTGCGGCGCGCGGCCGGACTGTAGGCGCGGTTCTGCGGCGGTGTCCTCGGTCCGGCCGAGGACACCGCCGCTCCTTGGGCTGTCGCCGCTCCGCGGGCTACTGCCGGCCCGCGCCCAGCGTCCGCGCGTACCACTCGGCCGCCGCCGCGAAGCGGGCCTCGAAGCCCGGTCCCGGATCGAGGCCCGTGCGGCGCCAGATGCTCGAGCTGTCGTACCAGTGGTCCTGGGTGAGCAGCGCGTACTGGTGGTCGGAGAGCCGGGGCATGAACTCCGTCGTCCGGCGCCGGTGTTCGGCCGCGGTGAGCGCCGGACCCGGCGGCAGGCCCAGGGTGCGGGACAGCGCGTCCAGCACGTCGTGCATACGGACCGGCCGCGGATGGGCGACATGGTGGACCGCGCCGCCGGCGCCCTGCTCCGTGGGTGACCGGGCGAGTGCCACCGCCACCCGGGCGAGGTCATCCACGCACACCATGGAGCTGCGGCCCGACACTCCGTCGGGCAGCCCGCCCACCCGGCGCAGCAGTTGCGCCAGTACGGGCAGCACATGGCGGTCGCCGTGTCCGTGGACCAGGTGCGGGCGCAGGATCACGCCCTCGGCGTCCGTGTCGAGTACGGCCCGTTCGGCGGCGAGCCGCCAGCGGCTGGCCGCGGACACCGGTGCGGGCGTGAGTGCCGTCTCGTCCGGTCCGCGGTGCGGGCCGTGTCCGTACACCGCCGTGGTGCTGATGTACACCACTGAGCGCACCCCGGCGGTGGCGGCCTCCTCCAACAGGGCCTGTGTGCCTGCGTAGTTGACGTCATGACAGCGCTTCGCGTCGCTGCCGACGTAGGACGCCGCATGGATGATCGTGTCCACCCCCGCGCAACTGCCGCGGAGCGAGCGCGGGTCGGTGAGGTCCGCGCTCACCTGTTCCGTGCCCGGTGCCGGTTCGGCGGGCTGCCGGGCGAGCACCCGTACGGGCGGCGTGCTGCCACCGCCCGTACGGGTGCCGCCGGGTGACGTGAGGTGCCGCACGATCGCCCCTCCGGTGAATCCGGTGCCGCCCACCACGAGGACGGTGTTTCCGGTGTGCGGGCCCGTTGCGCAGTTCCCCCGCGCCGACGCCTCGGATCGCACGGCGGTCAGGACTCGACGCCGTCTTGCAGGGTGACGCGGCAGACCGCGGCCACCTCTCCCGACTGGTGGAACTCGACGACGGCCGTGTGCCGGCCGTCGGGCCTCGACTCCGGGTTCAGTACGGAGACCAGGCAGGGGCTGTCGAACTCGATGTACTTGCGGAACTCCGCGTCGCAGGCGAGCAGCAGGGCGTCGGGGCACCGCAGCGCGGCGAGTGCCGCCTGGCGGGCGGCCTCCATGGCCACCATGCCCGGCAGATGGTCCACCGGGTGGTCGAAGAGGACCGGGTGCTCGGGGTCGGCCCGCAGCGCGCGTACCTCGTTGACGGCCTCGGCGCCCAGGACGACGTCCGACTCCCGGGTGCGGCCGACGAGTTCGGGGCGGATGCCCTTGGCGATCCGGCTCGACGGTCTGGCTCCGAGGCGGTCGCCGCGCAGCCGGCGGTAGACGGCGGGGGTGATGATCTGTGCGTCGGTGGACCCGGTGCCGATGGGTTCGCCGTCGCGGTGCACGGTCACGTCGTAGGCGTAGGCCGTGACCTGTTCGCGGCGGCGGACCACGTCGTGGACGGTGACGTCGAGCGTCACATGTGCGGGACCTTCCCGCAGCCGGGCGCCGGTCTCGGTGATGGTGAAGGACGTGGACTTGCTCACGAAACTCTGGCCGATGGGGATGCCGAGCACCTCGTGCCCGATCAGGAGCCCCGCCTGGCGGATCGTTTCAGCGAGCAGCATCGAGTCGTGCCAGCGGCCGGCGACGGCGCCGTAGTAGCTGTGTCCGCGGGACCACTGGGCGCCGATGCGGTGCCGGTGCTCGCCGGTGGAGTGGATGCCGGTCAGGAGTACCTCGGAGATCGCCGCGCGGTGCACCAGGGTGCGCGGGACCGTGCGTTCGAAGAGTCCTTGGCCTGTCGCCGAGCTGAGCTGCAAACCCGGCTGGTCGGCTTTTAAGAGTGCACTCATCTCTGCCTCCTTGTAGCTGACTTACAGGGAGCAAAATGCGCAATGAGCAGGGATGCGGCCGGAGTTGACGCCAGGCCGCTCCGTCGTGCCTCACGAGAAAGCATACTAGGCGACTGGTTTTCTTTGGCAAGAGGAGAGAAGATGAATCAAGATGCAGTCGCGGTGATCGACGGAAGGATGGAAGACCACCATCCGCACCGCGGCAGAGGAGGTCGTAGTGGCAAGGGCAAGACAGGAACGGGCCGAGAACACCCGCCAGTCCATCCTGGACGGCGCGGCAGCGGCCTTCGACGCCGCGGGCTTCGGCAGCACCAGCCTGACCGACATCTCCCGGGCGGCCGGTGTCACCAAGGGCGCTCTGTACTTCCACTTCGCGTCCAAGGAGGCCCTGGCCCACGCCCTGACGGAGGGGCAGTTCGACATCGCCTCGGCACTGTCCGACGTGGAGCGGCCCGGCGTGCAGACCGCCATCGACCTCACCCACCAGATGGCGCACAGCCTGCGCCATGACGTGCGGATAAGAGCCGGCATCCGGCTCGTCATCGAGCTGGGTTCCTTCACGGAGCCGGATCCCACCCTCTACAACCACTGGGTCTCGACCGTGCGGAGCTATCTGGCTCCCGCGCAGGGCCGCGGCGATCTGAAGCCCGAGGTGGACGTCGAGAAGGTCTCGGTCCTCGTGGTCGGAGCGTTCACCGGCATCCAGATCACCTCCCAGGTGCGTACGGGCCGGGAGGATCTGCACGACCGGGTCGCCGACATGTGGACCTCGATGCTCCCGGGACTCGTGCCGCCGCGCCGACTCGGCCGTTTCGAGCCCGCGGGGTCGAAGCAGCTTCGCGCATCACTCGGCCTCGGTGCGGCGAGCCGGCCGCAGGTGAGCGTCGGCTGATGCGAGCGCGGGCTGATCCGAGCACGGGCTGATCCGAGCGCCGGCCGAACTCCTCGCCGGTGCGGCGGAGTTGCAGCGGGTCCGGAGGCGCCTTCTGGGCGTCGCTCAGGGCCCGCTGTCCTGTGCCGGGGCGGCCGCTCGTGGCGGCACCGGCCGTTCGTGGGGGCCCCGGCCGTTCGTGGGGGTGTTCCGGGGGCGTTCCGGGGCTCCCTCCGGGGGGTCGTTCGTGGGCTCAGTGGTCGAGGGCGCGTGGTGCGGTCGTACGGACGTCCACCTCCGGCTCGTGCGGCAGCAGCAGCGGCAGCACGAGGTCCCACAGGCTGCTCAGCCAGCGGGTGGTCTCCGGGTGCGGTACGCCCATCCACACCAGCGTCTCGACCCCGGAGACGGCGGCCGTGACCAGGGTGCGGGCGGTGTCGTCGGTGACCGATCGGCCGAGCTCGCCGTTGACCCGGGCGTCCTCGAGCAGCTGCCAGAGCCGGCCGAGCCACAGCGGATAGAAGTCCAGCGGAGTGGCGGTGCCCGGAGCCCGCTCGCGGGTGATGCGCACGCTCGCCCGGACGAACGGGTCGCTGCGCAGCAGGTGGTTCAGCTCATGGGTGACGTCGACGACGACCTGCACGAAGACCGGCTTGAGGCCGCGGAGTTCCTCGAGGGCCGACTCCAGGATGTCCTGCCCGCGGGCCTGCACCGCGTCCGCCAGCTCGTCCTTGGACTGGAAGTGGAAGAACAGCGCCCCCTTGGTGACGCCGGCGGAGCGGCTCACATCGGCGAGCGTCGCACGGACGAAGCCCTCGGCGGCGAACCGCTCCGCCGCCGAGACCACCAGCCGTTCCAGGGTGCGCTCGGAGCGCTCCTGCTTCGGCATCTTGAGTCACCCTCGCGTGTGTGAGTACCGGTCGTCTGGTTTTTCTCCCGATGGTGCGGCGCCGGGCGGACCGGCGCGGGACAGCAGCAGTTGGGCGGCGTCGGCGAGATCGGGCAGCACCTGTGTGACGCCGAGTCCGAGGAGCCGGCCGGCCGTGGTGGCGCCGGGATCGCCGCTCCGACTGCCTTCGGTACCACCGCTTCCGGGGCTTCCGCCGACGATGACCGGGCGGTTGAGCCCGCCGGTGGCGAGCAGCCACGGCAGATCCACGAGTCCTCGTACCAGGGCGGGCCCCGGTGCCCCGGCGACGAGGAGCAGGGCCTGTGCGTCCGGACGGCGGGCCAGGACGGTGGCGGCCCGCTCCAGGCTGACGCCGGTGCCCAGGTTCACCGTGCGGACGCCGCGGCAGCTAAGGCGCATGGCCGCGAGGAAGCCGTCCGCGGCGCCCTCGCTGCCGCCGATCACGCCGAGGACCGCAAGTGCCGTCCCGGGACGTGCGGTTGCCGAGTTCATCACCCGTTCCACTCCTCAACTCCGACCGTGACGCTGTGCGTTGAGTGTAGAAACCGGTCGAACGGTATGTCAATTGGAAGCCGGTCGAACGGATTTTTTGGCCACATCGTCCGGTCGGATCCCGTGCAGCACCACGAACTCCCGGGCGGCGGCCTCCGCCTCGGCGAGGCCGGCGAAGCCGCGGTCCCGGGCGGCCGCCTCCAGTTCGGCGCGGCTCCGCGCGTGCCAGACCTCCGCGAGATGACCGCTGATCACGTCCGCGGGCCAGTCGCGCGGCGGTCCGGCCCCGGAACCTTCCGCGGTACGGGAGTTGAGACGCGCGGCCGCCGCCACCGCGCGGGTGCTCGCCGTCCAGGCGGGCCCCGGGCTGCGCAGTGCCTCGGGCACGCCGTGGAAGGCGGCGGTCCCGGGTGCGGTGCGGAACGAGCGCACCAGGAGCTTGAGTTGGCGCCGCTCCGGACCGTCCTCGGCGCGCTCACGCGGCGTGAGCCAGTACGCCCAGGCCTCCGGCCGCAGCCGTGGCGGGTCGATGCCGGCCCGCTCCGCCGCCTCGAGCGCCGCGTGCACCAGTCCGCGGTCGGCCGCCGCGATCCGTCCGCCGGCGATTCCCGAGAGGGCGAACCGGCGGTAGCGCGCGGGGAAGTCCGGTGCGTAGAGCTGCTCGAAGCGGAGTACGTCCAGGGCGCGTACGCCGCCGTCCGCTCCGTCCGCCAGGGCCCGGAGCCGGGAGCCGCGCAGCCGTTCCAGGCGGTCGGTGCGGGGCAGCAGCCACGCGGGTGTGCCGTCCGCCGGCGGGGCGGGTGCGGCATCCGGACGGGAGTGCGCCAGCGCCACCAGTGCGTCGCGGCGCTTGAGTTGGGCCAGGTCCGGGTGCTCGGCGGCGAACTCGCGGGCTGTCCGCGCGGCCTGTTCCGCGGCCGTGTGCACACGACCGGCGGCGCGCACCATCGCCGCCCAGGTGCGCTGCGAGAAGTGCACGGTGCGCGCCGCGGCCAGTACGGTCCTGGCGTCCTCCTCCGTGACGGCGTCCTCGGTGACGGCGTTGGCCAGCGTCCAGCGGACGTCCACGAGGGGCACTGTCCGGGCCCCGGAGGGGGCGCCCGGCGGCAGCCCCACCGCCACCTCGTCGTCGGCGTCCAGCAATCCGTCCGCGTACATCCGGAAGATGCGGCCGACGCCCTCCATCCCGTACGGCCACAGCTCGGCGGCGCGCAGCGCGCCGATGCCGGCCGCGCCGATCACGCGGGTGCCGCGGGCGAGTACCTCGGTGATCTCGCGGTGGCGTATCGGGGCCGGCCGGTGCAGGCCTCCGTCGATGAGGACGACGGTGTCGCCCGCGTCCGGCCCCAGGGCGAGCAGGTCGCCGTCGGAGGCCGGCGGATGCACCACCGCGTCCGGGGCCACGCGCCGGCAGTCGCTGTCGCTGAGGGTGGGGCCGACGAAGCCGTGCACGGTCATGGCGCCGCCTCCGGCTCCGGCGCACGGATCCCGTCCGGGCCGCGGGTGAGGTCGCCGAGGCCCGGGGCCACCACCTTCACGACGCTGAACTCCGGGCGGGTGGACAGGTCGACGACCAGTGGCGGCCGTCCGGCGACGCCGGCGATCCGGCGGGCCAGCCACAGCCGCTCCTGGGTGTCCTCGGCGAAGCCGGGCGGCCGTGGGAACACGCAGCAGAGCTCGGTCCAGGTGACACGGCGGCCGGCCGGCTCGCCGGGGGCCGCCGAGTCCGGTCGCAACTCCTCGTGGGCACCGGTGAGTTCGGCGAGGCGGTCGCGGGCGGCCTCGGTGAGTGCGCGCTGCAGGGCGACCGTCGGCGAGCTGTGCGCCCCGGAGCCGTACGCCGGCACCGGGAACTCCCACGACCACAGGTGGGCGGTGAAGCAGGGCAGATCCCAGTCGTTGTGCACGTACTCGATGCGCACCCGGGTCCCGGACTCCTCGATCCGCTCGAGCAGCGCCGCGCAGACCGGGTCGCCGACACTCGCCGGATCGACGTACGCGCGCTCCTGCGCCGGGACCGCGTCGAGCGCTGCCGTGCTCCGGCGCTCGATCAGCTCGTACAGGGCGTGGCTGACCGCCTCGTCGTAGCTGTTGCCGCCCGCGAGGCCGGCCGCGGTGGTCCGGAGCATCGGCGGGCGCCAGGTGCCGTCGGCCTCGTCGTCCAGGGCCACGCAGTCGCGTGGCACCCAGGAGGCGGCGCCGGTCACCGCGTCGTCGGCCGGCACCCAGTCGAGCGGTGTGTGCCGGCCGAGCAGGCCTCCGGGCTGCTGCGGCAACTCTCGTACGTCGTAGGGAAGTTGAAGCCCGGCGGCCGGGGCGTGCTGCGGCCCGGCGGCCGGGCAGGCGTATTCCGCGTGCCAGCGCTCGACCGCCGCCATGGCCGCCGCGACCCGGGCGAGGAGCGGGGAGGTGCCCCCGCCCGGGGCGACGGTGCGGGTGCGGGCCGCGGGCCGGACCGCCAGCGCCACCGGGATGCCGAGGGTGTCGAGGCCGGTGACGTCGGCGATGCGGGTGACGCCGAAGGAGGTTCGGAGCCGGTCGAGGATCGTCCAGGTCTCCTCCGGGTGCCGCACCCGGTGCGTGCCGTCGAATCGGATGTCCACGATGACCTCCTCCGCGTCGGGTCATGGACCAGCATCGCGGCCGGCCGGACAACGGCCGGGCAGCGGCCGGACATACGGGACACAGCCGGCTCGCAAGCTTTCGGCACGGAACGACAGGGCGAGGTAAAGGCCGCCGGTGGGCGCGCGGCGGCTCAGGTGGCCGGATCGGGTGCGTCCGGCACGCGCGGGGGCGTACGTCCCGGAGCCGACTCGCCCGCCAGGGCGCGGAGTTGGCGGGAATCTGCCGTTCCCATGCACTCTTCGTGCGCTCTCTTACCGTTTTGTTGCCTTTGCTCTTACCTGTGGCTGTTGTTGGCTTTCTTACCTTTGAGGACAACAGCAGTTCGTCAGCGAGGGGTTAACAGCCAGCCGGCCCTCACAGCGACAGCAGGAGGAGCTCAACCGATGATCAGCACCGCGGAAGCGCCCCGCTCGCCTTTCCCCTTCGACCTGCCGGGCGGCCTCGCCACCACCACCGTCCGGGTCCCGACCGACACCCTGCTCGACGCCGACTCGCCACGGCTGTCCGGCGTCGACGAGGACCATGTGCGCGCCCTGGCCGAGACCGACGAGGCGCTGCCGCCGATCATCGTGCACCGCTCCACCATGCGGGTCATCGACGGCATGCACCGGCTGCACGCGCTGCGGCTCAACAAGGCGCCGGCCGTCGAGGTGATCTACTTCGACGGCACCGAGCGGGACGCGTTCCTGCTCGCGGTCGAGTCCAACATCAAGCACGGGCTGCCGTTGACCCTCTCCGACCGCCGCGAGTCGGCACGGCGCATCCTCAGCGCCTTCCCGGAGTGGTCCGACCGCGCCATCGCGGCCAAGTCCGGGCTCTCCGGGAAGACCGTGGGCGCGCTGCGCCGGTCGGCCGGCGGGGAACTCGCACAGCCCGCGGTGCGCGTCGGCCGCGACGGCCGGATCCGGCCGCTCAGCCCCGCCGAGGGCCGCCTGAAGGCGGGCGAGCTGCTCGCCAGGGAACCGGCCGCCCCGTTACGGGAGATCGCCAAGTTCGCCGGAGTGTCGGTGGAGACCGCGCGGGACGTGCGCGAGCGGCTCAGCCGCGGTGAGGGGCCGGTGCCGGCCCGGCGGGCGGAGAAGCACACCGAGGTACCGCGGGTGCCGCGCCGGGCGGCGGTCGCCGTCGCCGACCCGCTGACCCACCTGGACTCGCTGCGGCGGGACCCGGCGGTCAAGTACAGCGACACGGGGCGGGTGATGATCCGCTGGCTGGAGACCAGGCTGATCCGCAAGAGCGACGCCCGGCTCGTGCTCGATGCACCGGTGCACCAGTCGATGAAGATCGCGGCCATGGCCCGGGCCTGCGCGGCGTACTGGGAGGACATCGCCGACCGGCTCGAGCAGCGCGGCAGCGAATGCGCGTGAGCCGCGTCAGCGGGTCCGCAGTATGGCGTGCAACTCCCGGAGTTGTCAGCCGCGGGAAATGGCATGCGCCCTTGAATTCTCCGTCCGACCGCAGAAATTCCTCAGTCGGACGCGCGGCGGAATGGCGGCAGTGGACAGGAATGCGGCCGGCGGCGGTGAATGGAGAGCCCGAGCGAGCGAGTCAGTGAGTGAAGCGAGTCAGTGAGTGAGGAGAAGTGTGAAGTGTCTGCCAAGGTGTGGTTCATAACCGGTACTTCCCGTGGATTCGGCCGGGTCTTCGCCCAGGCCGCGCTCGAGGCCGGCGATCTCGTCGCCGCCACGGCCCGCAACACCCAGGATCTCGAGGACCTGGCGACCAAGTACGGCGACTCCGTGCTTCCGCTGCGTCTCGACATCACCGACAAGCAGGCCGTCGAGGACGCGGTCGCCACCGCCCACGAGCACTTCGGCCGCCTCGATGTCGTGGTCAACAACGCCGGTTACGGTCTCTTCGGCGCGGTCGAGGACGTCACCGAGGCGCAGGCCAGGCGGCAGTTGGACACCAACTTCTTCGGCACGCTGTGGGTCACCCAGGCCGTCCTGCCGATCCTGCGCGCCCAGGGCGGCGGCCGGATCCTGCAGATGTCCTCCATCGCCGGCATCGCCTCCTGGCCGATGCTCGGCCTCTACCACGCCTCGAAGTGGGCGATCGAGGGCATGGCCGACTCCCTCGCCCAGGAAGTGGCCCGGTTCGGCATCCACGTCACGATCGTCGAGCCCGGTCCGTACCGCACCGACTGGCGCGGCAGTTCCGCCGTGTGGGCCGCCCCGAGCGAGCCCTACGCCGAGGCCAGCAAGCCCCCGTCGGCCGGCTGGGCGCCCGGTGATCCGGCGGCGACCGGCGACGCGCTGCTGCGTATCGCCGAGGAGCCGGAGCCGCCGCGGCGGGTCTTCCTCGGAGCCTCCGCCCTGGAGACCGCCCGCGAGGTGTACGCGGACCGCATCAGCACCTGGGAGCGGTGGGACGGCCTCGCCAAGTCCGCTCAGGGGAACTGACCCGCCCGCGCAGGGCACCGAAGGGATGGACACGATCATGCTCGTAGAAACCGGACCCACGACGCGCACCACCGGCACCACCGCCACCACCCCGGCGCATGCCGAACTCGTCGCCCGCGCCGCCTCGTTGCGGGACGATCTGCGCAACAACGCCGCCGAGGCCGACCGCGAGCGCCGGCTGACCGACCGGGCCGTAGCGGCCGTCACCGGCTCCGGACTGATGCGCCTGATGACGCCGAAGCGGCACGGCGGGCACGGCGCGGAGGTGCGCACCCTGCTCGAGGTCGCCGCCACACTCGGCGAGGGCTGCTGCTCGGCCGCCTGGACCACCGGCGTCCTCAACGTCGGCAACTACGTCGTCTCGCTCTTCCCCGAGCAGGCGCAGCGCGAGGTCTGGGGCACCGACCCGGACGCCCGCACCGCGCTCGTCCTCGGCCGGCCCAACCCGGGCGTCGAGGAGACCGAAGGCGGCGTGTACATCACCGGCAAATGGCCGTACGTCTCCGGCTGCCTGCACGCCGACCGGGTCGGTGCGCTCGTGCTGCGCCCCGGCGGTGAAGGCCGGCCGTCCGCGCCGTACTTCGCCCTGATGCCCATGGCCGACGTCACGGTCGAGGACACCTGGCACATCGTCGGCATGCGCGGCACCGGCAGCAACACGGTGGTCGCGGACCGGCTGTTCGTGCCCGAGCACCGCCTCCTGCCGTACCAGCCGGTGCTGCGCGGCGAGACCGACGGCGTCGTCGACCCGGCCAACCGCTACCGCAACAGCCTGGTCGGGATCTTCTCCATCGGTCTGCTCGGCTCGCTGCTCGGCGGCGCACGGGCGGCCTTCGACCTCGTACAGGAGAAGGCGGGCAGCCGCCCGGTGGCCGGCTCCACCTACAAGAGCCAGGCGGAATCGCCGAGTCTGCAGCTGGACCTCGCGACCGCCGCCTCGAAGATCGACACGGCCTGGCTGCTCGCGACCCGGATCGCGGAGACCACCGAGCAGTTCGCGGCGGCCGGCGAGAACGCCGACACCCTCACCCGCTCCCGTGCCCGCATGGACTCCACCCGCGCGGCCCAGCTCTGCCGCGAGGCCGTGGACCTGCTCGTCACCGCGCACGGCTCGGCCTCCTTCGCCGAGGTCAACCCGCTGCAGCGGATCTGGCGTGACGTGCATGTCGGCAGCCGGCACGCCGGCTTCGGCATGGGCATCCCCGAGCAGCTCTACGGCCGCGCCCTGGTCGGCGGCGACCCGCGGGAGATCAGCCTGCTGGTCTGACGTACGCCCCACGACTGCGACATACGCCAACGCCCACGACACCCACCCGACCGAAAGCCGAGGCGAGAGAGATGACCGTCAGCACGGAAGCCACCACCGAGCAGCAGGTGCGCGAGCACAACCGCGCCGTCGTCGACCGGTACATGCACACCCGGGGCCAGGACCGCCTGCAGCGGCACCTGCTCTTCACCGAGGACGGCGTCGGCGGACTGTGGACCACGGACAGCGGCGAGCCGATCGTGATCCGCGGCCGCGACCGGCTCGGCGAGCACGCGGTCTGGTCGCTGCGCTGCTTCCCCGACTGGGAGTGGTACGACATCGAAATCTTCGACACCCAGGACCCCGACCGTTTCTGGGTGGAGTGCAAGGGGCGCGGAAAGATTGTCTACCCCGGTTATCCGGAGGGTTACTACCAGAATCACTTCCTGCACTCTTTCCGGTTCTCCGGCGGAAAGATCAAGCAGCAGCGTGAATTCATGAACCCCTGCCAGCAGTTCCGTGCCCTGGGAATCGACGTGCCGGTGGTAAGGCGCGAGGGAATACCCACCTAGAAGGAGTGAGTTGCCATGGCCGGCCTGCCCACCGTCGAGGCCTACGCACTGCCGACGAGGGAGGATCTCCCTCGGAACACGGTCGACTGGAAGCTCGACCCCGACCGCGCGGTGCTGCTCGTGCACGACATGCAGCGTTATTTCCTCGCCGCACTGCCCGACCGGCTGCGGGCCGGTCTGCTGCACAACACCTCGACGCTGCGCGAGCGTTGCGCGGCGGCCGGGGTGCCGGTGGCCTACACCGCCCAGCCCGGCCGGGTCTCCCGGTCCGAGCGCGGACTCCTCATGGACTTCTGGGGACCCGGGATGCGCACCGGCGACGACGACCGCGAGGTGGTGCCCGAGCTGGCGCCGGCCGGCGGCGACTGGGTCCTGACCAAGCGGAGGTACAGCGCCTTCCACCGCTCCGGACTGCTCGAGCGGATGCGCGATGCCGGCCGCGACCAGCTGGTGCTGTGCGGGGTGTACGCGCACATCGGCGTCCTCGCCACCGCGATCGAGGCGTTCGGCCACGACATCCAGCCCTTCCTGGTGGCCGACGCGCTCGGCGACTTCAGCGCGAGCGACCACCGCCTCGCGCTCGACTACACGGCCAGGCGCTGCGGCATGACCGTGCTGGCCGAGGAGGTGTTCGCATGAGTACGCAGGCGGAGCAGGGCCGCGCCACCAGTGGCCTGCGGCTCATCGACGAACTCACCGGCGAGGACCCGCCGCCGTTCGCGCTGCTGCACCGGCCGGAGTTCGGTGTCGGCATCGACGTCCTGGCCGGCGATGTGCATGTGCCCGAACGCCTCGCGGACGTGCCGCTGTCCGACGCCACCCCGGTGGTGCGCGGCGGCGCGGCCCACGAGGCCCTGGTCGTCGTCCCGTACCGGCAGATCACCGAGCGCGGATTCACCGCCCGCGACGACGGGGCGCCGCTGCTCGCGCTAGCCGTGACGCGGCAGGAGCGGATGCCGGTGCAGGACGTGCTGACGCGGATCCCGGACGTGCCGATCCGGCTCGCCGGCGGCCGTTTCGACGTATCCGACGAGGAGTACGCCGCCCTCGTCGACCGGATCGTCTCCGAGGAGATAGGCACCGGTTCCGGCGCCAACTTCGTGATCCGGCGCACCTACATGGCGGACGTCGGCGACTACTCGCCGCAGGTGGCGCTCTCCGCCTTCCGCCGCCTCGTGGAGCGGGAGCAGGGCGCGTACTGGACCTTCGTGATCCACACCGGCCTGCGCACCTTCGTCGGCGCGACGCCCGAGCGGCACGTGTCCGTGCGCGAGGGCACCGTCGTGATGAACCCGATCAGCGGCACCTACCGGTACCCGGCCGCGGGCCCGACCCTGGAGGGCGTCACCGACTTCCTCGCGGACCGCAAGGAGACCGACGAGCTGTACATGGTCCTCGACGAGGAACTGAAGATGATGTCGCGGATCTGCGACAACGGGCCGCGGGTCACCGGCCCGTATCTGAAGGAGATGGCGCGGCTCGCGCACACCGAGTACTTCATCGAGGGCAGCACCGGCAAGGATCCGCGGGAGGTGCTGCGGGAGACGCTCTTCGCCCCGACCGTGACGGGCAGCCCGCTGGAGAGCGCCGCCCGCGTCATCCACCGGCACGAGCCGGACGGCCGCGGCTATTACGCCGGCGTCGCCGCCCTGATCGGCCGGGACACCACCGGGCGCCGCTCCCTGGACTCCGCCATCCTCATCCGTACCGCCGACATCGAGGAGGGCGGCCGCCTAAGCATCGGCGTCGGCGCCACCCTCGTACGCCACTCCGACCCGGCCGCCGAAGTGGCCGAGACCCGGGCGAAGACCGCCGGGGTGCTGCACGCCCTGCGGTCCGGCAGCCGGCACAACTTCCGTGCCCACCCGGACGTACGGGCGGCCCTGGCGCTGCGCAACAGCGGCATCGCCGACTTCTGGCTGCGCGATGCGGCGGGCGGCCGCGCCGCCTCCGCGTTCGAGGCGCTCGACGGGCTCGATCTGCTGGTGGTGGACGCCGAGGACACCTTCACCGCCATGCTCGGCCGGCAGCTGCGCTCCCTCGGTCTCTCGGTGACCGTGCGCAGATTCGACGAGCCGTACGACTTCTCGGCGCACGACCTCGTCGTGATGGGGCCGGGCCCCGGCGATCCGCGGGATGTGCGCGATCCGCGTATCGCGCATCTGCGGTCCGCGGTGGACACGCTGCTCGAGGAGCGGCGGCCGTTCGTCGCGGTCTGCCTCAGCCACCAGGTGCTCAGCCTGCGGCTCGGCCTGGAGCTGCGCCGCCGGCCGCAGCCCAACCAGGGTGTGCAGCGCCGTATCGACCTGTTCGGCAGCACCGAGCGGGTCGGCTTCTACAACACGTATGCCGCGCACAGCGACGACGACAAGGTGACGGCCGACGGCGTCGGCACCGTCGAGGTCAGCGGCGATCCGATCAGCGGAGAGGTGCACGGGCTGCGCGGGCCGCACTTCGCCTCGATGCAGTTCCACCCCGAGTCGGTGCTCACCGTCGACGGCCCGCGGATCGTCGCGGACAGCATCCAGGGGGTGCTGGGCCGATGAGGGCCGACCTGGTGTGGTGGTCCCTCGACGACACCGCGGGCGGGCAGACCGTGGACTCGCTGAGCGAGGCGCTGTCCGACGGCGATGTGCGCGAGTGGACCGAAGTGCCGGGCCTGGCCGCCAAGTTCTGGCTGTCCGATCGGGCCGGCAACCGCTGGGGCGCGGTGATGATCTGGTCCGGCGAGCGTCCGCCGAATGCGGAGCTGCCGCCGAACCGGGCGGCCGAACTGATCGGTGCACCGCCCACGTTCCGTACTGCGTTCGACGTCGAGGCCGTGGCCTGCGGGCCCGATGCCCTCGCCGGCGCACCGAGCACAAGGGGAACCGCCCATGCATGACTATGTCGTCGTCGACGCCTTCGCGCGCGAGCCGCTGCGGGGCAATCCCGTCGCCGTCTTCCTCGACTGCGACGATCTCGACGGTGAGCTGATGCAGCGGATGGCCCGCGAGATGAACCTCTCGGAGTGCACCTTCGTGCTGCCCGCCACCGAGCGGGCGGACGCCCGGATCCGTATCTTCACGCCGGTCAACGAGCTGCCGTTCGCCGGCCATCCGATGCTCGGCACCGCCGTCGCGCTCGCGCGCAGATGGCGTCGGCGGGAGCTCGCGCTGGAGACCGCGATGGGGGTGATCCCCTTCGAGGTGACCTCCGAGGAGGACGGTTCGGCGCTCGTGTGGATGCGCCAACCGGTGCCGGCTTGGGAGCCGTACGAGCACGCCGACGAGCTGCTCGACGCGCTGGGAGTCCGCGATCCGGTCACGCCGGTGGAGGTGTATCGCAACGGTCCCCGGCACGTCTTCGTCGGACTGCCGAGCGTGTCCGAGCTGTCGGCGCTGCATCCCGACCACAAGGCGCTGTCGCGGTTCCCGGACATGGCCGCCAACTGTTTCGCCGGCAGCGGCACCAGCTGGCGCAGCCGGATGTTCTCGCCCGCCTACGGCGTGGTCGAGGACGCGGCGACCGGCTCCGCCGCCGGGCCGCTCGCCATCCATCTGGCCCGGCACCGGCTCGCCGGTCACGGCCCGGAGATCCATATCCGGCAGGGCGTCGAGATGGGACGGCCCTCGCTGATGCGGGCGCGTTCCGAGGGCGCCGGCGAGTCGGTCTCCGCGGTGCATGTGGGCGGCCACGGCGTGGTGGTGGCCCAGGGAACGATCCACGTCTAGGGCATGTCCGTGGGCGTGTCCGGCGCCATCACGTCGAGTGCCACGAGAGGACTGAGGTGTCTGCGGTGTCTGCAACGCGAGCGACGGTCAACACCAGCCGGTTCGAGAGTCTGAGCGGCCGGGTCGACCTCGACTTCCCCGAGTACGAGGCGCCACCGCCCGAGCCCATGGGTCTGGTGCTGCGCTGGATCGACACGGCGGTGGAGCGCGGGGCCCGCGAGCCCCGCTCCCTCGCGCTCGCCACGGCGGACGCCCGCGGCCGGGCGTCCAACCGGGTCATCACCTTCTCCCGGGCGAGTGCGGACGGGCTGCTCTTCACCACGCACGCCGGCAGCCGCAAGGGCCGGGAGATCGACGCCACGGGCTGGGGCAGTGCGCTGTTCTACTGGCGTGAACTCGGCCGCCAGGTGATGCTCTCCGGTCCGGTGGACCGGCTCGACGACTCCGTGGCCGACGAGTTGTGGCGGGCCAGGCCGACGCCGCTGCACGCCATGTCCACGGCCTCGAGCCAGAGCGATCCGCTGCCGGATCCCGGGGCCCTGCGCGCCGATGCGCTGCGGCTCGGGGAGTCCGGGCGGCCACTGCCACGGCCGGCCGGCTTCGCCGGCTATCTCCTCAGGCCCGCGGACGTCGAGTTCTGGAACGCGTCCTCCGACCGCATGCACCGGCGGCTGTCGTACGTCCACGGCCCGGACGGCTGGCTGACGCGCCGGCTGCAGCCGTGAGTCCGGGGGTGGACGCGCCATGGAGAGCAGCCTTCTCACTCGCACGATGGCCCGGGTGCCCGGGCCGGTGACCGTGGTGACCACCGTCGACGGCGGGGGCAAGCCCTGGGGATTCACCGCGAGCTCCTTCAGCTCGGTCTCGCTCGATCCGCCGCTGGTGCTCGTCTGCCTCGACAAGGGTGCCAGCACCCACTCGGCGTTCACCACCGCCGAGCACTTCCTCGTCAATGTGCTCGCCCATGAACAGGACGGTGTCGCACGCCGGTTCGCGACCTCCGGCATCGACCGGTTCGCGGCCGGCGACATGGAAACCTGCGAACTCGGCCTTCCCGGACTTCCCGGCACCTGTGTGCGGGTGGCCTGCGCCATTCATTCCGTCATCGACGCCGGTGACCACAGCATTCTGATGGGCCGGGTCACCGAGACATATGTGAGTGACCGCATTCCGCTCGTCTATTTCAATCGTTCTTTCTCCCGACCGGAGTTGCCCACATGAATACCGCCGTCAATGTGGCCGTCGTCCACTATTCACGCACAGGACATGTGGCGGAGATCGCCCGGGAGATCGCCGAGACGGCGGAGAAGGCGGGCGCCGATGTGCGGCTGCGTCCGGTCGAGCCGGCGCCGGACGGCGGACCTGCCGCGGCGCCGGACGACCTGCTGTGGGCGGACGCCGTGATCATGGGATCGCCCACCCGGTTCGGGAACATCGCCGGTGAACTCAAGCTGTTCCTCGACTCGTTGGGCGACGCCTGGCGCAAGGGGCTGCTCGCCGACAAGGTGTACAGCGCCTTCACCTCCACCTCCAGCGCGCACGGCGGCCAGGAGACCACGCTGCACGCGCTCATGACGTCCTTCCACCACTTCGGCGGGATCCTCGTGCCGCCCGGCTACACCCACCCGGACAAGTTCGCCGACGGCAATCCGTACGGCACCGCCCACTGCACGGCCGGCGCCACCAGGCCGGTCGACGACACCACCCGCAACGCGGCCCGCGTCCAGGCGGAGCGCGTCGTGCGCTTCGCCCGCGCCGTCAAGGCCGTACGAACCGACCACCGCACCGGGAAGGAGGAGTGATGCATATCTGCCGCACCGATGTCGGCTGGAATCCCGGCCGCGTCTGAACTTGCACAACTCTCGGGAATGCGCAGTGCGCAGAGCCGAGGCATGAACGTCCTTCTCGCCGGGCGGCGGAATCGGAAGACTCTTCTGCATGAGGTCTTTCAATTCCGCCGCGGGGAGGAATTCATGAACTCCGGACATGCCCGCACAGCCATAGTCGGCGCGGGGCCGAGAGGTATTTCCGTACTGGAACGAATCTGCAGCCAGGAACGCAAGTCCGCCACCCACGAGGCGCTCACCGTGCACCTCGTCGACCCGTGGCCGCCCGGAGCCGGGCAGGTCTGGCGGACCTCCCAGTCCCCGCACCTGTTGATGAACACCGTCGCCTCACAGGTGACCCTGTACACCGACGCCAGTGTCACCATCGACGGTCCGATCGCGGAGGGCCCGAGCCTCTACGAGTGGGCCCGCCGGCTCGCCGCCGCCGGGGACGGCGGCCTCGGCGCCGAGGTGCTCGCCGAGGCCCGCCGCCTCGGCCCCGATTCCTATCCGACCCGTGCCTTCTACGGCCACTATCTGCGCCGGGTCTGCGCCGAGTTGATACGCGAGGCGCCCGCCCATGTGCGCGTCGAGGTGCACACCGCCCGGGCGGTGGCGCTGACGGAGGAGGAGCCCGGCGGTCCGCAGTCGCTGCACCTCGCCGACGGCTCCCTGCTCACCGGCCTCGACGCGGTGGTGCTCGCGCAGGGCCATCTGCCGGCCGCCCCGGGCCGCGCCGAGGAGCGCCTCGCCCGTTTCGCCGAGCGCCACCGGCTCACGTACATCCCGCCCGCGAACCCGGCCGATGTGCAGCTGGCCTCGATCCGGCCGGGCGAGCGGGTGCTGCTCCGCGGCCTCGGCCTCAACTTCTTCGACTATCTCGCCCTGTTCACGGCCGGCCGCGGCGGCCGCTTCGAGCGGACGGCCGACGGCCGGCTCACTTATCACCCCTCGGGCCGGGAGCCGCTGCTGCTCGCCGGGTCACGGCGCGGTGTGCCGTACCACGCACGCGGCGAGAACGAGAAGGGCCCGCACGGGCGGTACGAGCCGCGGCTGCTCACCACGGACACGGTGGCACGGCTGCGGCAGTCCGTACGGGACGGTGAGTGGCTGCACTTCGGCACCGACCTGTGGCCGCTGATCCAGAAGGAAGTGCAGGGCGTCTACTACGCGGCACTGCTCGCCCGCCGCGACGGCCGCGCCACGGCCGAGCACTTCGCGCTGCGCCACCCGTCCGCCGCGACCCCCGAGGACGAGGAGCTGCTCCTCGCCGAGT
Source organism: Streptomyces triticagri (assembly GCF_003429565.1). Taxonomy (GTDB): domain Bacteria; phylum Actinomycetota; class Actinomycetes; order Streptomycetales; family Streptomycetaceae; genus Streptomyces; species Streptomyces triticagri. Next base: position 20,450 of record NZ_QUAK01000056.1, read on the forward strand.
ACGGCATCGGTGCGGACGAGCGCTGGGACTGGGACGCGCTGCACCGTCCTTACGGGGACCGTGAGTTCACCTCGGCCGCCGACTACAACGACTGGCTGCTCGGCCATCTGCGCCGGGACGCCGCCGAGGCCAGGGCGGGCAATGTCAGCGGTCCGCTCAAGGCCGCCCTCGACGTACTGCGCGACCTGCGCAACGAGATCCGCCTCGCCGTCGACCACGGCGGCCTGGAGGCCAATTCGCACCGGGACGACCTGGAGGGCTGGTACAGCCCGCTCAACGCCTTCCTGTCGATCGGGCCGCCGGTCTCCCGCACCGAGGAGCTGATCGCCCTCGCCGAGGCGGGCGTGGTGTCCTTCACCGGGCCCGGGATGCGCATCGGCACCACCGAAACCGGCCCGGCGGGCGGGGAGTTCACCGCGTCGTCGGATCACATCGAGGAGCCGCCGGTGACCGCACGGGTGCTCATCGAGGCCCGGCTCCCGGAGCCCGATCTGCGCCGGACCACCGACCCGCTGCTCGTGCAGCTGCGGCAGTCCGGCCAGTGCCGCCCGTATGTGCTGCGCGGCACCTGCGGCAGCACGTACGAGACGGGCGGGCTCGATGTCACCGAGCGCCCGTACCGTCTGGTCGACGCCGAAGGGCGGCCGCATCCGCGGCGGTTCGCGTACGGGGTGCCCACCGAGTCGGTGCACTGGCTCACCGCCGCCGGCATCCGTCCCGGCGTCGGCTCCGTGACCCTCGAGGACTCCGACGCCATCGCGCTGGCGGTGCGCTCGGTGCCGGTACCGGCCGGGGTGAGCGCATGACCGCGCCGGACGCCGCCGCCGACCTCGGGCTGCTTTCGCCGGTACGGGCCGGCACCCCGGCGGAGGCCGCCACCGGCGACCGGGCCTGGCTCACCGCCATGCTCGACGCCGAGGCAGCGCTCGCCCGCGCCCAGGCGGCACTCGGCACCCTGCCGGCGAGCGCGGCGAAGACCATCACCGCCGTGGCCCGCCCGGACCGGCTGGATCTGCGTGAACTCGCCCTGGCCGGGCGGCACACCGCCAATCCCGTGGTCGGCCTCGTCCGCGCCCTCACCGCGGCCGTGGCCCAGGAGGATCCGGACGCCGCCGAGTACGTGCACCGCGGATCCACCAGCCAGGACGTGTTCGACACCGGCATGATGCTGGTCGCCGGCCGCACCCTGCGGATCCTGCGCGCCGATCTGCTGCGCACGGCCGAGGCGCTGGCCCGTCTCGCCGCCGCGCACCGGGACACCCCGGCGGCCGCGCGCACCCTGGCGCTGCACGCCGTGCCGACCACCTTCGGACTGAAGGCGGCCGGCTGGCGGCACCTGGTCCTCGACGCCGTGCAGCGCGTGGACCGGCTGCTCGACGGCGGCCTTCCCGTCTCGGTCGGCGGCGCTGCGGGGACCCTTGCCGGGTACCTGGAGTACGCCAGGATCGACGGCCGGACCGCCGCCGACTACCACCGGGACCTGGTCGCCGCCTTCGCCGCCGAGACCGGTCTCGCCGCACCGGAGCTGCCCTGGCACGCGCTGCGCACCCCGGTCGCCGACCTCGGCTCCGTACTCGCCCATGCCACCGGCGCACTCGGCAAGATCGCCGCCGATGTCCTGGTGCTCGTACGCACCGAGGTCGCGGAGGCGGCGGAACCCGCCCCGGCCGGCCGCGGGGTGTCCTCGGCGATGCCGCACAAGCGCAACCCGGTCCTGGCCACCCTCATCCGCTCCGCCGCCCTCGTGGTGCCCGCACTCACCGTCCCGCTCCAGCAGGCCCTCACGGCCGAGGACGAGCGCTCGGCGGGCGGTTGGCACGCCGAGTGGCAGGTGCTGCGCGAGGCGCTGCGGCTCGCCGGCGGAGCCGCCCACACGGCCGCGGAGCTGGCCGAGGGCCTGACCGTCGACGCCGGCCGGATGCGCGCCAACCTCGACAGCACCGGCAGCCGGGTCACCACCGAACGCCTGGCCGCGGTACTCGCACCCCGGCTCGGCCGGGCCACCGCCCGCCGTCTGCTCACCGAGGCCGCCACCACCGCGGACACCACCGGCACCCCACTCGCCGACGTCCTGGCCGCGCACTCCGAGGTGGCCGCCGAACTGTCCGTACACCAACTGCACGACCTGCTCGAGCCCGCCCAATACACCGGAGCCGCTGGTCGGTTGACCGACCGCGCACTCGAACGAGGAGCGATCTCGCCATGACCACCACCGCTGTCCGGACCCTGCCCGCCGCCCAGCAGCCCATCTGGCCCGACCGGGACGCCCTGGAGGAGACCGTCTCCCGGCTGCGCGCCCTGCCCGCCCTCGTCGCCCCCGCCGAATGCGACCGGCTGCGCGGCCTGCTCGCCGCGGCCGCGCTCGGCGAGGGACTCCTGCTGCAGGGCGGACACTGCGCCGAGACGTTCGGCGAACGCTCGCTGCAGCAGGTCGACGGCGTGGTCACCACGCTGCGCCAGATGTCCGAAGTGCTGACCCGGGCCACCGGCCTGCCGGTCGCCGGTGTCGGCCGGATGGCCGGCCAGTACGCCAAGCCGCGATCCAAACCCGTCGAGACGCAGGACGGCCTCGAACTGCCCGCCTACCGCGGCGACATCGTCAACGGCCTCGCCTTCACCCCCGAGGACCGCACCCCCGACCCGCGCCGGATGGAGACCGCCTACCGGATGTCCGAGGCCACCCTGCAGCGCATCACCGCCCTGGGCGCCACCTCCGTGTCCGGCCTCGGCGCGGGCGACGGCAGCGAGTTCCACGTCAGCCACGAGGCGCTGCTCCTCGACTACGAGCGTGCCCTGGTGCGGATCGACCCCGTCACCGGGCGGCGGTACGCGGGCTCCGGGCATCTGCTGTGGATCGGCGAGCGGACCCGTCAACTCGACGGCGCGCACGTGGACTTCGCCGCCTCGATCGCCAACCCGGTCGCCGTGAAGGTCGGCCCCACGGCCACCGCCGACGAGCTGCTCGCCCTGACCGATCTGCTCGACCCGGACGGTGAGCCCGGCCGGCTCACCTTCATCACCCGGATGGGAGCCGACCGGATCGAGGACGTGCTGCCGCCGCTGGTGCAGAAGGTCACCGCATCGGGCCATCCGGTGCTGTGGGTCTGCGACCCGATGCACGGCAACACCCGCGTCACCGACAGCGGCGTCAAGAGCCGCCGGGTCGCCGACATCGCCGCCGAGACCCGCAGCTTCGTCGCGGTGCACCGGGACGTGGGCAGCCACCCCGGTGGACTGCACCTGGAGATGACCGGCGGGCACGTCACCGAGTGCACCGGCGGCACCGACCGGGTCTCCACCGAGGATCTGCACCGGGCGTACGAGAGCGCCTGCGATCCGCGCCTGAACCGCAGCCAGTCCATCGACCTCGCCTTCCTGGCCGCAGAGCGCTGGGGTGAGGGACGATGACCTCCCGTACCGATCGGGGGCGGCCGCGCGGCAAACCCGCCGCGTTCGTGCTGACCGGCTCGTTCCTCGCCATCTGCCGGGCCCCGCGCTATCTGAGCGAACTCGCCGCCCGCGGCCTGCAGATCCTGGTGATCACCGGCTCGGGCTGGCGCGAGCAGGCCGAGCTCGGCATGAAGGACCCGGACCACCCGGCCTCCGCGATCGCCGACATCGCCTTCGTGGACGGCTCGGTCGACCGGGACGGCTCGTACACGCCCGGTGTCGTCGCGGCGGCACGAGCGTGGGCCGAACGCTACGAACTGGTGGGCGCCTACGCGGCCGGCGAGACCATGGTCGAGCCGACCGCCCTGGTCGCCGACGCCTACGCGCTGCGCTCGCCCGGCCTGCGGGCCGGGCGGGTGTGCCGATCCAAGTATCTGCAGCGGCTGTATCTGGCGGAGTTCAGCCCGGCCGTGGAGGTCCTGGTGCCCGGCGGGCGGGACGAGTCCGTGTCGCCCGCGGCCGGCTTCCCCGTCGTCGTCAAACCGGCGACCCGGCACTCCAGTTCGGGCGTGGCCACGGCCGCGGACCGCGACGAGCTCGCCGCGCTGCTCGCCGGATATCCGGAGCACGAGACCATCCTGGTCGAGCAGAAGATCACCGGGCAGGAGTACTCCGTCGAATCCCTGGTGCAGGACGGCGAGATCGTCTTCGCCGGCGTGACCAGGAAGGAGACCACCGAGCACCACGCCGACACGTTCGTCGAGCTCGCCCACACGGTCACCGGGCCGGCGGAGCCCGGCCGGGACGTACTGCTCTCGGCCAACCGCCGGGTCCTGGAGCGGCTCGGCTTCCAGGACGGCATCGCCCACGCCGAGTGGCGGCTGGCCGCCGACGGCCGCCCGTATCTGATGGAGATCGCCGCCCGCCCGCCGGGCGACGGCATCACCGCGCTCTACCACCTCGCGACGGGGCAGCCCCTGGAGCCGGAGATCATCCGCATCGCGCTCGGCGAACCGGCCGGCTGCCCGCGGCCGGTCCGGCACGCCCGGCAGGTGTATCTCGAGCACCGGCCCGGGGTGCTCGAATCGGTGACCGTCGACTGGCCCGGGATCCGGGCGCAGTGGGCCGGCGAGGGCGACCTGTGGCCCGATGTGGCACCGGGGGCGCCGCACGATCCGCCGACCCTGCGGGCCGTCTTCGTACAGAAGGCGCCCGGGACGCATGCCGGTCCGCTGCGCAGCTCCGAGGACCGGGTGGCGAACTTCCTCGTCGACGCCCCGACGGCGGCAGGACTCGACGCCCTCGAGGAGCGGGTACGGGCCGCCGTCACGATCCGTACGACACCCGACGAGGTGCCGGGGCAGCCGGGACGGTCGGGACGGTCGGGACGGTCGGAAGAGGGGGAGGCATGACCGCGACCGTCCCCGCCTCGGAGACCGAACCGCGCGCGGGAGTGCTCGCCACCTTCCGGGACGCCCCGCTCGCCGTGAAGACGCTGCTCGCGGGGGTGTTCATCAACCGCCTCGGCGGCTTCCTGAACATCTTCCTGGTGCTGTACCTGACCTCGCTCGGGCACGCGGCGCAGGCCGCCGCCTTCGCCCTCGGCGCGTACGGCGCCGGCACCGTCGTCGGGGTGCTCATCGGCGGCTGGCTCGCCGACCGGCTCGGGCCGAGGAACACCATCGCGGTCAGCATGGCCGCGTCCGGGGTGCTCATCGCGGCGCTCCTGTACCTCGACTCGTACGCGCTGCTGCTCGCCGTCGTGTGCGTGGCGGGGCTCGCCGGGCAGATGTTCCGGCCCGCGGCGGCCACGCTGCTCTCCGAACTCACCGGCGAGCGGCAGCAGGTGATGATCTTCGCGATGTACCGGTGGGGCCTGAACCTCGGCGCGATGGCCGCGCCGCTGCTCGGCTTCGGCCTCTACAAGCTCGGCTCGGGCCACTACGACCTGCTGTTCTGGGGCGAGGCGCTGATCGCCCTGGTCTTCGCGGCGCTGGCCCGGGCGGCACTGCCGGCCGGCCGGTCCGCGGCGACGGCGCACGACCACGGCGGCGGCTATGCCGAGGTGCTGAGGGACCGCCGGTTCCTGGTGTATCTGGTGGCGACGCTCGTGCACACCGCCGTGTACGCGCAGTACCTGTCCACCCTGCCGCTGGACGTGAAGGCGTCCGGCCTCGCGGTGTTCTGGTACACCCTGGCCGTCTCGCTCAACGGACTCCTGGTCATCGCCTTCGAGTTGCTGATCACCAAGTACACCCAGACCTGGCCGGTGCGGCTGACCGTCGGTCTGGCCTTCGCACTGCTCGGCGCGGGCGTCGCGGTCTATGCGCTGCCGCTCGGACCCGCGGTGATCATCATCGGCACCCTGGTGTGGACGCTCGGCGAGATCGTCGGCGGGCCCGCGATCTTCTCGTATCCGGCGGTGGTCGCCCCGGCGGCGCTCAGGAGCCGCTATCTGGGCGCCTTCCACTTCGCCTTCGGCCTCGGCTCGGCGGTGGGTCCGGTGGCGGGCGGCTGGCTGTTCGTCCGGATCGGCCACGGCGTCTGGCTCGCGATGGCGGCGGCCTCGGCCGTGGCGACGGTCCTCGTCCTCGCCGCGCTGAAGGGCACCGACAACAGGCGGGCGCCCGCGAAGTGACCGCGGGCGCCCGCCTGTCGAAGTATGCGGCGAGGGGATTCAGGCGAAGTTCAGCGACCCCGTGCGGGTCCGCTTCAGCTCGAAGAAGTCCGGGTAACGGGCGAGAGCGAGGGCGCCGTCGAAGATGCGGACGGCGTCCTCGCCGCGCNGGGTCCGCTTCAGCTCGAAGAAGTCCGGGTAACGGGCGAGAGCGAGGGCGCCGTCGAAGATGCGGACGGCGTCCTCGCCGCGCGGAATGGACTGCAGCACCGGACCGAAGTACGCCACCCCGTCGATGTGCACGGTGGGCGTGCCCACGTCCTCGCCGACCGGCCCCATCGCCGCACGGTGGCTGCGCCTGAGCGCCTCGTCGTACTCGGTGCTCTCCGCCGCCTCCAGCAGCGAGGCCGGCAGGCCCACCTCGTCGAGCGCCTCCTTCGCGACCGCCGGGAAGTCCTTGTTCCCGCCCGGGTGGATGCGGGTGCCGAGTGCCGTGTAGAGGTCCCGCAGTACGCCGTCCCCGTGCTGCTCGGCGGCGGCGGTGACGATGCGCACCAGGGCCAGCGAGTTGTCGACCAACTCGCGGTACCAGTCGGGCAGTTCATTGCCCTCGTTGAGCACGTAAAGGCTCATGATCTTGAAGTGCAGGTCGACGTCCCGCTGCCGCTCCACCTCGAGGATCCACCGGGAAGTGATCCAGGCGAACGGGCAGGCGGGGTCGAAGTAGAAGTCGACGCGGGGGGCAGTGGTCATGAGTGCTAATCCCTTCCGAAGTCAGGTCAGGTCCCCTGCAATTCAACCGAGGAATTTCCGCAGTCGGAAGTCCCGGCGCCCCGGTCGAAGTTCTGTTTGAAGCCTCTCGGGTCATCGTGCCAGCCTTTGGCTCGACCCATCTCCACTCCCCGAAGGGGTGATTATGAGAGGCGATCCGGCTGTACCAGAATTGGAGTCCCTTTCGGCTCTTCCCGATGCGCTTTCCCGTATGGCAGAAACTCTTGACGTGCTGGCCCGCTCCGCCTCGGCGGCCGCGGCACGTGCGCCGGCCCCGACCGCCGCCCACTCCGGCGACGGCATCCTCCGGATCGAAGGTCCGCTGGAGATACGGGCGGCCATACACGATGCGCTGCGCGCCGCGCGATATCAGATCCTCACTGCTCAGCCGGACGGCCCGCGGCCGAGCAGTACTCTCGACGACGCCTACCACGCGGTGCGCGAACATCTCGAGCGCCAGGTGTCCATGCGTACCCTCTATCAGCACAGCACGCGTTTCTGCGAGGCCACGAAACGCTATGTACAAACGGTCACGGCACATGGTGCGCAAGTGCGCACGCTGGCCGAGTTGTTCGACCGGCTGATAATCATCGACGATGCCGCGGCGTTCATTCCCGACAATGCGGAGCGCACCACGGCGACCGAGATACGGGAGCCCTCGGTGGTGCGTTTCCTGACCGATGTCTTCGACAAGGCCTGGGACCGGGCGGAGCCGTATCCCTTCCATCCGGTACGGGTCGCGGACGCCGCTTCCGAAGTGGTGCCCGACATCCGTTCCACGATCCGCCGGCTGCTCGTCGAGGGCCGTTCCGACAAGGAGATCGCCCGCCGGCTCGGGGTGAGCCTGCGCTCGGTGCAGGGCCACATCTCGTGGCTGCGCGACCGCTACGGGGCGCACCACCGTTTCCAGTTGGGCTATCTCATGGGCTACGAGGAGGCCGGGAGATGACGACCGTCGCCGGGCGGGCGGCGCACGGTGCGCTGGCCGCCAATGAGAATCCGTATCCGCCGCTGCCGTCCGTACGGGCCGCGCTCGCCGAGGCCGCGGAGCACGCCAACCGCTATCCGGACCGTGGTGTGACGGCCCTGACCGCCCGGATCGCCGGCCGGCTCGGGGTGCCGGAGGCGCGCATCGTCACCGGGGCCGGCTCCGTCGGGGTGCTGCACCATCTCATGCAGGCGCTGCTGCACCCCGGCGACGAAGTGGTGTTCGCCTGGCCGTCGTTCGAGGCGTATCCGCATCTCACCGAGGTCTGCCGGGGTGTCGGTGTGCGGGTGCCGCTGGCCTCTTCCGTACACGATCCCGAGGCGCTGGCCGCGGCGGTCGGGGAGCGCACCCGGCTGCTGTTCGTCTGCAACCCGAACAATCCGACCGGGACGGTCCTGGTCCGGGCGGAGCTCGAACGGCTGCTGCGGCGGGTGCCGGATCGGGTCACGGTGGTACTCGACGAGGCCTACCGGGAGTTCGTGACCGATCCGCAGGTGCCGGACGGCATCGCACTGCAGCGGGACCACCCGAACGTGGTCGTGCTGCGGACCTTCTCCAAGGCGTACGGCCTGGCGGGCCTGCGGGTCGGCTATGCGGTGGCCCCGGAGCCGGTCGCCGCGGCGATCCGCCGGACGGTGGTGCCGTTCGGGGTGAGCGCCCCGGCACAGCTGGCCGCGATCGCGTCGCTGGACGCCGAGCGCGAGCTGATGGCGCGGGTGACGGCGCTGGTCGCCGAGCGGGAGCGCACCTGGCGGGCGCTCACCGGGCTCGGCCTCGCGGTGCCGCGCAGTGAGGCCAACTTCCTGTGGCTGCCGCTCGCTTCGGACGCCGTCGCGTTCGGGGACGCCTGTGCTGCGGCCGGGCTCGCCGTGCGCGTCTTCGCCGGCGAGGGCGTCCGGGTCACGGTGGGCGATCAGGAGGCCAATGACGCGGTGATCGAGGTGGCGAGGCGGCACTTCGGCCGCTGAGCCGGGCACGCGGGTCCTCGACGCGACGAAGGGGCCCGGTCCGATCGGATTTCCCCATCCGATCGAACCGGGCCCCTTCGTGTGTCCGCCCGGGAGGAGGTACTCCCGGTCAGGCGGCCGCGCGGGCCAGCTGCTTGTCCGCGTTCCCCTGTGCGTACGCGGCGATGTCCGCGTACTTCTCGCGCAGGGTGCGCTTGAGGACCTTCCCGGTCACACCCACCGGGAAGTCGGCTTCCGTCCGGGCGACTTCGAGGAGCGCCAGCTCGGGGTGGCCGGCCGTGCGCAGTGCCTCGTTGGCCCGCAGCAGCAGCTTCTCCGGCTCCGCCGCCGCGTCCGCCTTGGCCGTCACCACCGCGACCGGGACGGTCCTGCCGTCGAGCCGGCCGGCGGCCACCGCGACGTCGTCGACGGCGTCGACCTCGGCGAGCAGCACCTCCTCCATCAGGACCGAGTAGCCGGTGCCGGTCTCGGTGCGGATGGCGTCCGCGGCCCGGTCGACGAGGAAGAAGTCGCCGTTCTCGTCCTTGTACGCCATGTCGCCCGGCAGCCAGTGGCCCGCCAGTTTGAAGCGGTAGGTGGTCACCGAGTCGCCCCAGTAGCCGGGTGTGATGGCCGGTCCGCGGGCGGCGAGGAAGCCGACCTCGTTCACGTCGGCGTGGGTGCCGTCGGGGCGCAGTACCGCCACCTCGGCGACGCCCACCGGCTTTCCGGCGCAGCGGTCGTTGCGCTCGTCGTCGAGGGTGCGTGCCTTCAGGAGGACGCCCCAGCCCAGTTCGGTGGTGCCGAGCCGGTCGAGGAAGGCGGCCGCCGGCAGTTCCGGGGAGCGCTGTGCGAGGACCTTCCTGATGTGCGCATGGTGCACGGCGTCGCCGATCGACACCCATGCGGCGACCGAGTCGAGGGTGCCGGGTGCGAGGTCGAGCGCCGCGAGTTCGGCGTAGGCGTGCGCGAAGGACATCACGGCGGTCGGGCGGAACTTCGCGACGGCCGCGGCGAGTTCGTCGCCGCTGCGGTCGTTGAGGGCGACGACGGGGGTGCCGCCGAGCACCGCGTACACGGTGTAGGCGATGCAGCCCAGGTGCGACTGCGGGAGCGCCGTCATCATCAGCGCGCCGGGCTGCTCGGTGTGGTCGAGCAGCCGGAACTTGGGGCCCGCGACGATCGAGCCGTGGGTGTGGATGGTCGGCTTCGGACGGCCGGTGGTGCCCGACGAGTGCAGCACCACCACCGGGTCCTCGGTGACGTGCCGGTAGCGCTCGGCCTCCGGCAGGGTCGCGGCGGGCGGTGCGGGCAGCTCCTCCTCGCTCTGCGTCCAGGCCACGCAGTCCGGCAACCCGTCGGCGTCGGCGAGCAGTCGGAGCCGGGAGCGGTCGGCGTAGAGCCCGGTCGCCTCGGTCTGTTCGAGCAGTGAGGTGGCGATGGCCGCGGTGGCCTTGCTGTTGATGAGGACGGCCACGGCGCCTATCTGGGCGAGTGCGTAGAAATGCACGGAGTACGCGAAGGAGTCCTCGAACCAGATCGCCACCCGCTCGCGGGGCTTGATGCCGCGCGCCAGGTACCAGGCGGACCAGCTCTGCGCCAGCTCGTCGATCTGGCGCAGGCTGTAGTCGTGCCGTGCGGTGCCGTCCAGGCCGACGACGGGCCGGGCCGAGTGCACGAAGGCGGTGTCCGGGCGGGGGCTGTGCGCGATGGCCCGGGTGAGCAGATTGCCGCCGCCGATGCTGTCGTCGGCGGCGACGACGGCCCGCTGCTCGGGGGTGAGGACGGTCTCGGCGAAGACCGGGGTGGACGTGGTCATGGTGGTACCTCTCTCGGTGGTGAGTGGTGGTGGACATGCAGGGGGCGACCGGTCGCGGGGCGCGGACCCGGGCGCCGTGCGCCGTGCGCCGGTCAGCGGGAGGTGAAGATCCGCTCGGCGATCCCGCTGTAGTGCTCGAGTTCGGGCCCGAGTGCGCCGCGTGCGGCGGCCATCACGGCGGCGAAGTCCGCTTCCGTGCCGTACTCGACGGCGTCGGCGAACCGGCGGGCGGCGTCCGCGAGTGCCGCCCGGGCGGCGGCGGCCTGCGGGTTGGCGGACTGGACGTCCCAGTACACCTCGGTGGTGCCGGACGAGACGCGTGCGAGCAGGGCCGCCAGGGTGGTGTACGGGGGCGGGCCGAGCTCGCGCAGTTCGCCGGCGCCCGGATCGAGCCGGTCGAGGGCGAGGCCGAAGGACAGCACCGAGGCGTGTGTGAGGGCCTGCACGGCCGCGGTGAGCCGGTCGTGCCGGGCGTCGTCGAGCGGCACGATGCGCGCGCCCCAGGAGTCCACGAGCTCGTAGAGCTCCGGGACCTGCGGCCCGTCGTGCACGACGACCGCGGCGACCGGACGGCCCTCGAAGCCGAGCGACGGCGCGAACATCGGGTTGAGCCCGACGGCCTGCACGTCCGGCGCGTGCTTGCGGATCGTGTCCGCGATGTGCTGTTTCACCGACAGTGTGTCGACCAACAGCGCGTCCGGGCGCAGCAGTTCGGCCACGACGGGGACGGCGGCGACGGCGACCGGCTCCGGTACGGCGAGCAGTACCGCGTCCGCGGACCGCAGTTCGGCCGTCAGCCGGTCGTCGGGTGCCAGGACGTCACCGCGCAGCCACCGCACCGGACGGTCGGAGTATCCCTCGGGCACGGCGGGGTCGACGACGCACACGTCGTGACCGTCCTCGACGAGCCGCCGGATGAACAGCGCACCGACCGCGCCCATCCCGCCGACGACCAGCCAGCGCCCGGTCATGAGGCGGCCCTCAGGGTCTCGTCGCGGGCCGGCTCGTCCCGGGGTGCCGCCGCGGCCGCGGGCATCGGTTCCATCGCGGTGGCGGCCACCGCAGAGACCATCGCCCGGGACTTCACGTCCGTCTCCTCGAACTCGGCGTCGGCGTCCGAGAGGGAGACGATCGCCCCGCCGACCCCGAACGTGACCCGGTCCTCGGCCGCCACCAGGGTGCGGATGACGATGGACAGATCGGCGGCGCCGCTGAGCCCGAACCAGCCGAGCGAGCCGGAGTACACCCCGCGGGCGCCCTCCTCGAGCCGGTCGATGATCTCCTCGGTACGGATCTTGGGCGCTCCGGTCATCGAGCCGCCGGGGAAGGCGGCCCGTACCGCGGACACGGCCGATTCGCCCTCCTTGAGCGTGCCGCGGACGGTGGAGACGAGCTGGTGCACCGGGGCGTACGTCTCCACGTGGAAGAGCTTCGGCACATGCACCGAGCCGACCTCACAGACGGTCCCCAGGTCGTTGCGGATCAGGTCGACGATCATCAGGTTCTCGGCGCGGTCCTTCTCGTGGCCGAGCAGATCCCCTTTGAGCGCCTCGTCCTCGGCCGGGGTCGCCCCGCGCGGGCGGGTGCCCTTGATGGGCTTGGACTCCACGACGCGGTCGGTGCCCACCGTCAGGAAGCGTTCCGGCGAGGCGCTGAGCACCGCGGTGCCGGGGAAGTCGAGCAGTGCCCCGTACGGGACCGGGCTGATCCGGCGCAGTTCGGTGAAGGTGCGCAGCGGGTCGATGGCGGCCTGCATGGTGACCATGTTGGTCAGGCAGATCTCGTAGCTCTCGCCGTTGCGGATCTCCTCCAGGGACTCGGCGATGCGGCGCAGATAGCCGTCGCGGTCGTGGCGCATCGCCACGGTGCCGGCGAGCGCCGGGTCGGTCATGCCGGTGCCGGTGAAGCGGGCCTTCTCGGCGAGCGGGTGCACGGTGGCCGCGGCGTCGGTGAGGGCGCCGAGTGCCGCTTCGGTCCGGTCGAGCCACTGCAGGGCCGGGCCCGTGTCGCCGCGGGAGAGGGCGAGCAGATAGCAGTCGCCGTTGTGGTGGTCGAAGGCGACCATGCGGTCCGCGAAGAGCAGTGCCGCATCGGGGGTGTCCGCCTTGTACGCCGCGGCGCCGCCCGTCTCCGCCTTCAACTCGTAGCCGAGATAGCCCACATACCCCAGATTGAATTCGAAGGGCAGTCCTTCGGGTACGTCCACCCGGCGTCGCCGCAGCTGTTCGTCCAGGTACTCGAAGAAACTCTGCGACACGATCTCCAGGTGCCCGTCGGCGTGCCGGACCGACACCGAGCGTTCCTGCACCGAAAAGGTGAGGTATTCGGCGAGCGGCCCGGTGCCGTCTCCCATGAAGGAAAAGCGGGAGAGCCCGTCGATGACGCTGCTGCTGTCCAGCCAGAAGCTGTGCCTGCGGCCCGCGAAAAGGGTGCGGTACGCGATGTCCGCGGTGGCGTTCACCGGCACCTTGCGCATCTCGATGTGGAGGGCGGCGCGGCTTGCCAGGGCCAGTTCGCGGAAATTCAGGAGCAGTTCGCGCCCGTATTCGCTGCCGATCGACTCGGGGTGGAACTGCACGCCCCACACCGGGAGTTCACGGTGGCGTACGCCCATGACGATGCCGTCGTCGGTCCATGCGGTCGCTTCCAGGTCCGCGGGCAGCCGGCCGGCCGCGAGCGAGTGGTAGCGCACCACGGTGAACGGCGAGGGGAGGCCGGCGAACAGCTCCTCACCGGTGTGCGTGACCGGCGACGAGCGGCCGTGCACCGGCTCGGGTGCGTGGCCGATGTCGCCGCCGAAGAGTGCGACGATGCCCTGGTGGCCGAGGCAGACGCCGAGCACCGGGAGTCCGGACTCCAGGATGGCCCGGCTGCTGATGCCGAAGTCCCGCTCGACGTCGGGCCGTCCGGGTCCGGGCGAGACGACGATGGCGTCGTAGTCGCTCATCCGAAGGGCGCGCCAGTCGTCGGTGTTCTTCACCACCGTGGGCTCCTGGCCGTAGGCCTCGCCGAGGAGCTGGTACAGGTTGTAGGTGAACGAGTCGTAGTTGTCTATCAGCAGAACTCTCATGACACACCCTTGATCACCAGGTCTTCGATCCTGCAGGTTTCTTCGATCACGAGGTCGTAGAGATTCCGCAGGAAAGCCGGATCGATGCCGTGGGCGGTGCCGAATGCCGCCGCCCGGTCGTGCACCTTGCCGATCCGGTGGGGCTGCATCATCGGAATGTTCTGTTCCTTTTTCACCCGGGCTATTGCCACGCAGGTTTCGATGCGGCGGCGAAGCTCGTCGAGCAACCGCTCGTCGATGGCGTCCAGTTCGCCGCGCAGTGCCTCGAGACTGCCTGCGGCCCGCTCCTCCACGCTCGTCATGACGTCCTTTCCTTTTCCCGTTGCGACCTGTATTCACCCTGCAGTGATCGGTCGTATCCGGGAAAGGCGCGTCATGCCTCCGGTTTGTGCAGTGCACAACCATGAGCGTTGGGAACGGGCCGCGAACAGTTCTTCTTGGCCGCTCTTTTACTTACCGGTCATCGAGCTCCGCGCGGAGCAGCCACAGCCGGCTTGCGCCCTTGCGGTCCCGCGGCTGCACCTCGTACGGCCAGCGGCCCTCACCGGCGCCGGCCTGGCCGGGCTCCTTGACGTCGGTGACGGTCCAGCCGTTGGCGCCCACGAACTCCTCCGGCCGGTCCGAGCCGAAGATCCACGGGGTGCCGTCGTCGGCCAGCTTCTGCAGGAAGCGGCGGTTGAACGGGTTGCGGAGCAGGGTCTTGCCGAGGATGTCGAAGGACAGCCTGCTGCCGGGCGCGGACGCCGAGGCGAGCAACTGCAGCAGACCGGCGGCCTGTTCGTCGGTGAGGAAGAAGGTCAGCGCCTCCGCGATCCACAGTGTCGGCTGTGTCCGGTCGAAGCCGGCCGCCTCCAGATCGGGCAGCCAGGTGGAGGTCAGGTCCGCCTTGACGGGGCGGCGCTCGACGGCCGGCTCGGCGCCGAGGGCGTCCAGGCGGCGCTGCTTCTCCTCGATCAGCGGGCCGTGGTCGACCTCGTACACCGTCACGTCGTCCGGCCAGTCGAGGCGGAAGGCGCGGGTGTCCATGCCGGCGGCGATGAGCACCACCTGCTTGACGGTGCCGTCGGCGAGCAGGTCCTTGATGGCGTCGTCCAGGTAGCGGGTGCGGATCGATATGAAGGGAAGGATGCCGCTGCCGTCGTAGTGGTCGATGAGTTCGAAGCCCTTGGGCTCGGCCAGTTGCTTCGCGTACGGGTCGTTGTACAGGGCGTCCGCGCGCTGCGACTCGAGGGCGCGGGCGGCGGCCATCCACTGGGCGGTGTAGGAAACCGGGTGCAGGCGGGTCTCGGTCTGCGTTGCCATGGGTGGTGGTGTCCCTTCTCGGTGATTTACGGGGCTCGGTGACGCACGGGCTCAGTGGTTCGAGGGCGTCTTGATGACGGATTTGCTGTGCATCAGGAACTCGGCCAGATACCCGTCGTGCGGCAGTCCTGGCTCGATGCGGTAGGTGGGCGTGTCGCCGAGATACAGATTGCTGATCGTCGGTTCGTCGAGCAGCCGGCCGATCAGCTCCTCGCGCTCGGTCACGGCGGTGAGGACGAGGCTGCCGCGCAGCGGCGCCACCCCGTCGCGGGGGGTCCAGGGTGCGACCCACACGCAAGGGAAGGGCAGTTCGGCACCCAGCTGGGGGGCGTCCGGGCCGTCCACCAGGTGGACGGCGGGCCGCAGTACGGCGCTGCCGTCGCCGAGGTCGGCGACCGCGTCGGCGGGTGAGAAGCGGCGGGCCGAGCCGGCGCGCTGCTGCAGATGGCGGGCGATCGCCTGCGCGGTGGCGGCAGGCTGCACCGGCAGCACCGCCTTCTCGTCCTGCGGCGGCAACACCGGGAGCGCGCCGAGCCGTTCGGCGAGCGCGGCCGTGAACGCCGCGGCCGTACCCGGCGCGGTCTCCTCGACGTACACCGCGGTGGTGTTCACGCAGCCGGTGCCGCCGTGGTGGCTCACCGAGGCGACGACGGTGTCGAGATGGTCGCGCCAGTCGCTGTCGCCGGCCAGCAGGATCTTGGACCGTCCCGGGCCCTGCGGCAGTACGCGCGGATCGCCGGCGTACTTGCGTACCACCTCGTCCCCGCCGTAGACCATGCCGAGGTCCGCCGCGCGCAGTACCGCCCCGGCCTGGTCGTGGTCGGTGGGCAGCAGCGCCACCCGGTCGGCGCCGAAGCCGGCCGTGCGCAGCGCGGAGATCAGCCGGTGCGGGGTGAACGGCTCGCGCCGGGACGGCCGCACCATCACCCGGTGGCCGAGTGCGAGCGCCTCCGGCCACAGGCTGTGGGTGCCGGGGTGGTTGCCGGCGGCGTGCACCGCGAACACCTCGCCGCGGCGCGCCCACACCGCCGAGCCGTCGCCTTCGGCGGCCTCGCGCCAGGACGGTACGGCGCCGCGCGGGCGGGCCCGGTCGGCGCTGCCGTGTGCGGCGGCCAGCCGGGTGGCGATGTTGCGGGTGGCGTCCCGTACGACGGTGAGGGGCAGGCCGCTGACCCGGCTGACGGTCCGTTCGTGCTCGTCGATGCCGCGGCCGTCGACGGTGCCGGTGGCGAAGAGGATCGCGGCGCGGCCGAGCGCTGCCGCCCGCTGGTCCGGCGGCAGCGGCGGGGCGGAGCGCAGCGCCTTGGCGGTGCGCTCGGCGAACAGGCCCGGTACCAGGCTGAGTTCGGCGCGCGGCGTGCCGGTCACGTCCGTGACCGTCGCGCGCTTGCGGGTGCGGTAGGGGCCTCGAGGGCCGAGCGCATCGAGGGCGTCGAGGGCGTCGAGGGGCGGCAAATCGGCCGGCGGCGATGCTACTTGCTGCGATTCGGCTATCCGGGACTCGGCTTTCCGGTACTCGGCTTGCTGGGACTCGGCCATCAGTACACCCCTTCGATGACGGTCTCGTTCTCGAACTCCGTCACGGGTGCGATGTCGGCGACCGCGTCACCGGGGCCCTCGCCGAGTGCCGGCACGCGGATCGCGGTGTCGCGTTCCAGGTTGTTCGGCAGCAGGAAGGAGGCGCTGACATGGTGGGCGACCACCCGTCCGCGACTGCCGTACGGCACCGGCTCGTTGATCCCGTACGCGCCGCCCGTCCCGTCCGTCCCGTCGGCTTCGGGGTCCACGACCTCGAACGTGACGAAGGGCGACAGCGTGTCGAAGACGCACGGATCGTCGGGCCCGAGTCCCGGCCGCTCGCCGGCGAAGCCGAGGATCATCGTGCTGCCGTAGTTCCCGCTGAACACGGTGTCCGGGAAGATCTCGTCCCGGTACAAGTCACGGGTGTCCGGGTCGAGTTGGGTGCCGCCCCAGCGGATCGCGCGGACCTTCTTGTTCACCAGCTCCACCAGTTCGTCGCGGGCGGCGAGCCGTTCGAGGAGCGGTGGCGTGATGGTCAGTACGCCGATGTCCTGCGAGCGCAGCACCTCGGCCGCCTGGTCGACGATGTGCTCGGCGTACGCGCCGGCCTCCTTGCCGCGCCCCTCGGCGATCAGACGCTTCACCCAGCGCGGGTCGAGGTCGACGGTGAATCCGTGGGTGCCGTGGGTGGCGGCCGAGCGGCGGAAGTACTCGCCGACGATGTGCGGGCCGCTGGGCACGGTGCCGAGCCAGTTCAGGCCGCGCGGGAATCCGTGCGCGTCCAGCTGCTCGTTGCTCCAGGCCAGCATGCGGTCCAGCCAGTCGCGCAGCAGCACGACCCGCTTGGGGGCACCGGTGGTGCCGCCGCTCTCGTAGACGCCGACCACGTCGGGCCGGCTGCCGTAGCCGCGCGGGATGAGGTCCTGCGCGGGTACGTCGCGCAACTCGCCCGCCACATTGGGGAAGAGCGCCAGATCGGCGTGGGTGCGTACATCGGTACGCGGGTCGAAGCCGAGACTGCCGGCGCGGTGCAGCCAATACGGGGAGCCGGTCTCGGGGCTGAAGTGCCACTGCATGGCGGCGCGCACGAACTGGTCCGGGTCCGGCCGGACGCCGGGGGGCGGGTTCAGGATCTCTGTGCCGTTCAGCGTCATGGTCTTCGTCGTCCCGTCGGTCGGTCGGGGTCCCGTCAGTCGGTCGAGGTGGCAAGGGCGACCGGATTTCCCTCCGGGTCGCTCACGTAGGCGATGCGCTCGCCCCACGGCATGTCCACTGCGCTGCGGAGCACGGATATTCCGTCGGCGCGCAGCTTTTCCAGCGTCCGAGTCAAGTCGTCGACCTGGACAAACATTTCGAAACTCGGCCCG
Source organism: Streptomyces triticagri (assembly GCF_003429565.1). Classification (GTDB taxonomy): domain Bacteria; phylum Actinomycetota; class Actinomycetes; order Streptomycetales; family Streptomycetaceae; genus Streptomyces; species Streptomyces triticagri. The sequence goes on from NZ_QUAK01000056.1 coordinate 38,242, forward strand.
CGGCTTGCGGTGCCACCGTATTGCTGCGGGGGCCAGGCCGTGGACACCACGGCCATTTCCGCTTGTCCGCGCCGTAGTGCGATGTATTCCGGGTCGCCCGTCTCCGGGCTCCTGCGGAACGGAGCGAAACCGAGCTTCTCATAGAATCCGGCGGTTTCGGATACGTGTTCTGCGTACAGCAGGGGAAAGGTTCGATCGGACATGTTCAGAAGCTACTGCGATCGCCCCGACGGGGCACGTGACCCGGCCTCCGCACTTCCGCGCACCGGCAAGGCCTACGGTGAACCCGCTGTTCATGACGGGTTCCGACGCCGACTCCCGGGACTCGGCGTCCAAGTGAGGAAAGTCCGCAGTCGGTCCCTCCGACAGGCACAGCCAATTGTCCGCAGTCGCCTCTCCTTGACCGGAGAAAAGCCGTGGACTTCAAATGGTCCGGTGACATCGACCGCCCGCCCATGTACTCAACTGCCCTCACCGCAGGAGATTCACATGACCAGCACCAAGCAGGACTTCAACTACGCCAAGGCGGATTTCAACGCCGTGTACCTGGGCGGGGAATTGCTGGGCGACGCCGGCATCAAGACCGTCCCCTGGGACATTGGCGAAGCACAGCCCGGTGTGATCGAATTCGAGCGCCGGGGACGTATCCACGGACAGGTTCTTGATGTCGGCTGCGGCCTCGGTGACAATGCCGTGTTTCTCGCCGGCCGGGGCCACCGGGTGACGGCGATCGACGCCGCGTCGGCGGCCATCGAGCAGGCCCGGGTGCGGGCCGGGGACGCGGACATCGAGTTCGCCGTCGCCGATGCCACGAGCCTGGCCGGCTTCGAGGGCCGCTTCGACACCGTCCTCGACAGCGCGCTCTACCACACGCTCGACGCCACGAGCCGCAAGGCGTACGTGGCCGCCCTGCACCGGTCCACCAAGCCCGGTGGCCTGCTCAACATGCTGTCCTTCGCCGCCGTCCCCGGCGGCATGCCGGCCCCGCTGTCCGTGTCCGAGGACGACATCCGCACCGATCTGGACGAGGCCGGATGGCGCGTCACCGAACTGACGCAGACCGTCTACTGGGGCGTCGCCGCGTCCATCGAGGAGTTCATCAGGAAGACCGGCGCCCGCATCGCGGTCGACGACAGCGGCCGTACCCAACTGCCGGTCTGGTCCGTCCAGGCCCAGCGCGGCTGACCCGCCGCATCCCCACAAGTCCACGAACAGCGAGAGGTATTGCGATGACAGCGACCGTGCAGCCGGTGAGCCTCGAGCTCGCGCGACTGGAGTCGATGGCGGAGTCGGACTACTACAACCCGTACACGATGTTCGAGTGGCCCGACACGCTCGAGCTCGACAAGCCGTGGATGAGCGAGGACCTGGTCACGCTCGCCGGCACCGAGTTCTGGGACGAACTCCCGCGCGAGCAGCAGCTGGCGCTGACCCGCCACGAGGCGGTCAACTTCTTCAGCCTCAATGTGCACGGCATCCGCGAGCTGCTCAGCGAGGTCGTGCTGCGCATCCACACCAAGACCTATGCGGACGCCTCCGAGTTCCTGCACCACTTCATCGGTGAAGAGAACGAACACATGTGGTTCTTCAGCGCGTTCTGCCTGCGCTACGGCAAGAAGATCTATCCGGCGGCCCCGAACCTGACCCCGGCCACCGACGACGGCCTGAGCAAGGCCGCGAGCGAACTGGTGATCTTCGCGCGGATCCTGATGTTCGAGGAGATCGTCGACTACTTCAACGCCCATATGGCGACCGACACTTCGCTGCCGAAGATCGCGCAGGACATCAACCGGATCCACCACCAGGACGAGAGCCGGCACGTCGCCTTCGGCCGCACGATCTTCACCCAGCTCCTGCAGCAGGTGAAGGAGAAGAACCCCGAGGACATCCCGCGCCTCGTCACCTACCTGGATGCCTATCTCGACTACAGCATCCGCAGTCTGTACAACCCCGCGGTCTACCGGGACGCCGGGCTGAACTCTCCGCTGGAGCTGCGCAGGCAGCTCCTGGAGCACCCCGCCCGGGCCGAAGCCCACGACCGCATTCTCAAGCGCACCCGCAAGTTCCTTGCCCGTAACGGTCTCATCGCCCAGGAGGCAGTCGCATGACCACCACCACCGACAAGATCGCCGCCATCAAGGCGTTCATCGCCCAGCGCAACCCCGAGGCCGCCGACGTCACCCTCGACGACGACCTGATCGAGATGCGGGCGGTCGACTCGCTGGCGTTCGTGGAGTTCCTGTTCCTGCTCGAGGAGCTGAGCGGGGAGTCCATAGACCCGGAGGAGATCGATGTGGAGGACTTCCGCACCCTGCAGCGGATCAGCGACCGCTTCTTCGCCGAAAAGGTGAGCGCATGAGTACGGTCGCCCAGCCCACCGACGCAGGCCTCGGCGTACTCGCCTCGGACGAGCTGCGCCTGATCCGGGTCTTCGAATCCCTGGTCCTGACCTGGGCCGAGCGGCTGAACGCGCAGGAGCGGCGCTATCCGTTCCTGCTCCAGCCCGAGGACCTGGACAGCATCGACTACTACGACAACTTCCCGCATCTGGGCCTCGCCGCCACCGCGGCCGACCCGGCACGGCTGGAGAAGGCCCGTACCCAGTCCGCGGGGCCGACCGCGGCGCTGCCGGCGTCGGTCCTGAACGACGCCCGGCTCGCCCTGCCGTCCGCGGCCTGCTACGCGGTCTACTTCGATCTGCGCGGCCGGACGCTGGAGTCGGACGGCGCCCTGTTCACCACGGTCGCCACCTGCTTCCGCAACGAGGACCGGTACGAGGGGCTGCGCCGGCTGCTCGGCTTCTCGATGCGCGAGATCGTCTTCGTGGGGAAGGCCGAGGGTGCCAAGGCGCATCTGACGCAGGCGAAGGAGCTCGTCCTCGGTCTCGCCGCCCGGCTGGGTCTGGACGCTTCCACCGAGGTCGCGACCGACCCGTTCTTCGACCGCAACGGTTCCCGGGCCACGATGCAGAAGCTGTTCCCCGTCAAGGAGGAGTTCGTGGTCGACGGCCTGGCCATCGGCTCGGTCAACTACCACCGCAACTTCTTCGGGGACCGCTGCGGCATCCGCGTGCCCAGCGGCGAGCAGGCGCACACCTCCTGCCTCGCCTTCGGCCTGGAGCGCTGGGTGCACGTACTCGTGAACCGTTTCGGCGACGCGGACACCGCGGCCGAGGCGCTGCTCGAGGTGGGACTCGAGGGGAGCGACGGGCCATGACCGAAACTGTCGCGGTCGACGTGCCGGCCCCGGCCGGAGCAGCCGACCCGGACGGCGCCGTCGACACGGGCCGGGTCCGGGTGGCCGATGGCATCGAGATCGCCTACAGCCGCCGCGGGCGGGGCACCACCGACGTCGTCCTGGTGAACAACTTCTTCATGGACCGCAAGTCCTGGAAGTCGTACACGGGACAGCTCGAGGAGAACTTCCGCCTGATCGAGTACGACCTGCGCGGCCAGGGCGACTCGACTCCCGCCGACGGCCCGCTGGAGTGGGACGACCACATCAACGACCTGCTCGGGCTGCTCGATGCGCTCGGGGTGGAACGGGCCGTGCTGGTCGGCACGTCCTTCTCCACCCTCATCTGCCGGGACGCGGCGATCGCCGCACCCGACCGGATAGCGGGCCTGGTCATGGCGGGCCCCGCGATGAGCGCGTACGGCCCTCGGCGCATCCGCCAGATCACCAAGTCCTGGCTGAAGGCGCTGCAGGAGAACGGCCTCGGACAGCTGTACAACCAGCTGTATCCGCTGGTCACCGGCGACGCGGGGGTGGAGGAGGCCGGAGTGACCGGCTTCCTCGGCCGGAAGCAGAACTTCCTCGGCATCCACACCGTGGAATCCCTGGAGTCCGGTCTCGCGGTCTCGCTGAAGGCGCCGAACGATCCCGAGCTGCTCACGAAGGTGCAGTGCCCGACGCTGCTGTTCGTCGGCGACGACGACTTCTCGCTCGGGACGTCCGGTGTGGCCGGCCTGGAGGAGTTGCTGCCCGACTCCCGGACGGTGGTCGCCCCGCGCGGCGGGCACCTGGCCTTCCTGGAGCAGGCGGACTTCTTCCAGGAGGAGGCCGTCCGCTTCATCTCCGGGCTCGGCTGATGAAGGTCGTGCTGGAGACCGCCGAGGTACGGGCCCCGTATCTCGCGGCCGAGCAGCACGACGCCGGTCGCCGGGCCGCCGCCGCGGCAC
>NZ_QUAK01000053.1 GCF_003429565.1 Streptomyces triticagri
GCGGTCCGCGGGGGCGGGCGCCGCCTGCGGGGCGGTGCCGTCCGCGGCGGACGCGGGCGGTGTGCCGGGTGCGGCCGGCGGAGCGGTGGGAGGCTCGGACGGGGCGGGGGGTACCTCGGGGCCCTCGTTCTCGGTGCTCACAGCTCTTTCTCCTCGGTCCACGGCGACGTCGTCCTGCACGGTCGGTCAAGGCCCGGTTGCACGGATGCCGACTCTTCGGATGTCTGCCATCAGCTTTTCCCACCGGACGTCAGGGCACCATAAGGCGCACCTGTGGATCCGGCACCTGGGCGTACGGCACAGCCGGCGAGAACCACAGGGGCCGCCCCGGGGCCTCGACCCCGCACCGCCCCCGCACCGCTCGCGCCGTCCGAAGTGGCACGATGACGCGGTGACTTCCGCACCACAGGACCCGGTTCCCGGATCCGGTCCGTACTCGCCCCAAGTCGTCGCGCACCGCGGTGCCTCGGAGGATGCCCCCGAGCACACGCTCGCCGCGTACAAGAAGGCCATCGAGGACGGCGCGGACGCTCTGGAATGCGATGTACGGCTGACCGCCGACGGTCATCTCGTATGTGTGCACGACCGTCGCGTCAACCGTACGTCAAACGGCCGCGGCGCCGTCTCCGCCCTGGAGCTCGCCGATCTGGCGACCCTCGACTTCGGCTCCCGGCACGCCGGTACGGCACCGGACGACGCCACGGAGGCGCCGGACTGGGCGGACACCTCGGTGCTGACCCTGGAGCGGCTGCTCGAGCTGGTGTCCGACGCGGGCCGCCCGGTGGAGCTGGCGGTCGAGACCAAGCATCCGACCCGGTGGGCGGGCCAGGTGGAGGAACGTCTGATGCTGCTGCTGAAGCGTTTCGGTCTGGACGCGCCGCCGGCGGACGGGCCGTCGCCGGTGCGGGTGATGAGCTTCTCGGCCCGGTCGCTGCACCGGATCCGCGCCGCCGCGCCGACGCTGCCGACGGTCTATCTGATGCAGTTCGTCTCACCTCGGCACCGCGACGGGCGGCTGCCGCCGGGGGTGCGGATCGCGGGGCCCGGCATCCGCATCCTGCGCAATCNACGGGCGGCTGCCGCCGGGGGTGCGGATCGCGGGGCCCGGCATCCGCATCCTGCGCAATCACCCGGGATACGTGGAGAAGCTGCAGCGCGCGGGGAACCGGGTGCATGTGTGGACGGTGAACGAGCCGGCGGACATCGATCTGTGCACCCGCCTCGGGGTCGACGCGATCATCACCAACCGGCCGCGCTCGGTGCTCGATCGGCTGGGCAGGCCTTGACGGGTTCGCCGTCGCCGGTCTGCGGGTGGGGCCTCTTCTTCACGCGCGCGTGAAGGGCGATTTCCGTCCACGCGCGGGACACCGTTTCACCACATCCGGCACTCACCCGCACCTGCCGTCACTCACGCAGTGTGCACCGGCGCGTTCGGTACGTGTTCGATGGTTACGAGTGCGTCACCGCATGACGATTGGCCGGTTTCCGGTCCTGCACAGTGGGGCATTCACACCGTGGCGTGGGGCAAAGGAGGTCTCGGGGGTGGCGTTGGTGGTGGCACAGGAGGTGCCCGCGTCGTCAAGCATGGCCGTACCCCATGGCCCTGCGGGCGTGGGTCGGGCAAGACACCGCATGCGTACGCAATTGCGCATGAACGGAGTGCCTGATTCGGTCGTTGATGACGCCGTATTGATCCTTTCCGAACTGCTCAGCAATGCCTGCCGGCACGGCAGGCCACTGGGCGCATCAGCTGTCGGCGACGGGGACGTCCGTGTCTCCTGGCACGTCGACACGACCGGCAGGCTGACGGTCGAAGTGACGGACGGCGGAGGTCCGACCCGTCCGGTTCCGGCCACTCCTTCGGTCACCGCGCGCGGCGGCCGCGGGCTCAACATCATCACCGCCCTCTCGGACGACTGGGGCGTACGGGACAACGCCCCCGGTGAGGTCACCGTCTGGGTCGTCCTGGCCGGTGCGCCGGTGCCGTCCGAGCTCGGTGCGCGGCTGCCGAGCCCCGGTGCGCAGGCCGCCGTCGAGATCGAATTCGCCGATCCCTTCGAGGACTTCGAGGACTTGGCCTGACGCCACCGGCGCACCGTTCACCCGGAAGTGGCCGGTCCCCCTCTGACGTCTGCGCTGTCCGACCGAGCCGCTAGGCTCGCGCCCGTACGCAGGATGACGTCACCGGGAGACAGCGACCATGGCCAAGAAGCGCCCACAGTCCAAGGCCAAGCAGCGCGCCGGAGCGCCCTCGGCGCGGGCGGCCCGGATCACCGATGGCGAGATCCCCGTCGTGGGTGCCCGGGAGCCCTGCCCGTGCGGCTCGGGCCGCCGGTACAAGGCGTGTCACGGCCGCGAGGCGGCGCATGCGGTGACCGAGCTCGTCCAGCGGCCCTTCGAGGGCCTGCCCGGCGAGTGCGACTGGGTCGCACTGCGCGAGCTCGTGCCGGCGGCGACGGTCGAGCTGACCCTCAAGGAGGGCCTGCCGGAGGGCGTGCCCGCGGTGACGCTCGCGACCGTGCTGCCGATGGCCTGGCCGGGTCTGCGCCGCGAGGACGGCTCGGTGCTCATCGGCCTGCAGAACGACACCTCGTCGGGCGACCTCAGCCGCGACCTCGCGGACATCCTGCAGCGGGCGCTCGACACCGAGCCGGGCCACCCGGTCTCCGGCCGCCGCGCTCCGGCCGACGGCCCGCGCCTGCAGGACCTGCTCGACCCGGAGGCGCCCTTCGAGCCGGTCGTGCACAGCGGATTCGAGTTCTGGGTGCCGGACTCGGAGAACGCCACGGCGGAGGTCTCCGCCTCGCTCGAGCGTGCCAACGAGGCGGCGATCCCCACCGCCAGGCTCAGCTCCGTGGGCGCCGCCTACTGGTGCGAGACGCCGGACAAGAACCACCTGCGCTGGGTCATGCCGCACCCTGAGGAGCAGCTCCTGGACGCCCTCGCCCGGCTGCACACGGCCGGCACGTCGAGCCTCGGCGAAGGCACGCGTCTGGTCGGTTCGTTCCGTGCGCACGGCCTGATGGTCCCGGTGTGGGACCTGCCGAGCGAAGTCACGGCCGAGGACGTGGAGAAGCCGGCCGCCGCCTTCGCCGAGCGGCTCGCCGCCGCCCTGGCGAGCGACGCCCCGCTCACGGGGGAGGAGCGCCGGGCCCGCGGCGGACTGACCAACCGCCAGGTCACGCTCAGCTGAATCGAGGTCGCGGCCAGGGACCGGGCACTATGAGCCCGGTCACAACTCCCCGTAGTCGCAGGTGAATCCGTCTCGGTATGGACGAGATCGAATTTGCGAACGGCCGATCTCTTGTTACCGTTCAAGTAGCCCGGTCGCTGGTGCATCCCCCGTCGCCAGCGACCGGGCGCTTCCATGTCCGGCGCCGGTCCGTCCCACCGGCCCCCGCGGCAACCCCGGCCTCGGCGTTCTCAACGCCCTTCGGAGTCGGGCGAGTTGCTCCCGGAGCGCAGCAGCAGCGGCCCGTCCGTCTGCGCACTCGCGAATTCCGCCACCGCACTGCCGGCGTCGTCCGCCGCCCGAACCGGTGCGCGCGGCGTCTCACAGACCCCTGGCTCGTCACCCGTCGCAATCCGGCAGTGTGTGCGGAGAGTACGGTCGCCGGGGCCGAGGAGGGTCAGGACGGCCCGCAGCGCTTCGCCCGTGGCATTGCGGTAGTAGGTGCGCGCCCAGGCGCGTCCCCGGTCGGTGATCACACAGGTCTGCGCCTCGACTCCGTCGGCCGAGGCCAGTTCGGGCCCGCAGCGCTCGGTCCTGCCGCCGGGGCCCGTCGGGGCACGTGAGTCCACCGGATCCGCCGGGAGCCCGGCCCGGGTCGTCCCCGCCCGGGCCGACGGACCCGCGGACGCGACCGCGAAGGGCAGCAGGACGGTGAACGCGGCGATGCCCATCAGCACCGCAGGACCGACTCGCTTCAGGGGACTCACCGACTCAACTGCCGTACGACGACCAGGGATGAGTCCGAACGTAGCGGCGGCCGACCGGCGGCGCGGGCGGCGCGCCCCCGGGCCGGCTAGAACTCGGGCGCGCTCACACCCGTACGGGTGAGGGTCTCGACCAGGACGTCCACTAGGGACTCGACCTGAGGGAGCCAGGGTGCCTCGCCGGCGGGCGGCGCACCGGCCCCGCGGGCGCCGGCGTCCGTGCCGGGTCCGCGCTCCCAGCGCACCTCGCCGGTCGCGGTCCGTGAGGGTGGCAGTACTACATAGCCGCCCTCGCTGTGGAAGCGCAGCGAACCGGGCACCCAGTCCTTGGCGTAGAGCAGCTCACCGAGCCGGGCCATCGAGTACGGGGCGACGAGGAACGTCCAGCGGTCCGGTGCGGCGACGACCGGGCCGAGCCGGACTGCGCCGCGCTCGAGCTGGGCCAGTGCGCCGGCCGCCGATTCCGCGGGCAGGCTGACCGCGCACGGTCCGGGTGCTCCGGTGGCCAGCACGATCGGCGCGGTCGGACGGTTCGTCCACCACCACCGGACCATGCGTTCGTCGGTCGTCGCGGCCAGCAGGCCGGGGTCGAAGGGGTGTGCCGCGGGCACCGGGCATTCCGGGTCGGGGCAGGCGCACCCCGTGCTGCCGGACTCGGCGCCACCCACGCCCGGGAGCACCGGCCATCGCCACCCGGTGGCGAAACCCAGTGCCGCGCCGATCTGATCAGGGCGCCCACCGTTTCGCTTCGACAGGAGCCTGCGTCGCCTTCCGAGGATCTCGCGCATGAGCGCTCGTTCCTTTCCGTTGAACGCCGAGGGCCACTTCACACCAAGCGTGCGTCAGTTCACTGTGCGTATCACTGCGCGTACAAGATCGGCGCTGCACACCCCGAGCCCGAGGCACGGGGAGCCTCTTGGAGTCGAGCGTTGGCTGTGCTTCATTAAAGCCTGGCGAAGGGTGGCGCGCGCATGGCGTTTGTCCGCCCTGCGCGTGTGCCGTGTGCGTGTGCTCGCTGTACTCCGCCGTTTCGCCACTGGAGAGTGGGGGACGCGGTCGCTGTCCGTTAAGACGTCCGAGTGCGTCGTCAGGTTCCGGGACGGCCCAACTGTCCCTGTCGTACACCGACTACGTACCCGCCACGACCGACGTGACGCCGTGTTGAGCAGAGCCAGTCGACCGCAATTCGCCCTTACTGCTGTCACTTTTCGGCCATGTTGTTTTCCTCCACCGTTCCCTCTGGACACCAGGAATCCCAGCAGGACAATGCTGGACATCCCCTCTTCAGTCCGTGTAGATGTGGAGGCATTGCTAGCGGCTCAGCGTTACAGGGGGTTTGCGATGCTATTGAGCACTATGCGCCGTCCTGGAAGCCGGACGCCATGAGCACCCCGAAGCTGGGGAAAGTGGCTGGAATCGATTCAACGGTTCCATCCCCCGCGCACACTGTCGCGCCCACGCCCGCCCCCTCGGCCGTCATCCAGGACCGGCTCGCCGGCTGGGTCTCCGATCTCACCACGTTGCACGAACTCACCGAGCGTCTCGCCCGTACGACCACTCTGCACAGCGCCCTGCGCGAAGTCCTGGACGCGGGCGCCGGACTGGTCGGCGCACGGCGCGGACTGCTCGTACTCGAACCGGCCGACGGCCACGGCCCGGACACCACACTCGGACTCGGACTCGCGCACGCCGATCTGGGGCACATCGAGACGGTGCCGCGCAGCGCCACCGCGATCGGCCGCATCCTCGACGGACTCCCGGGCTGCGACGGCGAGATCGCCCACCCCGATCTGCTCGCCGAGGACGGCCTCGACGCCCGCCACCGCGAGGTCGCCGTCCGGCTCGGATATGCCGCCAGCTACACAGTGCCGCTCACCGCCGAGACCGCCGGCCGCCTCGGCGCCGTCGTCTGGCTCTACGACGAACCGGCCGAACCCCCCGAGCGCCGGCGCCAGCTGGCCGGCCGCTACCTCCACAGCGCCGGCGAACACCTCGCCCGGCTCGTCGAACTCGAGCGGGCCCGCACGACGGTGGCCACCATCGCCGACGAACTCCTGCCGACCCGACTGCCCCGGGTCGCCGGCGTCCGCCTCGCCGCCCGGCACCGCACAGGACCGCGCGGCGGCGGCGACTGGTACGACGCCCTGCCGCTCCCCGACGGCGCACTCGGCCTGGCCGTCGGCTCGGTGACCGGGGCAGGCCCGAGCGCGGTCGCGGCGATGGGCCGGCTGAGGGCGTCCCTGCGTGCGTACGCCGTGATGGAGGGCGAGGATCCGGTCGCCGTGCTGTCCGATCTGGAGCTGCTGCTCCGGCTGACCGAGCCGGCCCGGAGCGCCACCGCCCTCTTCGCCTTCTGCGAGCCGCGACTGCGGAAGATCGTGCTCGCCGGGGCGGGGCACATCCCGCCCCTGGTGCTCGGCGACCGCAGGACCGAGTTCGCCGAGACGTCACTCTCGGCGCCGCTCGGCATGCTGGCCTGCTGGGAGGCGCCAAGCGTCGACCTGATCCTCAATCCGGGCGAGACGCTGCTGCTCTGCACCGACGGGCTGCTGCACCGCACCGGCGATGCGATGGACCGGGCGTACGCACGGCTGCACTCCGCCGCCGCGAGCGTGCCCGCGGGGCTGCGCGACGACCCCGAGGCGATCGTCGACCACGTGCTGCACACCGTGCTGCCGGACGGTCTCGACCGGGCGGACAGCGCGGAGGACGTCGTCCTGCTCGCCGCCCGTTTCGACTGAAATCTCACACGCCTCGGGCCGCCTTCCGCCGTTCGTTCACCCATACGATGGAAGGCGGTCTTATGTCGTACCGAGGAGGCAACGTGGCCGACGAGCTCACCCCCCAGAGCGCGGAAGAGTCCGAGGAAGAGCCGATCAAGCAGCGCAAGAACGGCCTGTACCCGGGAGTCTCCGACGAGCTCGCGGCCAATATGCAGTCGGGCTGGGCGGACACCGAGCTGCACGACCTCGAGCCGGTCGCCCAGGCCGAGCACACCGCGCGCCGCCGCGCGGACCTGTCGGCCCGCTTCCCCGGCGAGCGCCTGGTCGTGCCGGCGGGCAATCTGCGGACCCGTTCCAACGACACGGAGTACCCGTTCCGCGCCTCGGTCGAGTACGCCTACCTGACGGGCAATCAGACCGAGGACGGCGTCCTCGTGCTCGAGCCGACCGCCGAGGGGCACCGCGCCACGCTCTACCTGCTGCCGCGCTCCGACCGGGGGAACGGCGAGTTCTGGCTGGACGGCCAGGGCGAGCTCTGGGTCGGCCGCCGCCACTCCCTCACCGAGGCGGAGAAGCTGTACGGCATCCCCGCATCCGACGTACGCGAACTGCCCGCGGCGCTCGCCGAGGCCACCGGCCCGGTGCGGGTCGTGCGCGGCCACGACGCCGGTATCGAGAAGGCCCTCACCGACAAGGTCACCGCCGAGCGGGACGAGGAACTGCGGGTCTTCCTCTCCGAGGCGCGCCTGGTCAAGGACGCCTTCGAGGTCGCCCAGCTCGAGCAGGCCTGTGCATCGACGGCGCGCGGCTTCGAGGACGTCGTACGCGTCCTCGACAAGGCCGAGGCCACCAGCGAGCGGTACATCGAGGGCACCTTCTTCCTCCGCGCGCGCGTGGAGGGCAATGACGTCGGGTACGGCTCGATCTGCGCCGCGGGCCCGCACGCCACCACCCTGCACTGGGTGCGCAACGACGGCCCGGTCCGCTCCGGCGACCTGCTCCTGCTCGACGCGGGCGTGGAGACGAACGAGCTCTACACCGCCGACATCACCCGCACCCTGCCGATCAACGGTCGGTTCAGCGAGCTGCAGCGCAAGATCTACGACGCCGTGTACGAGGCCCAGGAGGCCGGCATCGCGGCGGTCAAGCCGGGCGCCAAGTACCGCGACTTCCACGACGCCGCGCAGCGGGTGCTCGCCGAGAAGCTGGTCGAGTGGGGCCTCGTCGAGGGCCCGGTCGAGCGGGTGCTCGAGCTCGGCCTGCAGCGCCGCTGGACTCTGCACGGCACGGGCCACATGCTCGGCCTCGACGTCCACGACTGCGCCGCCGCGCGCACCGAGACGTACGTCGCGGGGACCTTGGAGCCGGGCATGTGCCTGACCGTCGAGCCGGGCCTCTACTTCCAGGCGGACGACCTCACCGTGCCCGAGGAGTACCGCGGCATCGGCGTCCGCATCGAGGACGACATCCTGGTCACCGACGACGGCAACCGGAACCTCTCGGACGCCCTGCCGCGCCGCGCGGACGAGGTCGAGGCGTGGATGGCGGAGCTCAAGGGCTGACGTACCGGCGCGGGCGGACCACCGCAGAACGGCCGATGGCCGGGCACCCTCGGGGGCGCCCGGCCAT
>NZ_QUAK01000059.1 GCF_003429565.1 Streptomyces triticagri
GGCTCCGGCGGCGGCTCGGGCTCCGGCGGCGCCGGCACCACGGGCGGAGCGGGCACGGTCGGCGGCGGCTCCGTCGGCGGCACCGGCAATCTGGCCTCCACCGGCTCCAGCACACCGACCGGCGCACTGATCGGTGCCGCGGGCGCGATCGTGGTCGCCGGCGGCGGCGCGGTCTACCTCGCGCGCCGGCGCGCGGGTGCCCCCGCCGAGGGCGACCAGGCCTGACCTCCGCGCTGCCCGTCCTGACGGGTGGCGTCGTCCGAACACCCTGTGGGGCCCGTGCGGTTGTGGGCCCCACAGGGTGTTTCAATGCCCCCGTGACCGAACTCGACGTACTGCGGGTCTTCTGCGGCCCCGACGGCCGGCACGGCAATCCGCTCGGCGTCGTACGCGACGGCTCCCGGGTGCCGGGTCGTGCGGAGCGCCAGGCGCTCGCGGGCCGGCTCGGATACTCCGAGACCGTCTTCGTGGACGACCCCGAGCGCGGCGTCGTGGACATCTACGCGCCCACCGTGCGCCTGCCGTTCGCCGGGCACCCGTGCGTGGGCACCGCCTGGCTGCTCGACGTACCGGAGCTGATCACCGAGGCGGGTGTGGTGGACGCCCGGCAGGACGGCGAATTCAGCTGGATCACCGCGGAGGCCGCCTGGGCAGGCGAGCGGCGGCTCCAGGAGTACGCCACCGAGCGGGAGTTGACCGCGCTCGGGGTGCCGCCGGCCGGTTCCGGCTGGCTGTACGCCTGGGCCTGGCAGGACGAGGCGGCGGGCCGGGTCCGGGCCCGCGGCTTCCCCGGCCGCCCTCAACTCCCGCGCGGTGAAGGCCCGTCGGGCCCGGGAGCACCCGAGAGCACCGGCGAGGACGAGGCCACCGGTGCCGCCGCGATGCTGCTCACCCACCATCTGGGGCGCGCCCTGAACATCACCCAGGGCCGTGGCTCCCAGCTCATCACCGCACCGGGCCCCGACGGCACGGTCGAACTCGGCGGCAGGGTCGCCCTGGTGGCGAGCACCCGGCTCTGAGACACGCATGCGTCGGGCCCCTCGCCGGGTGAGTACTCGGCGAGGGGCCCGACGCCTACGGGTGGGGGCGCCCCGAACTACGCCGCGCTGAGCGGGAATTCGTCGCCGAGCTCCCGGAACACCGCCGTGTTCAGCGAGAAGGCGCGCTTGCACTCGTCCACGACGCGCTGCTTCTCCAGGTCGTCCACCGCGATCGCGTCGAGCAGCTCGCGGTAGTGCCGCTTGAACGCCGCCGGATTGCCGATCGACTCGAAGACGTAGAACCGGACGCCGTCGCCCTTGCGGGCGAAGCCCCAGGTCTTCTCCGCCTTGTCGCGGATGATCTGGCCGCCGGAGAGATCGCCCAGATAGCGCGTGTAGTGGTGCGCCACATAACCGCCGGGCCAGCTCCGGGCGCACTCGGCGACCCGCTCCGCATAGGCCGCGGTGGCCGGCAGGGCCGTGAGGCCGGACCGCCAGTCGGCGCCCCGCAGATGCGCCAGGTCGTCCTCCAGGGCACCCACGCGCATCAGCTCCGGCTGCACGAAGGGGCCGGCGACCGGGTCGTCCTTCAACGCGTCGGCCGCGTCCTCGAGCGCGCGGTACACGAACCAGAGCTGCTCCGTGTACCGCGCGTACGCGTCCACGCCCAGGCGGCCGCCGAGGAGGTCGCTCATGAACGTCGAGGTCTCTGCCTCGGTGTGCTGCTCGTGCGACGCGGTGCGGATGAGCGTGGAGAACGGGGTGTCCAAGGGGACCTCCGGAGCCGAAAGGGGAGGGGAGCCACCACAGATCCTGCTACTTAGGCTTACCTAAGTCAATGGCTTCCCGACGTCCTGTCGGTAAAGGTTCCCGACCTTCTGTCGGTAAAACACCCGGGAGTGATCCGGATTCGGTCGTGAGGGCCCGGACTCAGGGCAGCGTGAGGATCTCCGCACCCTGCGGGGTGACCACCAGGGTGTGCTCGAACTGGGCCGTCCGCTTGCGGTCCTTGGTGACCACGGTCCAACCGTCCTCCCACATGTCGTACTCGTGGGTGCCGAGGGTGAGCATCGGCTCGATGGTGAACGTCATCCCGGGCTTGATCTCGGTGGTGGCGTGCGGACTGTCGTAGTGCGGGATCACCAGGCCCGAGTGGAACGAGGAGTTGATGCCGTGCCCGGTGAAGTCGCGCACCACCCCGTAGCCGAAGCGCTTCGCGTACGACTCGATGACCCGCCCGATGATGTTGATCTGCCGGCCCGGGCGGACCGCCTTGATCGCGCGGTTCAGGGACTCCCGGGTCCGCTCGACGAGCAGCTTCGACTCGTCGTCCACATCGCCGCAGAAGTAGGTGGCGTTGGTGTCGCCGTGCACACCGCCGATGTACGCGGTCACGTCCAGGTTCACGATGTCGCCGTCGCGCAGGACCGTGGAGTCCGGGATGCCGTGGCAGATCACCTCGTTGACCGAGCTGCACAGGGACTTGGGGAAGCCGCGGTAGCCGAGCGTGGACGGGTACGCGCCGTGGTCGCACATATAGGTGTGCGCGATCCGGTCGAGCTCGTCCGTGGTCACACCGGGGGCGATGTGCTTGGCAGCCTCCTCCATCGCCTGCGCGGCGATGCGCCCCGCGGTGCGCATCAGCTCGACCGTCTCCTCGGTCTGCACCTCGGGGCCCGTGTACGGAGTGGGCGCCGGCTTGCCGACGTACTCGGGGCGCCGGATGTTCCCGGGCACGGAACGGGTGGGAGAGAGCTCCCCTGGTACGAGCAGTGACTGGCCAGACATGCCGACGAGTGTATCCAGCGCCGATCGGGCACGATGGCGGAGCGGGAGCACGACAACGGAGACGACAGCCACGGCAGCCGGGACGGCGACGTCCGTGGGCGGCGAGGAGCCGGACATGGCCCTGTTCAAGAAGCGTACGGTCGGCAAACCGGGCGAGTGGTACTACTGCCTGGAGCACAAGAAGGTGGAAGAAGGCCCCGACTGCCCCGGCAAGGACCGCTTCGGCCCGTACGCCACCCCGGCCGAGGCCGCCCACGCGATGGAGACCGCCAAGGAGCGCAATCTCGAGTGGGAGACGGACGAGCGCTGGCACGACGGCAAGCCGCGCGAGGACCCGGACGAGGACTGAGCCCGCGCCGCCCGCCCCCGGCGCACTGCCCGCCGCTACCAGCGGGCGGGCGGCGGCTGGGTCAGCTGGTCCGCCAGGCGGGAGAGCCGGTCACGGAAGCGCCGGCGCGCGGCCGGTGCGGCGTCCGGCAGCGGATTCTCCCCTGCGGCGGCGCTCACCAGGTGCTGCACCGTGTCGAAGTCGAGCTCCGGGTCCTCCGGCACGGTGAGGGCCTCGTGCGCCATCGCCTGCAGTTCACGGTCGCCGGTGTCCAGGGCGAGCACCGTGGCCCCGGCCCGGCGGGCGTCGTGCACCCGCTCGAGGAGAGGAGCCCCGGGGTCCTCCGGTGCCACCACGAGCAGCGTCTCGCCGCGCTTCGCCGCCTCTAGGCGGCCGAGCCCCACCGACAGATGTGCACGGTCCCCGGGCCGGACCCGGTGGCGGACCAGGGTCGGCGTCAGCTCCGGGGTGCCCGACCAGGCCGCCTCGTCGACCAGGTGGGCGGCCAGGTGCCACGGTTCGTACTCGGCGGTGCCGACCAGGAGCAGTCCGCCGCCGTGCGGGACGACCGAACCCCGCAGCGATCCGGCGAAGCGCCGGGTGGCGTCCGGCCACTCGGTCCCGGCGAGGACCTCGCGCAGCAGTGCGACCCTGACGGCATCCATGCCGCCGCATCCTGCCGCAGCGGCCGGGTCCGTCCGGGCCCCTCGGCCCGTCAATCCCTCGCACGGGTGACCGGGACCGGGGGCACGATGTGCGCGCTCCCGGTGTGCGGACTCGGCCGTACCCCGGCGCCGTACCTGCGAGTAGGGTCGGGCCATGACTTCCAGTGATGACGTGCAGCAGGCCCCGGTGAAGGCTCCCGCCAAGGACCCCTGGGACCTTCCCGACGTGTCCGGCCTGGTCGTCGGCGTCCTCGGCGGCACCGGTGACCAGGGCCGCGGCCTCGCCTACCGGCTCGCCCGGGCGGGCCAGAAGGTGATCGTCGGCTCCCGGGCCGCGGACCGTGCGCGCACCGCCGCCGAGGAGATCGGCCATGGCGTCGAGGGCGCGGAGAACGCCGAGTGCGCCCGCCGCAGCGACATCGTGATCGTCGCCGTGCCCTGGGACGGCCACGCGAAGACCCTCGAGGCGCTGCGCGACGACCTGGCCGGCAAGCTCGTCGTGGACTGTGTGAACCCGCTCGGCTTCGACAAGAAGGGCGCATACGCCCTGGTGCCCGACGAGGGCAGCGCCGCCGAGCAGGCCGCCGCGCTGCTGCCGGACTCCCGGGTCACCGCCGCCTTCCACCACCTGTCCGCGGTGCTGCTGCAGGACGAGGCGATCGACGAGATCGACACCGATGTGATGGTGCTCGGCGAATCCCGCGCCGACACCGACCAGGTGCAGGCCCTTGCGGCCCGGATCCCGGGCATGCGCGGAGTCTTCGCCGGCCGGCTGCGCAATGCGCACCAGGTCGAGTCCCTGGTGGCCAACCTGATCTCGGTCAACCGCCGTTACAAGGTGCACGCGGGACTGCGCGTCACCGACATCTGACCGGACCGCCCGGCCCGAGGGGCGACGTACGGGCACGATCGGGGCATGGGGGACACTGGACGGCGAGCCGCGTGAGCGCGCTCGGCAAAACCCGCGAGATCTCGCGAACCGATTCCGACAGGAGCCCGCCCCCATGCCCCGCCTCGCCGTGTACGCCCTGGTCGTCTGCGTTCTGTCCGTGGCCGCCGCCGTGGTCGCCTTCACCCAGGGCAGCTGGCTCGGCATCGTGTGGGTGCTGCTGGCCGGCCTCTCGTCCAACATGGCCTGGTACTACCTGCGGCGCGGGCGGGCGGCTCAGCGGCCGGTCGGCGGGATGTCGGGGGAGCCCAGCCAGAACCGGTAGAGCTGCTGCCCCCAGTACGTGTCCCAGTCCGTCACCCCGAGGACCCGCAGGATCGCGTCCACCGCGTCGAAGAACGCCGCGTTGATCCCGGGCACCCACAGCACACCGAAGACCACCAGCAGACCGAACGGGGCGAACGGCTCCGCCTGGCGCCGGACGCCCTGTGACAGCCAGGGTTCCAGGACGCCGTACCCGTCGAGGCCGGGGACCGGCAGGAAGTTCAGGATCGCGGCCGTCACCTGCAGGAGCGCGAGGAAGCCGAGCGCGTAGCGGAAGGTGTCGGGTACGCCGTCGAGCGCGTCCAGCCAGAAGGGTGCGGTGCACGCGACGGCGAACAGGACGTTCGTCAGGGGACCCGCTGCCGAGATCAGGCTGTGCCGCAGCCGGCCCCGGATCCGGTGCCGCTCGATGAACACCGCGCCGCCGGGCAGACCGATACCGCCCATGATCACGAAGAGTACGGGCAGCACGATGCTGAGCAGTGCGTGGGTGTACTTCAGGGGGTTCAGGGTGAGGTAGCCCTTGGCGACGATCGAGATGTCGCCGCTGTGCAGGGCGGTTCGCGCGTGGGCGTACTCGTGCAGGCACAGGGAGACGATCCAGGCGGCGGTCACGAAGACGAACACGGCGATGCCGGTGGCGAGGTTGTCCGGGGAGCCCGTCCAGGTGGCCCATCCCGCGGTGGCCGCGACGGCGGCGATGCCGAGGAACACGGGGCTCACGCGGTTCGCTCCGCGTCGGCTCGGGTTCATCATGGCTCGACCGTACGTCCCGCCTCCCCCGTGTCCAGCCTGTCGGTCAACTTCAGCCTGTCGGTCAACTTCAGCCCGTCGGGCATCTTCAGCCTGTCCGGCGTTTGAGGACGTCTTTCAGCCCGTTCAGGGCAAATCTTTCAGCCCGTCCGGCGTTTGAGGACAAGGCCCGTTCAGGGCCGTTCCGGTCGCAGGCATCGGCCTGGCGGCCTCGTCCTCAAACGCCGGACCGGCTGAAAGATGTCCTCAATCGCCGGACCGGCTGAAATTGGCCTGGACGGCCTCGTCCTCAATCGCCGGACGGGCTGAAAGATTGACGATGCCCGACGGGCTGAAGATGCCGGCCCGGCTGGGGATGACGGACCGGTGACCCATACAGATGTCCCCTCCGGGGACAATGGGCTCGTGCTGATTTCCGTACTGGGCAGCGCCCAGGTCATCGACGACGCGGGACACCCCGTCCCGCTGGGGCCGCGCCTCCGTACCCTGCTCACCGCACTCGCACTCCGCACAGGCCGCACCGTCAGCGTCGACCACCTCGTCGGCGAGGTCTGGGACCTGGACCCGCCGGCCGACGCGACCGGCGCCCTGCAGGCCCTCGTCGGCCGCCTCCGCAGGGCCGTCGGGCACGACGCCGTCGCCTCGGCCGACGGCGGCTACCGGCTCGCCGTACCCCTGGACCAGGTGGACGCGCACCGCTTCGAGCGGCTCGCGGCCGAGGGCGCGCGGGCACTGGCCGACGGCGACGCGGAGAAGGCCGGCGACCTGCTGGACGAGGCCCTCGGCCTCTGGCGCGGCCAGGCACTCGCCGACCTCCCGGACCGCACCGTCGACCTGGCCCGCCTGGAGGCGCTGCGCCTGACGGCCCGTCGTACCCGCATCGAGGCGGCCCTCGCCCTGGGCGGCGCCGAAAGTGTCCTGCCCGAGCTCACCGCCCTCACCGGCGCCCACCCGCTCGACGAGCCGCTGCACGCCCTGCACCTGCGTGCCCTGCGCGACTCGGGCCGCCAGGCCGAGGCGCTCGCCGCCTTCGAGGACGTACGGGAGACCCTCGCCGACCGGCTCGGTGCCGACCCGGGGCCCGAACTGCGTGCCCTGCACGCCGAGTTGCTGCAAGCCAAGCCCGTCACCGAGCCCGCCGCCGCAGAAGCCGACCCACCCCCGGCGGCCCCCGCCGCATCCGCCACCGGGAACCTCCGCGCGCGCGTCACCAGCTTCGTGGGCAGGGAGGCGGACATCGAGGCCATCCGCGGCGATCTCGGCCGTTCGCGGCTCGTCACGCTGCTCGGGCCCGGCGGCGCGGGCAAGACCCGCCTCTCGCAGGAGGCGGCCGAGACGCTCGCTGCCGGCTCCTTCCCCGACGGCGTGTGGCTCGCCGAACTCGCCCCCGTCGACGCCACGGACGACCCGGACGCCGTCCCCGAGGCCGTACTGACCGCGCTCGGCGGGCGCGAGACCGTGCTGCACGGAGCCGGCGCGGACGAGATGCGGGCCGCGGACCCGCACACGGCGGACCCCATGGTGCGGCTGACCACACACTGCTCGACGCGCCGGATGCTGATCCTGCTCGACAACTGCGAGCACGTCGTGGACGCCGCGGCCCGTCTCGTCGAGCATCTGCTCGCCGGCTGTCCGGGCCTGACCGTGCTTGCGACCAGCCGCGAACCCCTCGGCGTGCCGGGGGAGTCGGTGCGTTCCCTCGAGCCGCTCCCCGAGCCGGTCGCGCTGCGGCTGCTCGCCGAGCGGGGCGCGGCAGCGCGGACCGGATTCCGTGTCGAGGACGACCCCGAGGCCGCCGCCGAGATCTGCGTCCGCCTCGACGGACTGCCGCTGGCCATCGAACTGGCCGCGGCACGCCTGCGGATGCTCACCCCGCGGCAGATCGCGGACCGGCTCGACGACCGCTTCCGGCTGCTCACCTCCGGCAGCCGTACGGTGCTGCCCCGCCAGCAGACCCTGCGCGCCGTCGTCGACTNTACGGTGCTGCCCCGCCAGCAGACCCTGCGCGCCGTCGTCGACTGGTCCTGGGACCTGCTGGACGCACCGGAACGCGCCGCGCTGCGCCGGCTCTCCGTCTTCGCCGGCGGCTGCGACCTGCAAGCCGCGGAGGCCGTCTGCGCCGGCGCCCCGGTCGGCGGGGAGCCGGCGCCCCTCACCGCCGGCTCCGTACTCGACGTACTCGGCTCGCTGGTGGACAAGTCCCTGGTCGTGGCGGCCCCGGGTGCGGACGGCGGGATGCGCTACCGGCTCCTCGAAACGGTCGGCGAGTACGCGGGGGAGCGCCTGGACGAGGCCGGCGACCGGGCGGCGGCCGAGCGCGCGCACCTGGTGCACTACCGGGAGCTGGCTCGTACCGCCGATCCCGAACTCCGCGGCCACGGCCAGCGCGCCGCGATCCGGCGGATCGAGGAGGACTACGAGAACCTGCGTACCGCGCTGCGCCGCGCGGTCGCCGCCGAGGACGAGGACGAGACGCTCAGCGTGGTCCACTCGCTCGCCTGGTACTGGTGGATGCGCGATCTGCGCACCGAGACCCGCTACTGGTCGTCCCTCGCCGCCACGCTCGGCCCGGACCCGTTCGCGGAACCGGTGCGCCCCGCCGAGCCGTTGTTCGAGCGGATGACCGAGGAGCCGCCGCCGCTGAGCCCCGAGGTGCGGGCCGAGGCGCGGCGCGGGGTTCACCTGATGATGCTGGTCACCCTGGACCCGTCCGCCGAGTCCTGGACGGACGCGGCGGGCATGGCCCGGCTGGACGCGATCACCCGTGCCTACGAGCCGGGCCAGCCGCAGACCTGCCGGATGCCGGGCTGGCTGTGGTTCTTCGCCGTGATGCTCACCGGACAGCCGGTCGACATCCGGGAGTTGGCGGACGAGATGGTGGACGCCTGCCGCCGCTACGGCTTCCGCTGGGAACTGGCCACGGCCCTGCAGATGCGCGCCAACCTCCAGGCCAACCGCGGCGCCTGGGGCGACGAGGCGGACGCCGACGCGGCCGCCTCACTGGCCCTCTACACGGAACTCGGCGACCTGTGGGGCGCGGCCGAGGCGCTGTCCGCCCGCGGCGAGGCCCACGAGGTGCGGGGCAACTTCGCCGCGGCGGGCGCGGACTTCCGGGCCGCGATCGAGCAGATGTCCCGTCTCGGGGCGCAGTCGCAGGTCTCCGCGCTGCGGGTACGCCTGGGCCGCACCCTGCTCGAGACGGGCCGGGCCGAGGAGGGCGAGCGGATGATCCGGGAGGTGACCGACGAGCCGGGGCAGGCCACCGAGGCGCTGCACATGGGCCGTCTGTTCCTGTCGACCTGGCTCGGCAGACAGGGACGCACCGACGAGGCACGGTCCCTGCTCGAGCTGATGCGGCAGCAGTTCGTCTCGGGCCCTGCCGCGCTGTTCCAGGGATTCGCGTACGGCCTGCTCGGCTGGCTCGACACCCTGGACGGCCGGTACGAGGAGGCGCTGGTGCCGCTGCGTGCCGCCCTGCAGAGCAGCCTGGAGCGGGTGTCCATGATGGTGGCGCCGCAGCTGCCCTCGGGCCATCTGGCCATCGCGGCACGGGCGTTCGCGGGATTCGGTGATCCGGCGCGGAGTGCGGAGGGCGCCCGGCTGCTCGGCGCCGCCGATGCGAATCTGCCCGACCGGCACATCCGCTCACCCGAGGAGCGGGAGAACCGCGAGGCCGCCGAGGCGGTGCTGCGCGCGGCCCTGGACGAGGACACCTTCGAACGGGCCTACGCCGAGGGCGGCCGCCTCTCCGCCGAAGAGGCCGCCGCCCTGGTCTGAGTCCCGCTCCGCACCGCCCGGCCGGACGCGATTCCTGTGGGGGCGCGGAGCCGGGGACCCGCCTGGTTCCGCTGCTGCTCCCGCCCGACGTCAGCTCCGCTTGCGGAACTTGGAGACGGCGAGCGGCGCGGTGACCACCGTGATGCCGATCGCCCAGGCGAGGGTGACCAGGGTGGGGTGGGCGATCGGGCCGACCCCGTTGATCAGTGCCCGGGAGGCGTCCGCAAGGTTGGACAGCGGGTTGACCTTGGTGAAGCTCTCCAGCCAGCCCGGCATGGAGGACGTCGGAGCGAAGATCGACGAACCGAACTGCAGAGGCATGATCACGAGCATGGCGACCCCCTGGACGGCCTGCGGGGTCGGCAGCGACAGACCGAGCAGGATGAAGATCCACATCAGCGAGGCGCCGAACACGGTGGCCAGCGCGATCGCGGCGAACAGCTCGAGGACCCCCGTGTGGATCTGCAGCCCGAGCAGGAAGCCCATGCCGAGCAGGATCGCGGTGGCGACCAGCATCCGGCCGAGCTCGACGACGATCTTGGCGATCAGGACCGAGGACCGGGCGATGGGCATCGTACGGAAACGGTCCATCACCCCCTTCTTGAAGTCCTCGTTGACTCCGGAGCCGACGGCCATGGCGATGTTCATGCCCATCATCGCCATCATGCCGGGCACCACGTAGTTGACGTACTCCTGGTTGTTGCCCTTGCCGGCGATCGCGCCGCCGAAGACGTAGACGAACAGCAGGATGAAGATGATGGGCATCAGGACCGCGTCGAACATCGACTCCGGGTCCTTCTTGATCTGCAGGGCGTTGCGTCGCACCAGGGCGCCGATGTGCCGCAGATTGGCCCGGATGCCGATCCGGCCCTCGTCGGTGGGGAGTTGCTGCTTCGCGGCAGGGGGTGGGGTGAGGGTGGCGGTGCTCATGCGGCCACCTCCTTGATCTGGTCGTCGGCGGTGGCGTCCCGGACGTCGGCGGTCTTCTGGCCGGTGATGGCCAGGAACACCTCGTCGAGGCTGGGCAGATGGGTGCCGATGTCGGCGACGGCGTAGCCGCGGGCGGCGAACAGGCCGATGACGGCGGTGAGTTGCTGATCGCTGAGGATCGGTACGTAGAGCGCGCCCTCGTCCGGTACGGCCTGCGAGCCGCCCACTCCGTCGAGGCCGGCCTCGTCGAGATCCCGGACCATCGCCTGGAGCTGCGCCGGCTCGGCGGGTACGACGCGCAGGGTGCGGCCGCCGACCTTCGCCTTGAGCTCGTCCACCTTGCCGCCGGCGATGACCTTGCCCTTGTCGATGACGGTCAGCTCGTCGGCCAGCTGCTCGGCCTCCTCCATGTACTGGGTGGTGAGCAGCACGGTCACGCCCTCGGCGACCATGCTCTGCACCTCGTCCCAGACCTCGTTGCGGGTGCGCGGGTCGAGGCCGGTGGTCGGCTCGTCCAAGTAGAGGATCGCGGGCCGGCCGATCATGGAGGCGGCGAGGTCGAGGCGGCGGCGCATACCGCCGGAGTACTGGCCGACCGCGCGCTTGGCGGCGTCGGTCAGCGAGAAGCGCTCCAGCATCTCGTCGGCGCGGCTGCGGGCCGACTTGCGGGGCAGGTCGAGCAGCCGGCCGATCATGTAGAGGTTCTCCCAGCCGGAGAGCTTCTCGTCGACGGAGGCGTACTGGCCGGTCAGGCCGATGGTGCGGCGCAGCTGGCGGGGCTGGCGGACCACGTCGTAGCCGGCGACGGTGGCGTGTCCTGCGTCGGGCAGGATCAGCGTGGAGAGGCAGCGGACGAGGGTCGTCTTGCCCGCGCCGTTCGGGCCGAGCACGCCGAGGACGGTGCCTTCGCGGACGTCGAGGTCCACGCCGTCGAGGGCCTTGGTCTCGCCGTAGTGCTTCACGAGGCCGCGGACCTCTACGGCGGGGGCGCCTGGGTCGGGGGTCTTTTCGAATCGCGTCATGCCATCACGATGGCGGGTGGTGCCTACAGGTCACCGACATCCCGCCGATACGGGCGGGGGCCCGTCGATATGGCACCGATACATGGGTATCCCCTCCCAGGCATCGGCCTGGCGGCCTCGTCCTCAAACGCCGGACGGGCTTCATTCGTCCTCAAACGCCGGACGGGCTCAAAAAGATGTCCTCAATCGCCGGACGGGCTGCGATGTGTGCCGGACGGGCTGCGATGCGCGCGGGTCGGGCTGCGATGTGTGCCGGACGGGCTGCGATGCGCGCCGGTCGGGCTGCGATGTGTGCCGGTCGGTCTGCGATGCGCGCCGGTCGGGGGCACTTTCAGCCCGTCCGGCGTTTGAGGACATCTTTTTCAGCCTGTCCGGCGATTGAGGACGAATGAAGCCTGTCCGCGTTTGAGGACATCCTTTGCAGCCAGTCCGGCGTGAGGACACCGCTCAGTGGACGGAGTGCTCCGGCGCGGGGAAGGAACCCCCGACGACGTCCTCGGCGAAGGCTCGCGCCGCCCCACTCATAGCCGAGCGCAGCTCCGCGTACCGCTTGACGAAGCGCGGCACCTTCCCGCCCGTCAGCCCCATCATGTCCGTCCACACGAGGACCTGCGCATCGCACTCCGGCCCCGCCCCGATCCCGACCGTCGGGATCTGCAGCGAGCGCGTGACCTCCGCGGC
Source organism: Streptomyces triticagri (assembly GCF_003429565.1). Taxonomy (GTDB): domain Bacteria; phylum Actinomycetota; class Actinomycetes; order Streptomycetales; family Streptomycetaceae; genus Streptomyces; species Streptomyces triticagri. The sequence goes on from NZ_QUAK01000059.1 coordinate 12,138, forward strand.
CAGCTCCGCGGGGACCAGCTCGAGCACGACCGCGAACGCTCCCGCGTCCTGCGCGGCCTTCGCGTCCCGCACCAGGCGGTGCGCCGCCTCGTCGCCGCGCCCCTGTACTCGGTACCCCATCGTGTTGACGGACTGCGGGGTGAGGCCCAGATGGGACATCACGGGGATGCCGGACTGGACGAGCAGCTCGGTCTGCGCGAGCGAGCGTTCGCCGCCCTCCAGCTTCACCGCGCCCACACCGGCCTCCTTGACCAGGCGGGTCGCCGAGCGCAGGGCCTGCACCGGGCCCTCCTGGTACGTGCCGAAGGGGAGGTCGCCGACGATCAGGGCGCGGCTCGTGCCCCGTACGACCGCGGCCGAGAGCATCGCGATCTCGTCGAGGGTGACGGGGACGGTCGTCTCGTACCCCAGGTGGCAGTTGCCCATCGAGTCGCCGACCAGCATCACGGGGATGCCGGACTCGTCGAAGACCGAGGCGGTCATCGCGTCGTAGGCGGTGAGCATGGGCCATTTCTCGCCGCGCTCCTTGGCGGCGACGATGTCGCGGACGGTGATGCGGCGTGTGCCCTTGCCGCCGTACAGCGCCTTGCTGCTGTCGGCGGGCCGGTTCTGGGCAGCCGAAATCTCCTGCATGACACGGCTCCTTCTGTCATCTCGAAGCGCCCTGACGGCGTCCCCGGATCCCTTCCATGGTGGCATCCCGTGCCGTACGGCGGTAGGGGGACGGCTGCCGAGCGGGAGTGACGTGCGTCCACGGGTAAAGCTTTTACAATACGAGACGGTCTCGTATCGAAAAGGCTCTACGCTGACGGCATGAGTTCTCCTTCCCTCGAACACCGCGTCCCGGAGGCCGTCCACCGCCGCCGGTGGGCCATCCTCGCCGTGCTGATGTTCAGCCTGCTGATCGTCGTCCTGGACAACTCGATCCTGAACGTGGCCGTGAAGGTCATCGCCACCCCCGAACCGGTCGGCCTCGGCGCGACCCAGAGCCAGCTCGAATGGGCCATCAACTCCTACACCCTGGTCTTCGCCGGACTGCTCTTCACCGCGGGCCTGCTCGGCGACCGGCTCGGCCGCAGGAAGATGCTGATGATCGGCACCCTGGTGTTCGGCATCGGCTCGGTGCTCGCCGCGGTGTCCGCGTCGCCCGGCCAACTCATCGCGTTCCGGGCCGTGATGGGCCTCGGCGGCGCCCTGGTGATGCCCGCGACCCTGGCCATCCTGATGAACGTCTTCGAACGCGACGAACAGCCCAAGGCCATCGGCATCTGGGCCGGCAGCGTGGGCCTCGCGATAGCCGTCGGACCGATCACCGGAGGCGTGCTCCTCGACCACTTCTGGTGGGGCTCGGTCTTCCTGATCAACGCCCCCGTGGTGGTCGTCGCGCTCCTCGGCATGGTGTTCCTGGTGCCCGAGTCCAAGGATCCGCGGCCCGGACGGCTCGATCCGGTCGGTGTCGGCATGTCCATCGCCGGACTCGTACTCCTGGTGTTCGGAATCATCCGCGGCGGCGAACTCGCCGACTTCACCGATCCGTTGGTACTCCTCACCGCCGGCGCGGGCCTCGCCGTCCTGGTGGCCTTCGTGGTCTACGAGAAGCGGCTCGAGCACCCGTCGGTCGACATCTCGTACTTCCGCAGGCCCGCCTTCGCCGCCGCCGTGTCCGCGATCGCGCTCGTCTTCTTCGCGCTGATGGGCGTGACCTTCTTCTCCGCCTTCTATCTGCAGAGCGTGCGCGGCTACACACCGCTCGAGTCCGGCCTGATGATCCTGCCGCTCGCCGTCGCCCAGATGGTCTTCGCGCCCCGCGCGCGGCTCGTCGTGGACCGGTTCGGGGCGCGGCTGACCTGCACGGTGGGCATGGCGCTGGTCGCCGCGGGGCTCGCGGCGTTCACACTGTTCGACGCGGACACCCCGGTGTGGGCGATGGGCGTGGTCTTCTTCGTGCAGGGCACCGGGATGGCGCACATCATGCCGCCGGTCACCGTCGCCATCATGCAGACGCTGCCGCGCGAGAAGGCCGGTTCGGGTTCCGCCCTGAACAGCACCTTCCGTCAGGTCGGCGGCGCTCTCGGGGTCGCCGTACTGGGTTCCGTACTGTCCACCGTCTACCGCAGCGAGATCGAGGGCAGCCTCGGCGCCGTGCCGGCCGGTGTCCGGGACGCGGCCGGTGAATCGATCGAGGCGACCCTGGGGGCGGCCGAGAAGCTCGGGCCCGCGGGCCGTGAACTGGTCGGCCCGGCGCACGACGCGTTCCTGCACGCCATGCACATCACGGCCGTCGGCTCGGCCGCCGTGGCGCTGCTCGGCGCCCTGGTGGTCGGCCTGTTCCTGCCGGGCCGTGCCGCACCCGAGGCGGAGGAGGCCGCACCGGAACCGGTGTCCGCGGGCCGCTGAGCTCCGATCCGGCCGGCCGGATCGGTGGGTCGGGGCCCGTCGTCCGCGGCAGGATGGGACCCCGAGGCGTACGACAGAGAGGACCGGGATGGGGCTCGCGAATCGGAGTGGCGGGGCGCACGAGAGGGCGGCGGGCGCCCGGGGCGCG
>NZ_QUAK01000052.1 GCF_003429565.1 Streptomyces triticagri
CGGCTCCGGCGCCCGCTGCTCCGGCTCCCGCCGCGCCGGCCGCCCCGGCCCCGGCCGGTGACGCCTCCGCCGCGTACGTGACCCCGCTGGTCCGCAAGCTCGCCGCCGAGCACGGCGTGGACCTCGCGACGGTCAAGGGCTCCGGCGTCGGCGGCCGTATCCGCAAGCAGGACATCGTCGCTGCCGCCGAGACCGCGAAGAGCGCCGCCCCGGCTCCGGCCGCGGCAGCTCCGGCCGCCTCCAAGGCGCCGAAGCTCGAGGTGTCCCCGCTGCGCGGTCAGACGGTCAAGATGACCCGCATGCGCAAGGTCATCGGCGACAACATGATGAAGGCGCTGCACGGTCAGGCCCAGCTCACCACGGTCGTCGAGGTCGACGTCACCAAGCTGATGAAGCTGCGCGGTCAGGCCAAGGACGCCTTCGCCGCCCGTGAGGGCGTCAAGCTGTCCCCGATGCCGTTCTTCGTCAAGGCGGCGGCCCAGGCGCTGAAGGCCCACCCGGTCGTCAACGCCCGGATCAACGAGGACGAGGGCACCATCACGTACTTCGACTCGGAGAACATCGGCATCGCCGTGGACTCCGAGAAGGGCCTGATGACCCCGGTCATCAAGGGTGCGGGCGACCTCAACCTGGCGGGCATCGCCAAGAAGACCGCCGAGCTGGCCGGCGCCGTCCGGAGCAGCAAGATCACGCCGGACGACCTGGCCGGTGCGACCTTCACCATCTCCAACACCGGTTCGCGCGGCGCCCTGTTCGACACGATCATCGTGCCGCCGAACCAGGTCGGCATCCTCGGCATCGGCGCCACGGTCAAGCGTCCCGTGGTGATCAACCACCCGGACCTCGGCGAGACGATCGCGGTGCGCGACATGACGTACGTCGCGCTCTCCTACGACCACCGTCTGGTGGACGGCGCGGACGCCGCCCGTTACCTGACGACGGTCAAGGAGATCCTCGAAGCAGGTGAGTTCGAGGTCGAGCTGGGCCTGTAAGGCTCGTCTCATCCTGGCCCGCGCCCCCGTCCGGAGCACTTCCGGACGGGGGCGCGGCCGTATTGTGCAGAGGTCTCTCCCGGCTTGAAGGAGCACCGCATGACCGCGCCAGTCATCCACTCGCTGCGCGAACAGATCCGTGAACACATCGTGGACGGGATCGTGAGCGGTCGGTGGAAGCCTGGCGAGCGCATCGTCGAGCGCCGTATCGCCGTGGAGCTGGAGGTCAGCCAGACGCCGGTACGCGAGGCACTGCGGGAGCTGGAGGCGCTGCGGCTCATCGAGTCGGCGCCCAACAAGGGTGTACGGGTGCGGAATCTGACCGCGTCCGACCTGGACGAGATCTATCCGGTACGGGCCGGCCTCGAGCAGATCGCCGCCGAACTGGCCGCGGAGCGGCTCGCCGCGGATGTGTCGGTCCTCGAGCCGTCGGTGGCGGCGCTCTACGAGGCGGACCGGAATGCGGACGGGGAGTCCCAGGTCCGGCACACGGTCGATTTCCACCGGGAGTTGGTGCGGGCCGCGGGGAACGCGGTGCTGCTCCACACCTGGGAGGGCCTTGGGATCGAGGTCTTCACGGCGCTGTCGATCCGCTGGCTCGGCACGGTCCAGCAGTCGTACGCGGAGGAGCACGACGCGCTGGTCGCGGCCTTCCGCCGGCGTGATCCCGCGATCGGCGTTCTCGTGAAGGAGCACGTCCTCGGGTGCGCGCCCCGCCCGTAAATACTCCCCAGCCCGGAGGGGCTTAATAAGCCCCTCCGGCGATTGAGGAGGCCCCTCCGGCAGGTGTTCCGGGAAGGGGCGGGCTGGGGAGCGTCCGCTTACGACGGATATGCCCCGGCACTCTGTGCCCACTCAACGGGCACCCCGTGCCGACTTTGTCCGCCGACAGAAATTTTCACGTCCAACCTTTGATCGATCATCGATCAGCCGCTTACAGTCGACGACGGGCTGCACCCAGCCCTCCGCCCTGTCCTGCCAGACAAGGGCCATCTCCACCCCCTCTCCCGCCCACCGCGGCAGGAGAACCTGTCCGGAAGGCGTCGATCATGACCGACCCCGTAGGCAAGCTTCCGAGCCAGCTCGACCAGCTGCCGGACCGCGACCCGGAGGAGACCGCCGAGTGGGCGGCCTCCGTGGACGCCGTGAGTGAGCACGCCGGTTCCCACCGCGCCGAGTACCTGCTGCGGCGCACCCTCCAGCACGCCGAGAGCGCGGGCCTCGCCCTGCCCCGGCTGCTCGAGACGGACTACGTCAACAGCATCCCGACCTCCGCCGAGCCCACCGTGGACGGCGACGAGGAGCTCGAGAGCCGCATCACCGCGTGGAACCGCTGGAACGCGGCCGCGATGGTCACCCGCGGCTCCAAGCACGGCGTCGGCGGCCACATCGCCACCTTCGCCTCCGCCGCCTGGCTCTACGAGACCGGGTTCAACCACTTCTTCCGCGGCAAGGAGGGCGACGGCAGCGGCGACCAGCTCTACATACAGGGCCATGCCTCGCCCGGCATCTACGCCCGCGCCTTCCTGGACGGCCGCCTCTCCGAGGACCACCTCGACAACTTCCGCCAGGAGGCCGGCGGCAACGGCCTCCCCTCGTACCCGCACCCGCGGCGCCTGCCGTGGCTGTGGGAGTTCCCCACCGTCTCCATGGGTCTCGGCCCGCTGTCCGCGATCTACCAGGCGCGGTTCAACCGCTACCTGACCCACCGCGGCATCAAGGACGTCTCCAACTCGCACGTCTGGGCCTTCCTCGGCGACGGCGAGATGGACGAGCCGGAGTCCACGGCCGCACTCGCGCTCGCCAGCCGCGAGGGCCTGGACAATCTGACCTTCGTCATCAACTGCAACCTGCAGCGGCTCGACGGCCCCGTGCGCGCCAACTTCAAGATCGTGCAGGAGCTGGAGGCCCAGTTCCGCGGCGCCGGCTGGAATGTCGTCAAGTCCCTCTGGGGCAACGCCTGGGACGAGCTCTTCCAGCTCGACACCACCGGCGCCCTGGTCCGCCGCATCCGCGAGGTGCCGGACGCGCAGGTGCAGACGTACCAGACGCGGGACGCCGCCTACATCCGCGAGGACTTCTTCGGCAAGGACCCGGCGCTCGCCGAGATGGCCAAGCTGCTCTCCGACGACAAGATCATCGAGTGTTTCCAGCTGTCCCGCGGCGGCCACGAGCCGCGCAAGGTGTACGCCGCGTACCGCGCGGCCCTCGCCCACAAGGGCGCGCCGACCGTGATCCTCGCGCAGACCGTGAAGGGCCACACCCTCGGTGACGGCTTCGCGTCGAAGAACGCGAACCACCAGATGAAGAAGCTGACGAACGACGAGTTCAAGCAGATGCGCGACCTGCTCGAACTGCCCATTCCGGACTCCGCGTTCGTCGACGGCGTGGTGCCCTACGGCCACCCGGGCGCCGACTCCCCCGAGGTCCGCTATCTGCAGGAGCGCCGCGCCGCGCTCGGCGGTCCGGCCCCGGCCCGTCGCACCCAGCCGCTGCCCGCGCTCCCGGCCCCGGCCGAGAAGGCCTTCACCGCCTTCGACAAGGGCTCCGGCAGCCAGTCGGTGGCGACCACCATGGCCTTCGTACGCCTGGTCAAGGACCTGATGCGGGACAAGCAGTCCGGCAAGCGCTGGGTACCGATCGTGCCCGACGAGGCGCGGACCTTCGGCATGGAGTCGCTGTTCCCGTCGCTCGGCATCTACTCGCCGAAGGGCCAGACGTACGAGCCGGTCGACCGCGACCAGCTGATGTACTACCGCGAGGCGAAGGACGGCCAGATCCTCAACGAGGGGATCACCGAGGCCGGTTCGATGGCCGACTTCATCGCCGCCGCGAGCGCGTACGCGACGCACGGCGAGACCATGATCCCGTTCTACATCTTCTACTCGATGTTCGGCTGGCAGCGGACCGCGGACCAGATGTGGCAGCTCGGCGACCAGCTGGGCAAGGGCTTCCTGATCGGCGCCACGGCCGGCCGTACGACCCTGACGGGTGAGGGTCTGCAGCACGCGGACGGCCACTCGCCGGTGATCGCGGCGACCAACCCGGCGGCCCTGACGTACGACCCGGCCTTCGCGTACGAGGTCGCGACGATCGTCAAGGACGGTCTGCGCCGGATGTACGGCGAGACCGCACCCGGCGAGGACTCGGACGTCTTCTACTACCTGACCGTCTACAACGAGCCGATGCCGCAGCCGGCCAAGCCCGAGGGCGTGGACGAGGGCATCGTGCGCGGTCTGTACCGCTTCAACACCGCTGAGAGCGCGGGCCTTTCGGTCGCGGGTGACGCGTCCCGTACCCAGCTGCTCGCCTCCGGCACCGCGATCCACTGGGCCCTGAAGGCGCAGCGGCTGCTCGCCGAGGAGTGGGGTGTGGCCGCTGACGTGTGGTCCGCGACCTCCTGGACGGAGCTGCGGCGGGACGCCCTCGAGGCGGATGCGGCGCTGCTGCGGGGCGAGGAGCGTACGCCGTACGTCCGGCAGGTGCTCGACGGTGTCGAGGGTCCGGTCCTCGCGGTCAGTGACTACATGCGGCAGGTGCCGGACCAGATCGCGCAGTGGGTGGCGCAGGACTACACCTCGCTGGGGGCGGACGGGTTCGGTCTCTCGGACACGCGTGACGCTGCGCGTCGGCACTTCGGCATCGACGCGGAGTCGATCGTCGTCGCTGCTCTTGCGCAGCTGGCTCGCCGGGGCGAGGTCTCCGCGTCTTCGGTCAAGGAGGCCAGGGCCAAGTACGGTCTCTGAGCGGTCGGGTTTTTTGCCCCGGCCCCGCCCTTTCACCGTTTCTTCTCCTCAATCGCCGGAGGGGCTCCATTGAGCCCCTCCGGCGATTGAGGAGTTCTTGGGAAGGGGCGGTTGGGGGACAATCTCCCGCATGCGCGCCGCACGATTGATCAAGATGGTGCTCCTGCTGCAAGCGAGACCAGCCATGACCGCCGCCGAGCTCGCCCAGGAGCTGGAGGTCTCGGAGCGCACCGTCACAAGGGACGCACAGGCCCTCTCGGAGGCCGGCGTCCCGGTGTACGCGGACCGGGGAAGACGAGGCGGATACCGCCTCATCGGCGGCTATCGCACCCGCCTCACCGGCCTCGCCCGAACCGAGGCCGAGGCCCTGTTCCTGTCCGGACTCCCGGGCGCCCTGCGCGAGATGGGCCTGGAGGACGCAGGATCGGCGGCCCGCCTCAAGGTATCCGCGGCCCTGCTGCCGTCCCTCAGGGACGCCTCGCAGAGCGCGGCCCAGCGCTTCCACCTGGACGCGCCGGGCTGGTACAGCGAGCCCGAGACGCCCGCCCTGCTGCCCGATGTCGCCGAGGCCGTCTGGGGCGACCTGCGGGTGACGGCCGGATACCGGCGCCAGGACACCGAGGTGCAGCGGGAGCTCGAACCGTACGGCCTGGTCCTCAAAGCCGGCGTCTGGTATCTGGCCGCGCGGGCGCCGGAGTCGAAGGGTGCCCCGTTCCGGGTGTACCGGATCGACCGCTTCACCTCCGTGAGCCCGTCCGGTGAACGGTTCGAGCGGGACGAGGAGTTCGACCTGCCGGGCTTCTGGGAGGAGCGTGCGCAGCAGTTCGCCCGGTCGATCCTGCGCACCGAGGTCGTGCTGCGGCTGACCGAGACGGGCGCCCGCCGTCTTCCGCGCGCGGTGGACGCGGCGGCCGCCCGCGAGGCCCTTGATGCCGCGGGCGGCCCGGACGGGCGGGGCCGGATCACCGTCACCCTGCCCGTCGAGTCGGAGCCGGTCGCGTACACCCAGCTGCTCGGTCTGGGGGCCGAGGTGGAGGTCCTCGAACCCCGTTCGCTGCGTGAGCAGTTGGCGGCCACCGTGGACCGGATGCGCGAGCTGTACGGAAGCGGCTGACCGCGTCCCTGCTACCGGTACCCGGTCACATCCGCCGTCGGAGCCGTCTGGTCGACCTCGGTCATGTACCGCCAGGCGTCCGGCGCCGAGCCGTCCACGTCCGTGAAGCCGTACTCGGCCGCCAGACCGCCGCTGGACAGCGAGGCGCCGTTGTACCGCGCGACGTCCGGATCGGCGGCGAGCGCCGCGACCGCGCGGCCGATGTAGGTGGGGGTCTCGGAGATCGCGAAGTGCGGATTCTGCTCGCAGCCGTCCAGCCAGTGCTCCTCGGAGACCTTGAAGTGTTCGTCGAGCATCGCCTCCGAGCGCAGCCAGCCCGGCGTGATGCACAGCGCCGTGCAGCCGTATTCCTTCAGCTCCTCCGCGAGGCCGAGGGTCATCCGCAGCGGCGCGGCCTTGGCGAGGTCGTAGTAGAAGGGCTCGCGGTAGCGGCGGTTGTACTCGGCGGTGCCGTCGGTGACCTCGACGAGCAGGCCGCCGGGGTTGCGGGTGAGGAGGGGAAGCGCGTACCGGCTGGTGACGATGTGCGTCTCGATGCCCAGGCGGAGGACGCGCAGGCCCTTCTCCAGATCGTGCTCCCACATCTTCTTGTCCCACTCGACGTGGACATCGCCGCCCCAGACGTCGTTGACGAGGATGTCGAGGCGGCCCTGCTCGCGGTCGATGCGTTCGGTGAGGGCGCGCACCTCGTCGGGGACCAGGTGGTCGACGCGTACGCCGATGCCGGTGCCGCCCGCCTCGGTGACGAGCTCGGCCGTCTCCTCGATCGTCTCGCTCTTCCGGCCGACCTCGCTGATGTGCTCTCGGGTGGTGCGGCCGGTGGCGTACACGGTGGCGCCTGCTCTGCCGAGTTCCACCGCCAGGGCGCGTCCGGCGCCTCTGGTGGCTCCCGCGACCAGGGCGATCCTGCCGGTCAGTGGCTTGTTCTTCGGGGCGTTGCCGGGTGAATTCGTCTGCATGATCCGATCATGGCAGCGATACCCGACAACAACTGTCCGGATTTTCGGGGGATCGCCGGGCCGTTGTCGGGTCGTGCCGAACCATGCCGGGCCATGCCACCGGCATCCCCGCAGGTAACAAGAGCAGCACTCCGCATGCGCGGCCCTCCGCCAGGGACGATGCTGGACGCGTGATGGACGAGACGGAGTTCTGGGAGCTCATCGACAGCACCCGCGCGGCCGCCGACGGCGACCCCGAGGAGCACGCCGACCTGCTCGTGGAGCGGCTGCTCGGGCGCGATCCGGATGCCGTGCTCGACTTCGCCCGGCACTTCGAGTCCCGCTACAACCGCGCGTACCGCTGGGATCTGTGGGGTGCCGCGGCCGTCCTGCTCGACGGCGTCAGCGACGACGCCTTCGACTACTTCCGCTGCTGGCTGATCGGGCAGGGCCGGGAGATCTTCGAGGGCGCGCTGCACGACCCGGACTCGCTGGCCGAACTGCTCGGCGAGTTCGACGAGGAGATCGACGGCGACGGCGAGGAGCTCGGCTACGCGGCGGACGAGGCGTACGAGCAGCTCACCGGCACCGTCGCCCCCGACCTGGGCATCCCGCCGGCCCGGCAGGAGCCGGAGGGCACGCCGATCGACTTCGAGGACGACGCGAAGCTGGCGAGCTACTACCCGCGGCTCTGGGAGCGCTTCGCCGCCGGCTGACCCGCCCGCGGGGCGAGCACCAGGATCTGCAGATCGTCCTCGATCCTGTTCCGGCGCACGAATCTCCTCAGGTCCTCCCAGACCGCTTCGGCCAGGTGGTCGGGGTCCGTGACACCGAGCCGCGGCAGCCGCTCCTGCAGCGGATAGAACGCGCCGGAGGCGTCCCGGGCCTCGGTGACGCCGTCGCTGAAGGCGAGCAGCACGTCCCCCGGTTCGAGCGCGACCGTGCGGACGACCGGCTCGCCGATCCCGTCGAGCGAAAGGCCGAGACCCAGCGGCGGGCTGTACTGCAGCTCCGGCTCGCCGACGCGCCCGCCGCGCAGCATCAGAGGCGCGGGATGCCCGCAGGACAGCAGCCGCACCTCGGCCGCGTCGGCCGGGAACTCCATCAGGAGAGCGGTGGCGAAGAGCTCCGCGTGCTCGATGCCCTCGGAGTCGGTGACCATGCGCCGGTCGAGGCGGGCGGCCGCCTGCGCCAGGTCCGCGTCGTCGAGCACGGACTCGCGGAACGCCCCGAGCAGCGCCGCCACCGTCCCCACCGCGGCCAGTCCGTGGCCCTGCACATCGCCGACGACGGCCCGCACTCCGTACGGCCCGCTGCGCACGTCGAAGAGGTCGCCGCCGACCCGGCTGTCGCGGGCTGCCGCCCGGTAGAACCCGGAGCACCGTACGTGTCCGACCCGCTCCGCCAGCGGTGTGAGTACGGCGAGCTGGGCGGACTCGGCGACGGTACGGATGCTGAAGAGCCGGTCCTCGCGGCGCTTGCGCACCCAGGACACCGCGATGCTCAGCAGGACGACGACGATCAGGGAGCCCACGTCTCCGCTGCCCGGTGTGGTGTCCCAGCCCAGTACGGGCAGCTCGAAGAGGAGGATCACGACGGCGCCGAAGCCGGCGGTGGCGAGCGGCCCGTAGGAGAGCGCGGCGACCGGCGGGGTGGCCGCGAGCATCAGCGCGAACTCGACGTCCAGGTGGAAGAAGATCCGCAGCAGCGCCGTCAGGACAAGCAGGACGGGCAGTGCCCTGCGCACCGAGTGGATCGGCGGCGCGCCCCGGAACCCGGCGTGCGGGGCCTCGTCCGGACCGCCGTCCCGCCGCGTCACCATCCAGGGCATACAGAGAACACTGCGGCTCACCGGGCCCCGGCGCACCCCGGGAGTGCCGCTCAGGCGGCGCTGTCCGGGCCGATCGCGCGCCCCATCAGGACGTCGTCGACGTACTCCCCGTCGAGCAGGAACTCCCCGGGCAGCACGCCCTCGACCACGAAGCCCTCGGCCGCGTAGAGCGCGCGGGCGGGCACGTTGTGGCCGAGCACGCGCAGGGTCAGGCGCCGTGCGCCGCGGTCGCGGGCGGCGGCGCAGGCCGCCCGGACCAGGGCGCGGCCGATGCCGCGGCCG
>NZ_QUAK01000055.1 GCF_003429565.1 Streptomyces triticagri
CCAAGGCCCCGGCCAAACGCGCCGCCAAGCCCCCGGCCGCCGCCGCCCGCGCACTGCGGCGGGACGACGTCGCGGCCGGCCGCCACGGCACCGCCCCCCGCCCCGGCATCGACGACCTCATCGGCCCCGCAGCCGTACCCGCCACCGCGACGGCCCTGCTCGACGAGCCGGAGCACGCCGACGAGGCCGACGAGGCCGACACGGCCGACGACAGCGACGGGCTCACCCCGGTCCAGGCCTTCGACGCGCTGTACGCCTTCGCCGCCCCCGCCCTCGTACGGCAGACGTATCTGCTCACCGGGCGGCGGGAGTTGGCGAAGGAGGCGGTGGAGCGGGCGTTCCAGCTGGCCTGGGAGCGGTGGCCCGAGGTGGCCGTCGACCGCGACCCGGCCGGCTGGGTGCGGGCCGCCGCCTACGAGTACGCCCTCTCGCCCTGGCACCGGCTCCGCCGGCGGGCCCGGCAGCCCGACGTGCCGCCCGCCGAGCCCGAGGACCGCAAGCTCCTCGACACCTTGATGAGCCTGCCGGTCCCCTACCGCAGGACGCTGGTGCTCTACGACGGTGTCGGGCTCGACCTGCCCGAGACCGCGGCCGAGACCGAGGCCTCCACCCCGGCCGCGGCCAGCCGCATCCTGCACGCCCGCGAGGCCGTCGCCGAACGGCTGCCCGAGCTCTCCGACCCCGGCGAACTGCAGCGCCGCCTCGACGCCCTGTCCCGTGCGGAGAAGCTGTCCACGCCCGGGGTCGGCGCGGTCCGCGAGGGCAGCGAGAAGCGGGCACGCTTCTGGACCAGGGCGGCGATCGCCTTCACAGCACTGATCATCGGCGCGTCCGCGCTGTCCCTCGCCACCTCGGCCCGGCACTACGAGCCGCCGCAGGCGCCCGGCGAATCAGTGTCCGGCGTACCGCCTCGGATGGGGCCCGAGCCGTTGACCAAGGAGGACAAGGAGCTGCGCAAGAAGCTGGAGGCCGAGCCGGCGCACGGACCGGAACGGATCCTGCCGCGGGCCGACTGACCACCCGCCACCGGCATACGACGAGGGCCCGCACCCCCGGATCGGGAGTGCGGGCCCTCGTCGTACCGGGACCGGAGTAGGTCAGCCGGCCAGGATCGCCCGCGCCAGCTCGGCCGTCTCGGTCGGCGTCTTGCCGACCTTGACGCCCGCGGCCTCGNATCGCCCGCGCCAGCTCGGCCGTCTCGGTCGGCGTCTTGCCGACCTTGACGCCCGCGGCCTCGAGGGCCTCCTTCTTCGCCTGGGCGGTGCCGGAGGAGCCGGAGACGATGGCGCCCGCGTGGCCCATGGTCTTGCCCTCGGGGGCGGTGAAGCCCGCGACGTAGCCGACGACCGGCTTGCTGACGTTGGCCTTGATGAAGTCGGCCGCACGCTCCTCGGCGTCGCCGCCGATCTCGCCGATCATCACGATCAGGTCGGTCTCGGGGTCCGCCTCGAACGCCTCGAGGGCGTCGATGTGCGTCGTACCGATGACCGGGTCGCCGCCGATGCCGACGGCCGAGCTGAAGCCGATGTCACGGAGCTCGTACATCATCTGGTACGTCAGCGTGCCGGACTTCGAGACCAGGCCGATGCGGCCCGGCTTGGTGATGTCGCCCGGGATGATGCCGGCGTTCGACTGGCCCGGCGTGATGAGGCCGGGGCAGTTCGGGCCGATGATGCGGGTCTTGTTGCCCTTCGACTTGGCGTACGCCCAGAAGGCGGCGGAGTCGTGGACGGCGATGCCCTCGGTGATGACGACCGCGAGCGGGATCTCGGCGTCGATGGCCTCGACGACGGCGGCCTTGGAGAAGGCCGGGGGCACGAAGAGGACTGAGACGTTCGCGCCCGTCTTCTCCATCGCCTCGGCGACGGTGCCGAAGACCGGGACGGACGTGCCGTCGAAGTCGACCTCGGTGCCGGCCTTGCGCGGGTTCACGCCGCCGACGATGTTGGTGCCGTCACCGAGCATGAGCTTGGTGTGCTTCATGCCGGTGGCGCCGGTCATGCCCTGGACGATGACCTTGCTGTCCTTGTTGAGGAAGATAGCCATGGCTTACTGAGTCCTCTTCCCTTACTTCGCGGCCGCGAGCTCGGCGGCCTTGTCGGCCGCGCCGTCCATGGTGTCCACGCGCTGCACCAGCGGGTGGTTGGCGTCGCTGAGGATCTTGCGACCCAGCTCCGCGTTGTTGCCGTCGAGGCGGACGACCAGCGGCTTGGTGACTTCCTCGCCCTTGGTCCTGAGGAGCTCCAGGGCCTGCACGATGCCGTTGGCGACCTCGTCACAGGCGGTGATGCCACCGAAGACATTGACGAAGACGGACTTGACGTCCGGGTCGCCGAGGATGATCTCCAGGCCGTTCGCCATGACCTCGGCGGAGGCGCCGCCGCCGATGTCCAGGAAGTTGGCCGGCTTCACGTTGCTGTGCTTCTCACCGGCGTACGCGACGACGTCGAGGGTCGACATGACCAGACCCGCGCCGTTGCCGATGATGCCGACCTCGCCGTCGAGCTTGACGTAGTTGAGGTTCTTGGCCTTGGCGGCAGCCTCGAGCGGGTCGGCTGCGGCCTTGTCCTCGAGCGCCTCGTGCTCCGGCTGGCGGAAGTCGGCGTTCTCGTCGAGCGAGACCTTGCCGTCCAGGGCCAGGATGCGGCCGTCCTTGGTCTTCACAAGGGGGTTGACCTCGACGAGGAGCGCGTCCTCGGCGACGAAGGTGTCCCACAGGGTGACCAGGACCTCGGCGACCTTCTCGGCCACCTCGGCCGGGAACTTCGCCTGCGCGACGATCTCGCGGGCCTTCTCGATCGTGACACCGGAGTTGGAGTCGACCGGGACCTTCGCGAGGGCCTCGGGGGTCTTCTCCGCGACCTCCTCGATGTCCATGCCGCCCTGCACCGAGGCCATCGCCAGGAAGGTGCGGTTGGTGCGGTCGAGGAGGTACGAGACGTAGTACTCCGCCTCGATCTCGGGGGAGAGCTCGGCGATCATCACCTTGTGGACCGTGTGGCCCTTGATGTCCATGCCGAGGATGTCCGTCGCGCGAGCGACGGCCTCGTCCGGGGTGTCGGCCAGCTTGACGCCGCCGGCCTTGCCGCGGCCACCGACCTTCACCTGTGCCTTGACGACCGACTTGCCGCCAAGACGCTCGGTCGCCTCGCGGGCTGCCTCAGGCGTGTCGATGACTTCACCGGCCAGCACCGGTACACCGTGCTTGGCGAAGAGGTCCCTCGCCTGGTACTCGAACAGGTCCACGCGCGTCCGTCCCTTTGCTTCTAAAGTCGCGGTTGTGATTCGCGGTTCATTGTCTGCTTGGGCGTGCCGCGGAGGGCAACGTGACTGCGCTGTCACAAGGGAGGCGTGCACGGTGGCCGTGGACGCGGCATGTCCGTCTCGCAGGTTATCGCCGCGGGCCCGATGACCCTAAATCGCAGCTCACACTGCGGCGGTGATTACAGTCACAGCCCGCCGGCCAGGGACGGAGCCCGGCGAGGACGCCTCTCGGCACGGTACGGCCGAAGCGGTGGGACGAGGCGGGCGGGCCGTATCCGGGCGTCGCGGGGGCGGTGCGGGCGCCGGGCGGACGGGGCCGGGCGAGGTCTGGGGTCGGTTCCGGGTCCCCGCCGGACATCCGATCCCGAGCCTCGTCCGGCCCGCGCCTCCTGCTACCGGGCGGGGCCCTCGCGGCCGGCCGTGGCTCGGCCGTGCCGCATGGGTCCGCCCCACTTCCGTACCGCCGGCGCCTCGGCGCGAGCGGTACGGAAGTGCGTCACGCACCCGGACCGGTGGCCCGGGGCGTGGACGTTTCTGTGCCGGGCGCGCTCAGCGTGCGCCCGGCCCGGAGATCCACCGGGGCGGGCCGCCGCCGCGCTCCCGGTGGATGCCTCGGGTCAGAGCCCGGCGACGTAGTCCGGGGCGACGGCGGTGGTGGTGTCCTGGACTCCGGAGACCGCGTTGCGCACGAGCGGGCCCGCGTCGCCGGCGACGGTGCCGCCGAGGTCCTGGGCGAACGGACCGGCTTCCGCGGCGACGTGCTGCGCCAGCGGCTGCACATCGCCGGTCACCCCGCCGGCGAGCGAGGTCGCCTGTGCGCCGACACCCTCGGCGAGCGGCTTCACCTCGGCGACGACGCTCTGCACGTACGGATGCACCTCGCCGACCACACCGCCGGCGAACGGCTGGACCTCGCCCACGACGCCACCGACCGTCGGCTGCACCTCACCGACGACTCCGCCGACGAACGGCTGGACGTCCGCGGTCACGCCCTGCGCCAGGCCGCCCGCGTCGCCCACGGCCTGGCCGGCGACCGGAAGTACGGAGTCGACGGCGGTCGCGGCGATCGGCGGCAGCACGGCGTCCGCGGTCTCGTCCACGACCGGGTCGGCCGCCGTGACGGCGCCCTGGACGCCGGTGGCGACCTGGCCGGGAGCCTGGTCGACGAGCTCGGGCGCGAAGGCGGAGAGCGGGCCGAAGAGGTAGTCGATGCCCTCCGCGGCTTCGGTCACGTCGGCCGTGTCGTACGCGGGCAGTTCGCCCTCGACGTACTGGCGGGCCTGCTCGGACGCGCCCTGCACGGCGGCGCGGGATTCCGCGGCGGTGGAGCGTGCGTCGGTGACGGTGGAGCGTGCGTCCGTGGTGGCGGAGCGCGCGTCGGTGACGGTGGAGCGCGCGTCCGTGGTGGCGGATTCGGTCCTGGACGTGGCCTCGGCGGCGTCGCCGACCCGCTCGGTCGCCGACTCGGTGTGGTCCTTGACGCCGGACGCGGCGTCCTCGACGGCGTCGGAGGCCTGGTCGGGGGTGGACAGCGGTACGGAGACGGGCAGTTCGTCGGCGGAGGCCGCGGCGGTGCCGAGGGCCATCATGCCGGTGGCGCCGGCGGCTATGACGATGGAACGGCGGATGTTCTTGCGCATGATCGCTTCAGATCCTTCGAATTCGAAAGGGGGGCCGGGAGGCGGCCGTTCGGCCGGGCTCTCCCTGGTGGGCAGACCTGTCCCGCCCCCGCGCGGCAGGTCGTCAGGCGGGGAAGGGCCTGCCCTAGCCGGGGAATTCGAGGATGTCGCGGTGCCTGTCGCGGACCGCGTCGGAGGCCGTGGCCGCGCCGGCGCCCGGTACGAGCCCGAACTCGGCACCGCCCGCGAGCGCGACGGCGTGCGCGTCACCGCCGCGCTGGCTGCCGCTGTCCGCGGCGCACTGGCCGGCCTTGCCACCGGGCCGCTGCGCCGGGGACGGGGCCTTCCCGTCGCC
>NZ_QUAK01000068.1 GCF_003429565.1 Streptomyces triticagri
GCCGGCCGGAGCGGCAGCGGCGCCCGAACCGGAGCCCGCCGCCGGCCGGTGGCGGTCGCAGGCGGCCGGCCGGCTCCTCGCGCCCGTCCGGCGCAAGCTGGTGCTCGCCGGAGTCCTGCAGGCCGTGATCACTCTGCTCCAACTCGCCCCGTACGTCCTGCTCGTGGAGCTGGCCAGGCGGCTCCTGGACGGAGAACCGGAAGCCCGGCTGCGGACGGTCGGCATCCTGGCGCTCGTCCTGCTCGGCGCGGGCACCGCGCTCGCCGCCGCACTGACCCTGTGGCTGCACGCCGTGGACGCCCGCCACGCGCGCGTGCTGCGCGCCCGGCTGCTCGGCAAGCTCGCCCGCCTTCCGCTCGGCTGGTTCACCGCCCGCGGCTCGGCGGGCACCAAGAAGGTCGTCCAGGACGACACCCTGGCCCTGCACTATCTGGTCACGCACGCCGTGCCGGACGCCGTCGCGGCGGTCGTCGCGCCGCTCGCGGTGCTCGGCTATCTGTTCAGCGTGGACTGGCGGCCCGCCCTCGTGCTGCTCGTACCGATCCTGGTGTACGTCGTGACCATGTCGATCATGATGGTCCAGTCGGGGCCGAAGATCGCCGAGGCCCCGCGCCGGGCCGAGCGCATGGGCGGCGAAGCCGGCGCCTATCTCGAAGGGCAGCCCGTGGTCCGGGTGTTCGGCGGCGCCACGGCCTCCGTCTTCCGGCGGCGCCTGGACGCGTATCTGGAGTTCCTCGGTGACTGGCAGCGGCCGTTCATCGGCAAGAAGACCTTCATGGACCTGGCCACCCGGCCGTCGACGTTCCTGTGGCTGATCGCCACCACCGGCACGCTCCTCGTCGTCGCCGACCGGATGGCACCGGTGGACCTGCTGCCGTTCCTGCTGCTCGGCACGACCTTCGGCGCCCGCCTGCTCGGCATCGGCTACGGCCTCGCCGGGCTGCGCGACGGCACCCTTGCGGCCCGCTCCATCGCCACCACCCTGGACGACCGGGAGCTCGCGACGAGCGCAGCCGCGGCGGATCCGGACGCCGGCACGGACGGTGCCGAGGGGGCCGACGGCGGCGAACGCGCCGGGCACGTCGCCTTCGAGCGGGTCACCTTCGGATACCGGCCGGGAGTCCCCGTCGTACGGGACGTGTCGCTCGAGCTGCGCCCCGGGACGGTGACCGCGCTCGTCGGCCCCTCGGGAGCGGGCAAGTCCACGCTCGCCGCGCTCCTCGCACGCTTCCACGACGTCGACGAGGGGGCCATCCGGATCGACGGCAAGGACATCAGGTCGCTGACCGCGGACGAGCTCTACGCGCGCGTGGGCTTCGTTCTCCAGGACGTCCAACTGGTGCGGGGCACCGTACGGGAGAACATCGCGCTCGCCGTACCGGACGCGTCCGACGCACAGGTCGAGGCGGCGGCCCGGGACGCCCGGATCCACGACCGGATCGTGCGGCTCCCGGACGGCTACGACACCGTCATCGGGGAGGGCGTTCAACCGTCCGGCGGCGAACGCCAACGGCTCACCATCGCCCGTGCCATCCTCGCCGACACCCCGGTACTCGTCCTCGACGAGGCCACCGCATTCGCCGACCCCGAGTCCGAGTACCTCCTGCAGCGCGCCCTCGACCGGCTCACCCGGGACCGCACCGTCCTGGTCGTCGCGCACCGCCTGCACACCGTCACCGGCGTGGACCGCATCGTCGTACTCGACGGCGGCCGGGTCGCCGAGACCGGCAGCCACGCCGAACTCCTCGCTGCGGACGGCCGTTACCGCCGGCTCTGGGAGTCGGGCGGCGGGCGCTCCGCAGCCGCAGCGACGACGTCCGGCTCGGCCACCGGCGCCCCGACCGGTACCACCGTGGCCGAAGGAGCCGCCTCATGATCCGCTCGCTGCTGTGGCTGCTGCCCGCGGACCGGCGCTCCCGCGCCGCCGCCTACGCCGTCCTCGCCCTGCTCTCGGTGCTGCTCCGCGCGGGAGGCGTGGTGCTTCTGGTGCCGCTGGTACGGGAGTTGTTCGGCGCCGATCCGGCCGCCGCGCTGCCCTGGCTCGGCGCACTGACCGCGGTGACCGCGGTCGGCTGGGTCGTCGACACGGCGGCCGCACGGCTCGGCTTCGACCTGGGATTCGCGCTGCTCGACGGCGTCCAGCACGATGTCGCCGACCGTCTGACCCGGGTCCGCCTGAGCTGGCTCGCCGCCGGCAACGTCCCGACCGCACGGTCCGCGATCGCCTCCGGAGGACCGGAGTTGGTGGGCATGTTCGCCAATCTGCTCACCCCGCTGATCGGAGCCGTACTGCTGCCCGCGGCGATCGCCGTCGCCCTGGTGCCGGTCGCCTGGCAGCTGGGCCTCGCCGCCGCTGCCGGGGTGCCGGTGCTGCTCGGCGCCCTGTGGGCGTCCGGGCGGATCACCCGCCGCGCGGACGCGCTCGCCGCGGAGACCAACAGCGCACTGACCGAGCGCCTGGTGGAGTTCGCCGGCACCCAGCAGGCGCTGCGCGCCGCCCGCCGCGTCGAGCCGGCCCGCAGCCATGTGGGGCGCGCCCTCGAGCAGCAGCACGGCTCCACGATGCGACTCCTGCTGCTCCAGGTGCCCGGGCAGGTGCTGTTCGGACTGGCCGGCCAGGCGGCCCTCGTGGCGCTCGCCGGGGTCGCCGCCGTGCTGACCGTACGCGGCGATCTGACGGCCCCGGAGGCCGTGGCCCTGATCGTGGTCGTCGTGCGTTATCTGGAGCCGTTCACGACGCTCGCCGAGCTCGCCCCGGCCGTCGAGACGATCCGCTCCACGCTCGACCGGATCCGGTCCGTCCTCACCGCGCCGACGACACCCGCCGGCACCGCGGCACCCGGCCGGGACGGCGCGCCCCGACTCCAACTGGAGAACGTCCACTTCGCGTACGGGGACGGGGACGGGGGCGACGGTGCCGTGGCCGGCGAGCCCGTGCTGCGCGGCCTGAACCTCACCCTCGAATCCGGCACCACGACCGCGATCGTCGGCCCTTCGGGGTCCGGCAAGAGCACGGTCCTCGCGCTGCTCGCCGGACTGCACACACCGACCCGTGGTCGCGTACTCGCGGACGGCGTCGACACCACGACACTTCAGGACACCCACCGGCGGTCGCTGACCAGCATGGTCTTCCAGCACTCCTATCTGTTCGACGGGACGGTCCGGGAGAACGTCATGGCCGGCGACCCGGATGCGGCCCACGCGCGCGTGGAGCAGGTCCTGCGATTGGCCCGGGTGGACGAGCTCGCCGCCCGGCTTCCCGACGGTGCGGACAGCAGGGTGGGTGAGGGCGGCACGGCACTCTCCGGCGGCGAACGGCAGCGGGTCGGCATCGCCCGCGCCCTGCTCAAACCGGCGCCCGTACTGCTCGTCGACGAGGCCACCAGCGCGCTCGACACGGAGAACGAGGCGGCCGTGGCGTCCGCTCTGTCCGCCGACCACCTGCCCCGCACCCGGGTGATCGTGACCCACCGTCCCGCGACGGTCCGTGGCGCGGACCGGGTCCTGTTCCTCGAGGACGGTGAGATCACCGAGGACGGCACGGTCGACGAACTCCTCACCATGGGAGGCCGCTTCGCCACGTTCTGGCACGAGGCCCAGGAGAGCGCCGCCTGGCGCCTCACCCCGACTGTCGGCCCTGCGGACACCTCCAGGATCTCCAGCCCGTCCGGTACTTCCAGCCCGTCCGGCGTTTGAGGACATCTTTTGATCCTGTCCGGGGCCCCGAGGCGGCACGCGCCCAGGGCACCTTTCGACCCGGACGGGTCGACACTTTTCAAGCCTGTCCGGCGTTTGAGGACAAGGCCCCCTGCCAAGGGACTGGCACGCTGGACAACATGGACACCGCAGCCCTGGAGCGCAGCCTCCGCACGGAACTCCGCGGCACCGTCGACTTCCGCCCCACCGCCCGCGCCCTCACCACCATGGACGCCTCCAACTACCGCCGCGTCCCCCTCGGCACGGTCGCCCCGCGCGACACCACCGACGTGGAAGCCACCCTGGCGATCTGCCGCAACCACCGCGTCCCCGTGGTCCCCCGCGGCACCGGCACCTCCATCGCCGGCCAGGCGACCGGCACCGGCGTGGTCCTGGACTTCACGCGCTGGATGGACGGCCTCCTCGCCCTCGATCCCGCCGAGCGCACCGCGGTCGTCCAGCCCGGCCTGATCCTCGACACCTTGCGCACCGCGGCCGCCCCGCACGGCCTCACCTTCGGCCCCGACCCGTCCACCCACAGCCGCTGCACCCTCGGCGGAATGATCGGCAACAACTCCTGCGGCAGCCACTCCGTGGCCTGGGGCACGACCGCGGACAACGTCCACGACCTCACCGTGGCCACCTACGGCGGCGGCGCCCCCCGGCGCCTCGGCCGAGGCTGGGACGGCGCCCCGGACGGCCTGCGCGCCCTCGCCGAGTCCGAACTCGCCCTGCTGCGCACCGGATTCCCCGACCTCCCGCGCCGCATCTCCGGCTACGCACTCGACGCCCTGCTCCCCGAGAACGGCATCGACCTCGCGCGCGCGTACTGCGGCAGCGAAGGCACCCTCGCCGTCCTCACCGAGGCCACCGTCAAACTCGTCGAGGCTCCACGCGCGCGTGCCCTCGCCGTACTGGGCTACTCCGACGAGAGCGCGGCAGCGGAAGCCGCGGCCGGACTGTTGCCGTACGGGCCGCTCACCGTGGAAGGCATGGCCGCCGACCTGGTGGGCGACGCCCAGGGCCTGCCGCGCGGCGGCGCCTGGCTGTTCGTGGAGACCGGCGGCGACAGCCGGGACGAGGCACGCGCGCGTGCCGATGCGATCGTGCGGGCCGCGGACGTACTGGACTCGGTCGTCGTCACCGACCCGGCCGGGCAGCGGGCCCTGTGGCGGGTGCGCGAGGACGCCTCCGGCACGGCCACCCGCATGCCCGACGGCTCGGAGGCCTGGCCCGGCTGGGAGGACTGTGCCGTGCCGCCCGCCCGACTGGGCGCCTATCTCCGCGACTTCAGGGCCCTGCTCGCCGAACACGGCCTGCGCGGCACCCCGTACGGGCACTTCGGCGACGGCTGCATCCACGTACGCATCGACTTCGACCTGCTCAGCAAGCCCGGTATCGCGCGCTTCAGGGAGTTCTCCCAGGCCCTGGCCGGACTCGTCGTCGCCCACGGCGGATCACTCTCCGGCGAGCACGGCGACGGCATCGCACGCGCCGAGCTGCTGCCCGCCATGTACGGCAAGGACCTGGTCCGCCTCTTCGAGCGCGTCAAGGGCCTCTGGGACCCCGACGACGGCCTCAACCCGGGCATCCTCGTACGCCCCGAACCCCTCGACTCCCACCTGCGCTTCGACCCGCTGCCCCGCGGCCCCGTCGACGTCGCCTTCGGCTATCCGCACGACAACGGCGACTTCTCCGCCGCCGTACGCCGCTGCGTAGGAGTCGCCAAATGCCGCAACACGACGACGACTTCGGGCGTCATGTGCCCGTCGTTCCGCGCCACCGGCGAGGAGGAGCACTCCACCCGCGGCCGCGCCCGACTGCTGCACGAGATGCTCGCCGGCGAGGTCGTCACCGACGGCTGGCGCTCCACCGAGGTGCATGACGCGCTCGATCTGTGCCTGTCCTGCAAGGGCTGCCGCAGCGACTGCCCGGTCGGCGTCGACATGGCCACCTACAAGGCCGAGTTCCTGCACCACCACTACAAGGGCCGGCGGCGTCCCATGGCGCACTACTCCATGGGACGCCTGCCACGCTGGCTGCGCGCCGCGGCCACCCTGCGCCTCGCCCGCCCGGCGAACGCGGCCCTGCGCCTGCGCCCGCTCGCCGCCCTCGCCAAACGCCTCGGCGGCATCGCACCCGAACGCGACATCCCACGCCTGGCCCCGGTCACGTTCCGCCGCTGGTACGAGAGGCGCGGCGCGACCCGCCGCGAGGACGGCACCCCGACCGTCGTCCTGTGGCCCGACACCTTCACCGACCACCTCTCACCCTCGGTCGGCCGGGCCGCGGTGCGAGTCCTCGAGGATGCGGGCCTCTCCGTGATCCTGCCTCCCAAGGGCGTGTGCTGCGGCCTCACTTACGTCTCCACCGGCCAGCTCGACCTCGCCCGCGACGTCATGCGCCGCACCCTCGACCGTGTCCCGCCGGACAGGCCCCTGGTGGTCCTGGAGCCGAGCTGCGCGGCGGCCCTCAAGGCAGATCTGCCCGAACTCCTCGGCGACGACCCGAGGGCCCACCGCCTCGCCGCCTCCGTCCGGACATTCGCCGAGACCATCGAGGAACTCGCCCCCGACTGGCAGCCACCCCGCCTCGACCGCGAGGTCACCGGCCAGACCCACTGCCACCAGCACGCCGTACTCGGCGACAGGGCGGACCGCGCCCTACGCGAAAAGGCGGGCCTGACCGGCGAATTGACCGGCGGCTGCTGCGGCCTGGCCGGCAACTTCGGCTTCGAACCCGGCCACTTCGAAGTCTCCCGCGCCTGCGCCGAGGACCAACTCCTGCCCGCGGTACGCGCCGCCGGCCCGGCCACCTCCGTACTCGCCGACGGCTTCTCCTGCCGCACCCAACTGGAACAACTCGGCGACGGCCGCGGCGCCCGGCACCTGGCGGAGATCCTTGCGGAAGCCCTGGATCGCTCCCAGCCCGGCGCAGGTCGTACCGAGTGGACCGGCCGTACCGAGTAGAAGTGTCACGAGCGCCCTCACCGCCCCGCCCGACCGGCATCCGCGGGTGGTGGTGTCGGAGGCGGTGAGAAGGACTCGTACGATCCGTGCATCGGCACCCAGGACGCGGTCGAGGCCGTCAGCTGTGGGCGATCTTGTGGATCAGGGCGGTGAGTTCGGGGACGGACGGGTGGCCGGGGGTGTCCCGGCGGGCGAGGACGACGGGGACCTCGGGGGCGTCGGTCAGCGGCAGGTAGACCACGCCCGGGTACTGGTGCATGCCGATGGTGGCCGTCGCGCTGATGCCCACCGCGCGGCCCGCGGCGATCGTGACGAGCCAGTCGTCCGTGTTGGCCACCGTGATCGCCTCCTTGGGGCGGATCGCGGCCGGCCACAGGTCGAGGGTGGTCGTGCCGGAGACGGTGTTCAGGGCGATGGTGCGGTCCGTGAGGTCGGCGAGCGAGAGCCGGTCGCGGTCGGCCAGCGGGTCGTCGGCAGGCAGGGCCGCCACCCGGGCCTCGGTGTAGAGCAGTTCGGTGACCAGGCCCGGGGCGTCGACGGTGCCCCGCAGCAGCGCGGCGTCGACCTCGCCGCGGGTCAGTCCCGCCGTACGGTCGTCGATGCGCAGGAGTTCGAGGGGCACGTCGGGGTGGGCCTCGCGCCAGCGTCGCAGCAGCGGAGTGGTGTACGGGCCGGCCGCGGACCAGGCGTGCCCGAGCCGCAGCGGCCGGCGTGCGGTACGGCCGGCCGCGAGGGCGTCCTCGAAGGCGGCGACCGCGGCGGTGGCACGGTCCTGGAACGCGCGGCCCTCCGGAGTGAGCGCCAGATGGTGTGTGCTGCGGTCCACCAGGCGTACGCCGAGGGCCCGTTCGAGGGCGGCGAGGGTGCGGGAGACGGCGGGCTGGGTGAGGCGGAGGCGCTCGGCGGCGCGGGTGACGTTGCGCTCCTCGGCGATGGCGAGGAAGCAGCGCAGGTGGCGGAGCTCGACCTGGCCGGCGCCGGCGTGGTCGTTGCCGCTGGTCGTGGCGCTCATGCGTGCGGAGCATAACCGGGTCGCGGTCGGCATTTCACGTGCCGCGCGGGAGTCCGTAGCGTGGGAAGGCGGTGGAAGCGGGGTGGAACGGGGTGCTCGAATAGTCCAGTGCAATGGATCGTGGAGTTCACTACAGTGTTCTACGTTGTGCTCGGCGACAGCACCGGAGACGTGACAGCGCCAAGTGCCGGCGGCGTGACGGCGCCAGAGACGTGGCAGCGCCGGCGGCGTGACATGTGTGCAGTGAAGTGAGCAGTGCAGCGAAGGGAAAGGCTCCAGTGGACGCAGGGAGGCAGACCGGCGGGCCGGTCACGGGCGGGATCGCTCCCGAGGCGGGCGCCGCAGAGGCGGCCGCCGGGGCCGCCGTCGCACAGCCGGAGGCGGCCGGCGTCGTGGACACGGCCGGCACCGATCGGCCCGCAAGCGCCACAGGACTGCGCCGGCTGCGAGGCTCCACCCTCGGCCCCGTGGGACTCGTCCTCACCGGATGCCTGTCCGTGCAGTTCGGCGGCGCGCTCGCCGTGTCCCTGATGCCGCGGGCCGGGGCCCTCGGCGTGGTCACGATCCGCCTCGTCGCAGCGGCCGTCGTGCTGTTGATCGTCTGCCGACCCAAGCTGCGCGGGCACAGCCGCGCCGACTGGGGCACCGTCGTCACCTTCGGCGTCGTGATGGGCGCCATGAACACGCTCTTCTACCAAGCGGCCGACCGCATCCCGCTCGGCGCGGCCGTGACCCTCGAAGTGCTCGGACCGCTCGCCCTGTCCGTCATCGCCTCACGCCGCGCGGTGAACGCCCTGTGGGCGGCACTCGCGCTCGCGGGCGTCTTCCTGCTCAGCGGCGGCGGGTTCGAGTCGCTCGACCCGGTCGGCGCCGCGTTCGCCCTGAGCGCCGGCGCGATGTGGGCGGCGTACATCGTCTTCAGCGCCAAGACCGGCCGCCGCTTCCCGCAGGCGGACGGCCTCGCGCTCGCCATGGGAGTCGCGGCCCTGCTCAGCCTGCCCCTCGGCATCGCCGAATCCGGCTCCAAGCTGCTCGTGCCGACGACCCTGGCACTCGGCGTCGGCGTCGCGGTGCTGTCCTCCGTACTGCCGTACACCCTCGAACTCCTCGCCCTGCGGCGACTCCCGGCCTCCACCTTCGCGATCATGATGAGCCTGGAGCCCGCCTTCGCCGCGACGGCCGGCTTCCTCGTCCTGGACCAGGCGCTCTCCGCGACCCAGGCTCTGGCCATCGCGCTCGTCATCGCCGCCAGCATGGGCGCGGTACGCACCCAGGTCGGACGGTCGAAGGGGAGGCGGGAGCGGGCCGAGCGCCCCACCGCCGGAGGCTGAGTCCGCCGACGCCGCAGGCTGATTCTGTCGAGGGCCGATGCCGGGTCCGGAAGTTATCCACAGGCACGGAGCGATGTCCGTGCCGTGTGTGAGGATCGCTCCTGACGGTCGGGACACGCAGTCGCCACGGCTGCGAGTGCGGTGAGCCGCATGCGCGGCGGACTGCCCGACCGGTCGCGCAAGGGCAGATTCGATGCGTTACCGGGGGAGAGCACATGACGAGGCGAGCGGCGGGGCGAGTCGAGGAAGTCCTCGCGGAGCAGTGGCGGCAACTGGAGGAGTGGTACGCGCAGGAGGGCGGCGCGCACCTGCTGCGCGGGCCGGCCTCCCCGGAGGCGATCGCCGGGGTCGAGCAGGAGCTGGGGGTGACACTGCCCGAGGAGCTGAAGCGATCCCTCGAGCTGCACGACGGGACCGAGGAGGACGGCTGGCCGGGCGGCACCCTGTTGTCCTGCGCGGGCATCGTCAAGGAGACCGGGATATGGCGCGAGCTCCTCGCGGACGGCAGCTTCGACAAGCGCTCGCACCACGACCCGGAGGACGACGAGGACCTGGAGGACGCGGAGCGGGCCGTACAGCCGGGCTGGTGGAACGAGGGCTGGATCTGCATCGACGCCGACGGCGCGGGGAACGGCGCGGTGATAGACCTCGCCCCGGGCCCCGGCGGCACCCGCGGCCAACTCCTCGACATGGACCACGAGGTGGGCCCGAGCGGCCCCACGGCACACGGCTTCATCGACTATCTCGACGACGTCCTCGAGGAGTTGGACGACTGCAGCGTGGTCGACGGTTCGTACGTGGAGGGGTGAGGGGGAGGGCCCCGGGGAGGGTTTCAAGCACGCGTGCTTGTTTATCGTCCCGGCAGCTGCCATGCTCGCCGCACAACGACGTCCCGTGAGGGGAGTGCGCCGTGGCCGACCCCGTTCCCGTGCTCGACGATCTGCGTGCGGAGAGTGCGGAACTCGACGCTCTCGTAGGGGAGTTGAGTCCGGCTGACTGGGCGCGGTCCACCCCTGCGCCGGGGTGGACGGTCACCCATCAGATCGCCCATCTCGCCTGGACGGACGAGGTGGCCCTGGTCGCCGTGACCGACCCGGACGCCTTCGCCAAGGAGGTCGAGAAGGCGCTCGCGGCGCCGCACGAATTCGTCGACGAGGGCGCCGAGCGAGGCGCGGTACTGCCACCCGACGAGCTGCTCGCGCGCTGGCGGCACGGCCGTGAGGCGCTGCAGCTGGCGCTGCGCGAGGCCCCGCCCGGCACCCGTTGTCCCTGGTACGGGCCGCCGATGAGTGTCGCCTCGATGGCGACCGCGCGCCTGATGGAGACCTGGGCGCACGGGCAGGACGTGGCCGACGCCTTCGCGGTGCGGCGGGTGCCCACGGCGCGGCTCCGGCACGTCGCACGCATCGGCGTACGTGCCCGTGACTACGCCTACGTGGTGCGGGAACTGACGCCTCCCGAAGCCGAGTTCCGTATCGAGCTGGCCGCGCCGGACGGCGGTGAGCCGTGGACGTACGGTCCGCCGGACGCAGTTCAGCGCGTGACCGGGCCGGCGCTCGACTTCTGCCTCCTGGTCACCCAGCGTGCCCACCGGGACGACCTGGCCCTGCGGGCCGATGGGGCCGAGGCGGACCGGTGGCTGGACATCGCCCAGGCCTTCGCGGGCCCGCCCGGGCAGGGACGTGCACCGAAGACCGCGCACACGACGGACGGCACAGCCGCTGCCGACCCCACCGCCCCAGAGGACGGCGGACGATGAGCGACGCCGACTCCGCCGGCGTCGACAACGCCGTCCGCCCCCTGCGCATAGGCAATGCCTCCGGCTTCTACGGTGACCGTTTCGAGGCCGTACGGGAGATGCTCAGCGGTGGTGAACTCGACGTGCTCACCGGGGATTACCTGGCCGAGCTGACCATGCTGATCCTCGGCCGCGACCGCCTGCGCGACCCCGGGCTCGGGTACGCCAAGACGTTCCTGCGGCAGTTGGAGGACTGTCTCGGTCTGGCGCACGAGCGTGGCGTACGCATCGTGACGAATGCCGGGGGGCTCAACCCGGCGGGCCTCGCCTCCGCCGTACGGGAACTCGCCGGGCGGGCCGGCGTCCCCGCGCGGGTGGCGCACGTGGAGGGTGACGATCTGCTGGCGCGCGGCGGCTGGGGCGAGGGCGTCCTGACGGCGAACGCCTACCTGGGCGGCGAGGGCATCACCGCTTGTCTGCGGGCCGGTGCCGACGTCGTGGTCACCGGCCGGGTGACCGACGCGGCCCTGGTCACCGGCCCGGCCGCCTGGTGGTTCGACTGGGACCGCGACACCGCCCCACACCGCACCACGTCCCCTGCACGGGACCGCACCACACCCTCCACCTCCATGTCCACGTCCGCCTCCAAGTCCACCTCCACCCCCACCTCCTACGAAGCCGCCCTCGCCGGAGCCGTCGTGGCCGGCCATGTCCTCGAGTGCGGCACCCAGGCCACCGGCGGCAATTACGCCTTCTTCGCCGAGGCTCTGGCGGCGGGCCGCGATCTGCGTCGCCCCGGCTTCCCGCTCGCCGAGATCCACGCCGACGGCTCGGCCGTCATCACCAAGCATCCCGGCACGGGCGGCCTCGTCGACGTGGACACCGTCACCGCCCAACTCCTGTACGAGACCGGTGGTGCCCGGTATGCGGGCCCCGACGTCACCGCCCGACTCGACTCGGTGACCCTCACTCAGGAGGGGCCGGACCGGGTCCGTGTCGCCGGGGTCGAGGGTGAGCCTCCGCCGCCGACGCTCAAGACCGGTCTGAACAGGCTGGGTGGTTGGCGCAACGAGATCGTGTTCGTGCTCACCGGCCTGGACATCGAGGCCAAGGCGGCGCTGGTCAAGGCGCAGTTGGCGGATGCCCTGGCCAAACACCCCCCAGCGCACGTCAGTTGGGAGCTGTCACGTACCGATCGTCCCGACGCTTCCACCGAGGAGACCGCGAGTGCGCTGCTCCGGCTCGTGGTGCGCGACCCCGAGCAGGAGGCAGTGGGCCGCCGGCTGACCAGTGCCGCTGTCGAGCTCGGTCTGGCCGGCTACCCGGGCTTCCATCTGACCGCCCCGCCCGGAAAGGGTTCCCCGTACGGGGTTTTCGAGGCCCGGTACGTCGAGCGGGACGCCGTGCGGCATGTGGCCGTACTCCCCGACGGGGGCCGCCTGGCCGTCCCCGACCCCGTAAGCACCCGGGAGCTCGCCCCCGTGCCCGCTCCGCCGCTGCCCGAACCGCTTCCGCCGGGGCCGGTGCGCCGCGTGCCGCTGGGTGCGGTCGCCGGGGCCCGCAGCGGCGACAAGGGCGGGGACGCCAACATCGGGGTGTGGGTGCGTACGGACGCCGCCTGGCGCTGGCTGGCCCATGCGCTCACGGTCGAGACGCTCCGCGAACTGCTGCCCGAGACCGCCGAGTTGACCATCACCAGGCATCTCTTCCCCCGGCTCCGGGCGGTCAATTTCGTGGTCGAGGGGCTGCTCGGTGAGGGCGTCGCCGCCCAGCACCGCTTCGATCCGCAGGCCAAGGGGCTGGGTGAGTGGCTCCGTTCGCGGCATGTGGACGTCCCGGAGCAGCTGCTGTGGACCGACGGCCCGTGACCCTCCGAGCCTCGGCCGATCCCACTGTCCGCCCAGCCACCCCGAAGGGATCCCCGTGACCGTACTGCCCACCGCGCTCGACCCCGCCGCGCCGGAGTTCGCCGAGCGTCGCGAGGCGATGCTCGGCAGGCTCGCCGAGCTCGACGCCGAGCACGCCAAGGCGCTGGCCGGCGGCGGCGAGAAGTATGTGGCGCGGCACCGCAAGCGCGGCAAGCTGCTGGCCCGCGAGCGGATCGAGCTGCTCCTCGACCCGGACACCCCGTTCCTCGAGCTGTCTCCGCTGGCCGCTTGGGGCAGCGACTATCCGGTCGGTGCCTCGATGGTCACCGGCATCGGTGTGGTCGAGGGCGTCGAGTGCCTGATCACCGCCAACGACCCGACCGTGCGCGGCGGGGCCAGCAACCCCTGGACCTTGAAGAAGGCCTTCCGCGCCCACGAGATCAGTTACGCGAACCGTCTGCCGTCCATCCATCTCGTGGAGTCGGGCGGCGCGGACCTGCCCAGCCAGAAGGAGATCTTCATCCCGGGCGGTGCGCTCTTCAAGCACCTCACGCAGTCGTCCGCGGCCGGTATCCCCACCGTCGCGGTGGTGTTCGGCAACTCCACGGCGGGCGGTGCGTATGTGCCGGGGCTCTGCGACCACGTGATCATGGTCGAGGAGCGGGCGAAGGTGTTCCTCGGTGGTCCGCCGCTGGTCAAGATGGCCACCGGCGAGGAGAGCGACGACGAGTCGCTCGGTGGCGCCGGGATGCACGCGCGCGTGTCCGGTCTCGCGGACTATCTGGCCGCCGACGAACCCGACGCCCTGCGGCAGGCCCGCCGGGTGGTGGCGCGCCTCAACCACCGCAAGGCGCAGGCCGATCCGGCTCCGGGGGCTCCGCCGAAGTACGACGAGGAGGAGCTTCTCGGCATCGTGCCGGAGGACCTGAAGGTCCCCTTCGACCCGCATGAGGTGGTGGCCCGGATCGTGGACGGTTCGGACTTCGACGAGTTCAAGCCGTTGTACGGGCCGAGCCTGGTGACGGGGTGGGCCGAGCTGCACGGCTATCCGGTGGGGGTGCTCGCCAATGCGCGCGGGGTGTTGTTCAGCGAGGAGTCGCAGAAGGCCGCCCAGTTCATCCAGTTGGCGAACCAGCGCGACATTCCGCTGCTCTTCCTGCACAACACGACCGGTTACATGGTCGGCAAGGAGTACGAGCAGGGCGGCATCATCAAGCACGGCGCGATGATGATCAACGCGGTCTCGAACTCCCGTGTCCCGCATCTGTCGGTCCTGATGGGCGCCTCCTACGGGGCGGGCCATTACGGGATGTGCGGGCGCGCGTACGACCCGAGGTTCCTGTTCGCCTGGCCCAGTGCGAAGTCCGCCGTGATGGGGCCGCAGCAGCTGGCGGGTGTCCTGTCGATCGTGGCCCGGCAGTCGGCGGCTGCGAAGGGGCAGCCGTACGACGACGAGGCGGACGCGGGGCTGCGGGCGATGGTGGAGCAGCAGATCGAGTCGGAGTCGCTGCCGATGTTCCTGTCCGGGCGGCTCTACGACGACGGGGTCATCGATCCCCGCGACACACGCACCGTTCTCGGCCTGTGCCTGTCCGCGATCCACAACGCGCCCGTGGAGGGCGCGCGCGGCGGCTTCGGCGTCTTCCGGATGTGAGGGACCACGTGACTGAAGTGCGCATGCTTCGAAGGGTGTTGGTCGCCAATCGCGGCGAGATCGCCTGCCGCATCTTCCGCACCTGCCGGGAGCTGGGCATCGCCACGGCGGCGGTGTATTCGGATGCGGATGCCCAGGCTCTGCACGTACGGGAGGCGGACACGGCTGTGCGGCTGGCGGGCAGTGCGCCGGGAGAGACGTATCTGCGGGGCGATCTGCTGGTGCGGGCGGCGCTCGCGGCGGGAGCGGACGCGGTGCATCCGGGGTATGGATTCCTTTCCGAGAACGCGGAGTTCGCGCGTGCGGTCCTGGACGCCGGGTTGGTGTGGATCGGTCCGCCGCCTGCCGCGATCGAGGCGATGGCGTACAAGACGGACGCCAAGCGGATCATGCGGGATGCGGGGCTGACGCTGTTCGATGCGCTCGATCCCGAGGCGGTGACGGCAGGTGATCTGCCGGTTCTGGTGAAGGCGTCGGCGGGCGGCGGCGGGCGCGGTATGCGGGTCGTACGGGAACTCGACGCGCTGCCGGGAGAGTTGAAGGCGGCGAGCGCGGAGGCGGAGAGCGCCTTCGGTGACGGGCGGGTGTTCGTCGAGCCGTATGTGGAGCGTGGCCGGCATGTCGAGGTGCAGATCCTCGCGGACGGTCAGGGCGGCGTGTGGACGCTCGGTACGCGTGACTGTTCGCTGCAGCGGCGGCATCAGAAGGTCGTCGAGGAGGCGCCGGCGCCGGGCCTCGGCGAGGCGCTGGAGCGGGAGATGGAGCGGGCCGCGGTCGCCGCGGCGAAGGCCATCGACTATGCGGGCGCCGGCACGGTGGAGTTCCTGGTCGCCGACGGGCGTGCGTACTTCCTGGAGATGAACACCCGGCTGCAGGTGGAACACCCGGTCACCGAGGCCGTGTTCGACATCGATCTGGTGGCGTGGCAGCTGCGTGTCGCCGAGGGGGCCCGGCTGCCGGAGGCTCCGCCGGCGCCCTCGGGGCGGCATGCGATCGAGGCCCGTCTGTACGCCGAGGATCCTGCGCGCGGCTGGGCGCCGCAGGCCGGTGTGCTGCACCGCTTCGATGTGCCGCTGGACGGGGACGGCATCCGGGTCGACTCCGGGTATGCCGGCGGCGACGAGATCGGTGTGCACTACGACCCGATGCTGGCCAAGGTCGTCGCCCATGGCGCGACCCGCGCCGAGGCCGCACGCCGGCTCGCGGGCGCCCTGGAACGCACCCGGATCCACGGGCCGGTCACCAACCGCGAGCTGCTGGTGCGCAGCCTGCGGCATCCGGAGTTCCTCGCGGGCGAGGTGCACACCGGCTTCTACGACCGGCATCTGGACGGGCTGACCGCGCGGGCGGACGACGACGGCATGGACCGGTGTGCGGCGCTGGCGGCGGCGCTCGCGGACGGGCAGGGCCGCTCCCGCCTCGGAGTCGGCGGCTGGCGCAATCTGCCGTCCGCCCTGCAGACGAAGAGCTATCGCAGTGAGCCGGACGGCGCCGAGTTCGAGGTCGGCTACCGGATCACCCGGGACGGGATCGAAGGGCATCCCGGCGTCCGTCTCGTCGGCTCGGAGGCCGGGCGGACGGTGCTCGAAGTCGACGGCGTACGGCACGAGTTCCATGTCGTACGGCACGGGGGAGAGGAGCGGGGACGGGGTCCGGACCGGGTGTTCGTGGACAGCTCCACGCGCGCGTGGACCTTCGTCGCGCTGCCTCGTTTCGCCGACCCTGTGGAGCAGCGTGCTCCGGGGTCGCTGCTCGCCCCGATGCCCGGCACCGTCGTCCGGGTCGCGGACGGTCTGGCCGCCGGTGACGCGGTGCGGGCGGGCACGCCGCTGCTGTGGCTGGAGGCGATGAAGATGGAGCACCGCATCGTCGCGCCGGTCACCGGCACGCTCACCGCCCTGCATGCCGCTCCCGGCCGCCAGGTCGAGGTCGGCACGCTGCTCGCCGTCGTCGAACCGGACGGTGTCTCCGTACCGGGCGGCACAGCTGCTGATGTCTCCGTACCGGACGGCACAGCTGCCGACGCACCGAATGCCGCAACCGATGCCGCACCCACCGACGCACAGGAGGACCCCGTATGAGCACCCCCGGCACCGTCGTGGAGACCGAGGAGCAGCAGGCCCTCAGGGCCGCCGTCGCCGCCCTCGGCAAGCGCTACGGACGCGACTACGTGACCCGCCTCGTACGGGACGGCGGCCACCCCACCGAACTGTGGGCGGACGCCGCGAAGCTCGGCTACCTGGGGGTCAATCTGCCCGAGGAGTACGGCGGCGGGGGTGGCGGAATCGCGGAACTGTCCATAGTCCTCGAGGAGTTGGGTGCCGCCGGCTGTCCGCTTCTGATGATGGTCGTGTCGCCCGCGATCTGTGGCACGGTCATCTCCCGCTTCGGTACCGAGGAGCAGCGGCGTCAGTGGCTGCCGGGGCTCGCGGACGGCAGCCTCACCATGGCGTTCGGCATCACCGAGCCCGATGCCGGATCGAACTCCCACCGGATCACCACCACCGCGCGCAGGGACGGCGATTCCTGGGTGCTCACCGGTCGCAAGGTGTTCGTCTCCGGTGTCGACATCGCGGACGCCACCCTGATCGTCGGCCGCACGGAGGACGCCCGCACGGGGCGGCTCAAGCCGTGCCTCTTCATCGTCCCGCGGGAGGCCGAGGGTTTCGCGCGGAATGCGATCGACATGGAACTGCAGGCTGCGGAGAAGCAGTTCGAGCTGGTCCTGGACGAGGTGCGGCTGCCCGCCGACGCGCTGGTCGGGGAGGAGGACGCGGGGCTGCTGCAGCTGTTCGCCGGTCTGAATCCGGAGCGCATCATGACCGCCGCCTTCGCCGTCGGCATGGGCCGCTACGCGCTGGAGCGTGCCGTGTCGTACGCGAAGGAGCGCAGTGTGTGGAAGGACGCCGCGATCGGCAGCCATCAGGCGATCGCGCATCCCCTGGCGCAGGCGCACATCGATCTGGAGCTGGCCCGCCTGATGATGCAGAAGGCGGCGCATCTCTACGACGCGGGTGACGACGTGGGGGCGGGTGAGGCCGCCAACATGGCCAAGTACGCGGCCGCGGAGGCCTGTGTGCGGGCCGTGGACCAGTCCGTGCACACACTGGGCGGGAACGGGCTCACGCGGGAGTACGGCCTGGCCTCGCTGATCACCGCGTCCCGGGTGGCGCGGATCGCGCCCGTCAGCCGGGAGATGATCCTCAATTACGTGTCCCATCAGACTCTGGGGCTGCCCAAGTCGTACTGAGTACGTACTGAGTACGCACCGAGCACGCACTGAGGACGCGGGGACCGGGACGTGGTGCGGGCGTCGGCTCCCTGTTCGTGAGAGCGCTCTCAGGTTAGTCTCGCGCCACTCCTGAGAGCGACTCGTTCCGCTTGTGCCCGTCGCTCCGAGCGCTCGGTCTCTGACGTCTTCACACGAATCGGGAACCCTCACCATGAAGATCCCGCACGACCGCTCGATGTCCCGACGTACTCTGCTCGGCGCCGTCCCGGTGACGGCCGCCGCCGTCGCCGGTGTCGCCGGCGCACCGGTCGCCGCGGCCGCGCCGGCACGGCCGCTTCCCGGTGCACGGCCGCGTCCCGGTGCACGTCCGCGGCCCGTCACGGGTCCGCTGCCGGACCAGGACCGCTACTTCGGCCTGTTCCGCGAGGTCCCCGACCAGTCGACCGTCCCGGACGGCGCGCTCGCCGACTTCGGCGCGGTGCCCGCCAGTGTCATGTGGTTCGACAGCTGGAGCAGGCAGGTCCCGTTCCCCGTCGACACGGCGCGGGCGCTGTGGCGCCGGCACGTGCTGCCGCACTACACCTGGGAGCCCTGGGACCCGGAACTGCCGCTCACCGACCCCGGGCAGATCACCCTCGCCGCCATCAACGACGGCGACTGGGACGACTACATAGCCGCACGCGGCCGAGAATTCGCCCGCTACGGCAAACCCCTGGTGGTGCGCTGGGGCCACGAGTTCAACGGCGACTGGTACCCCTGGTCGGTCGCCAACAACGGGCAGGACCCGAAGGCCTACGTGGCGGCGTACCGGCGCGTGCACCGCATCGTACGGGCGCAGCGCGCCCTCAACGTCCAGTGGTGCTGGGCCTACAACAACGGCCCCGCCCCGATCGCCGACTGGAACGACGAGCAACTCGCCTACCCCGGCGGCGACTACGTCGACTGGATCGGGATCGACGGCTACAACTGGGGCTTCGGACCGTCCTGGGAGCCGGACGTCGACCACTGGGAGAGCTTCGCCGACACGTTCGCCGACGCCTACGCGCGCGCCCGCGCGATCGACCCCCGAAAGCCCGTCATGCTGCCGGAGTTCGCCTCGAGCGAGGACGGCGGCGACAAGCCGGACTGGATCGCGACCATGATCGCGGAGCTGGAGGCCGGCCGCTTCCCGAATCTGCGCCTGCTCAACTGGTTCGACATCGACAAGGAGGAGCGCTGGTCGCTGCCGCCGGGGCTGCCGCGGCTGCAGGACCTCGTCGGCGCGGGTACGCGGCGCCGCTGGGCCAAGGGGGCCGGCAGGGACGTCGCGGCCCTCGGGAGGCGCTACAGGCCGCTCCCGGACTGATCCGAACCGTCCGCGTACGGGCGGGCGGCACGGGGCTCATACGGGGGTACGGTCTTGCCTCACCTGTCGGCCGGGGTCCGGCACAGGGCCCCGGGCGGCCGGGCCGGCACCGCAGGTCAGGTGAGGCGCGCAAGGCACGCAAGGTTCGTCATGTCCGCAAGGTTCGCCCCGTCCGTCCCCGTCCGCCACCGTTCGCCCCTGGAGGGACCGTGTTCCGCAGCCAGTACGCAGACGTCCCCGTCCTCGACGAGCCCATCCACGAAGCCGTGCTCGGCCGGGCCGCCGACTTCGGTGACACCCCGGCCCTGATCGACGGTGTCGCCGGCACCACCTTCACGTACGCCCAACTGGACACCTTCCACCGGCGGATCGCCGCCGCCCTTGCCGAGTCCGGTCTCGGCAAGGGCGATGTGCTGGCCCTGCACAGCCCCAACACGGTCGCCTATCCGGCGGTCTTTTTCGCGGCCACGCGCGCGGGGGCCTCGGTCACCACGGTCCATCCCCTCGCCACCCCCGAGGAGTTCGCCAAGCAGCTCACCGACTCGGGGGCGACCTGGATCGTCACCGTGTCCCCGCTCCTGGGCGCCGCCCGCGCGGCCGCCGAGATCTGCGGCGGCATCCGGGAGATCCTCGTCTGCGACCAGGCCGAGGGGCACCGCAGCATCCTGGACCTGATCGGCTCCACCGCGCCGGAGCCGGCCGTGGCCGTCGACCCGGCCGAGGACGTCGCGGTCCTGCCGTACTCGTCCGGCACCACCGGCACGCCCAAGGGCGTGATGCTCACGCACCGTTCCATCGCCACCAACCTGGCCCAGCTGTATCCGACGATGCCGGTCGGCGAGGGTGAGCGGATCCTCGCGGTCCTGCCGTTCTTCCACATCTACGGCCTGACCGCCCTGATGAACGCCCCGCTGCGGCACGGCGCCACCGTGGTCGTCCTGCCCCGCTTCGAACTCGACACGTTCCTCGCGGCCATCGAGAAGCACCGCATCACCGGCCTGTACGTCGCCCCGCCGATCGTGCTCGCCCTCGCCAAGCACCCGGCCGTCGCCGACTACGACCTGTCCTCGCTGAAGTTCATCCTCAGTGCCGCGGCCCCGCTGGACGCCGGGCTCGCCGCGGCCTGCTCCGAGCGGCTCGGGCTGCCGCCGGTGGGCCAGGCGTACGGCATGACGGAACTCTCGCCCGGCACCCACGTCGTGCCACTGGGCGCCGAGAGTCCGCCGCCCGGCACCGTCGGCAAACTCATCGCCTCCACCGAGATGCGCATCGTGTCCCTCGACGACCCGGCCGAGGACGTCCCCGTCGGCGAGCGCGGCGAGATCCTCATCCGCGGTCCTCAGGTCATGAAGGGCTATCTGGGCAGGCCGCAGGCGACCGCCGACATGATCGACGCGGACGGCTGGGTGCACACCGGGGACATCGGCCAAGTGGACGACGACGGTTGGTTGTTCGTCGTCGACCGGGTCAAGGAACTCATCAAGTACAAGGGCTACCAGGTGGCGCCGGCCGAACTGGAGGCGCTGCTGCTCACCCATCGCGACATCGCCGACGCCGCGGTGATCGGCGTCTACGACGAGGAGGGCAACGAAGTGCCGAAGGCCTACGTCGTCCCGCAGCCGGGCAGTGGACTCACCGCGGGCGACGTCACCGACTACGTGGCCGAACGCGTCAGCCCGTACAAGAAGATCCGGCGCGTCGAGTTCGTCGAGGCCGTGCCGCGGGCCGCGAGCGGCAAGATCCTCCGCCGCGAACTGCGTGAACGGTGAGAGAGCCAATGAACGTTGAGGGATCCGCTCAACGTTGAGAGAAGCATGAACGTTGAGAGATCCCCTGAACGTCGAAAGAACCGCTCAACGTCGAAAGAACCGCTCAACGTAGAGATACCCGGACAGGGAGAACAGCACGTGATCAAGCACAGTCACAGCCGGGGCGTCAGCACCCTGACTCTGGACGCCCCGGCCCGCCGCAA
This sequence comes from Streptomyces triticagri, assembly GCF_003429565.1. Taxonomy (GTDB): domain Bacteria; phylum Actinomycetota; class Actinomycetes; order Streptomycetales; family Streptomycetaceae; genus Streptomyces; species Streptomyces triticagri. The sequence goes on from NZ_QUAK01000068.1 coordinate 20,818, forward strand.
CGCCCTGTCGGGACCGCTGGTCGAGGCGCTCACCAAGGCGCTCGCGGACTGCGGCAGCGACGCGCGCGTGCGGGCCGTCGTCCTGACCCACACCGGCGAGACGTTCTGCGCCGGCGCCGACCTCAAGGAGCCCTGCAGCCCGTACGCGTTCGTCGCCCTCATGCGACAGATCGTGGAGCTGCCCAAGCCCGTCGTCGCGCGCGTCGACGGGCATGTGCGGGCCGGCGGCCTCGGCCTGCTCGCCGCCTGCGATCTCGCACTCGCCTCACCCGGCTCCGACTTCGCACTCACCGAGGTACGCATCGGAGTGGCACCCGCGGTGATCTCGCTGACCCTGCTGCCCCGCATGGACCCGCGCGCGGTCGAGCGCCACTACCTCACGGGCGAACGCTTCGACGCCCGGCAGGCTGCGGCGGCCGGTCTGCTCACCGAGGTCGCCGACGACGTGGACGCCGCCCTGGACACCGTGCTCGAGGCGTTCCGCAAGGCCGCACCGGGGGGCCTGGCGGCCGCGAAGCGCCTTGTCACCGCTAGAGTCCTGCAGGCCTTCGACGAGCACGCGGAGGACTACGTGCAGCGTTCCGCGACGCTGTTCGCGTCCGCCGACGCCCGCGAGGGCATGACCGCCTTCCTCGAACGACGGGATCCCGGATGGGTGCTGTGACCCCTGCCGACCGCGCGCCCAAGCAGGACCGCAGCCGCGCCACCCGACAGCGCCTCCTGGAGGCCGCCGTCTGCTGTCTCGCCGAGCACGGCTGGGCGGGCTCCACGGTGTCCGCCGTCGCCGAACGCGCCGGCGTCTCGCGCGGGGCGGCGCAACACCACTTCCCGACCCGCGAGGACCTGTTCACGGCGGCCGTCGAGTACGTCGCCGAGCAGCGCTCCCAGGCGCTGCGCGAACTGCCCGTGCAGGGGCGTGCCGCCGTCGTGCACGCGCTCGTGGACCTGTACACCGGGCCGTTCTTCCGCGCCGCCCTGCAGCTGTGGGTGGCCGCCTCCAACGAACCGCAGCTGCACGCGCGCGTGACCGAACTCGAGGCCCGCGTCGGCCGCGAGACCCACCGCATCGCCGTCGAACTGCTCGCCGCCGACGAACAGCGCCCCGGCGTACGGGAGACCGTCCAGGGGCTGCTCGACATGGCCCGCGGACTCGGTCTGGCCAACCTCCTCACGGACGACACCGCGCGCCGCGAACGCGTCGTCGGCGAGTGGGCGCTCATCATCGAGCGCACCCTGGAGTGAACCGCGCCCTGGAGTGAACCGCTCCCCGGAGCGCCCGCGCGCCCTGGACTGCCCACGTTCCCTGGACCGATCCGCACCCGCGACGGTTTCAGGGCGCGAGCCGCTGCACCGTCCAACCGCCCGGCACGCGCGCGTACCTGAGCCGGTCGTGCAGGCGGTTCTCCCGGCCCTGCCAGAACTCCACCTGGTCGGGCACCACCCGGATCCCGCCCCAGTGCGGCGGCACCGGCACCTGCTCACCGGTCGGGTAGCGGTCCGCGAGGTCCGCGTACGCCCGGTCCAGTTCCTCCCGCGAGGCGATCACCGTGGACTGCGGGCTGGCCCAGGCGCCGAGCTGTGAACCGTGCGGCCGGGAGCGGAAGTAGCGTGCCGTCTCGTCCCGGCCGATCCGCTCGGCGTCGCCGGTGACCAGGACTTGACGGGCCATCGAGTGCCATGGGAAGAGCAGCGCCACGCGCGCGTTGACCTCGATCTCGCGGGCCTTGCGGGACTCGTAGTTGGTGAAGAACACGAACCCGCGCGCGTCGTACGCCTTGAGGAGCACGGTGCGGGAGCTGGGGCGGCCGTCGGCGTCGGCGGTGGAGACGACCATCGCGTTCGGCTCGTAGAGGCCGCCGTTCCGCTCGGCCAGGGCGGCCTCCGCGAACCAGCGTCCGAACTGCTCCATCGGCTCCGCCGCGAGCCCCGCGGGATCGACACCCTCGGCACGGTACTGGCGGCGCATCACGGCCGGGTCGTGCAGGTCGGCGGGGCTGGACGGCGGTGGCTCGGGGCCGTCGAGCGGGGGCGGGGCGGCATCGGGGAGGTCCCCCGGAATCTCCCGGCCCGGATGGCGGTGATCGGTCACCCGCTCATCCTGCCGCACCCGATGGCTGGCCCCCGACCCCCGAGAGGTGGTCTCATGGCACTGAGTGCCGCAGGTTCCTTCGGGTGTGGCACTCCAGGATCCCGTCCTGTCCGCGTACCGGTTGGGTGACCTCCAGCCGTACGGGGCATGACCCGGTTGACCGGAAAGGACCGCGAGTCGCAGAAAGGTCACTCCTCGAGGGTGGCCGACCGCGGATCCGGGCCGGCCGCCGCCTGTTCCTGACATGTGGTCAGCCATGCATCTGTCGCCGCGGCAGTCACCCTCTGCCGCCACTCATGAGGAGCCGCCTGATGTCCGACTTCGTACCCGGTCTCGAGGGAGTCGTCGCGTTCGAGACGGAGATCGCCGAACCGGACAAGGAAGGGGGCGCCCTGAGGTACCGCGGTGTGGACATCGAGGACCTGGTCGGCCACGTCTCCTTCGGGAACGTCTGGGGCCTGCTCGTGGACGGCGCCTTCGCGCCCGGCCTGCCGCCCGCCGAACCGTTCCCGATCCCGGTGCACTCCGGGGACATCCGCGTCGACGTGCAGTCCGCGCTCGCCATGCTCGCCCCGGTCTGGGGCCTGAAACCGCTGCTCGACATCGACGAGTCACGCGCGCGTGACGACCTGGCACGCGCCGCCGTGATGGCCCTGTCGTACGTCGCCCAGTCCGCCCGCGGCCAGGGCCTTCCGATGGTGCCGCAGCGCGAGATCGACAAGGCCGAGAGCGTCGTCGAGCGGTTCATGATCCGCTGGCGCGGCGAGCCCGACCCGCGGCACGTCAAGGCCGTCGACGCGTACTGGACCTCCGCGGCCGAACACGGCCTGAACGCCTCGACGTTCACCGCCCGGGTCATCGCCTCCACCGGGGCCGATGTCGCCGCCGCCCTGTCCGGTGCGGTCGGCGCCATGTCGGGCCCGCTGCACGGCGGCGCACCGTCCCGGGTGCTCGGCATGATCGAGGAGATCGAGCGCACCGGGGACGCCGCGGCGTACGTCCGGCAGGCCCTCGACAAGGGCGAGCGCCTGATGGGCTTCGGACACCGCGTCTACCGCGCCGAGGACCCCCGCGCGCGGGTCCTGCGCCGTACCGCCAAGGAGCTCGCCGCACCCCGCTTCGAGGTCGCCGAGGCGCTGGAGCGGGCGGCGCTGGAGGAGCTGCACGCCCGGCGCCCTGACCGGGTGCTCGCCACCAACGTCGAGTTCTGGGCGGCGATCGTCCTGGACTTCGCCGAGGTGCCGGCGCACATGTTCACCTCGATGTTCACCTGTGCCAGGACCGCGGGCTGGAGCGCGCACATCCTGGAGCAGAAGCGCACCGGCCGCCTGGTGCGCCCGTCCGCGCGCTACACCGGGCCCGGCTCGCGCGACCCGCGCGACATCGAGGGCTACGCGGACCTGGCGGGCTGAGTAGGCCGAGAAGGCCGGAAACGCAGACGACCCGCGGGCCTTGGTCCCCGCCGTACGAGACGGCGGGGAGCCGGCCGGACAATACCGGCGGCCCGCGGGTCGGGTGACTGCTTGGGATTGGGCCGGCTGCGCACACGCATCGCGCGCTGGTCCGGCACCGCACTGGTTCTACGGTGGCAGGCCGCTAGCCCGCAGCCACCTCACCTGTCCGGTATGTCATCACTTCCGAACCACCTCCCTTCCGGTTGATCCCCACACTAGGAGCCGTCGCCGGGTGGCTCAAGGGATTTTCTACGACCTTGACTCTGCACCCGCAAACGCCACCGGAACGGGTCGTACCGGGCCACCTGAAGGTCCCCTGAAGGTCCCAGGACAACGATTCGGACCCGGACACCGGCACGTTTTGACAAACCTCCTGTGCGGTGCGTCACGTTCGAGTTGAATGATCGGTGTGCGGTGCACACCGATCAGTGCACACCGACAAGCTGACTCGTCCTGCATGGGGGTGGCCAGGTGAGTGCTTCCCGGCGCAGTGGTACCGCGGACTCCTTGGGTTCCGGAGACCCCGAGCCCGAACGGGATCCCGAAAGGGATCCGGAACACGACCCGGACAGGGACGGACCGGGCTCCGACGACCTGCTCGCGGCCCTGCTCGACGGCATGGACGCGGCACTGTGTGCCTTCGACGCCGACGGCGTGGTCACCCACTGGAACCGCGAGGCGGAGCGCATCCTCGGCTGGACGGCGGAGGAGGCCGTCGGCCGCCGCGGCTTCGCCGGCTGGGCGGTCCGCAGCGCCGACGCCGACGAGGTGGCGCAGCGGCTGCTCGGCGCGATGGGCTCGCCCGGACGCCAGGTGCACGAGTTCGCGCTGCTGACCAAGGACGGCGGCCGGGTCCTGGTCCGTACCCAGTCCGCGGCCGTGCGCGGCCCGGACGGCGAACCGGCGGGCGTGTACTGCGCGTTCAGCGAGGTGCACACCCAGATCGACCTGGAGCGGTCCATCGCACTCAGCGAGGCGCTCTTCGACTCGGCGTCCTGGGGAGTGGTCCTGGTGGACGCCGATCTGCGCCCCGCCGTGGTGAACGCCCACGCGGCACACGCACTCGGCGTGGGCCGCAGCTCCCTGCTCGGCCGCCCGCTCGGCGAGCTCCTCACCCAGGGCGTCGAGGACCTGGAGAACGCCTTCACGCACGTGCTCGCCGAGGGTGCACCGCCCGAGCCGGCCGAGATGTGGGTGACCCTGCGCACCGACGAGGGCGAGTCGCGGCGCTGCTGGCGCAGTGGCTTCGTACGCCTGTCGTCGCCGCTCGCGGAGGAGCCCGTGCCGCTGGGCGTGGGCTGGCTGTTCGTGGACGTCACGGAGGCCAAGCAGCTCGAGCAGGACGCCGCGCAGCTGCGGTTCCGCGCCAATCAGCTGCACCGTGCCGCGCGCGCCTCCGCCGAGTGCGAGGACCCCTACGAGGCGGCGACGGTCCAGCTGGACTTCGCGCTCGCCGGCTTCGCCGACCATGCCCTGATCGATCTGACGGCATCCGTCGAGCCGCCTCGTCTGGTGCGGTCCGCGGCCACGCCGGCCGGGACGCCGGGGCCCGTCCAGTCGCTCGCCCACGGCGGGATCCCGCTGCGGTACGCGCCGGGGCATCCGGCGCTGCAGTGCCTGGAGCGGGCCGGGGCGGTACGCGCCTCTGCGGGCGCCGCCGGGCCCGCGGAGGCCGAGCGGTGGGCCGAGGCCCGGCAGTGGCCGTCCGACGCGGTGCACGCCCTGTGTGTGGCGGCGCGCAGCCGGGGGCGCACGGTCGGCGTGGTGACCTTCCTGCGGGGCGTCACACGGTCGCCGTTCGAGCGCGGCGAGGCGATGTACGCGGAGAGTGTGGCCGTACGGATCGGCGCGAGCCTGGACCTCGCGGGCCCGGACCCGGCAGGGCGCTGACGCCGCGCGCGTGGGCGACGACCGAGCGGCCTCCACGCGCGCGTGGAGGCCGTCCTCACTGCCGGTAGAAGATCCGGTCCCCGTAGCGGGCGAAGATCTGGCCGTTCCAGTCGTGGCCGCCGTCCACATTGCCCGAGCGCAGCAGCGGCGGGTCGATGCCGCGGGCCGCGAGGTCGCCGGCCGCGCGGGCCATGACGGCCTGCAGGAGGGCGTTGGTGACGACGCTCGACGCCGGTCCGAAGGGGGCCTCGATGCCGTCCGCGGTGAGCTCCGCGTCCCCGACCGTGATCTTGCTGTCGAGGACGATGTCGCAGTGGTCCTTGAGGAAGGTGCCCGAGGCGTGCCGGGACCTGGTCTCCGTCGCGTACGCCACCGATGTCACGCCGATCACCTTGAGGCCGAGCGCGCGGGCGTTCATGGCCATCTCCACAGGCAGGGCGTTCCGCCCGGACAGGGAGATGATCACCAGGACGTCGCCGGCCTTCGCGGGGCTGGTGTCGAGCACCGCGCCGGCCAGGCCGTCCACCCGCTCGAGGGCGGAGCCGAGGGTCGCGGGCATGACGTCGACACCGACGACGCCGGGCACGGCGAGCAGGTTCATCAGGGCGAGCCCGCCCGCCCGGTACACGATGTCCTGGGCGGCGAGCGAGGAGTGCCCCGCGCCGAAGGCGAAGAGCCGACCGTCCGCCTCGACGGTGTCCGCGATCAGCGCGGCCGCGGCGGCGACGGACTCGGACTCCTCGTCGCGCACCCGCTGGAGCAGGCCGATCGCGGCGTCGAAATACTGGTCCGCCAGCTTGTTCCCGTCCATCGAGCAGGCCCCTTCCGCCATGTGTCGCCGCTCACGTTGCGGTCTGGACCAGTGGCCTGTCAATACGGGCCGCCCGGGCCGGCGGCGTCGCGCGCACGGCGCGGTCCGGCTCGGTCGCGTACCGTTCCCGCATCGGCTTCGGATCGTCCCACGGGCCCGGAATTCCGGGCCTGTGGCGGGTTCTGGGGGATCCCTTCGGCGGGCGGGGCACGGTTGTCGGCGGTATGCGTCAGAATTGAGGCCGGGGCCACCGCACGACGATTTTCTGTCACAGCATCGAGGGGCACGTATGTCCGGACTGATCGACACCACGGAGATGTACCTCCGCACCATCCTCGAGCTCGAAGAGGAAGGTGTGGTCCCCATGCGTGCCCGGATCGCGGAGCGGCTCGATCAGAGCGGCCCGACGGTCAGCCAGACGGTGGCCCGCATGGAGCGCGACGGACTGGTCTCCATCGCCAGCGACCGTCATCTGGAGCTGACCGAGGAGGGCCGCCGTCTGGCCACCCGCGTGATGCGCAAGCACCGGCTCGCAGAGTGTCTGCTGGTCGACGTGATCGGCCTGGAGTGGGAGCAGGTGCACGCCGAGGCCTGCCGCTGGGAGCACGTGATGAGTGAGGCGGTCGAGCGCCGCGTGCTCGATCTGCTCCGCCACCCGACCGAGTCGCCGTACGGGAATCCGATCCCGGGTCTCGAGGAGCTGGGCGAGAAGGCGGAGGCCGATCCCTTCCTGGACGAGGGGATGGTCAGCCTGTCCGACCTGGACGCGGGCGCCGAGGGCAAGACGGTCGTGGTGCGCCGGATCGGCGAGCCGATCCAGACCGACGCCCAGCTGATGTACACGCTGCGCAGGGCCGGCGTGCAGCCCGGCGCGGTCGTCAGCGTCACCGAGTCGCCCGGCGGCGTGCTGGTCGGCAGCAGCGGTGAGGCGGCGGAGCTCGAGTCGGAGATCGCCTCGCACGTGTTCGTCGCCAAGCGCTGACGGACACCGGGCGCAGGCCGGTGCACGGTCCGCGGACCGTGCGTGAAGCGCCGGCCCATCTGGCTCAACTGCCCCTTGTGCAGGGGCACTTGGGGCGGACGACCGAGGGCGCGTACGAAGATTCACTGTGCGGAACGGCAGCGCCCGGACGTTTTGCATGCCACCCTGTCGCGTGAGGCATATGACGTGAGGGCTCTTGACCGCCGGGTGACGGATCGGGATCGGGGAGAGGGGCGGGACATGTGCCACCGCGACGCGCACGCCCGCGGCACACGCCCTGGGGTGACAGAGGGCCCCGGCGCCTCGCGGCGCCGGGGCCTGTCCTCCCCTGTGCTGACCCGGAGCCCCGAGCTCCCAGGGTCAATCCCGTCGGACCGTTTTCCCCGAGCGGCCCGCCTCCCGCAAAAGGTCTCCCCTCGGCCACGCCGATCATTCCTTGAGGGTGGTCACTCGAACGAGGGGTGTTGCCGCCAGAACCACCGTTTTCGAATGCAGGTTCTACAGCGTTTCCCGTACGGCACGGTCGGCTGTACGACTCGGTAGGTCGTGCAGGACAGTCGGTCGTACGGGACGAGCCGGGGCAAGTCGGCCCGCAGAGGGGGTGCCAGGACCATGGTGCGACGCATCGACGTATCGGGGGCAGGGGGCGCACGTCTCGCCGCCTGGGAGTACGCCGACCCTCCGAAGCTCTGGAGTTCCTCCCGGCCGGAGCACCGGGGAGCTCCCGAACCGCCCTCGCCGGGCGTGCTGTTACTCCACGGCCTGATGGGTCGCGCCTCGCACTGGGCGGGCACCGCCCGCTGGCTCGCCGAGCGCCACCGCGCCGTCGCCCTCGACCAGCGCGGCCACGGCCAGAGCGACAAGCCCCCGCAGGGCCCCTACACCCGCGACGCCTACGTCGACGACGCCGAGGCCGCCCTCGTCCAGCTCGGTCTCGCCCCTGCCGTGCTCATCGGCCACTCGATGGGAGCGCTCACCGCCTGGCAGCTCGCCGCCCGCCGTCCCGACCTGGTCAGCGGCCTGATCATCTGCGACATGAAGGCCTCTCCGCTGGGCGCGGCCTCGCAGCGCGAGTGGGCGGACTGGTTCAAGGCCTGGCCGCTGCCCTTCGCGACCCTCGCCGACGTACGCAAGTGGTTCGGCGAGGACGACCCGTGGGTGGAGCGCCCCAACCCGGCCCGCGGCGATTTCTACGCCGAGGTGATGACCGAGTCCGACGACGGCTGGCGCCCGGTGTTCGCCCACGACCAGATGCTGGTCTCCCGCGAGACGTGGGTGTACGACGCGCACTGGGAGGAGCTGGCCCAGGTCCAGTGCCCGGCCCTGGTGGTCCGCGGCCTGGACGGCGAACTCGGCCGCGCGGAGGCCCAGGAGATGGTCCGGGTACTGCCCCGCGGCGAGTACGCGGAGGTCCCCGACGCCGGACATCTGGTGCACTACGACCGGCCGGAGGGCTGGCGCGCGGCGGTCGAGCCGTTCCTGGACGGCGTCCTGACGAGCTGAGCCGCGGCGCGCCGGCAGGGCCCGGCCGCGTCCCTGCCGCCCGCCGGCCCGTGCGGGGAAGTCCTCGGGCAGTGGCTCGCCCCGGATCGTCGGGCCCTGGATCCGGGTGACGAGCGCGCGGACGGCCCACCGCAGGGTGAGCAGTACGGCCCCGACGGCAGGGCGGCCAACGGCACGGCCCGGGCGGCCGGTTGCAGCCGCCGGAACACTCCTGGAACGGGCGGGTGCGCCGCCCGCCACGCGGCCCCACGCTCACAGCCGAGCCCCGTGCGGCGGATCGCCCCGCGGTCCGAACCTGGCTCCCCCGTACGGCAGAAGAGGGCTACGACCTGGGGACGACCGCCGGAGCACCCCACCGAGCGGGCACCCGCCGGACCGTCACCCCTTGCTGACCGCCGCCAGGATCTCCGGCAGTCGGTTCGCCGTGCGCGGAGCGGCCAGGCGCAGGCCGCCGAGGGTGACGAGCCAGCCGTAGGCCGTGCCGATCGGGAGGAGCAGCCACAGCCAGTCGTGCGCGCCCGAGAGATGCATCCAGATCGTCAGGGCGAGCAGCGGCGCGCAGATCACCGCCGCCGCGAGCATCCCGCCGAAGATCGAGATCCAGGCGAGGCCGGCCTGCCCGGGCGCGACGTTCTTGTGCCCCTCCTGCGGGATCGAGTACGCATAGCTCGCCGAGGCCCAGGCACCGGTCGCGAGCATCGCACCGAGCAGCGCGAAGGACAGCCCGAAGGTCTCCGGCAGCGCCCCCCAGTCGCCGATCATGCCCGTGGTCAGGAGTGTGACGAGGGCCGCGTACGGCAGCGTGACGACCAGCAACGCCAGGGCGCGGGCGCGCAGTTCGAGATAGGCGTCCCGGGGCGAGGAGATCGTCATGGCGACCATCCAGAAGGCCGAGGTGTCCTGGCCGAACTGGTTGTACATCTGGGTGCCGAGCATGCCCGCCGCGAAGCAGGCGAAGTACACCGAGCCGGTGCCCTGCAGGGCGTTGAACACCGGCACGATCAGGCCGATCGCGAGCGAGGTCACCCACGCCGCCTTGGTCTTGGGGTCCCGCCAGACGTAGCGCAGGGTGCGCTCCATCGCCGTGCCGGTGCGGCCCGCGGGCAGCAGCCGGGACAGGCCCGTGGAGCGCTCCTTGTCGGCGCTCTGCTCGGCGGCGGCGAGCGTCGAACCGTCCGGCATGGTCATCAGGCGGGTCAGGCTCCGCTGCCACCACCACAGCAGGGCGCCGAGGGCCAGTGCGGACAGGGCGAGTTGGGCGAGCGCCACCGGGTAGGCGCCGTCGCCCGCCGAGTCGACCGCGGCGATCGAGGAGGCGGGCGGGATCCAGCGCACCACGTCGGCGTACGGTTCGAGGGGCTCGAGGCCGCCGGCCCGCCCGAGCCGCTGGGCGCCGAAGTTCACCACCTGCGCGCCGACCGCGATGATCAGTCCGCTCAGTACGGCCAGGTCGCGGCCCTTGCGGCTGGTCAGCAGGCGGGTGTTGGCGGCGGCCACGGCACGGGCGAGCGCCACGCACACCAGGATCGTGAGCACCCCGGCGAACACCCCGACGACCACGGCCGCCGCGCCGTGCGCGACGGCGATCACCGAGCCGAGCACGAGACAGAGCGTGAACAGCGGGCCGATGCCCACGAGCGACGCCGCGAGCAGCGCGCCGACCAGCGGCTTCGCCCGCAGCGGCAGCATCACCAGACGGGTCGGGTCGAGGGTCTCGTCGCCGCTCGGGAAGAACAGCGGCATCACGGCCCAGCCGAGCGCGAGGACCGCCGTGAGCAGCACCACGACGGTCGCCGCGTGCTCATGGCCGCGCAGCAGCAGCAGGCCGAGCAGCTGGAGCGCCGCGAAGAGCAGCGAGAAGACCATCGAGGCGATGTACGCGGCCCGCCGGCCGGCCGACTGGCGCAGCCCGTTGCGCAGCAGGGACAGCTTCAGGCGGACCATCACGGGCGTCAGGGCGGCCGTGGTGTTCGGCGGGGCGGTGGGCTTGACCGGGGTCGTGGTGCTCATCGGGCGCCGCCCCCGAGCCAGTCCAGGGAGCTGCCGTCCTGGAGCCCGCCCGCGCCGACCAGTTCGAGGAACGCGTCCTGCAGCGAGGTGGCGTCACCGCGCACCTCCTCGAGGGTGCCCTGTGCGCGGATGCGTCCGGCGGCCATCACCGCGACCCAGTCGCACAGCGACTCCACCAGCTCCATCACATGGCTGGAGAAGACCACCGTCGCGCCGGAGGCGGTGTACCGCTCGAGCACGACCCGGATGGTCTGCGCGGAGACCGGGTCCACGCCCTCGAACGGCTCGTCCAGGAACAGCACTTCGGGATTGTGCAGCAGCGCGGACGCAAGGCCGATCTTCTTGCGCATACCGGTCGAGTAGTCGACGACGAGCTTGTGCTGGGAGCCCGCCAGGTCGAGTACGTCCAGGAGCTGGGTGGCCCGCTTGTCCACCTCCTCGCCCGGCAGGCCGCGCAACCGGCCGGTGTACTCGAGGAGTTCACGCCCCGAGAGCCGCTCGAAGAGCCGCAGGCCCTCGGGCAGTACGCCGATCCTGGCCTTCACCTCGGCCGGATCGCGCCACACGTCGTGGCCGACCACGTGGACGCTGCCCTGGTCCGGCCTGAGCAGGCCGGTGACCATGGACAGGGTGGTCGTCTTGCCCGCGCCGTTCGGCCCGACGAGGCCGATGAACTTGCCCGCCGGCAGGACCAGATCGATCCCGGACACGGCGATCTGCTCGCCGAAGCGTTTCCACAGGCCCTCTACGCGTACTGCCTCGTCCACCGGTGCTTCCCTCCGAACCCACGCCCCGAACCCGCGTCCCGTACGCGTGGCCTGCTGACGATCACGGTGCTGTCGAACACGGTCCTGTCGATCACGACGCCGTCGGCCGCGACGCAGTCGATCACCATGCTCATGGTCACGATACGGACCGGAGGGCTTTTCGCGCGCACGTTCTACGGGGCGAGGGGCCCGGAGGGCGGATGCGCCGGCTTCAGCGCCGCTCGCGGGCGCAGGCGTACGCGAGCGGGCTGATCAGTTCGTCGGCGTCCGGCAGCCAGCGGTTGGCCGCGGTCGGCCGGCAGGCCCACTGGACGGCGCCGCCGCGGCCGAAGCGGGTGGGCGGCGCGGCGATCCAGTCGCCCTCACCGAGCGGGCGCAGATCGAGCTTGGCGGGCGGCCAGCCGAGCTTGCGCACCAGGTCCGGGACCTGCGCCGCGGTGCCGGGCAGCGCCAGGAACTGCATCCGGCGATCGGGGGTGACGGTGACCGGGCCGAGGGTGAGCTCCATCCGCTCCATCCGGGCCAGGGCCAGGAAGCCGGCCGTCTCGGGGACGTCGATCGCGTCGAAGGTGCGCCCGGTCGGCAGCAGGATCGAGGCCCCCGGCTGCTTCGTCCACAGCCGGCGCACCGCGCGGGCGCTGCCGGTCGCCTGCGCCGCCCAGTCGTCGCGCGCGGGGTGCGCGCCGGGGCGTGCGCAGCCGGTGTCCCCGCAGGAGCAGCGCACCGCCCCGGCGTCGTCCTCGACGGGCGACAGGCTGGTGCCGGGGAACACGTCCCAGTGCCGCTCCTCGGCGTACCGCACGGCATGGTCGGTGAGTTGACCGCCGTCGGTCAGTCGCTCCCCGCGCTGCTGGGGGATCTGGCCGGCTCCGGTGACTTCGATCGTCTCTTCCACGCACCACTCAACTTCCGCCGCAGATCCGGGTTACGGCCGCCGAGCGCCCGCCCTGCGCGCTGGTCGGGCGCATCGATTCTGCACGGGGGTGTGTCCGCAAAGTCCCGCACGGCACTCACGGCGCCCGGCACGCACTCTCGCCGCACCGGCCGAAAGCCCAAGTACGGTCCAGTACGAGGACTTCCGGCCGGCACGCCGAGAGCACGCACCGGACACCGCGAGCACCGCACGGGACTTTGCGGACACACCCTGGGGCGCATGGGTGCATGTCCGGGGGCGCGCAGCACGATCCGCTCCTGCGTTGGGTAGCCGAACGGGAGGAAACGCCGCAGTCCGGAGGGTTTCGGCAGGCCCGTCGCACTGCGTGGATTCCGTGCACATCTCGCATGTCTGGTTATGTCCCGCATCTTCCGTTTGCCGGCGGGGCATTGATCATCGGGGATGTTGTCTCTCGGCGCACACCAGGGGGTTACGCCATGGCCGCAAGGCCTCTCGTCGCGCGACAGCCGAACGAACGGCTGCAGTCGCTCATCCAGGAAGCCGGCTGCTCCAACGCCGGACTCGCCCGCCGGGTCAATCTCTGCGGCGCGGAGCACGGCCTCGACCTTCGCTACGACAAGACGTCCGTCGCCCGCTGGCTGCGCGGCCAGCAGCCGCGCGGCCGGGCGCCCGCGGTGATCGCCGAGGCGATCGGCCGCAAGCTGGGCCGCACCGTCACCATCGACGAGATCGGCATGGCCAACGGCAAGAATCTGGCCTCCGGAGTCGGCCTGCAGTTCTCGCCGACCGTGCTCGGTGCGATGGAGCAGGTCTGCGAGCTGTGGCGCAGCGACGTCGGCCGCCGCGACTTCCTCGCCGGATCCTCGGTCGCCGCGTCCGCGCTCGTCGAGCCGAGCCGCGACTGGCTGATCACCGCCACCGACGCCCATGTCGCCCGGTCCGCCGGCCCGCGCGTCGGCCCGTCCGACGTGGCCGCGGTGCGCGCGATGACCGACTCGCTGGTACGCCTGGACCACCAGTACGGCAGCGGGCACGTACGGCCCGTGGTGGTGCACTACCTCAACTCGGTGGTGTCGGGTCTGCTCGCCGGGTCGTACCGGGAGGCGGTCGGGCGTGAACTCTTCGGCGCGGTGGCCCGGTTGACCGAGGTCGCCGGCTACATGGCGGTGGACACCGGGCAGCCCGGGCTCGCCCAGCGCTACTACATCCAGGCCCTCCGGCTCGCCCAGGCCGCCGGCGACCGCGGCTACGGCGGATACGTACTGGCGGCGTCCATGAGCCACTTGGCCGCTCAGCTCGGCAATCCTCGGGAGATCTCCCAGCTCGCGCGGGCCGCGCAGGAGGGCGCACGCGGGCGCGTCACACCGCGTACCGAGGCGATGTTCTACGCGGCCGAGGCGCGCGGGCACGCCCTGCTGGGGGACGGGCGCTCGGCGCAGTCGGTGGCGTCGCGCGCGCAGAGCGCGATGGAGCGGGCGACGGCGCACTCCGGGGACGACCCGGTGTGGATCGCGCACTTCGACGAGGCCTATCTGGCCGACGAGTTGGCGCACTGCCACCGCGATCTGGGACGGCCGGAGGAATCGGCGCGGGCGGCCCGCGAGTCGCTCGAGGGCCATCCGGAGGGCCGTGCCAGGCGGCGGGCGATCGGTCTTCTGCTGCTCGCCACCGCCGAGTTGGAGCAGCGGGAGGTGGAGCAGGCCTGCCACACCGGGACGCGGGCCGTGGAGCTCCTGGCCACGCTGCGCTCCAACCGCGGCGCCGAGTATCTGGACGACTTCCGCGCGCGGCTCGAACCGTACGCCCGGACGCCCGCGGTACGGGACTTCGGCGCCCGGGTCGACGCGCGGGCGGCCTGAGCCACCTGCGCTTCCACGGCGTGAGCCAGCTCATGCGCGAGCTGCGTCACAGTGTCCGGATCGGCTCCGTCGCTGCTGGGGACGGCCTTAATCAGCGTACGGGGCACGGGTCTTGTTACTGCGGTGCCAGGGGGCCGCTGCTGCGTGGAAAGGGGGCTCGGGGACCCGGTAGCGTGAAGCGACGATTGCGAAGGTCCCCCAGGTGTAGGAGTACCGGTGACGCAGAGCGGACAGGGCGAGGAGCCGCAGTATCCCGCGGCACGGCCCGCGCACGAGGGCGTCGTGCTGCCCGCGGACGGCGGGGAGCCCCTCATATCCGGCGGCCTTCCGGACCAGACCGTACCGGCCGGTGGACTGCCCTGGGGGCAGCCGTGGGGACCGGGTCAGGACGGTGCGGGGGCCGGGGGGCCCGGACAGGGCGGCTACGGCGACGGCTCGTACGGCGACGGGTCCCAGGAGGGCCCTTCGTACGGCGACGGGTCCCAGGGCGGCCCGTCGTACGGCGACCCGTCTCCGGGTGACGCGCCCTACGGTGGCCCCGCCCCGTACGCCGAGGGCTCCGCCGCGTGGGCGCAGCAGCCCGGGGCGACTCCCGCGAGCCCGGCCGGTTCGCCGCCGGCCGGAGTCGACGAGGGGGCCACGCAGTACATCCCGCCGGTCCCAGCCGATCCCGGCGCCGCCGACGAGGGCGCGACCCAACTCATTCCGCCTGTACCGGGACAGAACGGCCCTCCCGGACCGATGCCGGGGACCGACGCCGCGGCGGCAGGCCCCGGCTTCCCACCCGCCCAGGGCGCGCACGCCGCGCCGTCACCCGGCGCCCACGCGGCCCCGACCGCCCCCTCGGGTCCGCCCGCGTACGCCCCGCAGGACCCGGCTCCCGGCCTCCCCGGCGCCCTGCCGCCCGAGCAGCCCGTGGACGCCACCCAGTTCCTCGGCCGCAGGTCCGACGTACCGCAGCAGGCGCCGCCGGCGCACCGCGCCCCGCAGCCGTCCGCGGCCGCCGGCGCCGACCCCGACGTCGAGGCCACCCAGTACATCGCCCCCGTCCCCGCGCAGCCGACCGGTGCCCCGTACGGCATCCGGCCCGGGGCGCCGGGCGACCGGCAGCCGCCGCCCGAGTTCGACAGCCTCTTCCGCAACGAGCCGGCCCCGGGCGGCGACGGCACCGACTCGACGCAGCAGATGCCCCGCTTCGAGGCCCCGGCGCCGCACCGGTCCCCGGACCCGGGCGGTGAGCCGCCGCGCGGCCGCGCAGCGAACCGCCGCGCCGCCTCCGAGGGCTCCTCGAGCACCGGATCCAAGGTCCCGATGCTGGCCGCGATCGGCGTCGCCATCGCGCTCGTCGGCCTCGGCGCGGGCGTCCTGATCAACATGGCCGGAGGCGACGACAGCTCCGACGAACCGCGCACCGTCGCCGCGACCGACCCGACGAAGAAGTCCGAGCCCAGCCCGTCGCCGACGGCCGACCCCGCCAAGGAGCAGGCCGAGCAGCTCGACAAGCTCCTCGAGGACAGCAACAACAGCCGGGCCGCGGTGATCCGCTCCGTCGAGCTCATCAAGTCCTGCAAGAACCTGCCGCAGGCCGCCCGCGACCTGCGCGGCGCCGCCCGCCAGCGCACCAGCCTGGTCACCCGCCTCGCCGAGCTGAAGGTCGACAAGATCCCGGACAACGCGCGGCTGACCGCCTCCCTCAACCGCGCCTGGAAGGCCTCCGCATCGGCGGACAACCACTACGCGGCCTGGGCCGGCGAGACCTGCAAGGGCAAGGGCAAGAACAAGAAGGCCGGCCAGACCCCGCACAAGCGCTCCGGCGACCGCCAGAGCGGCGTCGCCTCCGCGGCGAAGAAGCAGGCCGTCGGCATCTGGAACCCGCTGGCCACGAAGTACCAGCTCACCCAGCGCCAGCCCGTCGACCTCTGACCGGCCACGGCGGACCGGGCCGGGGCGGCCGGATCAGATCCGGCTGTCCTCCAGCTCCGAGGACACGTCGACGGCCTTCTTGCGGGCCGCGACCAGGCGCCCGTCGCGGACCACCTGGAAGGTCACGTGCGCATTGACCAGGCGCGGGAACTCGCGCGCCGCGATGGTGTCCTCGAAGCGCCAGCGCAGCGGCGGGGTGAGCCCGCCCGTGGTGGCCTTCACGCCCGAGTTGAGCGCACGGCTGATCGTGCGCGCGGTCACCTCGTCGTCGAGCGACTCGACGACCTGCCGCAGTACGGAGTACGCGATCCAGGTCGTCTGCACCGCGGCCGACGCCGGATCGATCCGGTTGTCGTCGAAGGCGTGCTTGCGGATCACCTCGCGCATCGGGTCCCAGCGCTTGTCGTCGGCCGCCGGGTACCAGCCGGTGACATAAGCCCCCTCGTACGGGCCGGCCTTGCCGCCGGAGCGGTCCACCAGGGACTGGTCCACGCTGCCGAGCACCGAGGAGATCCGCACCTGCTGATAGTCCTCCCTGGCCCGGCGGAACGAGTCGAAGAACGTGTCCGTACGGTCCCCGAGCGCGGCCGTGACGCAGCCGGAGCGGGAACGCTCAGCCGCGCCCGCCTGACCCAGCTCGGCCACGAGCGCCGGGTTCGCGCCCGCCTGGTTCAGCGCCTCCTCGGCCTTGGAGGTGAACTCCGTGGCGTCCTCGGCGGCGCGGATGTCGGCGACCTCCGCGCCGTTGCCCGCCGCCAGGCCCGACTCCATGATCCTTGGCAGGTCGTCGCCGGCGACGGTGTCCGGGCGTACCAGCGAGACCCGGTCGCAGGCCTTGGCGAGCTGCCGGCCGTTGCCCGCCATCAGGGCGACCAGACCGCCGTTGACCGGATACGACTGGGAGCTGGTGAACTCCTCGTTGGTGAGCCCGAATCCGCCGATGTAGGGGATGCCGGCCGCCTCCAGCGGGGACAGGAAGGAACGCGCGTGCTGGCTGTAGGAGCCGACGACGGCGACCACGTCCTCCTTGACGGCGCGGCGCGCGCAGTCGCCGGCGCCGGCGGCGTCGTTGTGCTCGTTGCAGGTGACGACCTCGAGGTCGCGGCCGTCCAGGCCGCCGTTCGCATTGACCCAGCGCGCGTACGCCTGGGCCATCGCCGGGACGCCCGGCACATTGGTCGCCCGGGTCTTCTCCGGGGCCCAGGTCATCACCACCACGGGCTCCCCGGAGCCCCCCGCAGCCCCAGGGAGCACGCCGCAGCCGCTCAGTGACGTCGCACACACCGCGAGGGCCGCGCCGAGCGCGACGCTGACGAAGGGGCGAGTGGACTTGGTGCGTCGCCGAGCGGTCATGAACCTGCACGATTCCGCCCCACTCCTAACCTCCGAGTGACCCCGCCTCAACGCCCGGTGACGCACAGGTGAATAGCGGGAGCCGCCGAGCCGGCCCCCGACGACCCCGGGCCGACCCGCACCGGGCGGTCGCGAAGCGGAAACGTACGATCGGCAACCGTGCAAAGCTCGGACAACTCTTCCCGTCGCGGCCGTCGCTCCTCCACCATGGGCGGCATGGCTCTCAACGACATGCCGTGGTGGCGCTGGCGCAGCAATGTGCGCTCGGCCCTGCACATGCTGTCCGACCCCGTCTTCCAGCAGGAGTGCTGGCTGGCCGGACGCGAGGAGTACGGGGACGTCACCGACGCCGTGTACCGCCTGGTCGAGGACACCTGGCTGGACAACTGGTCCGCGGAGAAATACGTCGGCACGATCTTCCGCGACGCGTCGGAGGCGTCCCTGGTCGATGTCGCCGTCCTCAGGGTGCTGCGCATCATGCACGAGGTCGGCCCCGACGCCCCGGTCTCCGCGTATCTGGAGCACCAGGGCTGGCCGGAGGCGGTCCGGGCGGCCCGCGAGGCGCATGTGGCGCTCGCCGCGGGTGACGGCGAGGATCCGGACTCGCCGCCGAAGACGCTCGAGGTGCTCCGCATCCTGACCCGCTCGGCCTGACGGCCCGAGCACCCGCGGCCGGGCGTGTGCGATCCTTCCGCACATGAATGCGCAGCCCGTGCCGGCCCCCGAGCAGTCCGACCAGTACGTCCTCACGCTGTCCTGCCCCGACAAGCAGGGCATCGTGCACGCCGTCTCGAGCTATCTGTTCATGACCGGCTGCAACATCGAGGACAGCCAGCAGTTCGGGGACCACGACACCGGTCTGTTCTTCATGCGCGTGCACTTCTCGGCGGAGCCGCCGGTCACCGTGGAGAAGCTGCGGGCCAGCTTCGCCGCGGTGGGCGACTCGTTCCGGATGGACTGGCAGATCCACCGGCCCGACGAGAAGATGCGCATCGTCCTGATGGTGTCCAAGTTCGGCCACTGCCTGAACGACCTGCTGTTCCGCGCCCGCACCGGCGCGCTGCCGGTGGAGATCGCCGCGGTCGTGTCCAACCACACGGACTTCGCCGAGCTGGTCGCCTCGTACGACATCCCCTTCCACCACATCCCGGTGACGAAGGAGAACAAGGCCGAGGCCGAGGCACAGGTGCTCGAGCTTGTGCGGGTCGAGCGGGTGGAGCTCGTGGTGCTCGCCCGGTACATGCAGGTGCTCTCGGACGATCTGTGCAAGCAGCTGAGCGGCCGGATCATCAACATCCACCACTCGTTCCTGCCGAGCTTCAAGGGCGCCAAGCCGTACCACCAGGCGCACGCCCGTGGCGTGAAGCTGATCGGCGCCACCGCGCACTATGTGACCGCGGACCTCGACGAGGGCCCGATCATCGAGCAGGAGGTCGAGCGGGTCGGCCACGAGGTCACGCCGGCGCAGCTGGTGGCGATCGGCCGCGACGTCGAGTGCCAGGCACTCGCCCGTGCGGTGAAGTGGCACGCGGAGCACCGCATCCTGCTCAACGGCCGCCGCACGGTCGTCTTCACCTGAGACGGCCGACGGCGGAACGCCTCACATCCGGCTGAGCGAGGCCGCCGCGGCCAGCACGTCGTGGATCGCCTCGCGGTCGCCGTCCTGGCCAGCGGCCGCCTCCTCGGGCGGTATGTGCCCCGCGGCCAGCTGGCAGAACTCGTCGCTGTCCAGGGCGACATGGGCCACCGCACGCTCCGGCGAGGCCAGCGCACCCGGCGAGTCGAGGGCGATGTACCACTCGCCGCCGCCGCTTCCCTCCACTTCGAGCAGCAGACTGCGCCCCGGCGTACCGGCCTCGGTGAGCCCGCTCGCAGGGGTGGCGAAGCCGCTCCTGCGCCGCTCGGCGAGCGCCGCGGGCAGCAGCCGCGCCGCCAGGTCGATCATGCGGTGCAGATGCCGCGGCGCGGGCGGCTTGTACGGGTAGTCCACGGCGTCCGCGATGTCGCCCGCGTGGATCCAGGTCTCGAAGGCCCGGTCCACCAGGGCGTCCCGCAGCGGCAGTTCGAACGTCCCGTACTGCACGGGGACCTCCGCGCTGGTCGCGCCGGCGATCGACAGGGTCCGTACGATCGCGTGGCTCTGCCGGCGCCAGGGCCGCCGTACGGAACGGGTCGGCGGGAACCGGGAGCCGCGCCAGTACTTCTCGGTGCGGTCGGTCGGCTTGCGGCTCTTCGGGGCCATCACGCCGAGCGGGTCCTCGAGGCCGATCGCCATCGCCGCGAGGCCGTCCACGGTGAGCAGGTGCGCGATGGTGCCGGCCACGGTCGTACGGCGGTGGTGCCCGGTGTCGCCCTCGTACCAGCGCAGACGTACCGGGGCGTGCCACTCGGAGTCGCCCATGTCGCGCAGCAGCGCGTCGAGCCGGGCGGTCTCCGCGTCGTAGGCACCGGCCCATTCCGGTACGGGGATACGGGGCGGTCTGCGGTCGAGACAGCCGGCCAGGACGCGGCTGCGCAGACCCGGGTCGAGGTCGAGGCTCTCCTCCGGGTGCAACAGGCCGACGGCGTCGCGCAGCCGCAGCGCTTCCTCGGCGCACGGGGTGCAGCCGTCGAGGTGCAGCTCGACGGCCTTCGCCTCCTCGGGCGAGCAGGCGGCGAGCGCCCAGGCGCCGAGCAGCGACTTCAGGACGGTGTGTTCGAGCTGCGGTGGGATCACTGGCGGCGGTGGGGGTGGGGTCGGCTCCGGAGGAGCGGCGGGCGGCGGCGCCGGCGGCAGCGGCCCGCCGGTGTCCTCGACGGAGCTGCGGGGCGGGGGTATGCGCGGGCTGCCCCGGGTCTCACCGGGGCTGTCGCCGGCCGGGTCGTCGGGCTCCTCCGGCGGCAGGGAGTGGTCGTCGCTCACAGCGCTCTCCGCGGGCGGTGGTGCAGGGCGCGCTGGTCGTTGGCCGTGGACAGGAGCTGCAGGCCGAGCCGGAGCCGGCGCCGCGCCTCGTCCTCGGTGACGCCGAGGTCGGCGGCCGTCTGGCGGTAGTCGCGGCGCTGGAAGTACGCCAGCTCGAGGGCGGCCCGCAGCGGTGCGGGCATGGACGTCACGATGTAGTCGGCGCGGGCCGCGACGGACGCCTGGCGCACCTTGCGCTCGAGGTCCTCGGCGGTGCCGGCGCCGCTGCGGGCGAGCGCGGCGGTCTCGGTCTGCCGCAGCCGCTGCACGGCGTGCTGGTGCGCGAGACCGGCTATCCAGGACCGCAGGGGACCCTGGCCCGGGTCGTAACTCTCCGGGTTCTCCCAGATGTGGGCGAAGACCTCGCGGGTGACGCGGTCGGCGTCCGAGTCGTCGTCGAGCACGCGGTGGGCCAGGCCGTGCACGAGCGTCGCGAAGCGGTCGTACAGCTCACCGAGGGCGGCTGCCTCCCCGCGGGCCAGGCGCTGCTGCATCCTGCGGTCCCAGCGAGGTGGTGCGTCCTTCGCCATATGACTCCCTCCCTCACCAACGAATGTAATCGGAACGGATGGCGTTGCATGCCCCTTTACTGCAATGCATGGCGCCGCCGCGGCTGCGGATGGTAAGGCATCGGTCACGCAGGGCGGCACCGGTCGCCGAGGGCGGGCGGGTCGTGTCCGGTCACGGGGTTCGTGTTTCATGGGGGAGTGGCGGGGCAGCCGCGGAAGTAGCAAACGAAGGGAAGGCTTCCGCATCCATCGAGGTTGTGTGCGAACAAGCAGGTGAAAGTGGCAGGGAGCGGAAGGACGGCTTCCTGACCGGTCGAGCGAGAGGCGTGGTGTGGCGCTCAGGGTGAACGAGGGGGATCAGGACGGCTGGGCCGTCATCCAGGTACGCGGCGAGATGGACCTGGTGACCTCACCCGTGCTGCGTCAGCGCGTCCACGAAGCGGTCGCCGACGGCCGGCGCCGTCTGGTGCTCGATCTCTCCGAGGTGCTGTTCTGCGACTCAAGCGGCGTGGGCGTACTGATCGCCACGCGCCGGCTGATCCGTTCCTGCCAGGGCGAGTTGAGGCTCATCCTCCCCGCCCGCGGAGCGGAGGACGGCTCGCACGTGAACCGTGTCCTGGCCGCCCTCGGCGTCCGGCGGCTCTTCTCGGTGTACGCGGACGTGGACACGGCGGTCCTGGACTCCGTACCGCCGCTGTCGGCATAGTTCCCGCCCCCCGTCCCCCGTCCCCCGTCTCCCGTCCCCCGCTTCCCGCTGGTTGCGATTGCGTCGCGGAATTCTGCGGTCTTGCTACAAGACCGCCGCTGTGGCGCGGTGCGCCCGCCGGCTCCACGTACGCTCCTTCCTTGAGACGCATCCACACCCCACCTGATCTGTGAGGCAGCCGAAATGGACAGCGCAGAGTACGAGCGCAAGATTGCCGCCCGCTTCGCATCCTTCGACCAGGACGGCAACGGCTACATCGACCGCGAGGACTTCAGCGCCGCGGCGAAGGCGTTGCTCGCCGAGTTCGGTACGACGGCCCGCAGCGACAAGGGCCAGGCGCTGTACATCGGGGCGGAGGCGTTCTGGCAGGGCATGGCGGGCATCGCCGATGTCGACGGCGACCAGCGGGTGACCCGCGAGGAGTTCGTCACCGGCGCGGTGAAGCGGCTGCGCGACAGCCCCGACCGGTTCGGTGAGATCGCCCGCCCGTTCCTGCGCGCGGTGATCGCGGTGGCGGACGAGGACGGCGAAGGCGCGACGCCGCAGGCCGCCGCCCGGGTGCTGCGGGTGCTCGGTGTCGACGCCGAACTCGCGGAATCGGCGGGCGCCGCGCTCGACGCCGACGGCGACGGGCGGATCTCCGAGGACGAGATCCTCACCGCCTTCGCCGCGTACTTCACGACGCCGGAGCCGGAGTAGCGGACACCGGCGGACGCGAAGGGGAGTGCACCTGCGAAGGTGCACCCCCCCTTCTTCTTCTGTTGTGCTTCTGTGCGTTCGTGGGGTGGTGCGTCCGTGCCGGCGTGCTCAGCTCTGGATCCGCTCCCGGATCCAGACGCCCGCCTCCTTGAGCACATCCGTGCCGGCCCACTGGTCACCGGAGCAGGTGCCCGGCTTGAAGACCGCCCCGGAGCGGTCGTCGTCGGAGTAGTTCCAGTTGGTCCAGGAGATGCCCTTCTGCTCCATCAGATCGAGGTACCGCTGCGCCATGGCGAAGTCGTTGCCGCCCTCGCCCGCCGAGTTCTGCGTCCCGAACTCCGTGACGAAGACGGGGAGTTGATCGGCCGCGCGGGAGAGCGTCTGCAGGTACGCGTCGTCGTGCGAGGCCGCGTAGAAGTGGAAGGTGTACATGATGTTGTCGGCGTCGACCGGATTGTCGACGACCTCCTGCTCGCTCCCGCCCTCGGACTCGCCGAACGACGACCAGGCGCGGGTGCCGACCAGCGCCACACCGTCCGGGTCGTGCTCGCGGATCACCGGGATGACCTCCTCGGCGTACGACTTGATGTCCGCCCAGGAGACGCCGTTGGGCTCGTTGGCGATCTCGTAGAGGACCCCCGGCTCGTCCGCGTACTTCGAGGCCATGTCCGTGAAGAAGCGCTTCGCCAGCTCGGTGTTGGCGTTCGGGTCGCCGGGAGTGAGCTGGTGCCAGTCGATGATCGCGTACATGCCGCGGGCGAGGGCCTGGTCGACGACGCGCTGGGCGATCTGCGTGAACCGCTCGGGGTCGGACTCGTATCCGCCCTCCTGGACGTACGTCGACACGCGCAGGACGTCCGCGCCCCAGTCCTGTGCGAGGGCGTCGAGCGAGCCGTCGGTGAGGCACTGCTCGTACCACTGCGTGCCGTGCGAGCTCATGCCCTTGAGCTGCACCGCCTTGCCCTGGGCATTGCACAGGTTCTGTCCGCAGACGCCGAGTTCGCCGTTCCGGGCCACGGCGGAGCCGGCCGGTGCGGTCACCTCCGCCGCGGCGGAGGTGCGGTCCTCCTCGGCGCCGGCGCTGAACGGCGCGGTGAGGGCGAACAGGAGGGCGACCGCGGCGCCGACGGACACGGCGCCGGCGCGCCGCCGGCGGGTGGGGGAGTGCTCGACCATGGGGATGTGCCTCCTGATCAACGTCAGTGTGAGTGGGGGGAGTTGAGGCAACGCAACGGGACACCTGCGGGGATCCCGTTGCGTGTGGGTCGCGCTGTTCTTTGGGGGTGGCGGGAAAGTTAGGGTTCTTTCCAATTGCAGTCAAGGGGTTAGGAAAGTTTCCTTACAGTCGTCGCGCAGAAGTCGGCCCCCGGTGGCACGGCTGCACGGCTCACCGAGGGCTCAGCGGGGTGCGGGAAGCGCGGGACGCGAACTCAGGAGAACTGCGCGCGCAGCTCGTACTTGAGGACCTTGCGGAGTGCTTCGTTCCGGGGCAACGTCGGGAGGATCTCCAGGCGTTCGGGGAGCTTGTGTACGGAGAGGCCCTGGTCGCGCAGGTATCGGGTGACGGCGGGGAGGGTGAGCGGGGCGGCGCCGTCCGGCTGCTCGATCACCGCGCAGACGCGCTCGCCGCGCTCCGCGTCCGGGAGGCCGACGACCGCCGCGTCGCCGACGTCGGGGTGCTCGTGCAGCAGGTCCTCGATCTCCTTCGCGGAGATGTTCTCGCCCTTGCGGATGATCACGTCCTTGAGGCGTCCGGTGAGCACGAGGTGGCCGCTCGGGGTGAGATGCCCGAGGTCGCCGGTGATCAGGAACCCGTCCGGGTCGAAGACCTCCGCGGACTGCACGGGGTCGAGATAGCCCTGGCAGACGGCCTCGCCCCGCAGCCGCACCTCGCCGTCCGTGTCCGGCGGCAGTACGGATCCGTCGGGTCCGGTGATGCGTATCTCCATGCCGTCCGGCGGCCGGCCCTCCGTGGTGGCCAGATTCTCGACCGTGTCGTCGGGGGCGCCCATCGTGATCATGGGGACCTCCGTCATGCCGTAGCCGTGGGTGAGTTGGACGCCCATCTCCCGTACGACGGCGTGGTAGATCTCCGGCGGCTTCGGCGCGCCGCCGCCGGCGAGCAGGCGCAGCGAGGGGATCACCGGAGTGTCCGGATCCTTGCGCTGCTCGGCGAGGAACATCGAGTAGAAGGCCGTCGAGCCGCCCGCGACCGTCGCCCCGTGCCGCCGGTATCCGTCCAGCGCGCCCGGCATCGCGAACTTCTCGAAGAGGATGGCCGGGAAGCCGTAGAGCAGCAGCATCACCGTGTAGTCGGGCCCGGCTATGTGGGCGAACGGGAAGGCCATCGAGCCCACGTCGGACGCCGACAGGTGCAGCGCGTGGGCCAGGCAGGAGCCGCCCGCGATCAGCGAACGGTCGGTGTGCAGTACGCCCTTGGGGGCCGAGGTGGTGCCGGAGGTCCAGTAGATCCAGCGCACCGCCGTGCCGTCCGCGGGCGGCGGCGGCAGTACGGCCGGGTCGCCGTCGGGCAGTGCGCGGTAGCCGTCGAAGATGCCGCGGGTGCCCAGGCGTTCGGCCATCTCTGTGTGGTCGAAGCCGCGCCAGTTGCCGGGCGAGGCGAAGTACTCGGCCTTGGACTCGCGCAGTGCGAAGCCCACTTCGCGGTCCCGGTAGAAGGGGATGAGCGGGGTCTGTACGGCGCCGATCCGGGCGAGCGCCATGGAGAGCAGGACCGTCTCGATCCGGGTCGGCAGCTGCCAGGCGACCACGGTGCCGGGGCGGATGCCCAGTCCGTGCAGCCCGGCCGCCACCCGCTCCGAGCGGTCCCGCAGCTGCCCGAAGGTGAGCGTGCGGTCCGCCGCCGGGTCGTCCTCGGCCTGGATGAGGACCGGGTCGTCGGGGGTGAGCGCGGCGCGCCGGGCCACCAGGTCCCAGAGGGTGGGTGCGCTGCCGAGGCGGTGGGCGGTGCCGGTCATCGCGAACCTCCGTACTCACCGATGTAACTGACGAAGCGTCAGATCGTGTCGAGAGCGTAGGGCGCCGCGCCTTGTCGGTCCAGAGGTCGGGGGCTAGCCTGCTATCTGACGACCCATCAGGTAAGGCACGCCTCAGCGCCCGGCCCCTCCGGACATGCCCCAGGGACCGGTCCGCGTCGCAGGCCGCACCGCCGACACGGCACCGCCAGGTGAGGGGACCCCCATGGAACTGCCTCGGATCATCAGCGTCGACGACCACGTGATCGAGCCCGCGCACCTCTTCGACACCTGGCTGCCGAAGAAGTACCGCGACCGCGGCCCGAAGCCGCTCACCGCCGGCATCGGCGAACTCGAGTACACCGGCGGCAAGTACGTCATCACCATGGACCCGGACGGCCCGCCCACCGACTGGTGGATCTACGAGGACCTGAGGTTCCCGTACAAGCGGAACATCGCGGCCGTCGGCTTCGACCGGGACGACATGACCCTCGAGGGCATCACGCGGGCCGAGATGCGACCCGGCTGCTGGGACCCCGCCGAGCGCCTTGAGGACATGGACCTCAACCATGTCGAGGCGTCCCTGTGCTTCCCCACCTTCCCGCGATTCTGCGGGCAGACCTTCGCCGAGGCGCACGACAAGGAGGTCGCCCTCGCCTGCGTCCGCGCGTACAACGACTGGATGGTCGAGGAGTGGTGCGGCGGCAGCGGCGGCCGGCTCATCCCGCTCTGCATCATCCCGCTCTGGGACATCGACCTCGCCGTCGCGGAGATCAAGCGGAATGCCGCGCGAGGGGTTCGGGCGGTCACCTTCTCGGAGATCCCGACCTATCTCGGGCTCCCGTCGATCCACTCCGGGTACTGGGACCCGTTCTTCGCCGTCTGCCAGGAGACCGGGACGGTGGTCAACATGCACATCGGCTCCAGCTCCCAGATGCCGGCCGCATCCCCCGACGCACCGCCCGCCGTCCAGGCCTCGCTCTCCTTCAACAACGCGATGGCCTCGATGATGGACTTCCTCTTCAGCGGCGTCCTGGTCAAGTTCCCGCGGCTCAAACTCGCCTACAGCGAAGGCCAGATGGGCTGGATCCCGTACGCCCTGGAGCGCGCCGACGACGTCTGGGAGGAGCACCGCGCCTGGGGCGGCGTCCGCGATCTGATCCCCGAGCCGCCGTCCACGTACTACTACCGGCAGATGTTCTGCTGCTTCTTCCGCGACAAGCACGGGGTCGCGTCCCTCGACGTCGTCGGCCGCGACAACGCCGTCTTCGAGACCGACTATCCGCACGTCGACTCGACCTTCCCGCACACCAAGGAGGTCGCCCTCGACCACGTCAAGGGCCTCGACGACGAGACCGTCTACAAGCTGATGCGCGGCAACGCGATCCGCATGCTCGACCTCGACTTCGACCGCGACCGCGACTCCGCTCGCGACCGCGGCGCCGCGAAGTAGCCGGGCGGCCCGCGTGGACCTCGAGTACAGCGAGGAAGAGGAAGAGTTCCGGTCGAGGCTGCGGGAGTGGCTCGGCAAGGTGCTGCCCGGCCTCCCGCCGAAGCCGGACCCCACCGACTGGCCGGGCCGCCGCGCCTACGACCTCGGCTGGCAGCGGATGCTGTACGACGCCGGATACGCGGGCCTGCACTGGCCGGTCGACGCGGGCGGCCGCGGCGCCACGCCCACCCAGCACCTCATCTATCTGGAGGAGACCGAACGCGCGGGCGCCCCCTATGTCGGCGCCAACTTCGTCGGCCTGCTGCACGCCGGACCCACCATCGCCGCCGAGGGCACCGAGGAGCAGCGGCGCCGCTGGCTGCCGCCCGTGCTGCGCGGCGACGAGGTCTGGTGCCAGGGCTTCAGCGAACCGGACGCCGGCTCCGACCTGGCCGCGCTGCGCACCCGCGCGGTGCGCGACGGTGACCACTATGTGGTCACCGGCTCCAAGATCTGGACCTCGCACGCCGAGGTCGCCGACTGGTGCGAACTCCTCGTCCGCACCGACCCGTCCGCGCCCAAGCACCGCGGCATCAGCTGGCTCGCGATGCCCATGGACGCACCCGGTATCACCGTGCGGCCGCTGCGCACCCTCGCCGGATCCACCGAATTCGCCGAGGTGTTCCTCGACGACGTACGCATACCGGTCGCGAACCGGGTCGGCGCGGAGAACGACGGCTGGCGCGTCACCATGGTCACCCTGTCCTTCGAGCGCGGCACCGCCTTCGTCGGCGAGGTCGTCGCCTGCCGCCGCACCCTGGGCCGACTCGCCGCGCGCGCACGGGAGAACGGCCGCTGGGACGACGCCGTACTGCGCCGCAGGCTCGGCAGACTCAGCGCCGAATTCACCGCCCTGTGGCGCCTCACCCAGTGGAACGTCTCCGAGGCCCAGGCCACCGGCGGCGTCCCCGGCACCGGCGGCTCCGTCTTCAAGCTCCGCTACTCGCACGCCCGTCAGGAGCTCTACGACACGGCCGCCGAGGTCCTCGGACCCGACGCCCTCGACCTGGGCGAGGAGTGGACCGCCGACCGGCTCAGCTCCCTCTCGTACACCATCGCCGCCGGCACCTCGCAGATCCAGCAGAACATCGTGGCCGAGCGGGTGCTCGGACTGCCGAAGGGGCGGTGACCGGCATGCACTTCCAACTCACCGACGACCAGCGGGCCTTGAGGGCGGGCGTACGGCAGCTGCTCGAGGGCCGCTTCGGACGGGACGCGCTTCGGGCCGCCGTGGACGGGTCCGAGCGGCAGGGCGGCCCGGCGCTCGACCGGGAGCTGTGGCGGGAGCTCGGCGAGGCAGGCTTCTTCGCGCTGCGACTGCCCGAGAAGGAGGGCGGGGTCGGACTGGGACTCCCCGAGGCCGTGCTCGCCTTCGAGGAGGCCGGCCGGGTACTGCTGCCGGGCCCACTGGTCGCCACCGAGCTGGCGGCCGCCACGGTGCCCGGCGCCGCGGCCGGTACGACCGTGGTCACCCGCGCCGAAGGCCCCCTGGTGGCATGGCTCGACGCCGCCGACGTAGTGCTCGGCGACGTGGCGGGAGCTCGCCCCGTACGGTCCGTCGACCCGCTCACGCCACTGCACCGGGTGCCGTTCGAGCCCCGTCCGTCGCCGCCTGCCGACACGGCGGCACACGATCCCGCCGGGGTCCTGCTCACCGCCGCCGAGCAGCTCGGCAGCGCGGCCCGCAGCTGCGAGCTCGCGGTCCAACACGCCCGTCAGCGCGAACAGTTCGGCCGCCCCATCGGCTCCTTCCAAGCGGTCAAACATCTTTGTGCCCAGATGCTGGTGCGCACCGAGACCGCACGCGCCGCCGTCTACGCGGCCGCGGTCACCGGCGACCCGCTGGAGGCCGCGGGCGCCCGGCTGCTCGCCGACGAGGCGGCGGTCCGCGGAGCCCGCGACTGCCTCCAGGTGTGCGGCGGCATGGGCTTCACCTGGGAGTCCGACGTCCATCTGCATCTCAAGCGGGCCTGGCTGCGCACCGAACTCGGCCCGTCGGCGGCAGCGTCGGAGGAAGCGCTCGCCGCGGCGCTGTGACCGGAGTGAGGGGTGGGCGCGCCAATCCCGCGCAGCCGCCTGACGGTTACTCAGAGCGAGGCTTTGAGCAGTCGCCCGCCTCGATATCGGGTTGTGTCCCGGAACGCGATCGTCACGGCCCGGAGTCGGGCAACTGCTCCGGTACGCTCCGTGGGGTGCGATCGGTGCTGTGGTTGAGCCGGACCGGAGCTGCCCTCGGGGCCGCCCCGAAGCCCCGGATGCCCGCCGCTCGTACGGCCATTCCCTCTCGTACGCCCAGGTGTTCGACACCCCGCGAAGTGCGTCGCACAGTATGCCGCACCCGTACTCCTTCGCGCTGGAATATGCCCGAAGCGCTTGTTGGGGTGACTGTACGTCAACCATGCTGTCTCACACGGGGGTCACGGTGCGTGACTCCGAGGAGACACGAGGCGATGTGTCCGCCGGTTCGGATGGTGTGAGCGGTGCAGGTGCTTCAAGTGCAGACGGAGGTCGCGCCCGACCCCGCGGAGGTGGGGCGCGCCAGACGGTGGGCGAGGTCCCGGCTCGTGGGCAGCGGCATAGGAGCCGACGAGCCGCTGGCCGAGACCCTGGTCCTGATCATCTCGGAACTCGTCACCAATGCCGTGGTGCACACGGGCAGTCCGGCGGTCTTGCGCATCCAGCTCCCCGGGTGTTCCGGGGCCTGTCCGGGCACGGTGCGGGTGGAGGTCGCCGACGCCAGCGCCCGGCCCCCGCAGCCCCGGCACGCGGACGGCGAGGAGACGAACGGCCGTGGGCTCGAGCTCGTCGAGGGGCTCGCCGACCGCTGGGGCTGGCAGCAGGAGAGCGGCGGCAAGCGCATCTGGTGCGAACTGGACCACTGCGCGGCCGGCGTGGAGGCGGTCCCCACGGGCAGTGCGGTCGCCTTTCCGGTCTGAACGGCCGGCGAGGCCATTGCTCGCGCAATCACCGAAGTGGGTGTTGACGCGAGGTGTCCGATTGATCACCCTTGTGGCAGCGAATCCGCCGCGAGGGGATGTCGAGGGCGCCGCCGACGACTCGGCAGTACTCGGCAAGTGCGGTTCGCCGCCGGCGACCGGTCCCCTCGGGGCGATGACGGGAAGCGGACGCCGCAGCGGGTGGCGGCGCACGATGCCGCGCTCGGGGCGCCATCATCGCGCCGCCATCCCGCCGCGATCCCCCTGGCGCGCACGGGCTTCGGGATCTGAAGTGCCGCCCGTCCGCGGCACTTCCCCTCACAGCACCGCCACCGGCGCCACCGGTGTCCCCGTGGCGCCCACGAAGGGCTCGGGCATGGCCGACAGCAGGAAGGCGTGACGCGATTCCTGTGCACAGGCTGTGGACAGTTCCTCGAGATTGAAGTTCTGGCCCTGCAGCATGCCCATCTCCACCAGGTGCAGGGCGTGCACCGGGAGCCACAGGTTCTCGATCTCCGGGGGGAAGATCTCGAAGGTCAGGGTGTCGTTGGCGACGGCCGCCACGTCCCGGGCGTGGAACCACTCCGGGGTACGGATCGAGAGCCCGGGGGACGGATAGCCGTACGCGTGATGGTCGCCGGCCAGACTCAGCTGCAACTGGCCCGTGCGGACCAGGACGATGTCGCCCGCGCCCACCGTGACCCGGCCGAACTCGGCTGCCTCGTCCAGGTCTTCGGGCGTCACCGCGTGGTTCCCCGGCAGCCGGTCGAGGCCCTTCGCGCGGGCCACGTCGAGCAGGACGCCGCGCGAGACGAGGTGCGGCA
This sequence comes from Streptomyces triticagri, assembly GCF_003429565.1. Classification (GTDB taxonomy): domain Bacteria; phylum Actinomycetota; class Actinomycetes; order Streptomycetales; family Streptomycetaceae; genus Streptomyces; species Streptomyces triticagri. The sequence continues at coordinate 51,436 of NZ_QUAK01000068.1, forward strand.
CCTTGTCGATTCCGCTGAACTCGGCGCCGTGGTGTGCGGTGATCGAATCGGCCGGGCGGCCGTTGTAGATCCGGCCCGAGTGCGACGCATGGGGCAGCGCATCCCAGTGGGTGGCCGACTGCAGGCCCAGGGTCACCAGATCGTCGCTGCAGGCCACCGTGCCCGGGCCGAAGATCTCCTGGTTGATCTGCACCATCGCGTGCACCGGGTTGATGCGCCCGGGGATCACCCCGGTCTGGATGCCGTCCTGGCGCAGCGGCAGGCCGAGCGGTATGCGCCGGCCGGAGGTGACGGTCGTGGCGGCGGCGCGGACCACCTCGTCGGTGATCAGGTTGAGGGTGCCGATCTCGTCGTCGGCGCCCCAACGGCCCCAGTTGTTCACGCGCTTGGCGATGTCGTGGAACTCGGCGGGCAGGCCCATGGCGCACTCCGTAAGTCCGGGAATCGATTCGGCTCCGCGGCCTTGTGCTCGTACGACCGGTGCCCCATAGAATCTAACGGTCCGTCAGAAACCGCGGGAAGGGGCCGGACGTGGGGAACTTCTTGGCAGGCAAGGCAGTCGCCGTCACCGGCGCCGGACGCGGCATCGGCCGGGCGGTCGCGCTCGCCGCAGCGGCCGAGGGCGCGAAGGTCGTCGTCAACGACTACGGAGTACCGATCGAGGGCGGCGAACCGGCGAGCGAGATCGCCGAATCGGTGGTCAAGGAGATCGAGGCGGCGGGCGGCGAGGCCGTCGCGGTGGCCGACGACATCTCCACGATGGACGGCGGCCAGAGGGTCGTCGACACCGCGCTCACCCGCTACGGCCGCATCGACGGAGTCGTCTGCGTCGCCGGGATCCTGCGCGAGCGCATGCTGTTCAACATGTCCGAGCAGGAGTGGGACCCGGTGGTCGCCACCCACCTCAAGGGCACCTTCACGGTCTTCCGCGCCGCATCGGCCGTGATGCGCAAGCAGGGCTCCGGCACCTTGATCGGCTTCACCAGCGGCAACCATCAGGGCAGCGTCGCCCAGGCCAACTACTCGGCGGCCAAGGGCGGCATCATCTCCCTGGTCCGCAGCGCGGCCCTCGGCCTGCACAAGTACGGCGTGACCGCGAACGCCGTCGCGCCCGTGGCCCGTACCCGGATGTCCGCCAACGTCCCCATGGAGCTCAAGGAGATCGGCGAACCCGAGGACGTGGCGGCCCTCGTCACCTATCTGCTCAGCGACCGGGCGCGCGAGGAGCGGATCACCGGGCAGGTCTACACGATCGCCGGTCCCAAGATCGCGGTGTGGGCGCAGCCCCGCGAACTGCGTGCCGGATACGCGGAAGGGCCCTGGACGCCGGAGCGGATCGCCGACTTCCTGCCCGGCACGGTCGGGACGGATCCCATGCCGCTGCTCGAGCAGGTGGAGCGGATGGCGCAGGCGGCGGCTGCGAAGGCCCGCCCCAACTCGTAGGCCCGCCCCAACTCGTAGCCCGTGGTCAGGAGCCGGAGGAGGCGTCCGATGCGCGCAGTGGTGTTCGACGGGAAAGAGGTCCAGGTCGTCGACGATCTGGAGGTACGGGACCCGGGGCCCGGTGAGGTGCTCGTCGCCGTCGCCGCGGCCGGGCTGTGCCACAGCGATCTGTCCGTGGTGGACGGGACGATCCCGTTCCCGGTGCCGGTCGTGCTCGGGCACGAGGGGGCGGGGGTGGTCGAGGCGGTCGGCGAGGGCGTGCGGCATGTCGCCCCCGGCGACCATGTCGCGCTGTCCACGCTCGCCAACTGCGGTGCCTGTGCGCAGTGCGACCGCGGGCGGCCGACGATGTGCCGCAAGGCGATCGGGCGGCCGGGGCGGCCGTTCACGCGCGGCGGGGAGCCGGTGTACCAGTTCGCGGCCAACTCGGCGTTCGCCGAGCGCACCGTCGTCAAGGCCGTCCAGGCGGTGAGGATCCCGCCGGAGGTCCCGCTGACCTCCGCGGCGCTCATCGGCTGCGCGGTCCTGACCGGGGTCGGGGCGGTACTGAACCGGGCCCGGGTCGACCGCGGCGACAGCGTCGTCGTCATCGGGGCCGGCGGCATCGGACTCAATGTGCTCCAAGGGGCCCGGATAGCCGGGGCGTTGACGGTGATCGCGGTGGACGCGAACGCCGAGAAGGAGGCGGTGGCGCGGCAGTTCGGCGCGACCCACTTCGTCGATGCGAGTACGGCCGACGGGGGTGTGGAGGAGGCCGTGCGGGCCGTGCTGCCGGAGGGCGCCGACCACGTCTTCGAGTGCGTCGGCAGCACCGCCCTGGTGCGGCAGGCGATCGATCTGCTCGGGCGGCGCGGGCAGGCGGTGCTGCTCGGGATGGCGGCGCCGGACGCGGAGGCGAGCTTCCTGCCGGCCGGGCTGTTCCTGGACAAGTCGATCCTGGGGTGCCGCTATGGGGCTGCTCGGCCGCAGCGGGATGTGGGGTTGTACGCGGCGCAGTACCTTGCCGGGAGGCTGTTGTTGGATGAGCTTGTCACTCGGACGTATGAGGTGGAGGACTTCGCGTCGGCGGTGAGCGATGCGAGGGCCGGGCGGCTGGCTCGGGGGGTTCTTACGTTCTGACTCCTGGTGTCTGCGGTCGGGTGGTGGTTGCGTTTTCCAGCCCGGCGCTGGGGCGCCTTGTCCTCAAGCGCCGGACGGGGTTGATGTGGTGGGCGGCGCCGGTGACCGTCACGGCGGTGCCTGCCGGCCCCGGGGCGGGCAAGTGCCCCGGCCGGCGCCTCGAGTTCGGCCGCACGGCCCACGAAATCGCTCGTCTCACGCGGAAGATCGGTCAGCACCCGTCGAGTCTCGCCGAGAGATGCGCGCCGCGTCCCGCGGTCAGCGGAAGGTACGGCGGTACGCGGTGGGGCTGACGCCCAGGGAGCGCTGGACGTGGGCGCGCAGCGACTGGGCCGTGGCGAAGCCGGCGTCGCGGGCCACGGCCTCGATGGGCAGGTCGGTGGACTCGAGCAGGTGCCGGGCGCGCTCCACGCGCTGACGGGTCAGCCAGGCGCCGGGGGAGAGGCCGACCTCTTCGCGGAAGCGGCGGGTGAAGGTGCGTACCGACATGGACTGGCGCTCGGCCAGGTCGCGCAGCTGGAGCGGCTCCTGCAGGCGGGCGAGCGCCCAGGCGCGGGCGGCGGCGGTGGACGCGACCTGGGGCTCGGGCACAGGGCGGTCCACGTACTGGGCCTGGCCGCCGTCCCGGTGCGGTGGTACGACCGTGCGGCGGGCCACGTCGTTGGCGATGCCAGAGCCGTGGTCGCGGCGCACGATGTGCAGGCACAGGTCGATACCGGCCGCGACGCCCGCGGAGGTCAGCACGTCGCCGTCGTCGATGAACAGCACGTCCGCGTCGACCCGTACGGACGGGAAGAGCTGCTGGAAGTGCTCGGCGGACGCCCAGTGCGTGGTCGCGGGCCGGCCGTCCAGGAGGCCCGCCGCGGCGAGGACGTAGCCGCCGGTGCAGATGGAGACCATGCGGGTGCCGGGACGGACACGGGCGAGCGCCGACTCCAGCGGGTCGGTCAATCTGCCGTCGGTGAAGACCGGGCCGAGTTCGTACGAGGCGGGGACCACGACCGTGTCGGCGCGGGCCAGCTCCTCGGGGCCGTTCTCCACCAGGACCGAGAAGTCGGCGTCCGTGCGGACCGGGCCCGGCGGCCGTACGGAACAGGTGGTGATCGTGTACAGCGGCTCGCCCTGGGCGGACCTTGCACGCCCGAAGATGCGCTGCGGGATGCCCAGCTCGAAGGGCAGACAGCCGTCCAGGGCGAGCACGGTCACGCGATGGGTCCTGGCCGCACGAGGTGGTGTCATGGCCCGATCCTAGCGAACCATGTCCGTCGGGCCACTCGTGCGGCGAAGCCGCAGGCGGCAGGCTTCCTGTCGTGACACAGACAACTTCCGGACCCGAGGGCACCGCCGCACCGACCGTCCAGGGCACGCCCCCGCCGATACGGCGCCGCACGCCGCGCATCCACCGCGCCTGGTTCGTCGCCGCCGTCGCGTTCGTGACGATCATCGGGGCGGCCGCGTTCCGCTCGCTGCCGGGTCTGCTCATCGATCCGCTGCACCAGGAGTTCGACTGGTCGCGCGGCACCATCGGCTTCGCGGTCTCGGTGAATCTGGCGCTCTACGGGCTCACCGCGCCCTTCGCCGCGGCCCTGATGGACCGTTTCGGCATCCGGCGCGTGGTGGCCGCGGCGCTCACCGTGATCTCCGTCGGATCGCTGCTCACGGTGTGGATGACGGCCGCCTGGCAGCTCATCCTCTACTGGGGACTGCTGGTCGGGCTCGGCTCCGGATCGCTCGCCCTCGCCTTCGCCGCGACCGTCACCAACCGCTGGTTCACCGAGCGCCGCGGCCTGGTCACCGGCATCCTGACCGCCGCGAGCGCCTCCGGCCAGCTGATCTTCCTGCCGCTGCTGTCCTGGCTTGTCGAGCACCACGACTGGCGTCCGGCCGCCGTCACGGTCGCGCTGTCCGCGTTCCTGGTGGTGCCGTTCGTGTGGCTGCTGCTCCGCGACCACCCGGCGGACGTCGGCCTCGCGCCCTACGGTGCCACCGAGTTCGTGCCGAAGCCGCCGCCGGTGCCGGGAGCCGCCACGCGCGCGTTGAGGGTGCTTTTCTCCGCCGCCCGTACGGGTCCCTTCTGGCTGCTCGCCGGTACGTTCGCGATCTGCGGGGCGTCCACCAACGGCCTGATCCAGACCCACTTCGTACCGGCAGCGCACGACCACGGAATGCCGGTCACCGCCGCCGCCTCGCTGCTCGCCGTGATCGGGGTCTTCGATGTGCTCGGCACGATCGCCTCCGGCTGGTTCACGGACCGCTTCGACGCCCGGCGCCTGCTCGCCGTCTACTACGCGCTGCGCGGCCTGTCGCTGCTCTTCCTGCCGATGCTGCTCGCGCCGAGCGTGCACCCGCCGATGGTCTTCTTCATCGTCTTCTACGGCCTCGACTGGGTCGCCACCGTGCCGCCCACGATGGCCCTGTGCCGTGCGCACTACGGCGAGGACAGCGCCATCGTCTTCGGCTGGGTCCTGGCCTCGCACCAGGTCGGCGCGGCCCTCGTCGCCTTCCTCGGCGGTATGGCCCGCGACGTCTTCGGCTCCTACGACGTCGTCTGGTACGCCTCGGGCGCCCTGTGCGCGGCCGCGGCGCTGATGGCGCTGGTGATCCGGAAGGGGAGGGCGGAGGTGTGAGGCCGCTGCCTCGGGTGGACGTCCCGCCTGAGGGGAACGTCCCGCGTCAGGGGAACATCCCGCCTCAGGTGAACGTCCCGAACCGCCCCCGGTGGAAGAGCAGTGGGGCGCCGTCCTCCGCCGCCCCGAGTGCGTCCACGCGGCCGACCACGATCAGATGGTCGCCGCCGGTGTGCACGGCGTGGACCGCGCAGTCGATCCACGCGCGCGTGCCGGTCAGTCGCGGGGCCCCGGAGGCGGGCGCCCTGTCGAAGCGCACGCCGGCGAACTTGTCGCCGCCGCTGACGGCGAACGACCGGCACAGGTCGGCCTGTTCGGCGCCCAGGACGTTCACGCAGAAGGCTCCCGCGGCGGCGATGCGCGGCCAGGTCGTCGACGTACGGGCCACCATGAAGGCGACCAGCGGGGGGTCGAGCGAGAGAGAGCTGAAGGACTGGCAGGCGAAGCCCGCGGGGCCGTCCGGCGCGGCCGCCGTGACGACGGTGACGCCGCTCGCGAAGTGGCCCAGTACGGCACGGAATTCGCCCGGGTCGACCGGGCAGCGTTCGTCGTCCCCGACCGCTCTCAGACGCGGGCGGGGCAGGGCCGTCACCGGCTCCGCCGTCGTCGGGGCGCCTACCGACCTGAGGTAACGGACGGCGGTGGCCGCCATCCCTGCGTGTCCCATCACGCCTACGATTGAACCTGACGATGCGTCAGATGGGAAGGGCTCGACAGGTGCGCCGGTCCGCCCGCCGCAAGCAACACCCCGCGCTTCTACCGGCCCCGGTACACCGCCGCCCTGCGTTCCACGAAGCTCGCGACGCCTTCCTGCGCGTCCGCCGTGGTCATGTTGATCTCCTGCGCCGCCGCCTCCGCCGCGAACGCCGTACTGCGGTCCGTGTCGAGCGAGGCGTTGACCAGCTCCTTGGTGAGGGCGATGGCACGGGTCGGGCCCTGTGCGAGCCGCTCCGCCCACTCCCGGGCCGTCTTCTCCAACTCCGCAGCCGGGACCACCCGGTTCACCAGGCCGAGGCGTTCCGCGTCCGCGGCCGGCAGCGCGTCGCCGAAGAACATCAGCTCCTTGGCGCGCTGCGGCCCGATCAGCCGCGGCAGCAGATACGCACCGCCGCCGTCCGGCACCAGACCACGCCGCACGAACACCTCGATGAACCGGGCCCCCTCCGCCGCGAGCACCAGATCGCAGGCGAACGCCAGATGGGCGCCGATGCCCGCCGCGGTGCCGTTCACGGCGGCGATCACCGGCTTCTCGCAGTCCTGCACCGCGGCGATGAAGCGCTGCGCGCCGCGCCGGACGGTGCGCGCCACATCGCCCGGCACCTGCTCGCCGGCCGGTGTCGCCGCGCCGGTCCTCAGGTCCGCGCCCGCGCAGAAGCCCCTGCCCGTAGCGGTGATCACCACGGCTCGTACGTCCGGGTCCGCGGAGGCGTCGGCGAGCAGGTCGATGATGCGGGCGCGCTGGTCGAGAGTGACGGCGTTCATGGCCTCGGGGCGGTTCAGGGTGATCCACGAGACGCCGTTGTCAGTGGCGTGGAGTACCAATGAGGAGGCGTCGGAGTCAGCGGTGGCGCGGGGATTCGGTTCAGGGGTGGAGGGAGTCGGCGGCGTGGGTGTGGGAGTGGGCGGCATCGTGGGGTGGCTCCGTTTCGTACTGCGCGGGAGTGGGCGTGGGCGCGGGTGGTGGGGCGGGGCGCGGTCCGGGGCGCGCCCCGCCGCCTCGCCGGCGGACTCGGTGGCTCGCTCAGTGACAGACGGCGAGCGCGTCGAGCGCCACCGCGCCCTGTCCCCGCGGCAGCACCATGAGCGGGTTGATGTCCAGTTCGGCGAGGTCGTCGCCGAGTTCGAGGGCCATCCGCTGCACCCGCAGGATCACCTCGACGAGTGCGTCCACATCGGCGGGCGGCGCGCCTCGTACGCCCCCCAGCAGGGAGTGGCCGCGCAGCTCCCGCAGCATCGCCCTGGCCTGGTCCTCGCCGAAGGGCGGCACGCGCACGGCCGCGTCCCGCAGCACCTCGACGAGCACACCGCCGAGCCCCACGGTCACGGTCGGCCCGAAGAGCGGATCGGGGGTGACGCCGACGACCATCTCGACACCCCGCTCGACCATCTGGCAGACCAGTACGCCGTCGAGCTCGACACCCTCGTAGCGGGCGATGTCGGTGAGCTCGCGATAGGCGTCGCGGACCTGACTGGCCGAGGTCAATCCGACCTTGACCAGGCCGAGTTCGGTCTTGTGCGCGAGGTGTGCGCCGGAGGCCTTCATGACCACCGGATAGCCGACCAGACCCGCCGCGCGCACCGCGGCCGCGGCACTGGTCACCAGCTGCTCACGCGGCACCCGGATGCCGTAGGCGCGGAGCAGCTGCTTGCCCGCGTGCTCGCTGAGCTGCCGGCCGGGCCGCATCAGCGACTGGGCCTTGCGGAAGGAGGGGGAGAGGGCGCGGGGTGCGTCGTCGAAGGGCGAGACATAGCCCTGGGTGAAGCGGTGGTGTTCCAGATGGGCGCGTACGGCCCCGATGCAGTTGGCGAAGGTACGGAAGGTGGCGACCCGGGAGGAGCCGAGCAGCGTCGTGCGATAGGCCTCCTCGGTGCCGAGGGGCGAGCCCCACACGACGCAGACCAGCTTGTCGGTGCGCTCCGCCGCGTCCACCAGATCCTGCGCGAGCCGATCGCTCATCGGCGGGAAGGGGCCGGTGATCGGGCAGATCAGGACGCCCACCTCGGGGTCGTCGAGTATCGAGTCGATGATGCGGCGGCCCCGCCAGTCGCCCACGGGGTGCCCGCCGTTGTCGACCGGGTTCGCGACGTTCAGGTAGTCGGGTATCCACTGGTGCAGCTCGCTCTGCCGCTCGGCGGAGAGCGTGGGGAGGTGAAGCCCGGCCTCGGTGGCCAGGTCCGCGAAGTGTGCGCCCGTGCCGCCCGAGATCGAATACACCACGACACCGTCCGCCTGCGGCTTGCGCGCACGGGCCAACAGGGCCGCGGTGTCCTGGAGTTCGTCGAGTCCGTCGACCCGGATCACGCCGAACTGCCGCATGGCCGCGTCCACCACGGTGTCGGCGCCGGTGAGCTTTCCGGTGTGTGAGGCGGCGGTGCGGGCGCCGGTCTCGGTACGGCCCACCTTCACCGCCACCACAGGGACGCCGCGCCGTGCCGCGTGGTCGGCGGCGAGCAGGAAGGAGCGGCCGTCCTTGAGCCCCTCCACATAGCAGGCGATGGCGCCGACCTCCGGCTGGTCCGCGAAGTAGGAGAGGAAGTCGGCGGTCTCCAGATCGGCCTCGTTCCCCGTCGGGGCCCAGTGGGAGAGGCGGATGCCGAGCTCCTGCAGGGTGAAGACCGGGCGGCCCTGATGGCCGGATTGGGTGATCAGGGCGATTGCCGGTCCTTCGAGGTCGTCGCGGAACTTCTCGAAGGCGTTGAGGTTGGTGTTGGGGCCGAGGAGCCGGATGCCGGAGCGCTCCACGGCGGCGGCGAGCCGGGTCTGGGCGACCGCGCCCTCCTCCCCGGTCTCGGCGAATCCGGAGGCGAAGGCGACGGCGAACTTGACCTTGGCCTCGGCCAGTTCCTGCACCACGGGCAGCGGGTCACCGACCAGGAGTACGGCGAGGTCCACCTGCTCGGGCAGTTCGGCGACGGAGGTGGAGCAGGGGATTCCGTAGACGCTCTCGCGCGTCGGATGGACGGGGTGCAGCCGGGCGCCGACCCGCTCGGCCCAGGCGATCAGCTGCCGGGTGATACCGGAGTTGGGGCGGCCCTCGGCGTCGGACGCACCGATGACCGCGACGGATTCGGGACGGAAGAAGCGGTCCAGGTCGGGCACATCGGCGTGCAGCGGGCGTCCGCTCACATCCAGTGCGTCGCCGGTGCCCGGTGCCGTCGCGGTGCTGTGCACCGCGGGCGCGGAACGCTCGCCGCAGGCCACGACCTGGGCCGGACGGGGGTCGGTGGTGAGGGTGCCGTGGGTCGATCCAAGCATCGCTGACGCCCGCCTCCTGTGGTAACGGCCTGCAGAGCTGACACTTAGTCAGATTACTGAACTGACGCTCCGTCAGGAACAGGTCGGCGAGCAAAGACTTGCGGTCGGCGGGACGGCGGACGAGGGCGGGGCGGACCTCGGCGGTCGACGGGAATCGGTACCGGGGGTACCGATCTCGAAGAGTCCGTACCCGCGGGGCACGCTCCCGGAACGCGACACGGGCGAGCGATGCGGGTCGGCCTCGGGGAGACGCTCCTGGAGCATGTCCGCACAGGACTTTGCGGACATGCCCCAGGTCCTGTCCGGCGGATCTTCGCGGGCTCGCGGCGCCTGGCACGTTCCCCCAGCCTCCGGCCGGGGGAACCCCCACTCGCCGCACGCCCGAATCACCCGAGTGCGTCCAGTACGAGGGCGATCCGGGCGCACTCCCCCAGCCTTCGGCCGGGGGGGACCCCCAGAGCACGCACCTGGGGGCACCTCCCGGCCGGAGGCTGGGGGAGCCGCGAGCTGACCCGCGAAGATCCGCCGGACAGGACCTGGCCGCAGCGCCGGTTCACCCGTTCATCGGCCTTGCGCCCGCGCCGCCCGNCTGGCCGCAGCGCCGGTTCACCCGTTCATCGGCCTTGCGCCCGCGCCGCCCGTGACGTCCCCCGCGCGATGTGCTTCGCGATTTTCTCGGCGTCCATCGCCATCTCACGGAGCATGCCGCTGATCGGGTTGGTGAAGCCCGTGAAGTACAGGCCGGGGGCCTGGTGCGGGCTGCGGGCGCCGTGTGTGACGGGGCGGCCGCGGGCGTCGAGCACATCGAGGTCGCCGAGCAGGCCCTCCAGGGCGCGGTCGTAGCCGGTCGCGGCGATCACCACGTCGGGCTCGATCCGCGACCCGTCCGCGAGGACCACCGCGCCGTCGTCGAACTCCTCGACGGCGGCGACCGGTTCGACCTTCCCGGACTGCACGGCCGCGATCAGGCCGACGTCCTGCACCGGGATCGCCCCCTCCTTGACCCGGGTGTACAGGCCGGTGTCCGGCCGCGGCAGCCCGTGTTCGGCGAGGTCGGGCACGCTGAGCCGGGCGACGCGCGGCGCGATCCGGTCGACCAGGCCGACCGGGAGGCGCCGGCACAGGATGCCGGTCAGCTGTGCGGGCCAGCCGGCCGTGGAACGGCGCACGATGTGCGGAGCGGTGCGCACCGCGAGCCGTACCCGCGCCGCGCCGCCCTCCACCAGGTCTACGGCTATCTCGGCCCCGGTGTTGCCCACGCCGACGACCAGGACGTCCCGGCCCGCGTACGGGGCGGGGTTGCGGTACTCGCCCGCGTGCAGCAGCTCGCCCTTGTACGTGTCGCGGCCCGGCCAGTCCGGGATCCGGGGCGTGTGGTTGTAGCCGGTGGCCACCACCACCTCGGACGCGGTGAGTTCACGGCCGCCGGTGGCGTGCAGCACCCAGCCCTCGCCGTCCGCCGCACGTACCACCCGGGAGACCTCGACGCCCGTGACGACTTCGAGTTCGTGGTACTCGGCGTACTTCTCCAGGTACCGCACCACATCGTCCCGGGCGACCCAGCGGCCGAACGAACGCGGCATGGCAAGACCCGGCAGGGCCGAGCGCGCCCGGGTGGTGTGCAGGTGGAGGCGGTCGTAGTGCCGGCGCCAGGAGGCGCCGACGGAGTCCGACTTCTCCAGGACCACCGCGCGCACCCCGTGGGCCCGCAGCGCGGCGGCAGCCGCCAGGCCGCCCGGACCGCCCCCGATGATGTGCACGGGGCGGTCCTGGTGGAGCTGCGGTACGTCGTTCATGTTCGGGAGCGTACTGACCAGCGGCGTTGATGTGGCCGGGTCAACGGGGAAACCGATTGCGAATTGATCACGGCGGTTCCGTGTGCCGGCCCCCTCGGTCGACCCTCTGGTCCCGGCATCTGAACTGACGTACCGTCAGATCCCGCGTACCGGCGATCTCCACGAGGGGACGCAGGAGCGGACGCACGAGGGGACCGACGCACGAGGGGACAGGGGACACCGCATGCAGACGATCTGGCTCAGCGGCGCGGAATGGCTGGCCGTGCTGCGCATCGGGCTCGGCCTGTGGTGGCTGGAGAGCTGGCGCCACAAGGACCGCAAGGCCTGGTTCGAGCGCGGCACCGGTATCGCCTGGGCCGCCGACGTGGCCGGCAAGCACCGGTGGCCGTTCGTCACCCGCGGCTTCCGCGCCGTCGTCGAACCCCGCCCCAAGGCCATGGCGTACATCGTCGTGTACGCCGAACTCGCGCTGGGCCTGGGCCTGGTGCTCGGCCTGCTGACCCCGGTCGCCCTGATCGGCGGCCTCCTCCTGAACCTCCTCTACCTCGTCCTGATGATCCACGACTGGGCCGAGCAGGGACAGAACTCGATGATGGCGCTGATCTCCCTGGTCGCCCTCCTCGGCATGTCCTGGCAGACCTGGTCGCTCGACAGCGCGATCGGACTCTTCTGATGCCGGCACCCACCCCCACCCCGCGCCACGACCTCCCCGAGCCCGACGCCTTCACCCGGGCCTACTGGGACGCCGCGGCCGACGGCCGTCTCCTGCTGCGCCGCTGCCGCGCCTGCGGTCGCGCGCACCACTACCCGCGCGAGTTCTGCCCGCACTGCTGGAGCGACGACGTCGACTGGGAGCCGGCCTCCGGCCGCGCCACGCTCTACACCTGGTCCACGGTCCACCGCAACGACCTGCCGCCCTTCGGCACCCGCACCCCGTACGTCGCCGCGGTCGTCGACCTCGCGGAGGGGCCGCGGATGATGACGGAGCTCGTCGAGGCGCCCGCGGACGCGCTCGCCGTCGGTATGCCGCTGACCGTCGGCTTCCGCCGGGAGGAGGACTTCGCGATCCCCGTGTTCCGGCCCGAGGTACCAGCCGAGGGATGAGCCCGGGGGAGGTAGTGAGAAGTCGCGTGCGGCAGGCGTCGAAGCCGGGGATCATGAAGCATGGACTCGTACGCGGAACAGCAGCCGGGTGGGGCGGAGCAACAGGGCGATGAGCGGGGCGACAAGCAGCGCGAGGCGCGCGGTCCGGGCGGGGAACTGCCGCCGGAGGGGGAGCAGTGGCACTTCACCGGGGACCCGGACGTGTTCCTCGGGCGGGCCGGGGAGTTCCTGACGGCCGAGCCGGCGCTGCACACCGTACTGCTGAGCGTCCTGGACACGCTGCGGACGGCCGGGCTCGACGCCTATGGGCAGCGCGCGCCGCTGTTCGGCGACCGGACGGACGCCGCAGGGGATGTCATCGGGGCGTTCGTGTGGACACCGCCGCATCCGCTCCAGCTGAGCGCGGTGAGCGCCGCCGCTGCCGCGGAGCTGGCCGGACATCTCGAAGGTGAGGAACTCGACGGCGTCTCAGGCGTGTTCGCGACGGCCGAGGCCTTCGCCGGCGCCTGGTACGAACAGTCCGGCTGCGGCTCGGAACTCCAGTTCCACCAGCGCCTCTACCGGCTCGGCGTGCTCAGTCCTCCGGTGCCCGCACCACCGGGCCGGGCCCGGATCGCCACCCGGGCGGACCGGGGCCTTCTGATGCGCTGGTACACCGAATTCGTGCAGGGCGCGGGGCACGGCGACAGCGCCGACCCGGGGGAGTGGGTCGACCGGCGCCTCGCATACGGCGGACTCACCCTCTGGGAGGGCGAGCCGGACGCCTCCGGGGTGCCGGAGCCGCTCGCGATGGCGGGCCGCACCCGGGAGACCGCCGGCCAGGTGCGGATCGCGCCCGTCTACACCCCGCGCGAACTGCGCGGCCGCGGATACGCGGGCGCGGTCACCGCCGAGGTCAGCCGGATGGCGCGGGCCACTGGCGCCGATGAGGTGCTCCTCTTCACCGACCTCGCCAACCCGACCTCCAACAGCCTCTACCAGCGCCTCGGATACCGTCCCGTCCGGGACTTCGCGGTGATCGCCTTCACGGGCGGCGGACAGGGGACGTGACCGTGGGGCAGCGGGCCCGAATCGTCTGCGGCCTGGTCTCGGCCGCCCTGTTCGGGTGGATGGTGTGGACCTTCTGCGCAGGCCCGGACTTCGAGTTCGGCAAGGCACAGAGCGGGAGTTACGGGTTCGAGGCCAGGTGCGAGCCGCTGCTCTGGGGTGTGGGTGTGAGCTGGGGCGGCACGCCCGGGCCCGCCGAGCTCGGCAGCTCGCCGCACCGCGGCTTCGACGTGGTCGAGGGCGAACTGCCCGGATCGACCGACGGCGCGGACGCGGAGGAGCGCCTGCGCCTGCGCACCGCCGTGGTGAACGAGGTCGCCCGCTACTGCGACCGCGCCCGCGACGGCCAGTCGGCCCTCATCGGCATCGCCGCGGTCCCGGCGGCGGCGCTTGCCGCGGCGGCATTCCTGGGCCGCTCATCGGCCGGCCGCCGGGAGGGATGAACGACTGGCAGCTCTAGGGCCGCAGCGGTCAGGTAGGGCTGAACGGCCTGCAGCTCTACGGCCACAGCAGCCAGGTAGGGCTGAACGACTGGCAGCCCTACGGCCACAGCAGTGTGCGCTGCCAATCGCCTTCCGCGGTACGTGCGTACGTGAGGCGGATGTGCCGGCGCCGTGCGTCGCCCTGGAAGAACTCGACCTCGTCGGGGGCGAGCGCGTACAGCGTCCAGGTCGGCACATCGGCGGCCGGATTGCTCCGCGCGTACTGCCAGGCGGCCTCCGACGCCCGCGCCAACTCGGCCGGTGAATCCAGTACTTCGCTCTGGTGGCCGACGAGCGCGGCGGCCAGCGCGCCGGTGGACCGGGCGTGCAGATCGGCGAGTGCCGCGGCCGGAGGCGCGGTCGTGACCCGGCCGCGGAGGCGGATCTGGCGTCCGCGGGCGGGCCAGTAGAAGTGCAGGGCGGCCTCCGGGCGTTCGGCGAGCTGGCGGCCCTTGCGGCTGCCGGCGTGGGTGGCGAAGTGCCAGCCGTGCTCGTCCGCGTCGTGCAGCATCACCGTACGGACGTCGGGGTGGCCCGCCGCGTCGGCCGTGGCGAGTGCCATGGTGTGCGGTTCGGTCTGCCTCGCGGCGACGGCCTCGGCGAACCAGTCGTGGAAGAGGGCGAGCGGATCCGCCGGCGCGGAACCCGGGTCGAACCCGGGCAACTCGATGTCCCACACGCGCTGTTCACGCAGCAGCCGGCGGAATTCGGTCTGGCGGGGCTGGGGGTCCTGCGCGTGCTGCTGTCCCTGGTCCATGACGTCATCCAACCGCACTCACCGGCGCGGGCGCTGCGCTCGCGGGCGCCGCGCTACGGCGCGGTGGGCAGCTGTCCCACCTGCTTCCAGGTGCCGCCCTCGAGCCGGTCGAGCCAGAGCGGGACCATCGCCGTCGAGTAGGAGTCGCGTGGCACGTAGGAGCCGTTGACGGTCTCGACGGTGTGCTGGTCCAGCTCGGTGGTGAATTCGATGGCGGCCTCGCGGGCCGGTCGGTCCGGATCGAGTGCGCCGACGATGCGCGCGGTGAGCCGCGCGGCGCGGTACTCGTCGATCGCGCCTCGACGGTGCGGCAGCGCCTTCGCCTTCCGGCAGAAATCCGGGTGGGCGGGCGAGCACGACTGGCCCGTCACGAAGCGCGAGACGGAACGGAAGCGGAAGGTGCCCTCCGGTGCCGTCCCGTTCGTCTCCTTGCCGCCGGCCGAACAGCGGTCCGCCGGATTCTTCGCGTCCGGCTGGTCGTTGATCATGATCTTGCCGTCGAAACCCGCCGCCCTCAGCCTGCTCGCGGTGAACCCGGCCTTCTCGTCCGGGGCGTCGATGACCACGGTGTCGGGCTTTCGCTTCTCGAGGACGGCCCGTGCCGCCGCGACCGACCTGGTCTGCTCCAGGTAGCCGGCGCTGCCGGTGGCCCCGCGCGCCGAGTCCTTGAACTCCGCGAGCAGCGACCCGGCCAAGCCGTCGCCTTCCACGTAGTCGGACAGGACGAGCAGCTTCTTGGTGCCGAGCACTCGACTCAGGTGCGCGGAGAGTTGCATGGCCTGGTCCTCCACGGTGGGCAGCAGGTTGAGGCTCTGCGGAGACAGGCCGGAGACCGGCGCGGAGGACTGGTGGCAGGTGCTGATCACCGGTACGGACGACTGCTCGACGAGCTCGGGCGACGTCTCGCCGACCACGGCGATCAAGCCCGGAATCCTCTCGTCCGGGTCCAACAGCGCGTCGAAGTCCTGGGGGCGCTCGACCCGCTTCTCGACAACCTTCGGCGGATCCTCGACCTTGTCACGGAGCGCCTTGCGCAGCTCACGTGCCAGGAACGACTGCTTGGTCTCCCCCGCCTTGCCGGTGTCGGGCGCGCTGGTGATCACGGCGATGGTGGGCGGGCCGCCCGACCCGCCCAGGCCTGCGGCGCCTTCGTCGTCCGTCCCGTCCTCGTCGTCCGCCCCGTATTCGTCGTCGGTTCCGTCTTCGTCGCCCCAGTCGAGGTCCGTATCGGAGTCGTCCACTTCACTGCCGGTGTCGCCGCGCTTGTCCCGCTCCCAGTCGCTGTAGATCGACGGCGCGAACATGAGGCATACGACGAACATGAGGAGGATCGAGGCGCCGAGACGACTGCCCTGTCCCGCACGCTGCGGCTCCTCGTACGGATCGGGCCCCCGGACCGACTCGTCATGGCTGCGGATGCGCTGGACGCGCCGCGAGTCGATGCCCCGCTCCCCGTACGGATCCGGCGAGGCGTTCAGCACCTCGTTGTGCCGCCGCTTGCGCTCGGCGGTGCTCAGATCCGTGCGGGCGGGGCGGTACGGCGGGGTCGGACGTGCGGCACGGGGCGCGGGCGGTGGCGCGGGCTGGGGCGGTGGCGCCGGCTGGGGCGGTGGCGCGGGATCGGGATCCGGATCGGGCGCTGGATCGGGCTCCTCGGCCGGGTCCGGGTCCGGTCGTACGGGACGGGGCTCGGCGGCCGTCGCGGTGGCGCTCTCCCGTGCCTCCCGCACCCGCTGCAAGGCCTCCGCGGCGTCCGCCGGGCGTTCCTGAGGAAGCTTCGCCATCAGCTGGAGGATCAACCGGTCGACCACGGGCGGGAGTTCGGGCCGGGCGCGGCTCGGGAGCAGAGGCTTGTCCGTGAGGTGGTTGTACATGACGCCGGCGGAGGGGCCGACGAACGGAGGCCGCCCGATGAGGAGTTCGTACAGGACACAGCCGAGTGCGTAGAGGTCGATGCGTCCGTCGCCGCGCTCCATGCGGAACTGCTCGGGGGCCATGTAGAGGACGCTGCCGAGCGGCGTCTGTCCCGTGCGGGTGAGCCGGGACGCCGACTCCAGGCCGTCCAGAAAAGTCGCGATGCCGAAGTCGAGGACCTGGACGCGGCCGTCGGGGCCGAGCATCAGGTTCCCGGGTTTGATGTCGCGGTGGACGACGCCCGCGGTGTGTGCGACCTGCAGGGCGGTGCAGACCTGCTCGGTCCACTCCAGGGCGGTGTCGAGCGGGATGCGCCCGTCGTCGCGCAGCACCTCCTGGAAGGAACGGCCGGGCAGCAACTCCATGACGAGGTACGGGATATCGGCCCCGGAGCGATCGTCGGGACCGACCGCCTCGTCGGGACCGGCCGTCTCGTCGGGACCGGCCGTCCCTCGGGCGTCGTCCGCCACCGCGTGGCCCGTGCCGTGGTCGAAGACGGTGACGATGTGCGGACTGCTGAGGGCCGCGGCCGCTCTCGCCTCGCGCCGGAAGCGGGCGAGGAGCTCCTCGCGCTCGGGTCCGGTCACGTCTCCGGCCGGCGCGAAGACCTTGACCGCGACCTCGCGTCCCAATTCCTCGTCCCTGGCTCGCCACACCTCGCCCATGCCGCCCGCACCGATGGCTTCCGCCAGCCGGTACCGGCCGTCGAGCAGTTTCCCCCGCACTTGCCTCGCCCCCGTGCCGCGGGCGCATCGGCCGCACGCCCGCCCTCCCGAGCGTAGGACCGGAGCGCCCCGCTCGGTAGCCGTTTCGGCGAGCGGCCACCCACGGCGCAGAGCAGCCGTCCACAGCGCAGGCCCCCGGCGTCCGTGCCACCGCACGCCGGGGTTCGACTCCCGCCGGTGGACTACAAGTTGCCCGAGAAGACGAAGCGCGGGTCTTCGTCCAGCTCATTCCCGGTGATCTCGTACCAGACGTGCCCCACGTCGTTCACACACCGCAGATAGCCGCGGACCGCGGTGCCCTTGGCGATGTAGCCGGTTATCCGCGCCGCCGAGCTGGCGCCGATCCGTACCACCGTGCACACCGAACGATCCGTGCACGATGAAGATCCGGGATCTTGAGCGCCGGTCCGCTCGTCAAGGCATGTACGTGCCGCCCTGCGTCACCCGCGTCCGCGCAACTCCCGTATCTCGAAGGCGGATCCCGAGCCGATCGGCTCGAGACCGATGTCCCCGCGAGTGAAGATCCCGTACGTGCCGTCCGTCTCCTGCAGCCACCCGGGCAGGGCCTTGCCCACCCGCCGGCCGCGGGCGTCGTACGCGTAGTACTTCGTCTCGTCCCGCCGGTCCGTGGCGGCCAGCAGCCACCGCCCGGTGGCGCCGTATCCGTCGAGCGCGGCGAGCCGCGGGAGGGTGCGCAGTGTCGCCTTGCGCCCGTCTGCGGCGATCTCGACGGTCACCGGGAAGCGATTCGCCGTCAATCCGCCGGTGCGGCCCGCCGTGCACACCACCAGGGCGCTCTTGCCGCGGACTTCCTCACCGCCGTTGCACGCGAGCAGCGGTATCAGGGTGCGGGTGAGCCGGCGGCCGCTGTCCGGGGTGAGTACCACGGAACTCTCCGAGCCGTCCGCACCCAGGCCGACGATGACCGCGCGGTCCGAGACCGACCGGGTCCGCGCGCCCGTCGTCCCCTGCTCCTTCGCCTCGTACGACCACTTCTTCCGGCCGTCGCGCAGGCCGACCGCGACAACGGACCCGGAGTCCTTGCCTCCGTACCCCACCTTGCTCCGGCCGTCCGCCGCCCGGTCGGCGACGACCAGCTCTCCGGTGATGCCCCGGGCCCCGAGCCCGTCGGCCTCCCAGAGCTTGCGCCCGGACTTCGCGTCGTGGGCGAGGGTGCGCACGCGGTCGGCGCCGCCGCCGTCCGCACGGCCGGTCACCGTGGTGATCACGGTGCTGCCCGAGGAACCCTCGAGCGAGGCCGTCTCCCGCTCCGTGTCGGAGAGCCGGATCCGCCACTTCAGCTTGCCGTCACGCAGCGAGAGGCCCGCGATGCCCTCCTCCTCGGAGTCCTCCTTGCCGTACTCGACGACGAGTTCCCCGCCGACGACGGCCGAGCGGATCGACAGATTCCCGCCGAGGCGGAGGCCTTCGCCCAGGTCCTTGCCGGTGTCCCGGTGCCAGCGCTCCTTGCCCGTGCGCGGATCGGCCACGACGATGCGGAACACGTCGTCGTCCTCGCGCAGTTCGCCCGCGTAGATCACGACGCCGCCGGCCAGGTCCACGCGCTGCAGAGTGCCGAGCCCGCTGTCCAGGGCGCCCTCCGGGAGGTCCTGCGGCATTCCGTTGCGCCCGGCGCCGGTGGACCACAGCGGCCGGTCGCCGTGCTCGACCGGCGTCACCTCGGGGCTGCGCTCCTTGCGGGGCTCGGGCGGCCGCTGCTCGCCCGTCGCCGCCCGGTGCACCACCAGATCGCGGGCGTCGCTCACCGTGTCCTGCCGCTCCGGAAGAGTCAGAAACGCCGTGTACCGGGACGAGAACGCGAGGGCCTCGCCGGGGAGTTCGTCACGCAGCACGTTCCCCGCGCGGTCCGCCGCCGCGTGCCGGTACCCCTCCTCCCGGATGCCCTTGCCCCCGCTCACATACAGCCGGTCCCCGTGCACGGCGTCCAGGCTGTACGAGGCGCCGTCCCCGCCGTCGACCGGCTTGCGCTCCGCCTCGACCGCCTTGAACGCTGCCTTGCCCTTGCCCTCTGCGGAATCCGCCTCGCCCCTGCCCTTCGCGGAAGCCGCGTCGCCCTTCCGGTCGCCGGAAGCCGGCGCGCGCAGGGTCGCGAGGGAGCCGTCGCCGGTGTCGATGCAGCCGATCAGCGATGCGCCGTCGGACCTGCAGGTGCGGAACTTGCCGTCCAGCTCCTGCAGTTCACGTCCGGTACGGGTGTCGACGGTCACCACCCGGGACAGCTCCTCGGGCCCGCTCCCGCTGCCGCCCTCGGTGACCAGCACGGCACGCCCCGGCACCACGGCCGCCAGGCGCGAGGTGTCGTACCGGTCGCCCAGGTCCCACTTCGCCTTGCCGGTATGTGCGTCGAGGGCCAGTACCGCGCTCTGCCTCGACTCCTCCTCCCAGGGCACACCCTCGGTGTTCCCGGACGAGCCGAGCACCGTGTCCCCGGCCAGGCGGTACGCCCAGGAGGCCGAGCCCTCGCCGTCGTACTCCCAGCGGACCTTGCCGTCGGAGGCGCGCAGGGCCACGGTCCGCAGGGCCGTCTTCTTGTCCGCCCCGACGCCCACGAGCACGGTGCCGTCGTCCGCGTCGAGCAGAGTGAGGACCTGATCGCGCACGTCGTCGCCCGCGTCGCCCGCCTTCGGCCTGAGCAAGGGCCGCTTCCAGCCGACCCTCCCGTCCTTCAGGGACAGGGCGGCGATGCCGCGGACCTTCTCCTCGCCGTTCTCCCGCTCCTCGGAGTACGGCACCAGGACCACCGGTCCGTCGTCCGCACCGTCGAGCACCACAGGACGGCCGTCCGCGTCCCCGAACTGGCGGGCCAGATAGCTCTCGTACTCGCCCGCCACCACCGCGCCGTCGCCGCCGCGCAGCGGATCGCCGCCGTCCGCGTACCAGCGCAGCTCGCCGGTCTCGGCATCGGCGACGGCGAGGCGGCTGCGGTGTGCGGCGGTGTCTCCGGTGACCACCGCGGTGCGCCCGCGCAGCACCGCGCCGACCGTCCGCTTCAGACCGAGGTCACGCCCCGTCCACAGGGCCTTCTCGGCGTACGAGATCGGCCGTGGCGCCTTGTCCCCGTCGGGCAGCTCGGCCCGGCCCCCGTCCCCGCTCGTGCAGCCGGTCACGGCGAGCAGCAGGGCCACGAGTCCGGCCAGGGCGGCCGTCACCAGCCGTCCGACCCGCCTGTCGTGCGTCCCCTCGGCGGTGCTCCGCGCGTCGTTCATCGTTCCCCCCGAACCGTTCCCCCGTACCCGTTCCCCCGTACTCATGCCTCCCGCGTCTCTGCCGTCGACCGGAAGGCTCCCGAGCCTAGGTCGGAGGCCTGTCCTGCCGATAGGCCGGGACGGCCGGATCGGTGTCTCAGATCTGTCCCAGATCCGAGGCCACCCAGCGCTCCGGGCGCAGCCGGATCACCACCTGCTCGCCGTGCTCCCGCCAGGCGAAGTCGACGTATCCCTGCACCTTCTCCGCCGGCAGGTACCGCGCCGAGAGCTCCTCGAGGAGCTCCCGCGTCGCCGGCTCGGTGCCGATGACGGGGCCCTCCACCGACACGTACCGGATCGTCGGCTCCAGGTGCTCGACCATGAGCGTGAAGCGGCCGGCGGCGGCGATGAGACGGGCCTTGCGGGAGTCCGCGCCGGTCAGGATCCATACGTCACCGCCCGGCTCGTACTGGTACCAGATGGGGACCGCGAGTGGTGCGCGGCCCTCGCCGGCGTCCACCGCGAGCGCGGCGATGTGCGGTTCGGCGAGGAACTGCTCGCGTTCGTCTCGGCTGAGGGCCACGGGAGTCTCCTTCGGTACGGCGGGCCGCTGTCCGGGCCTCCCGGCCGCGCAGCGAGCCGACGGGAGGCGTCTGTGCCGGAGAACTCCCGGCGCACCGCGACCATTCCGACCGGCCCACGACTTCACTCGTACGGAGTGTTCGAGCGCACGCGCCCCCGGGAGCGCGCGGGAGCGCTCAGCCGCGCCCCAGCACCAGCGTCCCCGAGGAGCAGAACCAGCCGCCCGTGCCGGAGGCGACCGCGAGCTCGGGAAGCCGGCCGCCGGCCTTGGTGACCTGGCCGTCGCCCGCCTCGCCGCGCAGCTGCCGTACGGCCTCCACGACGAGGAACAGGCCGCGCATGCCCGGGTGTTGGGCGGAGAGTCCGCCGCCGTCGGTGTTCACGGGGAGGTCGCCGTCGCGCAGCAGCCGGCCCTTCTCGACGAACGCCCCGCCCTCGCCCTTGGTGCAGAGACCGAGGTCCTCGAGGGTCACCAGGGTCATGTAGGTGAAGGCGTCGTAGAGCTCGGCGAGATCGATCTCCGTGGGGCGCACGCCCGCGCGTTCGAAGGCGAGCCGGCCACTGACCGCGGCCGACGAGACGGTGAAGTCGTCCCACTCGGACATGGTGGTGTGCGAGACGTGCTCGCCGCTGCCGAGCACCCAGACGGGGTCCTTCGCGCAGTCCGCCACGAGTTCCTCGGAGACCAGCAGGACGGCGGCGCCGCCGTCGCTGCGGATGCAGCAGTGCAGCTTGGTGAACGGATCGGCGATCATCGGCCCGGACAGCACCTCGTCGACGGTGATCGGCGTCCGGTACATCGCCTCCGGATTGTGCGCGGCATTGGCCCGCGCCTGCACGGCGACCTCGGCCAGCTGCTCCAGGGTCGTCCCGTAGGTGTGCTGGTGGCGGCGGGCGGCCATCGCGTACTTGGCGATCAGGGTATGGCCGTACGGGACCTCGAACTGCAAGGGGCCGCGCGCGCCGAAGGACAGGTTCGAGGTGCGGCGGCCGGCCTTGATGTCGGCCCGTGCGGTGGAGCCGTAGACGAGGAGTACGGCCTTGGCGCGGCCTGCGGCGATCGCGTCGGCCGCGTGGGCCGCCATCACCTCCCAGGTGGAGCCGCCCACCGAGGTCGAGTCGACCCAGGTGGGCTTCAGGCCCAGGTACTCGGCGACCTCGACCGGCGCGAGCGTGCCGAGCCCCGCGGAGGCGAAGCCGTCGATCACGGACCGGTCGAGCCCCGAGTCGGCGAGCGCCCGCCGGGCGGCCTGCGCGTGCAACTGGTACGGGGTGGCGTCATCGACCCGGCCGCAGTCGGAGAGCGCGATCCCGGCGACCGCGACGCGGCGGCCGGGGGCGCGTACGTAGGGCGTGGGGGAAGGGGTGCGCGCGGACGGTATGTCGGGGTCGGGCCCAGGCCCGGCAGGAGCGGGGTGATCGGCCATGGATCTGACGGTACATCAGGTATCGCGGGCCCCGACAGCCCTTCGTAGACTCGGCGCATGGTGCAGAGCGACGCACGGGACGTGGACGACTACCTCGCCGAGGCCTCCGAGGCGAGGCGCGACGTGCTCACCCGCCTGCGCGACCTCTGCCGCACCGAACTGGGCCCGGACTTCACCGAGGTGATGGCGTACGGCATGCCCGGCTACGAGCGTGACGGCACCCTCGAGATCAGCTGGGCCAGCCAGAAGCAGTACATCTCCCTCTACCTCCTGCGCGCCGATGTGCGCGACGCGATGGCGGAACGCCTCGCGGGGCAGGACATGGGCAAGGGCTGTCTGCGTTTCCGTACGCCGGAGCGGGTGGACCTCGATCTGGTGCGCGATCTGCTGCGGGCCACGGCGCGGGGGCGCGGCGAGGTCTGCTGATCGGGCCCGTGCGGGTCCCTCGATCCGGTCCGGCGCAGGGGTGGGCATCTCCGGGGCCCGGCCCTAGCATGACGGCCCGTCAGATCCGGTCTTCGGACCCGGGAGGAGCCCGTCGATGGATGCAGCCCTGACCGCGGAACAGGACGAGATCCGCCGCACCCTGCGCGAACTGCTCGCCGAGCACGGCGCGGCAGCGGGCCCGCCGGGTGGTGGGGCGGCGGCGGATCCGGGCGGCCGGAACGGCGCCGGTTCCACCCCCGACGGGTACGGACCCGCCGTCCGCTCGGCCCTCGCGCGGCGGCTCGCACTGCCGGGGTGTGCGCTGCCGCAGGCGTACGGCGGCCGAGGCGGCACGCTCGCCCAACTGGCCTCGAGACACGCGGAATTGGGACGCCACCTGGTCCCGTCTCCGGCGCTCGCCACGGGCGGGCTCGTCGCCCCGCTGGTGGCCCGGCTCGGTACGGACGCGCAGCGCAGCGCGCTGCTGCCGCGGATCGCCTCCGGCGAGCTGACCGCCGCACTCGCCGTACCGGGATCCGGCCTGGCCGCCGCGCTCGGCCTGATCGGCGATGCGGGCGACGAGCCATGGTCGGGCGGCGGCCGTGCGGGCGGCGTGCAGGCCAGGTGGCAGGACACGCCCGGGGCGGCGGACGGCGGCTGGCGCCTGTACGGGCAGGCCGATCAGGTCCTCGACGGCCACACCGCCGACGTCCTCCTGGTCGCGGCCCACACCGGCGGCTTCGCCCGCTCCCGCACGCTGCTGTTCCTGGTACGCACGGAGGCGCACGGCGGTGCCGATGCCGGCGCCGACGACGGTGTGCGTGCGGGCACCGCCACCGATACCGCCACCGATACCGCCACCGATATCGCCACCGATACCGCCACCGATACCGCCACAGGCACCGATGACGGCGTCACCGCGACAGGCACCGATACCGCCATCACAGCCCCCGCCGCGGACGCGCCCCCCGAGGAGCGCGCGTCACACCCAGGGCTCCACCCGCGGGCCCCGCTGACCCGCTGCCGCCAGCCGTCGCTCGACCCCACCCGCCCCCTCGCACGTATCGAACTACGTGACTGCACAGCCGAATTGCTCGGCAGCGACGACGCCGGCGAGGTGGCCGCCGCACTCGCGGAGACCGGCCGGACGGCGGCCGTACTGGTCGCGGCGGAGGCGTTCGGTGCCGCGGGACGGGCCCTGGAGCGGGCGGCCGCCACGCACGGCGCAGAGCCGACCGCCCGGGCCCGGCTCGGCGAGGTGTACGCGACGGTCCGCGGCGCGGGCTCGTCCGTGTACCACGCGGCGTGGACGGCGGGCGCGGCCGCGGAGACGACCGGTGACCCGGCGGCGAACGGTGCCACGACATCCGGCGCCCCCGCCGCGGC
>NZ_QUAK01000005.1 GCF_003429565.1 Streptomyces triticagri
CGGCCTGGTGGCCGGGGGCCGCCGGGGCGGGAGGGGCGGGTGGTGGAGCCTGCTGGGCCCACTGCGATTCGAGCCGGGTGAGCGCCTCGAGTTCGCCGTAGTCCAGGAATATCCCCCGGCAGCCGCTGCACTGCTCGATCTGGACGCCGTTGCGGTTGTACGTCTGCATCGGTGCTCGGCACTTCGGACACTGCATTTCGGGCTCAACTCCTCGCCGCTCGGAACAGCTTCACCGGTACGGAGTCCGGCTTCCTTCTCCGGAACCCTACTTGGGAAATGCGGTGTCCAACTCCGGTGGGAGAGCGGCCATTCGGACACACGAGTCGACCATCGCCTGCTCCACCTCATCCAGCGCACGGCCCGCGGCGGCCGCCTTGGCGACGGCCGTGGCAGCGGTCTGGACCGTGAGGGCGCGTGCGGGTACGTCGAGTGCCGGCCAGGGGTCGCCGGCCGGTGGCACGGCAGGGCCGCGGGCCGCTCGATAAGCGTCCAGGAAGCGGGCGAAGTCCTCCGCGGGCAGCAGGTCCGAGGCGTACCAGGCGGCGGGGCGCGCGAGGTCCCAAGCCGGTACGCCGAGGCCCAGGTCGTCGACGTCGATGAGCAGCCAGCCGTGGGCGTCGTCCGTGGTCCGTACGAGCTGGCCGAGATGCCAGTCGCCGTGGCAGAGGGCGGCCGGGGCCGGCATCGGCGCTGCCGCACGGGCCCAGGCGGGCAGAGTCTGCCAGGCCTCTTCCACGGCTCGGGCCGCCGGACGGGTGGCGGTGCGGCGCATCCGGTCGAGGGACGCGGCCGCCTTCTCGGGGCCGCGCATCGGCGGCAGCGGGCCCGGGAGACCGGCGGGGTCGGTGCGGTGCAGGCGGGCGAGGAGCGTGCCGGCGGCGGACCAGGGGGCCTGGTGGGGAGCCTCGGGATCGACGGGGGAACCGTAGGGCCAGCAGGACACGGGGCGGCCGTCGACCGCGGTGAGTGGAGCGGGCGAGGCCGGCAGTGGGGGAAGCAGCACCCCGGCGAGCGTGGGATGGGCGGCGACTGCGATGCGTACGGCCAGCCGGGACGGGTCGCCGTCGGACGCGTGCGCCTTGGCGACCGCCGGTCCGTGGCGGACGACGGTGCCGTCGGCACGGTCGGCGAGTACGGCCCGGCGCACCGTGCAGGCGCAGGTGTCACGTGCCGGGTGCACCAGGTCGCGGACGACGGCCGTCAACTTCCGCTGGAAGGTACTGGTCACCGCTCCCCCGCCGTAGGCCGGACTTCGCGTCGAGCCTACGGGGACCGGCCGCACGGCGGCCCGGGAGTGTGCGCACACAAAAATGCTCGCGCAGCTCCCCAGCTGCGCGAGCATTTGTGCCGTCCGCCGCACCCCCGTCCCCACGGGGCTCACTGGCCGGATGTCCCCGCCCGGACCGCTCTTCCGGGCCTGAGGCGCCGCTCAGCGCCCCAGCATCACGCCCACGGACGACGCTTGTGTGACCACTGCTTCCCAGCCGCCGAAGACGACCACGAGCAGGGCCGCCAGGGGAAGCACCATGGCCGTGGCCACCAGCGGGTGACGCGTGCCGGACTGGCGGCTTCCGAATGCCGCCTGCACCTTGCGTCCCCGTGTGCGGATCATGGTCCGCGTCGCGGTGTCGGCCATGGTTCCTCTCCTGTCGTCTGGCAGCGGCGGGTGTCTGACCTCGGGGGACGAGTGCTGCACCCGCCGCTTGACAACAAATCTAGGCGGACGGGGCCCTTCGGGCGTCATGCCCTCGTACCTAATGCCGGGCCTCCTGCGGGATGACCCCTCACACCGTCATGTACTCCCCTGGGTGGAGACGTGGACCTAGGACTCGGGGACTTCCCCCAGGGGTCGGCGCGCTGCCGCCTCCGCCGGGTCCTCCCTCGGTATCGGTTGTTCGACCAGGGCCAGGACCCTGTTCGCCATGAATCGCGCTGTGCGTACGACCGATCCACTGCGGGTGACTTCGCTCACTTCGACCACGCCGCGGCGCACTGCGGTCTCCACCCGGCGGCCCGCCCGGCCGGCCACCACCTCGTACGTCCGTGTCGTGTCGCCCGCGTCCACGACGATCTCCACCCGGTCACCTTTCATGGAGTCAATCCCCCTTCTGCGACGGAGTGTTGGGGCTCCGGTCGCGGTCGACGACCGGCCTGCCCGCCGGTTCTTCTGACCATGGGTCAATTCTCCCACCGGGCACTGACAATCGATCGGTCGGTGAATCGGTCGCCGAAGGCGCGGCCTCTGCACGCTCCCGGCCGGGGAAACGTAAGCTGTGGCTCGTCATTCGGTCAGGGCGGCAAGGACAACCGGGCACCAAGGGCGACAGGGATTCAGCATGGCGATGATGCGGCTCCGGCGCGAGGATCCGCGTGTCGTCGGCTCGTTCAGGCTGCACCGCAGGCTCGGTGCGGGCGGCATGGGCGTCGTGTATCTGGGCTCCGACCGCCGGGGGCAGCGGGTCGCTCTCAAGGTGATCCGGCCCGATCTGGCGGAGGATCAGGAGTTCCGCTCCCGGTTCGCCCGTGAGGTGTCGGCGGCCCGGCGGATCCGGGGCGGCTGTACCGCGCGCCTGGTCGCCGCGGATCTGGAGGCCGAACGCCCCTGGTTCGCCACGCAGTACGTCCCCGGCCCCTCGCTGCACGACAAGGTCGCCGAGGAAGGCCCGCTGTCCGCGGCCGAGGTCGCCGCGGTCGGCTCGGCGCTGTCGGAGGGCCTGGTCGCGGTGCACGAGGCCGGAGTGGTGCACCGGGACCTGAAGCCGTCCAACATCCTGCTGTCCCCCAAGGGGCCGAGGATCATCGACTTCGGTATCGCCTGGGCGACCGGCGCCTCGACTCTGACGCATGTGGGCACGGCGGTCGGCTCTCCCGGGTTTCTGGCGCCCGAGCAGGTGCGCGGTGCGGCCGTCACACCGGCCACCGATGTGTTCTCGCTGGGCGCGACGCTGGCGTACGCGGCCATGGGTGACTCGCCCTTCGGGCACGGCAGTTCGGAGGTCATGCTCTACCGGGTGGTGCACGAGACCGCACAGCTGCGGGGGGTGCCGGACGCTCTGGCGCCGCTGCTGAGCGCGTGTCTGGCCAAGGACCCCGAGGAACGGCCCAGCACGCTTCAACTGTCCCTGCGGCTGAAGGAGATCGCCGCTCGCGAGGCGCACGGCCTGACCGACACCCGGGCTCCCGCACCGCGGCGGGAGAGCGACCGCCCTTCGGTGGGCAGGTCCGCCGAGGAGCGCACCGAATCGCAGGCCCATCGGCGCGCATCGGGCAGCGGTACGACCGGCGCGCAGCGAGCCTCGGGGGCGCGCGTGGGGCAGCGTCCGCCGGCGCAGCGGAACACGACCCGTCCGGGCCGCCGTCCCGCGCCGCGCAGTGGAGCCGGCCGCCCCGCCTCCCGTACCACCGGGACCGGACGGCGGGTGCCGGCCAATCCGCGGCTGCTGCGGCAGCGGCTGGTGGTCTTCGTCGTGGTGACCCTCCTGGTGGCGCTCGGTATTGCTGCCGCGCAGGGCTGTCAGGGGCCCGCCCAAGGGTTCGGCGGAGCCGGCTCGCCGCGGAGCGCCGAGGTCGGTGGGGCGGTGGCCGCGGTCAAGTCCCAGGCGGTGACGGCCGGTTCGTCGCCGACGGCCACCCGGCCGGGGCGCAGCACGGAGAAGTTGGCGCTGAAGACGACCCCTCCCCCGGCCGAGCGCCGATAGCCGGCCAGGCTCCGCAGCGGCTCCGGGCCCGCCTTGGTGCCCGACTCCTGGTCGACGAGGGTGACGGCGCAGCGTACGACCTGTTTGGCGAAGGCCAGCTCGGTGTCGCCGAGTTCGATCCGGCGGACGTCGTCCTCGCGGTGCGCCGCCCAGTCGTCCAGGACGACATTGGGCCGGAAACGGCTCATCGGCAGGGGAGCGCGGCCTGCTCGTACGATGCGGTCGTTCAGGGTGTCCAGGGCGGCTCGGGAGACCATGTTGACCGCGCCGCTGTCGGCCCAGGCGCAGGTGCCGGGGGTGAGGCCGTCGGTCACCCGGTCGTGCTCGGGTGGTACGCGGACGAGGCCGCTCTCGGCGCCGAGCACCTCGGAGAGCCAGCCGGACGCGTCCTTGTGCTGGGCGATGCCGCGGTACCGCTCGCCGAACAACTCCACGTCGCAGCGCGGTGATTCGAGGTCGATGTCGATGGTGAGGGGCTCGATGTCAGGTGCGCTCAGCGTCAGGCTGGTCCCGTCGGGGCTCGGCTCGGGCCGGATCACCGCGAGCCGTGGGTGGCCGCGCTGGCTGCGGTAGACGCCCTGCCCGTCGACGACCATGAAGCTGCGGTCGTGCTCGAGACCTGCGGTGGTGAGGCGGGCATGCTGCAGCGGCGTGCCGGCGCATCCCTTGACGGGGTAGGTGATCAGCTCTGCGACTACTGCCATGCGGTCACGTTAAGCCCCGGTACTGACAACCGTGCAGGCGCCCAGGAGTTCGGGACCGGACCCGACCGGGGCTCCGGCCCTCGTCAGGCCGTGCGCTCGGTCCTGAAGCGGGTCGCGTAGAAGGCCACTGCGGAGGCGGCGGCGACGTTCAGGGAGTCGACGCCGGAGTGCATCGGGATGCGGACGTGTTCGTCGGCGGCCATCAGGGCGTCCTGGGTCAGGCCGTCGCCCTCGGTGCCGAAGATCAGTGCCAGTTTCTCCGGGTTCCGTGCGGCGAGCTCGTCGAGGCTGATGGCCTGTTCGCTCAGGCAGAGCGCCGCCGAGGTGAAGCCGGCGCGTCGCAGCAGCTCGGCGTCCTTCGGCCACAACTCGAGCCTGGTCCAGGGGACTTGGAAGACGGCACCCATGGAGACCTTCACCGCCCGCCGGTAGAGAGGGTCAGCGCAGCGCGGTGTGAGGAGTACGGCGTCGACTCCGAGGGCCGCGGCGTTGCGGAAGGCGGCGCCGAGGTTGGCGTGGTCGACGATGTCCTCGAAGACGGCGACCCGGCGGATGCGGGGCGCGGCGGCCGGGCCGGCGGGTGCAGCGGTGTCCTCGCCGGGCAGACCGAGGAGTTCGGCGGGGCCGGGCAGCGGCCTGCGCTGCATCGAGGCGAGGGCGCCGCGGTGCACGTGGTAGCCGGTGACACGTTCGGCGAGCTCGGGGCTCACGGCGTAGACGGGGGCCGGGAGTTCGTCGATGACGTCGCGCATCACATCGATCCACTTGGCCGAGAGCAGCATGGAGCGCATCTCGTAGCCGGCGTCCTTCGCGCGCCGGATCACCTTCTCGCCCTCGGCGATGAACAGTCCCTCGGCCGGCTCGCGCCTGCGGCGCAGCTCGACGTCGGTCAGGTTGGTGTAGTCGCCGAGCCGGGGGTCGTCGGGGTCTTCGACAGTGATGAGGTCGGACACAGGGGTGATACTGCCTTGTCGTGCGAAGGGTGCCAACGGGGTGCGCGCGATTTGGTTACCTGCGGTTACCGATCACCGTGCGGATCTCCGTGCGGATCGCCGTGCGCGCCCGGGCCCACCTCCACGACGTCGCCGATCACGATGACGGCCGGCGGCCTGACCTCTTCGCGTACGACGGTCTCGGCGACGGTTTCGAGGGTGGCGTCCACCCGGCGCTGGGCGGCCGTCGTGCCCTCCTGGACGAGGGCCACCGGTGTGCTCGGGGCGCGCCCGCCCGCGACCAGGGCCGCGGCGATCGCGCCGATCTTGTCGACGCCCATCAGGACGACGAGTGTGCCGCGCAGCCGGGCGAGCGCGGGCCAGTCGACCAGGGAGCGCTCGTCGTCCGGTGCCACATGTCCGCTGACCACGGTGAATTCGTGTGCCACCCCGCGGTGGGTGACCGGGATGCCGGCGGCGCTCGGCACGCTGATGGAGCTCGAGATGCCGGGCACCACGGTGCAGGGGATGCCGGCCTCGGCGAGTGCCTGGGCCTCCTCCATGCCGCGTCCGAAGACGAAGGGGTCGCCGCCCTTGAGGCGTACGACGGCCCGGCCGGCCTTGGCGTGTTCGATCAGGGCGTTGTTGATGGCCTCCTGGGCCATGAAGCGGCCGTACGGGATCTTCGCGGCGTCGATCACCTCGACGTGCGGCGGGAGTTCGGCGAGCAGGTCGCGGGGGCCGAGGCGGTCGGCGATCACCACATCGGCCTCGGCGAGCAGGCGCCGGCCGCGGACGGTGATCAGGTCGGGGTCCCCCGGGCCCCCGCCGACGAGCGCGACCCTGGGTCCTTCGGGTGCCGTGCGGTGCTGCGGAGCCACCAGGGTGCCGTCGCGCAGGCCCTCCACCACGGCGTCCCGTACGGCCGCGGTGTGGCGCGGGTCGCGCTCCGCGAGCTCGGTGGTGAGCACGGCCACGGTGACGCCGGAGGTGTGGCCGGTGGCGGGGGTCAGGGCGGTGGCGACGTCCGCGTTGTCGCTGCGGACGCACCAGACCCGGTGGGCCTCGGCCTCCGCGGACGCGCGGGCGTTCGCCTCGGGGTCGCCGGTGGCGATCAGGGCGTACCAGGCGTCGGTCAGGTCGCCGTCGGCGTACCGCCTGCGGTGCCAGGTCAGTTCGCCCGCGTCCGCCATCGCCTCCACCGAGGGGGTCGCGGACGGTGATACGAGGACCACGTCGGCGCCGGCCGCGAGCAGGGCGGGCAGGCGGCGCTGGGCCACCTGTCCGCCTCCGACGACCACGACGCGGCGGCCGGCGAGACGGAGTCCTACGGGGTAGGCGGGGTGTGCTGCCATGGCGGTGGGGCTCCCGGTGCGGCTGGGCTGCTGCTGCCGCTGCGACGGTGGAGCGGCTCTTGACGTGCGGTGACGGGGTGTGGGGGTGCGGGTCCACGATACGGCGCGGGGGCGGCGAGGTCTTACCCGGTACGCGTCCGTGCGTGGTCGTGCTCCACGCGCGCGTGGAGCACGACCACGGACGGTTCTCACCCCTCACACGCGCGCGTGGAGGGGTGATCTGCTGTCGCTCCCCCGTCACGCTTCGCTCGCTCGCCGAGCGGTGGCGGCCGTACGGGACGGCGCTACTTCTCGGTGACGCCGGCCGAGTCGAAGGTGGCGACCTCGTGCATCACGCGCGCGGCGCTCTGCACGATCGGCAGTGCGAGAAGCGCGCCGGTGCCCTCGCCGAGGCGCAGGTCCAGGTCGACCAGCGGACGCAGGCCGAGCTTGGTCAGTGCGGCGACATGGCCCGGTTCGGCGCTGCGATGGCCGGCGACGCACGCGGCGAGCACCTCGGGGGCGATCGCCCGGGCCACCAGTGCGGCGGCTCCGGCGCTGACTCCGTCCAGGATCACCGGCGTACGCAGCGAGGCGCCGCCCAGCAGCAGGCCCACCATCGCGGCGTGCTCGAGCCCGCCCACCGCGGCCAGCACGCCGACGGGGTCGGCCGGGTCCGGCTTGTGCAGGTCGAGAGCACGGCGTACGACATCGACCTTGCGGGCGTGCATCTCGTCGTTGATGCCCGTGCCGCGGCCGGTGACCTCGGCCGGGTCGGTGCCGGTGTACACCGAGATGAGGGCCGCCGACGCGGTGGTGTTGGCGATGCCCATCTCGCCGGTGAGCAGGGCCTTGTTGCCGGCCGCCACCAGGTCGCGGGCGGTGTCGATGCCCACCTCGATCGCGGCCTTCACCTCTTCGCGGGTGAGCGCGGGACCGGTGGTCATGTCGTTCGTACCGGCCCGGATCTTGCGCGGCAACAGGCCCGGTGTGGCCGGGAGTTCCTCCGCCACGCCGACGTCGACGACACAGACCTCGGCTCCGACCTGGTGGGCGAAGGCGTTGCAGACCGCGCCGCCGCCGAGGAAGTTGGCCACCATCTGGCCGGTCACCTCCTGGGGCCAGGCGGTCACGCCCTGGGCGTGCACACCGTGGTCCCCCGCGAAGATCGCCACGGCCGCGGGCTCGGGCACCGGGGGCGGGCACATCCGGGACAGGCCGCTGAGCTGCGCGGAGATGATCTCCAGCATGCCGAGGGCACCGGCCGGCTTGGTCATCCGCTTCTGGCGCTCCCATGCCTCGCCGAGCGCCTTCGCGTCCAGCGGGCGGATGTTGCCGATGGTCTCGGCGAGCAGGTCGTGCGGCTCCTCGCCGGGCAGCGCACGCCTGCCGTACGTCTCCTCGTGCACCACCCAGGACAGCGGGCGGCGCTTCGACCAGCCGGCGGAGAGGAGTTCGGGCTCCTCGGGGAACTCCTCGACGTAGCCGACGCAGAGGTACGCGACCACGTCGAGGTGCTCGGGCAGGCCGAGCGTGCGCACCATCTCACGCTCGTCGAAGAAGCTGACCCAGCCGACGCCGAGGCCCTCCGCGCGGGCGGCGAGCCAGAGGTTCTCCACGGCGAGGGCCGAGGAGTACGGCGCCATCTGCGGCTGGGTGTGGCGGCCGAGGGTGTGCCGGCCGCCGCGGGTGGGGTCGGCGGTGACGACGATGTTGACGGGGGTGTCGAGGATGGCCTCGATCTTGAGTTCCTTGAACTGCTTGGCGCGGCCCTTGGGCAGGGACTTGGCGTAGGCGTCCCGCTGACGCATGGCGAGTTCGTGCATGGTGCGCCGGGTCTCGGCGGACCGGATCACGACGAAGTCCCAGGGCTGCGAGTGGCCGACGGAGGGCGCGGTGTGCGCTGCTTCGAGGACGCGCAGGAGCACCTCGTGCGGGATGGGGTCGCTGCGGAAGCCGTTGCGGATGTCGCGGCGTTCGCGCATGACGCGCTGCACGGCGGCGCGTTCGGCCTCGTCGTAGCCCGGGGCGGGGGCGCCTGCCTGGGCGGGGGCCGGCTGCGGCACGGAGTGCTCGCCCGTCGGCCGGCCGGGCTCGGCGGCGGCGGAGGGGTGCTGCGGGGCGTGTGTCTGGGGGGTGTTCACGTGCTCTCCGGCCTTCGGGTTCTGAGGGGGCGACCCGTCGGCTCGCGGGCCGTCGGCCGAATCGTTCGGCAGCGTCGCTCGGTTGCCGGCCGCCGCGCCCTGATCACCCTCGCGCGGGGCGGGCACGGCGGCCTCGGGTTCCTCGTGCAGTTCGATGGGCGGTACGACGAAGGGCACCGACTGCGCGGAGATCTCGTCGCCGAAGGTGGCGGGGCGGTCCGGGACTGGGGCGGGGGCGGCCGCGGGTGCGGGGGTCGGGCTCTGGGCCCCGGGCGCGTGTGCGGCCGGGGTTTCGGTCCGTACGTCCGCGGGGCGGGGGCTCGGTGCCTCCTGTGGGGCACCGGGCGGGGCGGGTGCCAGGTGTGGGTCGGTCGGCACCTGGCCGTCGGTCTCGGCGAACTCGCCCATGGGCAGCGGGTCTTGAGGCGTCGGGGCGGGGCCGCGGGAGGTCGATGTTCCGTCCTGGGGAGCGGGTGCGCCCTGCGCCGCGGCGGCGGGCGCGGCCGCGTGGGGGTGGGGTGCGTCGTCGGAGGACGTGGCCTGGACGGGGCTCGGCCCGTCGTCGGGTACGGCCACTGCCGGCGCGGGCCGGGATGCCTCGCCAGGAGGCGGTACGTGAGTGGCGTGCGCGGCGGCGCCGGGAAGCGGGGCCTGACCAGTCGCAACCGGCCCGCCGGGCGCGACAACGCCATCCGCCGGCAGGGCTTCGCCGGGAGCGGCGCCCTCGGCCGGCTGGGTAGCCTCCGCGGCGCCGACGCCACGAGGAAGCTGCGCCGCGCCGTCAACCGGAACCGATCCGTCGGTCGGCGCGACCGCACCGACCGACGCAGGATCGGTCGCGGACGGCGCCTCTCCGGAGGCAGTCACCTCGCCGGACCGGGAGTCCTCGCCGCCCGTCGCGGCCTCGCTCGTCGGCGACGCCCCATCCACCGGAACCGGTCCGCCGGACCGCTCGGCCTCGCCGGTCTGTGCCGCCTCGTCGAAGAGTTCGGCCTCGTCGGCCTTGTTCGGCCCGCCGCGTCGTGCGGCCTCGTCGGCCGATTCAGCCGCTCCGGCGTGCGATGCCTCGTCGGCCGCAGCACCCTGGCTGGGGGCCTCCGCGGGGGCGCCGTCGGTGAGCGGCGCCCCATCAGACTGCCCGCCGGAAGGCGCGGCGCCGCCGGCCGACGCAGAATCACCCGCGAGCGGCGCCTCACCAGTCCGCGAGCCCTCACCCGTTACGGCCTCGCCGGCAAGCAACACCCCACCGGCCGGAACCAGCCCGTCGGACCCTGCGACCACGCCGGCCGACGCAGAATCACCCACGAACGGCGCCTCGCCGGGCGCAGCCGACCCGCCGGATGCGGCCACCCCAGCGGCCGACGGCCCGTCACCAGGCGTAGCACCGTCACCGGTCCGGGCCGCCTCGCCGGTCGCGAGCTCGCCGGGAAGCAACGGCTCACCAACCGGAGCCGGTCCTCCGGAACTTCCGGCTCCACCGGTCGGAGCAAGCCCATCCTCGGGCGGCGCCTCACCGGGCTGTGCGGCCACCGAGTCGGCAGTACCAGGGAGCGACGCCCCGTCGACCGGAGCGGTCTCGCCAGGAGGCAGCGGCTCGCCGGCCGCGGTGGTAACACCCGGAGTCGTGGCGCCGCCGGCCGGCACGGTCCCCGCAGGCGGGTACGAGTTGCCCGGAACGGGCGACCCCTCGGACGGAGCCGGTTGGCCGGGCCGTGATACTGCACCCGACTCGACGCCCTCGCCGGGCTGGGACGCCTCACCGACCGGGGCAGCCCCACCAGCAAGCGGTGCCTCGCCGATCGGAACGGGCCCGCCGGGCCGAGGAGCCTCGCCGGACGATGCGGCCTCGCCGGACGATGCGGCCTCGCCGGACGATGCGGCCTCGCCGGTCGCCATGACCTCTGCGGGCGCCATGCCCTCTGCGGTCGCCGTGATCTCGCCGGTCGGGGCCGCATCTCCGGGACGGGACGGCGACCCGCCGACCGGGGCGGTGTCACCGGTGAGTGACGTCTCGTCGAGCGAGTCCGGCCCGCCGGGCCGAGCAGCCTCGCCCGTGAGCGGCGACGCATCGGCCGGGGTGCTCACGCCTGGACGCGCCGCCCCATCCCCCGGCACGGGCCCGTTCGGCCCGGTTGCCTCGGTGGCCGTGACGCCACCCTGGTCGATCGGGGCGGCCGACGGCGTCGTGGTGTCGGCCGCAGCGCTGCCCGGATCGGTGTCCGGCGCCGAGGCTGCCTGTCGCGGGTCGGCTGAGGTCGGCTGAGGCTGGACGGAATCGGGCCGGGTTGTCGCCCCCGTGGAAGCACCGTTCTGCGCAGCACCGGCCTGAGCGGCACCGGTCGCGGGCGACGCGGCCTCGGTGGGCGGGCCCGCATCCGTAGGCGATACGACACCGTGCGGGTGGTGGTGAGCCCCGCCGGCCGCTGGTCCGTGCGGCTGCGGGGCCTGAGAACGTACCGCCGGCTGCGGCTGCACGATCCGGCGACGGCGCCCGGTGCCGGCCTTCGGCGCCGGAGTCGGCGTGAGCGCCTGGGCGGGATCGGCGATCCGCTGCTCCTGGTCGGTGGTCGGAAGCCGGTCGGGCTGCCCCTCGGTCTCGGGCAGTTGTGCGCCTACGGCTTCGGGGCCGGCCGGCGCCGACTGCTGCGCGGAAACCGTGGCCGGGGTCTCGGACGAGGTAGGGATGTGCTGCTCGTCCGCCGCCCCGACCCGCACCGTGGCGGGCGCCCCTGCCGAAGCGGGCCGGGCGGCCGGCGGCTGCCCACCGGTTGTCCCCTGCCCACCGGTTGCCCCCTGCCCTTCGATCGCCGACGCGATCGAGGTCGCCTGGCCCCCGGCCGCCGGGTCGGCGACCGTTTGTGCGACGCCACCGTTCCGCGCCACACCGGTGTCGTTCTGCTGCGCGCCGGCGGCCGGCTGCCCGGCGCTCACCGCGTCCCCCGCACCGCCGGCATCCACCTGGCCTTGCGGTGCCCCGCCGGGCTGCTGGGCCACATCGGCGGCAGTCTGCCGCGCGTCACTCATGCCTGCCGCCCCGTGAGCGGCGGCCGTCACCGGTCCGGCCTGCGCCGGAGCGGCCTGCGCCGGAGCGACCTGCGCCGGCTCTCGCACGGCGGTCTCGTGGACCGCGTCCGGTGCGGACTGCGTGCCCTCCGCGGCCGCCGAGGCACCGCTCGGCGTCTGCGGCCGGGCACCTGGCCCGTTCGCTGCCGGGTCGCCCTGGCCGACCGCATCGCCCTGCGTGCGCTCGTGTCCGGCGCCCTCGGAGCCGCCCTGACCGTCCGCAGGCCCCGGGGCGACTGGGCCGGCCGCTCCGGTCTGCACCACACGCTGCACGGCCGACAGCGCGGCATCCGCGGCGAGCGCCTGCCGGCCCGCCGCATCCTCGGCGCCGCCCGGCTCGGAGCCCGCGCCCCCGGCCGCCTCCATGGACGGACCCGCCTGGTCCGCCACCCGGCCACGCTGCAGGGAAACGCCTCGCGACGGCGCGACGCCGCTCGGCCCCGGCGACACCGCGGCCATCTCGGCGGCATCCTGCGGAGCGTTCTGCTCAGGGACGACCGTTTCTGCGGGAGCAGTCACCGGACCGCCGGAAGGCATGACCGCATGCTCGGGAGACATCACCGGATAGTTCTGCACGGGCGCCCAGGGAGCGGCACCCAGGGGCGGAATCGTCCCCAACTGCGGCCCGGGCATCGGCGCCTCGTGCGGCGGTACGTCCAGATACTCCGGCCCACCGGCCGTCGCGTCCGCACCGGGTACGGCCGGTGCGTCACCGGCCCACGCATCACCGGCCGACCCATCACCGGCCGGGACGCCACCGCCCGCGACACCAGGCACCGGTCCGCCCGTCACCACCGGCCCGCCGACGCCACCAGCGCCGGCTCCGACACCCACGGGCCCCTGCCCGGCACCCGGCACCGCCACAGCCTGCGCCGAAGAAGAAGCCACCGACGGCGCCGCCGCAGGCCCCCGATCGGCCAGCGAACGCACCGGGCTCCCCGCGCCCGTGGAACCGGGAACGGGCGGACCCATGTGCAACGGCCGCCGCACGGGCGCGCCCTGAGCCTGCCGTTGTCCGTCCTGCCCCACCGCCGAAGGCTCCGGCGCGGCGGGCACGCCGCCCCGGGCACTCCCCGAACCGTGCACACCCGCACCCACCACGTCGTACTGCCCGGACGCCGCACCGGGATGCCCAAGGGCCCCCGCGTCTCCGCCGCCGGATCGCACCGCGCCCAGGTCGAGGGATCCGCTGTCGCGCCCCGACTCCTCGTGCGCACCGGCCACCGGCGCCCCGGGCCCGGGAACAGCGGCCGCCGCCTGCGGATCCGCCAGGTGCGTCTCGGCCCACGCCCCCTGCGCGCCCGGCATCAGAAACAGATCGTCGTCCTCGCCCGCCGGAGCGCCGCCCGTACCGGGAACGTCCCGCATGGTGTACGCACCCGGGATGTCCGTGCCCGGCTGCTCCACCGTGCCCGCGTCCTGAGGCAGTCCCTCGCCCGGGACCTGGCCGGTGTCGGTCATGCGTACCCCTCGCCCATTGGTCGTGCTCCACTCTCGGCCGACTCGCCCGGGGCGGCTCGGCGGCCACCCATGGACAAGAACGAGCGTGCGCGCCGTGCGGCACGAACATCCCGTCTCCAAGACGCCGAAGCGCCATGACGACAAAGCGCCAGAACGCCCGAACGCCAAGGCCATTGTTGTGGCCGCACCAGCATCACAACGGAAGATCCGTCACGACCCCGTTGTGGGCTGCGCCACGTCGCGCGTCCCCCGGCCGCTGCCGTACCACAGTCACCCCAAATCGGGCGCACTTTCCGGGTCATTGACGTACGAAACGACGAACGCCCGGGAGTAGTACAACGATCGGCCAGCCTACCGCGCGCGCCCGGCGAGCAAGGTCACGGGGCGACGGCCCACCCGCACGAGGGGCCCTCATCCGGCGCGGACCGCGGCGGTGGCGGAGCGCGGCGCGGCCCGATCAGGAGGCGGGCCGGTCCAGTTGGGCGGAGATCAGGAAGGCGATCGAGCGCTCTCGCTCGGTCCAGACGCGGGTGTCCAGTTCCACGGACTGCAGCAGGGCGCACTCGACGACGTACCCGTGCTCGCCGAGGTCGCGGCCGATCAGCTCGGCCTCGTCGCGGGTGGCGGCATGCGTCACGATCCGCTCGGGGCGCCGGTCGGCCACGGCCGCGACGACCGGTGCACCGCCGCCGCCGACCCGTACGACGTCGGGTTCCGGCAGGTCCTCGAGCACATGCGGGGCGCTGCCGTGCACGACCTGGAGCTGCACGCCGAAACGGCGGGCGGACGCGGTGGTGCGGCCGCAGGTGTCGGCGTCCCGGTCGACCGCGATCACCGCGGCCCCGAAGCGGGCGGCCTCCACGGCGAATGCGCCGACGCCGCAGCCGATGTCCCAGACGAGGTCGCCGACGCGGGGGCCGAGGCGGGCCAGTTGGGCGGCTCGGAGCCGTTCGTTCTCGCCCTCGCCGGTGCCGCCGCCGTAGGCCTCGGCGGGCAGCGCCCAGCCGCGCGGCTTGGCTCCGGGGTCGCGGCCGGCGATCCAGCCGGTCTCGGCGGCCACCGGGCCACCGATGACGATGACCACGTTGGGGTCGCGCCAGGTGTGGTCGGCGGCGCTGTCGGAGGTGATGACCGTGACCTGCTCGCGTTCGGTGCCGAGTTCTTCGCAGACCACGAAGGTGCGGTGCACACCGGCGAGCAGCAGGGCGAGTTCGGCGGGTCCGGCGCCCGGTGAGGTGAGGACGGCGACCTTGGTGTGGGCGCGGCAGACGTTGACCGCGCGGCGCAGAGTGCGGCGGTGGGCGGACACGACCTGCGCGTCGTCCCACGGCATTCCGGCCCGGGCGAAGGCCTGGGCGACGGAGGACACGGCGGGTACGACCTCGACCTCGAGACCGTGCTCGGGGGCCCGCAGGGTGCGGACGACGCCGAAGAAGCCGGGGTCGCCGTCGGCGATGACCACGGCGGTGCCGCGGTGGGCGGCGATCCTGCGGGCGGCGAGCCCGACGCTGCCGAGCCGTACGCGCTCGGCGTGTGCGGGGACTTCGGGCAGATCCAGGTGGTGTGCGGCTCCGGCGACGAGGGTGGCGGCGCCGAGCGCCGCGCGTGCCGCCTCGGTCAGCGGCGGTCCGTCCCAGCCGATCACCGTCACCCGGTCGGCCATGGTCGTCAGTCTCCTGGGGGTTCTCGCAGGTGGTCGTGGGGCTGCCGCACAGCCGACCCGGGGAGCCTACCTGCCAGGGCCACGGATCGTGTCAGGGCCGGCGTCGGATCGGTCCCCTCGGGGCAGTCGGAACGGGGCCCCTCCGGGCAGTCGGAACGGTTCGCCTCCGGACAGCGGGTCAGTTCCATTCCGGGAAGGACGTGTATCCGGAGGCTTCCGCGAACTGCTCGCTGACGCCGTCGAGGTCTTCGGGCAGCAGGCTCCAGACGATGAGGTCCGTACGGAACTCGCTCCACTCACCGCCGCCGTCCCTGGCCCGCGCTATCCAGGCGCCCCTGAGGACTCCCTCGCTGATGCAGCCGATCTTCTGGGCGACCTGCTGGGCCGCGGTGTTGTCGGCGGCGGTGCGCAGTTCGACGCGCTCGAAGCGCTGGTCGTCGAAGAGCCACTGCACGGTGGCGAGGGCGGCCTCGCTCGCGTACCCCTCGCCGCGCGCCCAGGGGGCGATCAGGTAGGAGAGTTCGGCGGACCGCACCCGCCAGTCGGTGTGGCTGAGGCGCACGACGCCGACGAGGCGCTGGGTGAGGAACTCGGTGACGGCAAAGACGATTCCGCGGCCCCGGGAGCGCTCGGCGGGCGCCTGACGGGTGATCCACTCCTGGGCGTCGTCCCGTGTGTAGGGCTGCGGCACCGTGGTCCAGGACGTGATCAGCTCGTCGTTCATCATCTCGGTGCAGGCGTCGATGTCCACGTCCTCGAACGGTCGCAGCACCAGCCGATCGGTGCTGATGGAGATGTCCGGGAAGGTGGTCGTCATCGCGCCGCTCCGTCGCTACAGGCTGCTGAAGTGCCCAGCATGCAGCATGCACGCGCATAACTGCACCACAGGGTCCGCACCTTGAGCGGTGCGGACCCTGTGGTAGACGGCTCGTTGCGAGCGGGTCGCGGGGCGCGCCCGGCGGCCCCGGGACTCAAGTCCCGCTTCAGAACGCCGGGATGACGGCGCCGTCGAACTCGTCCTCGATGTACTTCTTGACCTCGGGCGAGTTCAGCAGCTTCGCGAGCTTCTTCACGCGGGGGTCGTTCTCGTTGCCCTTCTTGACGGCGAGGAGATTGTTGTACGGGTTGCCCTTGGCCGCCTCCTGCACGAGGGCGTCCTCGGCCGGGCTGAGCTTGGACTCGACGGCGTAGTTGCCGTTGATGACCGCGGCGTCGACATCGCCGAGCGAGCGCGGGACCTGGGCCGCCTCGAGCTCCTTGAACTGGATGTTCTTGGGGTTCTTGGCGATGTCCTTCGGGGTGGCGCTCTCGCCGGCGCCGTCCTTGAGGGTGATCAGGCCGTTCTTGTCGAGGAGCTGGAGGGCGCGCGCCTCGTTGGTGGTGTCATTCGGCAGGGCGACGGTGGCGCCCTTCTTGAGGCCGTCCAGGTCCTTGATCTTCTGCGAGTACACGGCGAGCGGCTCGAGGTGGACGTCGACGAGCGGGACGATGTCCGTCTTGTTCTTCTCGTTGAAGTCCTCGAGGTACGGCTTGTGCTGGAAGAAGTTGGCGTCGACGGAGCCGTCCTGGGTGGCCGTGTTCGGCAGGACGTAGTCGGTGAACTCCTTGACCTCGAGCTCGAGCCCTTCCTTTTTCGCCAGATTGTCCTTGACATAGTTGAGGATCTTGGCGTGCGGGGTGGGGCTGGCGGCGACGGTCAGCGGACCGTCGGAGTCGCCGGAGCCGGAGTCGGAGCCGCAGGCGCTGAGCCCGAGGGTGAGGGCTCCGGCGGTGAGGACAGCAGCGGTGATCTTGGTGGTGTTACGCACGAAAAGTGCCTTTCTCCATGGGTGGTACGACCCCGAAGCGGGTGTCGGGGCGGATCGGGAAGCCCGGAGGTGCCGGGTTCAGGAAGCCTTGGTGGGCTCGACGGCGGCCGGTGCGGGGGTGCGCAGCAGCCGCAGCTTGGGGACGGTGGAGCCGCGTCCGCGCCGCGCGAGGGAGCGGGCCGCGAGGTCTCCGGCGAACTGGATGGCGGAGATGACCACGGCGAGCACGCCGACGGTGATCCACATCATCCCGGTCTCGAAGCGCTGGTAGCCGTAGCGGACGGCGATGTCACCGAGACCGCCCGCACCCACGGTGCCGGCCATCGCGGAGTAGCCGATGAGCACCACGATCGTGGTGGTGGCGCTGGAGATCAGCGAGGGCAGCGACTCGGGGATCAGGACCTTGCGTACGACGGTCCAGGTGTTGCCGCCCATTGCCTGTACGGCCTCGACGAGTCCGTGGTCCACCTCGCGCACCGCGGTCTCCACGAGTCGCGCGAAGAACGGGATGGCACCGATGGCCAGCGGCACGATCGCGGCCTCGACGCCGATCGTGGTGCCGGTGATCCATCGGGTGAAGGACATCAGGGCGACCATCAGGATGATGAAGGGCATCGACCGCGCGATGTTCACGATCTGCCCGATCACCTTGTTGACGACCGTGTTCTGCAGCAGCCCGCCGCGGTCGGTGAGGACCAGGAGCACGCCGAGCGGCAGTCCGCCGACGACGGCGATCAGGGTGGACCAGCCGACCATGTAGAGGGTGTCCCAACAGGCCTGCTCCAGCAGCGGCTGCATCTCCGACCAGGTCACTTGACGCCCTCCTTGACGAGCTGGGGTGCCGATTCGGCGAGCCGGGGCGCGGCCTCGCCGTCGTGTCCGGCCACCTCGACCTGCAGGCCCTGCTCGCGCAGGAAGCCGATCGGCACGACGTTCTCCTCGAAGGCTCCGGGCAGTTCGATGCGCATCCGCCCGACCTGCCGGCCCGCGACGGTGTCCATCGCGGCGCCCAGGATCGAGATGTCGATGTTGTACGTACGGGAGAGCTGGGAGATGACCGGCTGGGTGGCGGCCTCGCCGTGGAAGGTCACGTCGACCACGGTGCGCTCGTCGCCGGACGCCTCGCCGCTGACCGGGAAGAGGGCGGCGGCCAGTTCGGAGCCGGGGGTGGCGAGGAGCTCGTCCACGGTCCCGGACTCCACGATCCTGCCGTGTTCCATCAGGGCGGCCGAGTCGCAGATGGTCTTCACGACGTCCATCTCGTGGGTGATGAGCAGCACGGTGAGGCCGAGCTGGCGGTTGAGGTCGCGCAGGAGCTCCAGGATGGAGCGGGTGGTCTCCGGGTCGAGGGCGCTGGTGGCCTCGTCGGAGAGCAGCACCTTGGGGTCGCCGGCCAGGGCGCGGGCGATGCCGACGCGCTGCTTCTGGCCGCCGGAGAGCTGGCTCGGGTAGCTCTTCGCCTTGTCGGCGAGGCCGACCAGGTCGAGGAGTTCGAGTGCCTTGCGGCTGCGCTCGCGGCCGGACTTGCCGAGGATCTCCAGGGGGAGCTCGACGTTGTCCTGCACGGTCCGCGAGGACAGCAGGTTGAAGTGCTGGAAGACCATACCGATACGGCTGCGCGCCTCGCGCAGTTCCCGGCCGGCCCGCTGGCCGCGGCCGGCCAGTGCGGTGAGGTCGACGCCGTCCACGGTCACGGTGCCGGCGGTGGGCTTCTCCAGGAGATTGACGCAGCGGATGAGCGAGGACTTGCCGGCGCCGCTCTGGCCGATGACGCCGTACACCTCGCCCTCCCGCACATGCAGATCGACGCCGTCGAGGGCGGTGACCTCGCGGCCGCGGGAGCGGTAGACCTTGGTCAGGCCCGTAGTGGTGATCACTGGGTTTCCGTCACTGTCGAGTGCGCGGCGCGGTGTGCACCGGGCACGGGGGCGTTCGTCTTCTCGGGCGCGCAGGCGGAGTGCTCCCCGGGATCGGTGCGGGGAAGGCGATCGGCGCGTACGCGGGGCAGGCTCGGTCGGACGGGAAGTGCTGTCCTGACACGGCTCGCGGTCTCGCTTCGGGGCGCGAGGCGGGGGTGCGGGGGCCCTCAGAAGGCGCGCATTCGACACATACAACGAGCACCGGGCGCGGTGTACGCCTCGGTCGCAGGGATGCGGTTGCTCGTCGTGGTCATGTCCCCCAGTAAAACAGACGGCACGACGAGCCGATCAACGGCGTCCGCATAACGGACGCGGGGCGCCCGGCACCCGGACGCCCCGCGAGTTTGCTCAGCCCTCGGTGGTGATATCCACCCCGTCGTCCGTAACCTGCACGGACACCGCGGAGAGATCGGGTACGACGACATCGGCGGTGAGCTGGTCGGCCCGGTGCGTTGTGGTCAAGGCCACGGTCCGCATGCCGGCCGCACGGCCGGAGGCGAGCCCGGCGGGGGCGTCCTCGAAGACCACGCAGCGCGCCGGGTCGACGCCGAGGCGCTCGGCTGCGAGCAGGAACGGCTCGGGGTCGGGCTTGCCGCGCGTGATGTCGTTCGCGGCGATCATCGTGGGGAAGTCGATGCCGACCTCGTGGAGTCGGGCGGAGGCGAGCGGTCGGGTGGCGGAGGTGACGACGGCCCAGCGGTCGGCGGGCAGCTTCTGCAAAAGTTCCTTGGTCCCGGGCAGCAGTACGACCCCACCGGCCACGTCCTCCACCTCGAGCCGCTCGATACGGGCGACGGCTTCGGGGACCTGCTCGGCGGGGAGCACCTCGGCGAGGATCTCCGCGGCGGGCCGGCCGTGCAGATCGGTCGAGGCCATCGCCTCGGTGACGCCGTACTCCTGCGCCAGACGGGTCCAGCAGCGATAGACGGACTCCATGGAGGAGATCAGGGTTCCGTCGTTGTCGAACAGCAGGGCTTCGGCGTGGATCTTCATGGTCCCCGACCCTACGGGGCGTCCGGGGCCGCGCGCATCGGGCCATTCGTCCCGTAATAGGCTCGCGGCATGCTTACCGCCCTGACGATCGCGACCGGTGTGGCCGCGCTCGTGCTCGCCGCGTGGTGCGGCTTCGCCGCCTGGCGCGATCAGCCCACCAAGGACTGGCACTTCATCGGCATGGCCGTGGTGTCGCTCCTTGCGATCGTCCAACTGATCGTGGGAATCGTGCAGTTGGCGCGGGGTGAAGAGCCGGAGCAGGGCACCGTGATTTTCGTCGCGTATCTCGTCGGCTCGGCGGCGTGCATTCCGGCGGCAGGCTTCCTGTCGCTCGCGGAGCGCACCCGGTGGGGCTCGGTGACCGTGGCGGCGGGTGCCGTGGTGCTCGCCGTACTCGAAGTCCGGCTGCACGACATCTGGGGAGGCTGAGATGACGGACGGATCCGAGAAGTCCGGGACGGCCGA
The DNA here is from genome assembly GCF_003429565.1 of Streptomyces triticagri. Lineage (GTDB taxonomy): Bacteria > Actinomycetota > Actinomycetes > Streptomycetales > Streptomycetaceae > Streptomyces > Streptomyces triticagri. Next base: position 20,185 of record NZ_QUAK01000005.1, read on the forward strand.
CGAGGCGAACGGTCCCGCGGGCGCATCGAAAGGCAGCACCCGCTCCCGCCTGATCACCGGCCCCGGCCTACTGCTGCTCTGGCTGTACGGGGTCATGGTGGTGGGCGCACTGTCGCGCTCCGTCTACCAGATGTCCACGGAGCTCGACCGGGCGCCGCTCGCCTATTCGCTGTCGGCGCTCGCCGCCCTGGTCTACGCGTTCATCACGTACACCCTGGTCCGCGGCGGAGAGAAGGCCCGCAGGGCGGCCTTCGCCTGCTGTGCGGCGGAGCTGGCCGGTGTGCTGATCGTGGGCACCTGGACGCTGGTCGAGCCCTCCGCGTTCCCGGACGCCACGGTCTGGTCCGACTACGGGATGGGGTACGTGTTCATCCCCGTACTGCTGCCGGTGACCGCGATGTACTGGCTGCGGAGGGCCAGGACTCAGGCGCTCGCCGCGTAGGCGGACGGCGCGGCGGGGGCGGCGTCCTTGGTGAGCGTGATCAGGGTGAGGCGGCCGTTGACGACCTCGGTGGAGACCGGGGCGTAGCCGTGCTTGCGGTAGAGCTGCAGGTTGTTCTCGCTGCGGTGGCCGGTGAAGAGCTGGAAGCGCTTGACCGTGGACGAGCCGCCGAGCCGCTGCTCGATGGCGATGAGCAGCCGGCCGCCGAGCCCGTGCCGCTGCATCCGGGGATGGACGATCAGCTTGTTGATCCGGGCGGTGCCGTCGGGATCGACGCTGCCGCGGACGGCGGCCACCACCTCGTCGCCGAGGCGGGCGACCAGCACGCCGCCGGCGGTCAGCTCGCCCTTGATCGAGTCGAGCGGCTCGGTGAGCGGCTCGATCGTGTAGTCGCCGTACAGCTCCGCCTCGCTCTGGTAGCAGAGGAACTGCAGCTTCAGGATCTGTTCGGCGTCCTGCTCGGTCGCCGCAGAGATGGTCACGCTGATGCCCATGTGTGCATGCCTCTCGCTCACCTGTCCACCGGTTGCCTACCCCGCACTGTTCCCCATGGGCCGTGCGGCGCAACCTCCGCCGCGAGCATTCTGCGCAGGCATCCCAGGCATCGGGAACGTTCCGGCCCCAGGCTGCCCTGTGACATTCCCAACTGCCCTGCGATTTCGCGGTAGGTGAGGTCCTGCGGGGACAGCAGGGCGCCGAGCAGCCGGGGGCAGCGGCCGGGGAGCCTGCGTACCGCCGCCCGGATGACCCGGCCCTGCTCGGCGGCGAGCGCGAGACGCTCCGGACCGTGACCCCCGGCGGGTCCCGCCGGCTGCCCCTCGTCGGCGTACGGCACCTCGCGGCGGGCCCGGCGCCGGGCGATCCGCGCCTCGGCCCGTACCGCCGCACGCATCCACCGCGGTGCATCGGTGACCGGATCTCCCGCGCCGGCGCGCTCGAACAGCCGCAGCCACACGGTCTGTTCGAGGTCGCCGGGATCGATGCCGGCCGCGGCGGCTTCGGCGGCCGCCTCGGCCCTGAGCAGTGGGTGCAGGCTCGCGAGGCCGGCCGGCAGGAGGGATTTCGCTCGGGTCATGCCGATCTTGACGAGCGGGCGGGGCGGCAGGTTTCCGGCAGCGCCCGAAGCTCATCCCGAACGGTGAAGGAGGGGCAGGACGGTGACACACTGCCGCCCCGCCCTGGACGGCGCGGGGTCAGCGGCCCCCGATCTCGGCCGCCGCGAGCAGCGCCGTGTCCGGGTTGTCGGAGAAGATCCCGTCGATCCCGGTGTCGAGATAGGCCTTGAGCGCGCCGAAGACGTCGCCGTAGGCGTTCGGGTCCGTGCCGCGCCGGTAGTCGGCGGGCAGGAAGGTGTTCTCGTTGCGGAAGGTGTACGGGTGCAGCACGAGCTTCTGGGCGTGTGCGTCCCGTACCAGCGTGGTCGGCTCCAGGAGCTTGCCGTCCTCGTCCTTCGGGATGATCAGGTCGAGGGTCGGCCCGATGCCCTGCGCGAAGGAGGCGATCCACTCAAGGCCCTCGGGGGTGATCAGGTCGGCGACCGTGCGCGGGTCGCCCGCCTCGACGAAGTCCCAGGGCTGGGTGTCGGCGTCGCCGAGCAGCACGACCAGCGGGCCGTCCACCAGCTTGCCGAGGCGCTCGATGCTGGACGGCTCGAAGGACTGCAGGAACGTCGGCGAGTTCTTCTTGTGCCGGCCGTACTTGCGCAGCAGCTTGACCAGCGGCTCCTCGAGGCCGAGGCCGAGCTTCCGGAAGTACGTGGGGTGCTTGGTCTCGACGTGCAGCCAGATGCGGCGGCCGCGCTTCCTGCCCTCCTTCTCGGCCCACTGCAGGACCTCCTCGAAGGTGGGCACGGACCAGCGGCCGTCGAAGATCGTGTTGCGCTGCCGGTTCTCGGGGATCCGCTCCTTCGCGCGCAGCGTCTGCAGCTCCGCGAGCGTGAAGTCCTCGGTGAACCAGCCGGTCAGCGAGACGCCGTCCACGGACTTGGTGGTCTTGCGGCCGGCGAACTCCGGGTGGTCGGCGACATCGGTGGTGCCGGTGATGTCGTTCTCATGACGGCATACGAGATGGCCGTCCTTGGTGGGCACCAGATCCTGCTCGATGACGTGCGCGCCCATGTCGAGCGCGAGCTGGTACGAGCCGAGCGTGTGCTCGGGGCGATAGCCGCTCGTACCGCGGTGGGCGACGACCAGGGGCACCGGCAGATCGTCGTGGGAGTGGCCGCGCCCTCGCTCGGCGGCTCTCGCCGTGCCGGGCAGCCCGAGCGCCGCGCCACCTGCACCGAGGACCGCGGCCCCCAGAAGTGCGCGCCGCCCCGGTCCTGTGCCCGGCTGCTGCTCCTTCGTCGTGCCCTGCGTCATGGGTCTCCTCCCGGATCGCCGTCCGCGGCCGCGGACGCGACATGTCCCGCACCTGTCAAAGCGGGTGACCGATGCTAGGACGCTACGCATGACGACGGGGAGACCCTTGGACGAACACAGTGCAAAGACAGGTCAACACTGCGTATCCGCTCCGTGAACCCGATGTGCAATCGGTGCGGGCCCGCGAGTATCGTCCTCACCTGCACATACCTCATCCCCGCTGCTTGACACCGGAGGGCTAGTTGTCCCGCTTTGCGTTCATCAAGGCAGTACTCGGACCGGTCCTGCGCCTGATGTTCCGACCACGGGTGGAGGGCGTGGAGAACATTCCGGCCACCGGCCCCGTGATCCTCGCGGGCAACCACCTGACGTTCATCGACTCGATGATCATGCCGCTGTTCTGCAACCGGCAGGTCTTCTTCATCGGCAAGGACGAGTACGTCACCGGCAAGGGAATCAAGGGCCGCCTGATGGCCTGGTTCTTCACCGGCTGCGGAATGATCCCGGTGGACCGCGACGGCGGGCGCGGCGGAGCGGCCGCCCTGATGACGGGGCGCCGCGTCCTCGACGAGGGCAAGGTGTTCAGCATCTACCCGGAGGGCACCCGCTCGCCCGACGGCCGCCTCTACCGCGGCCGTACCGGCATCGCCCGGCTGACCCTGATGACCGGCGCCCCGGTGGTGCCGTTCGCCATCATCGGTACGGACAAGCTCCAGCCGGGCGGCGCCGGGCTGCCCCGGCCGGGCCGGGTGACGGTCCGCTTCGGCGAGCCGATGGAGTTCTCCCGCTACGAGGGCATGGGCCGCGACCGCTACGTGCTGCGGGCCGTGACCGACTCGGTGATGAGCGAGGTCATGACGCTGTCCGGTCAGGAGTACGTGGACATGTACGCCACGAAGGCCAAGGCCGCCTGACGGTCTCCTCCCCCGCGGCTCACAGATGCTCGACGCCGTCCTCGAGGCGGCTGTCGCGCAGCAGGAACCAGGCGGCGACTGAGGCGGCGAGCAGCACGGCCGCGCCCACGCCTGCCGCCACCCGCAGTCCGTCCACGAAGGCGCTCTGGGCGGTCCCGAGCAGTTCGGCGGCCTGGGCGGCGGGCAGTGCGCGCGCCGATTCCACCGCCCCGCCGAGCGACTCGCGGGCGGCCTCCACGGCCTGGCCCGGAATTCCGTCCGGGGCGCCGAAGTCCCGGTAGATGCCGGTCACGATGGATCCGAGCAGGGCGATACCGAGCGCCGTGCCGAGTTCGTACGCCGTCTCCGAGACCGCGGATGCCGCGCCCGCCTGCTCCTTGGGCACGCTGGAAAGGATCACGTCGGCGGTCACGGTGAAGGCGAAGCCGGCTCCGATGCCGACCACGAGCAGCACCGCGCCGAGCAGCGGATAGCCCGTGGTCCGGCTGAGCATGGTCAGCACGGCGAGCGAGAGGCCCACCGCCGCCAGGCCGCCGGCCACCACGAGCCGTACCGAGAAGCGTCGGGCGGCACGGCCGGCGAGCAGACCGGCGGTCACCGCGCCCACCGCGGCGGGCAGTTCGGCGAGCCCCGCCTCCAGCGGCTGCCGGCCCTGGACCAGCTGCAGGAACTGCGACAGGAAGAAGATCAGGCCGGAGAGTCCGAGGATGGTCAGGAGGTCGGCGAGCACGGCGCCGGAGAAGCCCTTGTTGCGGAACAGCTGCACATCGAGCAGCGGCGCATCGAGCGCCCGCTGCCGGCGTACGAACCAGACCAGGGCCAGCACGCCGAGCACCGCGGTCGCCGCGACGTCCCAGCGCATGCCGTGCGCGGCGGCCTCCTTGATCGCGTAGACCACCGCGACCATGCCGATCAGGGACAGGCCGACGCTGGGCAGATCCCAGGGGCCGGGCGACGGGTTCTTCGACTCGGGCAGCAGCTTGACGCCGACGACCACGAGGACCGCCATCACGGGCAGGTTGATCAGGAAGACGCTGCCCCACCAGAAGTGCTCAAGCAGGAATCCGCCGACGACCGGGCCGACCGCCGCACCGGCCGACGCGGCAGCGCCCCAGATCCCGATGGCGACCGAGCGCTCCCGCGGGTCGTGGAAGATGTTCCGGATCAGCGCGAGCGTGGACGGCATCAGGGTCGCGCCGGCCACGCCGAGCAGCGCCCGCGCGAGGATCATCAGCTCGGGCGTGGTGGCGTACGCGTTCAGAAGTGACACCGCGCCGAAGGCGGCGGCGCCGGTGAGCAGCAGCTTCTTGCGCCCGATGCGGTCGCCCAGGCTGCCCATGGAGACCAGGAGTCCGGCGATGACGAACGAGTAGACGTCACCGATCCACAGCAGCTGGGTGCCCGAGGGCTTCAAGTCCTCGCTGATGTACGGGGTGGCGAGCGCCAGCACGGTCGCGTCCACGGCGACCAGGAGGACGGCGAGCACCAGAACGGCCAGCGCGATCCAGCGTCCGGGGCGGTGCAGAGCCCCCTCGTCCGCGGTCGTACGCTCCTTGATGCCGGTCATCGCTTCACGCTCCGTCGTGCGCCGCCGAGCAGCAGCTCGACGATCATGTACTGGAAGTCCTTGGCGGCGAGCCGCCCGTCCTGCACCGACCAGGCGCCCGAACTGATCAGCCCGTACAGGGCGTCGGTGAGCCAAGCAGGCGTGAGGTCGATCCGGAACTCGCCCGACTCCTGGCCTCGGCGGAACAGCGCCGAGACGCGGTCGTCGATCCGGTCCCAGCCCTCGTTCATGCCCTCGGCCTCGAAGAGCTGGTTCTCGGTGATCAGGAAGGCGAGTACGCCCGCGACGGGCTCGGCCTCGGCGACCAGCCGGCGCAGCGCGTCGGACGCCTCGTCCTCGTCCAGCCGGGCGGCGTCCAGCGCCTCCTCGAAGCGCCGCAGGCTCATGTCCTCGATCGCCCGCACCAAGGTGTCGCGCCCGGCGAAGAGACGGTGCAGGGTGGCCCGGCTGATGCCGGCGGCCCGCGCCACCTCGTCCATCGTCGCGGTGGCCTTCCGGGTGAGGAGGGCGGCCGCGGACTCGAGCACCTGCTCTCGATCGGTCGTCATGAGACGACCATAACCCGAATGAGACATAGATGTCTCATCCAATATGCGGCTAGGGTCGGCCCTGCACACGCGTGGGAACTCCACCGAAGCGGGGGAAGCGGGAGGCAGCCATGGCGCCGGAGACCTTCACGACGCGTATCGAGCTGGGCGACAAGACCGCCACCGGGTTCCGGGTGCCCGCGGAGGCCGTCGAAGCGCTCGGCCAGGGCAAGCGCCCACGAGTCCTGGTGACCGTCGGACCCCATACGTACCGCAGCACGGTGGCCGTGTACGGCGGCGAGTACATGCTGCCGCTCAGCGCGGTCAATCGCGAGGCCGCCGGCGTCCGGGCCGGCGACACCTGCGAGGTGACCATCGCCCTGGATCTCGCGGAGCGCACCGTCGAGGTCCCCGAGGACCTCGCCCGGGCCCTGGGGCAGCACCCGGGCGCGACCGAGGCGTTCGCCGCGCTCTCCTACAGCAGACGGCGCGAACGCGCGGAAGCCGTCACCTCGGCCAAGCGCGCGGACACCCGCGAGCGGCGGATCGCCGGGATCGTCGCCGAACTGACGACGGCCCGGCCACCTCAGCGGTGACCGGGCCGTTGCGGCTCAGCGGGTGAACCGTGCCGTCGAGGGGGCTACTTCTTGGCCTCCGCCCAGGCCTTCTGCAGATCCAAGTCCTGCTTGACCTCGGCCAGTTGGGCCGCGACCGCCGAGGGCGCAGTGCCGCCGCGGCCGCTGCGGGAGGCGAGCGCACCCGGGACATCGAGCACGCTGCGGACCTCCGGCGTGAGATGCGGCGAGATCTTGGCGAACTGGGCGTCGGTGAGCTCGTCCAGCTCGATCCCGTTCGCCTCGCACTCCTTGACGCACTCCCCCGCGACCTCGTGCGCGACGCGGAACGGCACGCCTTGCTTGACCAGCCACTCCGCGATGTCCGTGGCGAGCGAGAAGCCCGCGGGCGCCAGCTCCTCCATCCGCTCGCGGTGGACCGTCAGCGTCGCCATCATCCCGGTGAACGCGGGCAGCAGGACCTCGAGTTGGTCGCAGGAGTCGAAGACCGGCTCCTTGTCCTCCTGCAGATCGCGGTTGTACGCGAGCGGCAGCGCCTTCAGCGTGGCCAGCAGGCCGGTCAGATTGCCGATCAGCCGGCCGGACTTGCCCCGCGCCAGCTCGGCGATGTCGGGGTTCTTCTTCTGCGGCATGATCGAGGAGCCGGTCGAGAAGGCGTCGTGCAGGGTCACGAAGGAGAACTCCTTCGTGTTCCAGATGATCACCTCTTCGGCGATCCGGGAGAGGTTCACGCCGATCATGGCGGTGATGAAGGCGAATTCGGCGACGAAGTCGCGCGCGGCCGTGCCGTCGATCGAGTTGCCCGCCGAGCCGTGCTCGAAGCCGAGGTCCGCCGCCACGGCCTGCGGGTCGAGGCCGAGCGAGGAGCCGGCGAGCGCCCCGGAGCCGTACGGCGAGACGGCGGTCCGCTCGTCCCACTGCCGCAGCCGCTCGGCGTCCCGGGACAGCGACTGGACGTGCGCGAGCACATGGTGCGCGAAGAGTACGGGCTGGGCGTGCTGCAGATGCGTACGCCCCGGCATCGCCACATCCGGGTGGGCCTCGGCGAGACCCACGAGGGCGCCCTGCAGTTCGGCGAGCAGTCCGCCGATGATCCGGGCGTGGTCGCGCAGATACATCTTGAACAGCGTGGCGACCTGGTCGTTGCGCGAGCGGCCGGCGCGCAGCTTGCCGCCGAGGTCGGGGCCCAGCCGCTCGAGCAGGCCCCGCTCGAGGGCGGTGTGCACGTCCTCGTCGGCGATGGTGCCGGTGAACGAGCCGTCCTCGACATCCCGCTCGAGCCGGTCGAGCCCGGCGAGCATGGCATCCAGCTCCTCGGCGGTCAGCAGACCTGCTGCGTTGAGCACGCGCGCGTGGGCACGGGAACCCGCGATGTCGTACGGGGCGAGACGCCAGTCGAAGTGGACGGACGCGGACAGTTTCGCCAGGGCTTCGGCGGGGCCGTCCGCGAAACGGCCGCCCCAGAGCCGGACATCACCGGTGTTGCTGCTCAACTCGTGCTCCTCGCGATCTTGACGCTCCATGCATGCATGATTATGCATTACTCCGCATGAATCGTCAATCTGCCGCTGTCGTCCATCCTCCCCACGACGCGCGCAGGGCCCGTCCCGCACCCCCTCACGAGGTGTCCGGAACGGGCCCTTCCATGCAGGTCAGCGCGTGTCCTGCGCCAGATGCAGCATGTGGTCGGCGAGCGCCTGGCCGCCGTCCGGCTCCCGGCTGATGAGCATGAGGGTGTCGTCGCCCGCGATGGTGCCGAGGATGTCGTGCAGCTCGGCCTGATCGATGGCCGAGGCCAGGAACTGCGCAGCCCCCGGCGGCGTACGCAGCACCACGAGATTCGCCGAGGCCTCCGCGGAGATCAGCAGCTCAGCGGAGAGGCGCCGCATCCGCTCCTCCTTCGCCGACTCGCCGAGCGGGGCCCGCGGGGTGCGGAATCCGCCCTCGCTCGGCACCGCGTAGATCAGGTCGCCGTCGTTGTTGCGGATCTTGACCGCGTTGAGTTCGTCCAGGTCGCGCGAGAGCGTGGCCTGGGTGACGGTCAGGCCGTCGTCGGCGAGCAGCTTCGCCAACTGGCTCTGGGAGCGCACCGCCTGCCGGTTGAGGATGTCCACGATCCGGCGGTGGCGGGCGGTGCGCGTCTGCGGCACCGCCGGCCCGGCTTGCTCGTTCTCCTGCAGGCTCATCGTCGTCCCATTCTCCGGATCATCCTTCCCCGTCGGCCTGTCCGGCCTGCGCGGCCCGCTCGGCCGCCGCGGCGTCCTGGGCCTGGTCGAGGACGCCGGGCAGGGCCCGCAGCAGCGCGTCCACGTCGTCGTCGCCGATCGTCAGCGCCGGCATCAGCCGGACGACGTCGGGCGCCGCCACATTCACCAGGAACCCCGCGTCCTGAGCCGCCGCCCGCACCTGCGGGGCCAGCGGTTCGGTGAGCACCATACCCAGCAGCAGTCCGGCGCCGCGGACTTGGGCGACGAGCGGGTGGCCGATGCCCTCGATTCCGCCGCGCAGCCGCTCGCCGGCCCGCTTGACGTGGTCGAGCAGCCCTTCCTCGGCGATGGTGTCGAGTACGGCGAGGCCCGCCGCGCAGGCGACCGGATTGCCGCCGAACGTCGTGCCGTGATTGCCGGGCTTCAGCAGATCGGCAGCCGCGCCGAAGGCCACCGTGGCACCGATCGGCAGCCCGCCGCCGAGGCCCTTGGCCAGCGTGACGACATCGGGGAGCACCCCGTCGTGGGCCTGGTGCTCGAACCACTGGCCCGTCCTGCCGATGCCGGTCTGCACCTCGTCGAGGACCAGGAGGGTGCCGGTCGCCTCGGTGATCTCCCGGGCCGCCCGCAGATAGCCGGGCGGCGGCGGCAGCACACCGATCTCGCCCTGGATCGGCTCGAGCACCACGAGCGCGGTGTCCTCGGTCACCGCGGCGCGCAGCGCCTCCACGTCCCCGTACGGCACATGCGTCACATCGCCCGGCAGCGGGACGAAGGGCGTCCGCTTGTCGTCCTGGCCGGTGAGCGACAGGGCGCCCATCGTCCGGCCGTGGAAGCCGCCCTGCGCCGCCACCAGGTGCGAACGCCCGGTCAGGCGGCCGATCTTGAAGGCCGCCTCCATCGCCTCGGTGCCGGAGTTGCAGAAGAAGACCCTGCCCGGGCGCCCGAAGTGCTGCAGCAGCCGCTCGGCGAGCGCGACGGTCGGCTCGGCGGCGAAGTAGTTGGAGATCTGGCCCAGGGTCGCGATCTGGTCACTGACCGCGCGGACGACCGCGGGGTGGGCGTGCCCGAGTGCGTTCACCGCGATGCCGCCGACGAAGTCGGTGTATTCGGTGCCGTCGGCGTCCCAGACCTTGGTGCCCTCGCCGCGCTCCAGAGTGAGCTGCGGAGTCCCGTAGGTGTTCATCAGGGAGTCCTGCCACCGCTTCGCGTAGGTGGCGTTCCCGGTGGTCGTCATGCGTCCACACCTTTGCTCGTGGGGTCGGCGTCGGGCACGACCATGGTGCCGATGCCTTCGTCGGTGAAGATCTCGAGGAGGATCGAGTGCTGCACCCGTCCGTCGATCACGCGGGCCGTGTGCACTCCGTTGCGTACGGCGTGCAGGCAGCCCTCCATCTTCGGGACCATGCCGCTCGCCAGCTCCGGGAGCAGTTTCTCGAGTTCCTTCGCGGTGAGGCGGCTGATCACCTCGTCGCTGTTCGGCCAGTCCTCGTAAAGGCCCTCGACATCGGTGAGGACCATCAGGGTCTCGGCATCAAGTGCCGCAGCGAGTGCCGCAGCCGCCGTATCAGCATTGACGTTGTAGACATGTCCGTCGTCCTCGGAGCGGGCGATGGAGGAGACGACCGGGATACGGCCGTCGGCGAGCAGGGCCTCGATGGCGCCGGTGTCGATGGCAGTGATCTCACCGACCCGGCCGATGTCGACCAACTCTCCCTCGATACGCGGCTGGTGCTTGGTCGCGGTGATGGTGTGGGCGTCCTCGCCGGTGAGGCCGACGGCGAGCGGGCCGTGCTCGTTGAGCAGGCCGACCAGCTCGCGCTGCACCTGGCCGGCGAGCACCATACGGACCACGTCCATGGCCTCGGGCGTGGTGACCCTGAGGCCCGCCTTGAACTCGCTGACCAGGCCGTGCCGGTCGAGCTGGGCGCTGATCTGCGGCCCACCGCCGTGCACCACGACCGGCTTCAGGCCGGCATGCCTGAGGAAGACGACGTCCTGGGCGAAGGCGGCCTTGAGGTCCTCGTCGATCATGGCGTTGCCGCCGAACTTGATGACGACCGTCCTGCCGTGGTGCCGGGTCAGCCAGGGCAGTGCCTCGATGAGGGTCTGCGCCTTGGGCAGTGCGGTGTGCTTACGGGTGCTCATGAGCTGTACGCGCTGTTCTCGTGGACGTAGTCGGCGGTGAGGTCGTTGGCCCAGACGACCACCGGTTCGGTGTCTCCTGCGGCCAGGTCGGCGGTGATCCTGACCTCACGGAAGCGCATGTCGACGCCGGTGCGGTCCTCGCCGACCGAGCCGTTCTTGCAGACCCACACGTCGTTGATGGCCACGTTGAGCCGATCCGGGTCGAAGGCGGCGGAGGTGGTGCCGATCGCCGAGAGGACGCGGCCCCAGTTGGGGTCCTCGCCGTGGATCGCGCACTTGAGGAGGTTGTTGCGGGCGATGGAGCGGCCCACCTCGACGGCGTCGTCCTCGCTCGCGGCGTTGATCACCTCGATGCGGATGTCCTTGCTCGCCCCTTCGGCGTCCCCGATCAGCTGACGTGCGAGGTCGGCGCAGACCGTCCGTACCGCCTCGGCGAACTCCTCGTACTCCGGAGCGACTCGGGACGCTCCGGAGGCGAGGAGCAGCACCGTGTCGTTGGTCGACATGCAGCCGTCGGAGTCGACCCGGTCGAAGGTGGTCCGGGTGGCGTCGCGCAGGGCGCGGTCCAGTGCGGACGCGTCCACGTCGGCGTCGGTGGTCAGGACGACGAGCATGGTGGCGAGGCCGGGGGCGAGCATGCCGGCGCCCTTGGCCATGCCTCCGACGGTCCAGCCGTCGCCGCCGGCCACCGCCGTCTTGTGCACGGTGTCGGTGGTCTTGATCGCGATGGCGGCCTTCTCGCCACCGTGCTCGGACAGGGCCTCGGCCGCCTTCTCGACGCCCGGCAGGAGCTTGTCCATCGGCAGGAGTTCGCCGATGAGCCCCGTCGACGCGACGGCCACCTCGCCGGCGCTGTGGCCCGGAAGCACCTCGGCGGTTTTCTCGGCCGTGGCATGGGTGTCCTGGAAGCCCTGCGGGCCCGTACAGGCGTTGGCGCCACCGGAGTTGAGGATCACCGCGGAGATACGACCGCCCTTGACGACCTGCTCCGACCACAGGACCGGCGCCGCCTTGACGCGGTTGGACGTGAAGACTCCGGCGGCCTCCAGGCGGGGGCCGTTGTTGACCACGAGGGCCAGGTCCGCGTCCCCGCTCTGCTTGATTCCTGCTGCGATGCCGGAGGCGGTGAAGCCTCCTGCTGCCGTCACGCTCACTGTGTCTCCTCGTTCACTTCCGCGTTCGCTCCGGCGTACCGCGCCGGGGTGGTGCTCGGGTGGCCGGGGGCGTTCACGGTGCCACTCCGGTCGCGGGCAGGGCGGTCTCCTCGGGCAGGCCGAGGGCGATGTTCATGCTCTGGACGGCCCCGCCGGCGGTGCCCTTGGTCAGGTTGTCGATGGCGCTGATGGCGATGACGCGGCCTGCGGTCTCGTCCAGTACGACCTGGATCTGGACGGCGTTGGATCCGTACACCGATGCGGTCGCGGGCCACTGGCCCTCGGGCAGCAGGTGGACGAACGGCTCGTCGGCGCAGGCCTTCTCGTAGGCCGCCCGCACGGACTCGGCCGTGGCACCCTGCGCCGCCTTCGCGCTGCAGGTGGCGAGGATGCCGCGGGGCATCGGGGCCAGGGTCGGGGTGAAGGACACGGTGACCGGCTCGCCCGCGGCGGCGCTCAGGTTCTGGCTCATCTCCGGGGTGTGCCGGTGCACGCCGCCCACGCCGTACGGGGACACCGAGCCCATCACCTCGGAGCCGAGCAGATGCGGCTTGAGCGCCTTGCCGGCGCCCGAGGTGCCGGTGGCCGCGACGATCACGGCCTCGGGCTCGGCGAGGCCCGCCGCGTAGGCCGGGGCGAGCGCGAGCGAGACGGCCGTCGGGTAGCAGCCGGGCACCGCGATGCGCTTGGACCCCTCAAGGGCGGCGCGGGCGCCCGGCAGTTCGGGAAGCCCGTAGGGCCAGGTGCCGGCGTGCGGCGTACCGTAGAACTTCTCCCAGTCGGCCGCGTCCTGCAGCCGGAAGTCGGCTCCCATGTCGACGACGAGGACGTCGGGACCGAGCTCTTCGGCGACGGCGGCGGACTGCCCGTGCGGCAGCGCGAGGAAGACGACGTCGTGTCCGGCGAGCGCCTCGGCCGCGGTCGGCTCGAGGACTCGGTCGGCGAGCGGCACGAGATGGGGCTGCAGTGCGCCCAGGCGCTGCCCTGCGTTGGAGTGGCCGGTCAGGGTGCCGATCTCGACATCCGGGTGCCCGAGGAGCAGACGCAGGAGTTCCCCACCCGCGTATCCACTCGCTCCCGCCACTGCTGCACGTACTGCCATCGGCTCCTCCTCGTCGATGGCATGACTATACGCAGCATCGCAGTTTTATACAACGCGACGCCGGGACAGCCGTTCGCCCTCGTGTGGCTGTGAGCTACTGCAACAAGTCGATCATGCTCGGTCGTGGACCAGGCCAGGCGTTGAGCTGCGGGTCGCTGTCCAAGTGGTGCGTCGTCGTCTCGGCGATGAGTTCCGCGAGCCCGCGGAGTCTGAACCGTAGGCCGGCGTATCCCGCCAGGCGGTCGTCGAGGTCGACCCGATCACCCACCTGGCGACCGTGGTACGCGGCCTGGGGACACGGCAAGGAGAGACGATGAGCGAGCTGACCACCAAGCAGCCGGCCGGCACACCGACCTGGATCGACCTTGGCATCCCGGATCTCGACCGCGCAATGGCCTTCTACGGCGCGTTGTTCGGTTGGGAGTTCGATGTGGGACCGGCGGAGTTCGGCCACTACACCCAGTGCTTGCTACGGGGCAGACCCGTCGCCGCCATCAGGCCGAACCCCGATCCCGACGCCACGGAATTCTGGTGGAACGTCTACTTCGCGACGGATGACTGTGACGCCGCGGCCGCCCGAGCGCGGGACGCGGGCGGCTCGATCATCACCGGTCCGATGGACGTGCTGGACCAGGGCCGGACGGCGATCATCAGGGACCCCACCGGTGCACAGTGTGGACTGTGGCAGGCCGGTACCCACATCGGCTGCCAGATCGTCAACGAGCCGAACGCCCTGCTCCGCAACGACCTGGTCACCGCGGAACCCGGGCCCGCACGCGACTTCTACGTCGCGGTCTTCGGCTACACGTTGGATGCCAACCCGGACATGCCCGAGCTCGACTTCACGTTCCTGCGCAGACCGGATGGCCACGAGATCGGCGGCATCGCCGGTGACCCAAAGGCCACCAAGTCCCGTTGGGGGACCTTGTTCCAGGTGGACGACGCCGATGCGGCGGCGCGGCGAGCGGTCGACGCGGGTGGGACCTCGGCCGAGCCCTACGACATGATCTACGGGCGGGTCGCGAACATCACGGACCCGTTCGGCACGGAGTTCGATGTCGGTGCGGCGACGACGAGCTGAACCGGCGGTCAGCTGCCCGCCGAAGTGGCGGGAGATCCGGCACCATCTGGGACTCATCCACGGCACGATCAGCTGCCTGGTGATCCGTAGCCAGCTTCTCGGTGGCCTTCCCGACGCGCAGGAGGACCTCGTCGAGATCGTGGCCACACCTGCGGGCCCGACGCCGCTCTGCCAACTGAGCGCCGTACTCGGTGAGTCGGGCCAACTCACGCACTCAGTCACACCTCGACCAGTCCGACGGCTTCGCGGCTTCACACTGAGCCGATCAGCCGGCAGTCTCGTCCGCCGGCGTCTCCCGGCCTGTCGGTGGCTGCTTCTACTCTTTGCCCATGGGGAACTATTTCCAGACTGTCGTCGACCTCGACGCCACGCATGCGGACGCCCACACCCTGGCAGCCGGGGGACTCGACTGGCTGGTCAAGGAGGGGATGGTTCGGGCCGAGCTCAGCGACTGTGTTCTCGGGGCGCCGTCGGGGCATCCACCCGGTCCCTCCTGGGCCAAGGCGGTCGAGCAGAAGGACTGGGAGCCCGGCGGCGGGCTCAGGATCGAGACCGACCGCACCGTGTTCAACTGCGGTCAGGGAGAAGCCAGGTTCGCGGTGTGCCCGCACTGTGCCGGGCGGGCGGTCTTCTTCACCGACCGGCTGGAGGAGATCGAGGGGGTATGGGAACCCTTCGGTGCAGCCATCAACGACTGGAGCGACACAGGCAGCGCGGCAGTCGTCTGCCCGCTGTGCCGACGCTCCGGTGACCTGACCGCGTGGACCTGGTCGGATCACTTCTTCGCCTTCGGGTATCTCGGTTTCGAGTTCTGGGACTGGCCCGACTTCGACCCGGAGTTCCTCGAAGGTCTCGCCCGCGCGCTCGGGGGTCATCGCACGGTTCTCATGGCGGGCAAACTCTGAGGGACTCCGAGCGTTCTCCGATGAGTTTGCGGGCTCCGGGCGGTCCAAGCTCCTGACACCTCTGAGAGGAAACCGCCATGTCTGAGCTTCTCGTCGACTTCATCACGTCCCTCGACGGCTACGCATCGGGAGAGGGATGGCCCGGGTTCTGGGGCCTCGAGGGCCCGGAGTACCTCGCATGGCTCGCCGATCAGCCCGAGGCCACGTACCTGATGGGGGCGAACACCTACCGCCTGATGTCGGGGTTCGCCGCCGGCGAGGTCCCGACCGGTCAGGACGAGTTCAGGCCCGACGAGGAGGCGTCCGTCGACGAGCTCACGCAGGCCTCCAAGGTGGTGTTCTCCTCCTCGCTCGAGGATCCGCTGACATGGGCCAACGCCACCCTTGTCCACGACGACGCAGTCGAGGCGGTCCGCGCCATGAAGTCGAACGGTTCGGGGCTGCTCAGCACGATCGGCAGCCTCAGCCTGTGCCGGACCCTGCTGCGAGCCGGGCTCGTCGACCGGTTCCGCGTCGTGATGTTCCCCGTGATCACCGGGGCCACGGGTGCAGAACGCATCTACGACGGCTATCCGGACGTCGCCCTCGAGATGACCGAGCACCGTACCTTCGACGGCGGTATCCAACTCGTCGAGTACAGGCCCCGGGTGCTCGAGCACCCGCCACTCGGCGATCCCGCCTGACGGTGCCCGCCCGCCGACCGAGGAGGACCCCGATGCGCAGCGTGACCTACTCCATGACCATGTCGGCCGACGGCTGCATCGTCGCACCGGACGGCTCCTTCGACTGGGCGGCACCCGACGAGGAGGTCTTCCGCCTGGCCACCGACGAGGTGCGCGGTGCGGGCGTCCATCTCCTCGGCCGGCGGCTGTACGAGACGATGCTGTACTGGGAGACCGCCGAGCAGAATCCGTCGCTCGACTTCTCGACGCGCGAGTTCGCCGCTCTCTGGCAGGCGCTCCCGAAGGTGGTGTTCTCCACAACGCTGTCGGCGGTGCAGGGCAATGCCCGCCTCGCGACCGGCAGCCTCGCCGAGGAGATCGAACGGCTCCGCGCCGAACCGGGCACGGGCGACATCGCGATCGGCGGCGCGGCTCTCGCGTCCCAGGCGGCCGCGGCGGGACTGATCGACGAGTACCGGGCCCGGGTATATCCGATACTGCTCGGCGGCGGTGTCCCGTTCTTCCCTCGCAGCGAGCGCCGGGTGGATCTCGAACTCGTCGAGAACCGCACGATCGGCGCAGGGGTCGCCTACGTCCGCTACCGGGTGGCACGCTGACCGGCTCACTCCGGACGCGCTGATGACCGCGGGCACGGCGTCGGGCCTGAGCACCGACGCCGCGCCCCGCGGCCGGGACGACGCTCAGAGCATGATGAGCAGGCGCGTGTTCGGCTTCAGCTTTCTGTTCACCGAGCGGCTCTGGACGTAGACCTCGAGGTCCGGATTGTTCCCCGCCTTCACCGAGACCGTGCCCTGAATTCCCGTACCGAAAAGAAGGCTGCGTGCCGCGTCGCCCGTATAGGCGCGGTCGGTGCTCTTCTCGACGACTATCACTTCCTTGTTCGCCTGGACCTGGGCTCGGGCGCCCAATTGGTAGTAGCACGCGCCGCGTTCGTAGGTGACGCCCGGGTGCGAGTCGACGAAGGGGCGGATCTCGGCCTCCTTGTCGACCTTCAGGAGGCGGTACCGGTCGGCCGGGATCGGCTCGAGGCTGGCCCGCACCTCGTCCACCGATATGTCCTGGCCGACCGCGAACAGGTTCTTGGTGCCGCGCACGCCCTGCTCGCGGCCGCGCAGGAAGCTGGTGGCGGCGGCACGCACGGTGCCGATCGCCTCCTCGACGCCCTCCTTGGACTCTGCGTCCCAGATCGCGATGTTCCCCGCGGGGAAGCCGTAGTTCTGGGCCGTGCGCTTGGCCAGCGAATTCGGCACGAGGATCGCCGAGGTCCAGTGGCCCGGGAGCGCGCCCATCTTGGCCGTGATCCGGTCGAGCCAGGGGCCGAGGATCGTCATGTCGCCGTCGTGCCGGCGGTCGCCTCCCGAGGCGTTCTCCTCGCCGTCCGTGACCACGATCTGGAGGAAGCTGTGCTCGCCGTACTCCTCCCAGATGTGGCCGAGGTCGTCAAGGGACTTCAGGGATGCCTGGATGAGTGCCGTCGCGCCGTTCTCCACGCGGTACAACCCGCGCATGGACGGGAGGTGTTTGACGTCCATGTCCCAGACCAGGTTTTCCACTCTGTGGTCGAAGGAATAGAGGCTGATCCTGGTCTCGTGACCGAGGCTGTCCGATTCGGCTTTGAGGCCCGCCACGAATTCGTCGACGACGCGGACGAGTTGGTCCTGATGCGGGTGCATGGAACCCGAACAGTCCACGACAAGGGCTACGTGATTCACCTTGTGCTGAATCTTCTTCACGGACACGCCTGTGCTCCCCCTCCGGAGTGCTGAAGTGATGAATTCACTCTATGCGGAGGCACTGACAACGGAGTTGGGCGCGGGGTCGGGCGCAAGGCCCGGCCGCCTCAGCCCTCGGCCGCCGCCCGCTCCGGGCGTCCCGCCTCCGCCTCGAACCCGGACAGCAGGGCGCCCAGGGCGAAGTCGAAGCGTTCCGCGGCAGGTGCCGCACCCGACTCCTCCGCCGCACGCACCAGGAGCGGATAGGCCTCCGGATCCATTGCAGCGAGGTCGGCGCTCTCGCCGTCGGCCTCCCCCACGGCGCCGCCCTGCGCCGCCGCATGGCCGATCACGAAACTGGTCACCGCGTACACCACATCGAGGGCCCGGCGCAGCGGGAAGCCCGCCCCGTGCAGCGCACCGACCACGGTCTCCATCAACTGCAGATTGCGCGGCGTGACCGCCGGCCGGGACATCAGCAGCGGCACCACCTGCGGATGCGCGGCCAGCGCGGCGTCCAGCGCCGCCGCGTAAGTACGCAGCCCCTCCTGCCAGTTGGCGGGCCCGAACTCCTCGGGCACGGCCTCGGCCACCACCTGCTCGACCATGCCGTCCAGGAGTGCGTCCTTGTTCGGCACGTGGTGATAGAGCGCCATCGCCTCCACGCCCAGCTCCTCGCCGAGCCGGCGCATCGACAGCGCCTTCAGCCCGTCCCGGTCGGAGAGACCCAGGGCCGCTTCGAGTACGACCTGCCGTGTCAGCCCTGCACTGTGACCGCGCGCCCTTCTGGCCGCCATGCCACCGCCTCCTTCGCTGCCGGATCCCGGCACGTCCCGATGTCCGGAGATCCCGGTCGGCGTCCGGAGATCCCGGTTGACGATTCTTACGGCGTAAATATAGCCTGGCAGTGAAATTTACGACGTAAGAATCACACCGAACCGATCGCACCGAACCGAAGGGGTGACGACCATGACCTCCCGCACAGCGATGCATCTGGGCCTTGCGCTCACCGCCGCAGTCGCGGTGGTTCCACTCGCCGATCTGGCCACCGCCGACAGCATCGCAAGCCACGTCCGCGACGCCTATCCGCACTGGTCCGCCTCCGAAGTGGCCAAGGACCGCACGGCGATCACCGCCTATCTGGGCATCGTCGGACTGCTCGGCATCCCCTGCTGGCTCTGGGCGATCCGCTGGGCCCGCCGCGGCTCACGCCATGCGCTCGCGCTCGCCGGCACGCTGTTCGCCGCGGGCAGCTGCCTGGCGCTGTTCGGCCTGACGTACGCGTCCGCGCCGTACGACCGGGTGCTGCCGCTCTCCTACGGACTGCTCGGCCTGCTCCCCTGCCTTGCGGGGCTCGCGGCGGTCGTCCTCCTGCGCAGGGAACGCAGCGCCTCCCGCGCCACCGCCCCCGCACCCACCGGAGCGGCACCCTCCCGAGTCCGGTGAGCCTCAGCGGTCGAGCACGGCGACGGCCTCCACCTCGACCAGATGCTCGGGCACATCGAGCGCGGCCACGCCGAGCAGTGTGGCGGGCGCCATCGGCCTGCTGCCGAGACGTTCGGCCGCGCGGTCGATTCCGGCCAGCAGCCGGGGCATCAGGTCGGGCGTCCAGTCGACGACGTGGACGTTCAGCTTCGCCACATCGGCGAAGCTCGCGCCGGCCGCGGCGAGCGCGGTGCCGACATTGACATAGGCCTGCTCGACCTGCACGGCGAGGTCGCCCGCACCGACGGTCCGGCCATCGGTGTCCCAGGCGACCTGACCGGCGACGAAGACCAGCCTCGAGCCGGTCGCGACCGAGACCTGCCGGTACACCGGGACTTCGGGCAGCCCCTCGGGATCGATCAGGGTGATGGCCATGGCGTCCGCCTTCCTCGGGGCAGAGCGCGCGGGCGGACGTCCGAGCTCCCACGCCCGGAATCGGCGCGGGATCACCACCCGCACGCTCTCTGCTGGTTACTCAAGAACCGTAGGAGAGCGTGGCGCGACGTGGAAGAACGCACTTTTCGGTGACTCAGGAACCTCAGAGTGACCCTGCAGGCCGGCGATCCGCCCCGGCCCGGCTCGCGGCCTCGTCCGCCCCCGAGAGCCAGAACAGGATCGGCGACACCACCAGTTCGACGCCACCGAGGGCGAGTTGGAACCAGTGCGGCCGCCCCTCCACCGCCAGCGAGAGGATCCGGCCGAGCGCGCCGAGGAAGAACACCGCCGTCAGCCACCGCACCGCCAGGGCCGGGATCGGCGACTGACGCGCCACCCAGAGCCAGGCGAGCCCGTACCCCGCGAAGGTCGCACCCAGGAAGCGACCCAGACTGTCGACCGTGGGCCCCGCCGACGTGGCGCCCGGGATCGCCAGATTTCCTGCCAGTACATGGAAGAGGCCGATCGCCACACCGGCCCAGCCCATCACCGACGCGAGCAGTCGCAATGCCTTGACCTGAGACATGACCGCCACACTCCTAGCTGGTTGCCGCTAGCCGGTTGCCTCCAGCTGATCACCTTGCAGCTGGTTGACACGTGTCTACCAGCATAGGCGTCACTGATAGACACGTGTCAAGTAGCATGGCTTCGTGCCTCCTCGCCGGCGACTGACGCCCGATGCCCGACGCGACCAGATCCTCGCGGTCGCCGCCCGACTCTTCGCCGAGCGGCCGTACGACGAGGTGCTGATGGAGGAGGTGGCGACCCGGGCGGGGATCTCGCGAGCGCTGCTCTACCGCCACTTCCCGGGCAAACGCGAGCTGTTCGCCACGCTCTACCGGCAGGCGGCCGAGCAGCTCCTCGAGCGGACCCGGCTCGACCCCGCGGACACCCTCGTCGAGCAGCTGACCCAGGGCCTCGACGCACACATCGAGTACTTCGCGGAGAACCGCAACACGGTCCTCGCCGCGAACCGCGTGCTGGCCGGCGACCGTGTCATCCAGACGATCATGACGGACGAACTGGGCGCGCTCCGCGAGCGCCTGCTCGCCGTACTGCCGGTCACGGACGACGCCGTCCGCCGTGCCGTGTCGGGAGTGCTGAACGGCTGGCTCGTCTTCGTCCAGGTGCTCTGCGTCGACTGGCTGACCGAGGAGAGCTGCAGCCGGACCGAGCTGCGCGACGTCTGCATCGGCGCGGTGCTCGGCGCGATCCGGCCGCTCCTGGACGAGGATCCGGCGCCGGACTGGCCGCCGGCGGGCTCGGCCCCGGACGGTCGACCGGGCTCACGGAAAGCGTGACGCACTCGCCCGGAGGGGACGTCGACGCCAGGTCAGACCCGGTCGAGCGGCCGGTGCGGGCCGGCCGGAAGCTCCGCCACCACGGCGTCGCCCGGGTGCACCACTCCCCCGTCCACGACGACGCTCATGATGCCGGCCTTGCGTACGACACCACCGCTGCCGTCCCGCCCCACGACCTGCTTGAGCAGTCCGTCCTGGAAGGCGTCGATCTGCCGACAGGGGTTGCGCAGCCCCGTCACCGCCACGACCGCCTCCGGGCCGATGCGCAGCAGGGTGCCGGCCGGCAGGCCGAGCAGGTCGATCCCGCGGGTGGTGATGTTCTCGCCGAGGGCGCCGGGCGCCACGTCGAATCCGGCGGCCGCGACCTCGGCGAAGAGTTCCTCGTGAAGGAGGTGGACCTGCCGGAGGTTCGGCTGGGTGGGGTCCTTGGCGACCCGCGAGCGGTGCTTGACGGTGACTCCGGCGTGTACGTCACCGTCCACGCCGAGGCCGGCGAGGAGAGTGATCCGCTCCCGGTTCGGCTTGGTGAACGAGTACGCGCCGTTGCTGCTGACCGCGGTGACTGTCCCGTCCATGCCCGAAGCCCCCTCCGTCGCACCGTACCGGTCACCGGCGACCCTACCTCCGGTCAGCCGGCGGGTGGCCGGGCGATGATGCCGAACGCGGTGCCGAGCGGATCGACGATCTCGGCCGTGCGCCCGTACGGCGAATCGATGACCGCACCGGCCTCGCCGCCCGCGGCACGCGCGAGCGCCGCCGAGCGGTCCGCGTCCGCCACCTCGAACACGGTGTGCCAGGCGGCCTGTTCGGCACCCGGGTTCCCGAAGATGCCGCCGATCTCGTGTCCGTCCGGGCGGCGCAGAAACGTGAAGTCGAAGTCCGGCAGATCGTCGTTGCGGTCCAGGGTGTACGTGAAGACCTCCGGGTAGAACGCCCGGGCGGGGCCGGCGTCGGGGGTGACGAGGTCCTGGCGGACCAGCGAGTCCGGTTCGTTCACCAGCTCGCAGCCCGGGGACCGGCGTCCCTGCCACAGTCCGAACTCGGCGCCCTGCGGGTCGACTACGAGGGCGAGGCGGCCCAGGTCGTCGACCTCGTGCGGGCCCTCGGTGAGGCTTCCGCCGGCCGCGACGGCGCGCGCGGACGCGGCGTCGCAGTCGTCCGCCGCAAAGTACATACGCCAACGGCGGGGATTTGGCGGGCTGTTGAGCTGTCCCTGGCCGGGGCTCCCACCGGTGGCGCCGGCCGTCGGCCTGAATCCGGCGACGGCACCGCCGCGGAGCAGACACGTGACATGTCCGGGCCCCCGTTCGGGACTCGCGCGGAACTCCCAGCCGAACAGCGAACCGTAGAAGTCCTGTGCCCGCTCGGTCTCGTCGCCGGACAGGTCGAGATCGATCCAGGTGGGGGTGCCGTCGGGCTGGTTCACGTCGATGACGCTCATGGTGGGTCGCCCTTTCAGGGGTGCCGCGGGTGGTTGCCGTATGCGCACCATAGGAAGTAAGTAGGACCGCTTCCGGCCGCTTTCGCGCGGGCCTCACGAGTTTCGCCCGCGCGGCAGCAGCGCTGCGGCGCTCAGTGCGGCGAGTGCGTGGACGCCGGCCGCGACGAGGAGTGCGGCGGGCAGGGAGAGGGCCGCCAGGGCGCCGGCCGCGGCGGCGCCGCAGGAGTATCCGGCGAGTTTCAGACTTGCTCCCGTGGTGAAGATCTGCGCGCGCAGTCCGGCCGGTGCGCATCGGTGCCGGATCGCGAACAGGGCCGCGAGCTGCGGCCCTTCGGCCGCTCCGGCGAGCAGCGCGGCCACGATCACGGCGACCGGGTCGAGTACGGCGGCCAGGCTCATGGCCGCCGCGAGCACCAGCGGGGCGCCCACCAGGATGCGGGGCGGGCGCAGCAGTCGGGGCCGGCGGGCGAGCAGCGCATTGGCGGCCAGCGCGGGCACGGCCGTGGCGGCGATGAGCAGCACGCCGTGCGGCGCCGCGCCGAAGACCCGCACGCCGAGCAGTGGAAGGCAGGCGACGAACAGCCCTTCCGCGGCGCAGCTCAGCGTGGAGGACAGGGCGGCCCCTGCCAGCGCCCTGCTCCGCCGCAGGGCCGCGAACCCTGCCGCGAGGTCGCGTACGAACCCGCGCGTCCGTTGCCGCGGGACGACGCCGGGCTGCGCGTCGGCTCGCGGTCGCCCGCCTCCCGTCCCCCAAGTCGCCGATGAGGCGGCGCAGATGAGGAGGGCGGCCGAGGTGAGGCCGGCCACCGCGCCGAACCGGGCGGCGACGAGTCCGGCGAGAGCGGGGCCGGCCAGGCTCGCCACGTGGAATGTCATCGCGTCCACGGTCGCGGCCCGATCCAGGCGTCCTGACGGTACGACCAGGGGCAGTTGCGAGGTCCAGCCGCCGGAGAGGGCGGGGCCGAGCAGCCCGGCAGCGACGGCCATGAGCAGCGCGCCCGCGTACGTGGCACCGAGCACGGGGGCCACCACGGCGAGGGCCGCGCCGTGGCCGAGCACCGCCAGGCCGAGGAGGCGTCCTGGCGCGGGCGAGCGGTCGAGGAGCGTGCCGAGCACCGGCCCGCCGACCGCGGCCGCGGCTGTGGCTCCCGCGAGCAGCGTGCCCGCGGCCGGCGCGGATCCGGTGACCGCGAGTCCGGCGAGGAGCAGGGCCGGGCCCGACATCTCGTCTCCGACGCGAGCGAGCGTGGCGCCGGCGACGTAGCGCGGCCACGGGTAACGCAGGATCATCCAGGAGACGTTACGAGTGCAACGGTAAGTTCCGCCACAAGCGTTACAGTGGGCGCCATGCCCCCGTCCGGATCAGCATCTTCCGCATCAGGCCCGGCGGCGACTCATGAGTGGTCCACCAGGCATTCCGTCCTCACCCTGGCCCGCCGCACGGTCGCCCTGCTGAACGCGCTCAGTCCCGAGCCGCCGGAGCCCGAGGCCGTGGCGGCCGTACTCCTGGAGTACGGCGAACCGGGACCGGTCCGGCTCACCGAGGCGGACGTGGCCGATCTGCGGGCCGCCGCCGAGGAGCTGCGTGCGGTGTTCGAGGCCACCGATGTGGATCTCGCCGCATCCCGCCTCAACCGGCTGCTGGCCCGTGGCACGGGTTCGCTGCGGCTGAGTTCCCATCACGGCGAGAGTCCCTGGCACCCGCATCTGGACAGCGACGACGAAGCGCCATGGGGCGAGTGGCTGCTCGCCTCGTCGTGTCTCGCGCTGACGGTGCTGCTCTGGGACCGGCAGGAGCCGCCGGGTGGTGTGTGCGCCTCACCGAGCTGCCGGCACGTCTTCATCACCCGGGGCAGCGGACCGGACCGCCGCTACTGCTCCCGCCGCTGCGCCACCCGCGAGCGCGTCGCGGCCCACCGCCGCCGCGCCGCCGGGGGCGGCGGGGGGTAGGGGCGCATGTCCCTGCGGGACAGGCAGCATGATGCGCGGGCCCGGCACCTACACCGCGCCCGCTCCGGGGACAGCCCGGATTCAGCCCTGCTCAGGCCCGGCCTCAGGCACCGGGACGACTCAGCCCGACCCTCGGGCTCGGGCCGGGGCTGTACGCGGATCCAGCCGACCGGAGCACCCTGTCACCCGCCCACCTCAGGGACCGCCCGGAGCCCGATCCGGCCAGGCAGCACGGCTGGTGCAACGTGCCAGAACCACTCGACCGGACACCACCCCGGCCGACACCGCCCATCATCCAGGCGACCGGAACACCCCTGGCACCCGCCCGTCCCCAAGCCCGATCCGGCCAGGCAGCAAGGCCGGCGGGACGCGCCCAGCCGACTCGGTCGGACGCCGGCGAGGTTGGGGCCGGCCCCCGAGCGGGGTGCTGATGAGCCGGACCGGGCCGGAGGGCGAAGTTCCGGGGCAGGCCGTGCCGGCGCTCGCAGGTCAGCCCGCGTCGAGTCGTAGGCTCCAGCGGCCCGCCTGGCCCGTGAGGCTCACGGTGGAGAGAGGGCGGACGTCGATGTTCCAGTACGTCGCGGGCGGTGCCTTCAGGGCGTAGACCAGGGCCGCGCGGACCACGCCCGGTTCGGCGACCGCGACGATACGGCTGCCGTCGTCCATGGGGCGGGTGTCCAGCCACCGGCCGACGCGCGAGATGAACGCGAGCAGCGACTCGCCGCCGTGCGGCGCGGATCGCGGGTTGCTCAGCCAGGCGTCGACCGAGGCCGGGTCGCGAGCGGTCACGTCGGCCAGGGTGTAGCCGCGCCAGTGCCCCATGTCGCAGTCGCGCAGCGCGGGCTGGGCCAGCGGCGCAAAGCCGAGGGCGTCGCCGGTGGCCCTGCTGCGCGCGGACGGCGAGCAGTAGCGCAGCTCGGCGGCCCCGAGCGGGACGAGGGCATGCGCGGCGAGCTGCACTTCGTGCCAGCCGGCCTGATCGAGCGGCCGGTCGTCGTCGAAGCGCTCCGCAAGCAGCGAGGAGCTGCGGGCGGCGGCTATGAGCGTGACCCGAACGTGCATGCGGTGATCGTGGAGGCACACGCTCCGGTGGTCAAGAGGCCGCCGCCGGCACGGGGTGCCGAGGTCCGGGCATATCGGATCAGTCCTGCGCGGTGGTCACTCGAAGAAGAGCGCCATCCAGTTGTCCGGCCTGGCCAGCGGCTCGAAGCCGACCTTCGCGTACACCCCGTGCGCGTCCTCGGTGGCGAGCAGGATCCGGCGTATCCCGTGCGGCCGCAGCTCCTCGCGGACCGCCGTGGCCAGGGCCGTGCCGAGCCCGGTGCCGCGGGTGGCGGGGGCCACGTACACATCGCAGAGCCAGGCGAAGGTCGCGCGGTCGGTGACCACGCGCGCGTAGCCGAGCTGCTCGCCGGTGGCCCTGTCGTACGCGCCGAAGTTCAGGGAACTCGCGATGGCGCTGTCCTGCTTCGCACGGCTCCGGCCGAGTGCCCAGTAGGCGTCGGTGGAGAGCCAGTGGTGGATGCGCGCCGCATCGAGGCGGGCCGGGTCGGTGGAGATCTCGTACTCGCTCATGCGGCGAAGGCTTGCAGGCCACGATCCGCGCGCGCCACTGGGTTCCGCACCGTGGGCCACCCCACGAGCGTCACCGCAGCGTCTGTTCGCAGGCCGCCGCGAGCCGCCGTACGCCTTCGCCGATCTCCGCCACCGAGCCGAGGAAGGCGAAGCTCAGGCGCACATGCCCGGCCGTCGGTTCCGCGCAGAAATACGGGCGCCCCGGTGTGATCGCGACACCGGCGCGGAGTGCTGCGGAGACCAGAGCGGCCTCGTCCGCGCCGTCCGGCAGCCGTGCCCAGAGATGAAAGCCGCCGGACGGCACATGGGTGGGGGCGAGCGCCGGCAGATCCCTGAGCAGCGCGGTGACCATGGTGTCCCGCCGCTGCCGCAGCTCTCCCGCCACCGTGCGCAGATGCCGGTCCCAGGCGGGGGATCCGACGAGCTCCACCGCCGCCTCCTGCAGCGGCCGCGGCACGAAGAACTGCTCGACGATGTGGATCGCGCGAAGACGTTCCAGCACGGGCCCGCGGGCCACCAGGGCGCACACCCGGAAACTGGGCGAGGTGGCCTTGGTGAGGGAGCAGACGTGCACCACCACTCCGTCGGGGTCCTCCGAGATGAGCGGTGGCGGCAGCTCGCCCGCGTCGTCATGGGCGAGCCGCCGTACGAAGTCGTCCTCGATCACGAAGGCGCCGGCCGCCCGCGCGATCCGGACGACCGCACGGCGCCGGTCGGCCGCGAGCACGGCGCCGGTCGGGTTCTGGAACAGCGGCTGGCAGACGAAAACCCGCGCCCCGGTGGCCCGGAAGGCGGATTCGAGCAGTTCGGGGCGTACGCCGTCGGTGTCCACCGGCACGGGCACCGGCCGCAGCCCGGCGGCCCGCGCGATCGCCAGCATCCCGGGGTACGTCGGCGATTCGACGAGCACATGGGCACCGGGCGGAGCGAGGGCGCGCAGCGCGGTGGTGAGGGCCGACTGGCCGCCCGCCGTGATCAGCACCTCGGCCGCGGTGACGGCCCCTCCGCAGCCGCGCGCGAACCATTCGCGCAGCTCCGGGACACCGTCGGTGGGCGGGCGCCCCCAGGCGCCGGGCCGGCGGCCGGCGCGGGCCAGCGCGGTGGCCATGGCGCGCTCGGGCTGCAGCACGGGATGCAGATAGCCGCCGTTGAACTCGATGACCCCGGCGGGCTGCGCGGCCAGATTGACCATGACTCCGGTGGCGTCGACGGACCGCGGCATCAGGTCGTTGCTGGAGTCGGCGCTCAGCGCCAGCTCCTGCCAGGAGGTGTCCCCGGCCGGATCCGCGGCGGCTCGCGGCTCGGCGCGGAAGGCGCCGGCGCCGGGCCGGGTGACGACGAGCCCCTCGGCGACCAGCTGCGCGAGGGCACGCGACACGGTGACCGGACTGACCCGATACGTCTCCACGAGGGCCCTGCTGGACGGCAGCTTCCCACCCGGTGAGTAGCGGTTCACCTCCGTCCGCAGGATCTGCGCCAGTTGGGCCACACTGCTACTCTCGTGCATGACAGCAGAGGATAGCGCTATCCAGACCAGGTCGATAGCGGTGACGGACGATCCCCCCGTGGCGGCCGCCCTGAGCCCCGACCCCCGCCGACCGACCCCACGGGCGGCCACCGTCCAGGCCGCACTCGGTGTCACCGCCTTCTCGCTGACCTTCCCCGCCACGGCCTGGGGCCTCGAAGGCTTCGGTCCCTGGTCCCTGGTGACCGTGCGCAGTGTGCTCGCCGCTGTGATCGCGGGTGCCTGTCTGCTCGCCCTGCGCGTCCCGCTGCCCTCGCGGGCCCACTGGGGCGGCCTCGCGGTGGTCGCGGCCGGCGTCGTACTCGGCTTCCCCATGCTGACCACCCTGGCCCTGGAGACCTCGACGACCTCCCATGCCGCGGTCGTGGTGGGGCTGCTGCCGCTGACCACCGCGGTGTTCTCCTCGCTGCGGACCGGCGCCCGGCCCTCGCGGGTCTTCTGGGGCGCCGCGCTGGCCGGCGCGGCCGTGGTGATCGCCTTCACGGTCGGGCAGAGCGGCGGTGCACTCACCACGGCGGATCTGTATCTGTTCGCGGCACTGCTGATCTGCGCGGCCGGGTACACGGAGGGCGGGCGCCTGGCGCGTGTGATGCCGGGGTGGCAGGTCATCGGCTGGGCGCTGGTCGGCTGTCTGCCGCTGGTGGTGCCCGGGGCGGTGGTGGCACTCGCCTTCGAGCCGGTGCAGCTGACCGCGCACAGTGTGACCGGGCTGCTCTGGGTCGCCGCCGGCTCCCAGTTCCTCGGCCTGGTCGTCTGGTACCGGGGGATGGCGACGATCGGGGTGCCACGGGCCAGCCAGCTGCAGCTGGCGCAGCCGCTGCTCACGCTGGTCTGGTCGGTGCTGCTGCTCGGTGAGGACCTGGGCGCCGCGGCTCCGCTGACCGCACTCGCCGTCCTGGTGTGCATCGCGGTGACGCAGCGGTCGCGCGGTTGAGGGTCGCCGAAGGGGTATGACGGAGGCGTACGGGGAGCCGTTCGGGGCCTGTTCCGCCGGGTCCCGGTGGGCGTCCCGGCCGTAGAATTGCGGCACGTACCGCTCCCCGTTCGAACGAGGAGGTCACGTCCCATGGAAGCAGCAGTGGGCGACCGGCTCCTGGTGCACGGCCGCACCGTCGGACAGCACGACCGGATCGCCGAGGTCGTCGAAGTGCTCGGCGACGACGGCACTCCCCCGTACCGGGTCCGCTTCGAGGACGGCCATGAATCGGTGATGTCCCCGGGGCCGGACACCGTCGTCAGGCATCCCGAGTAGCTCCGGCAGGAGCCCCGCCGGATCAGTCGGTCCCGGCGGCCCGGGCGCTGTCCGGGCCGCCGGGCCGAGCCGGTACCGGTCAGCGCGGCGGGCGCACCGGCCTGAGGTAGTGGTCCCGTACGACCCGGGCCATCGCATCCGTCGGGTCCTGGGCGATCTCCGTGCCGGAGAAGTACGCATGCCCGCGCACTTCGGGGAAGTCCTTGGCCAGGGTGAGGTGCCGGGACAGTTCGGCCGGGTCCTGCCAGGGCTCGGGCTGCTCGGGATCGCCGGCCTTGTAGAGCGCCTCGCCGACGACCAGCTGGACGCCGGTGCCCCGTACGGTCTCGGCCCACCAGGGCAGCAGCTTGGCGTAGTCGGCCGCCTCGAAGCCGATGTTCCAGTACAGCTGGGGCGCGATGTAGTCGATCCAGCCGTTGCGGATCCACTGGCGGGTGTCGGCGTGCAGGTCGTCGTAGGTCTGCACGCCGGCGGTGGTGTCCGAGCCCTCCGGGTCGGTGGCCTTGTTGCGCCAGACGCCGAACGGGCTGATGCCGAAGCGCACACCCGGGCGCTCGCGCCGGATCCGTTCGGACATCTCGCACACCAGCCGGTCCGTGTTGTCCCGGCGCCAGGCGGCCTTGTCGGGGAAGCCCGCGCCGTAGCGCCGGTACGTGGCGTCGTCGTCGAAGACCTCGCCCTCGACGGGATACGGGTAGAAGTAGTCGTCCCAATGCACCGCGTCGATCGGGTAGCGCCGCACCGCGTCGAGCATCGCGTCCTGGACGAAGCGGCGGACCGCCGGGATCCCCGGGTCGTAGTAGAGCTTCCCGCCGTACGGCAGCACCCAGTCGGGGTGCACGCGGGCGGGGTGGTCGGGTGCGAGCTTGCCCGGATCGGTGTGAAGGGCGACACGGTACGGGTTGAACCAGGCGTGCAGTTCGAGTCCGCGCCGGTGGGCCTCCTCGACGGCGGTGCCGAGCGGGTCCCAGCCCGGGTCGCGGCCCTGCGTGCCGGTGAGCACATCGGACCAGGGCTCGTACGGCGAGGACCACAGGGCGTCCGCGGTCGGGCGGACCTGGAGGATCACCGCGTTGAGCCGGCGGTCCACCGCGGTGTCCAGGAAGCCCGTGAGCTCTGCCCGCTGCTGTTCGGCGCTCTGCCCCGGCGCCGTCGGCCAGTCCCGGTTGTCGACACTCGCCAGCCACATCCCGCGGAACTCCGAGTGGCCGGTCGCCGGGCCCGGGACCTGCGGCCGGCGGGCCCCCGCGGCCGCGTCTCCGGCCGTCGCGATCCCGGTCAGCGCGGCCGCCGCGGCGACCGTGAAGCCCCTGCGCGTCATACGCACCGAATGCACCCCCTTGCAACTTTTGCTCAGTAGTGGTCCCGCACAGGATGCCCGCCCCAGTCACCGGATGCACAGAACCTCGGAGTACCGTCGTGGGCTCGAGGGTGCGAGGGACGTCCCGTACGCACCCCGAGCAAGCGGTCCCGACCGGACCGAGGGCGGGAGACCAGCTCCGCAGGACGGGCGCCGCAGCCTTGAGCAACCGGTCGGCCCGAAGACCAGCGAGAGGCACGAGGTGACGGACCCCATGGGGGATATTGCACGCGTCGGCGTAGTCGGATGCGGCCAGATGGGGGCGGGGATCGCGGAGGTCTGCGCCCGCGCAGGACTGGACGTCAAGGTCGCCGAAACCACCGGTGAGGCCCTCGAGTTCGGCCGCACCCGGCTGCTCAGCTCCCTGACCAAGGCGGCCGAGCGCGGCAAGATCTCCGAGGAGGAGCGGGAGGCCACGCAGTCGCGGCTGAGCTTCACCACCGACCTGGGCGAGTTCGCCGACCGCGATCTGGTGATAGAGGCGGTGGTGGAGAACGAGGCGGTGAAGACCGAGATCTTCCAGGTCCTCGACCACGTGGTGACCCGCCCGGACGCGATTCTCGCGTCCAACACGTCGTCCATCCCGCTGGTGAAGCTGGCCGTCGCGACCTCGCGCCCGGACCATGTCATCGGCATCCACTTCTTCAACCCGGCCCCCGTGCAGCAGCTCGTCGAGCTGATCCCGGCGCTGACCACGTCGGAGGGCACCATCAGCCGGGCCGAGGCCGTGGTCGAGAAGGTGCTCGGCAAGCACGCGATCCGCGCCCAGGACCGCTCGGGCTTCGTGGTCAACGCGCTGCTCATCCCGTATCTGCTCTCCGCGATCCGGATGTTCGAGTCGGGCATCGCGAGCCGCGAGGACATCGACAACGGCATGGAGATGGGCTGCGCCCACCCGATGGGCCCGCTGAAGCTGGCCGATCTCATCGGTCTGGACACCGTCCACTCGGTCGCCGACTCGATGTACGCCGAGTACAAGGAGCCGCTGTACGCCGCTCCCCCGCTGCTGCAGCGCATGGTGGACGCCGGACGGCTCGGCCGGAAGACCGGCTCGGGCTTCTACACGTACTCCTGACCCGCACGAACGGCATCCGGCCGGCTCGCTCCGGTCGAACGCAGGGGCCGTCACCCGGACTTCGGGTGACGGCCCCTCTGCGTACCGGGAGCCTCGGGCGCCCCGCTGTTTTCAGCCACGCAGGGTAGCGAGGCTCGGAGCGTGAATCGGCCACGCTCCGTATCGTTCCGGCCAGGAACACGCCCTCCGACGGCCCTCGCGGCCCTCGGGCGCGCGCCCGGCTCCCCCGGTTCGCACGGTGTGTGCACCGCGGTACACGCATATGCCCCGCGCACACACTTCCGCCGCATCCACCAGCCGAGTTGACTGTGCGTGCGCCAGCGACCCGGCTGTGCGCACGGCAGCCGGCACCGACCGGAGAGGAGCACGCCCGTGACCGCCGACCCGGAGCATCCCGTGGCCCCGGAAGAACACGCAGAGTTGCGCCGGAGCCTCGATGTGGGACTCACCCGCGTCGAAGGACACCTCGCACTGCTCACTCAGCGCGACGACCGGAGCGCCAAGGATCTGGAGGAACTGAGCGCCCGGGTCGCCGCCCTGGAGCGAACTCGCTGGCCGCTGCCCGCACTTGCGGTGCTCGCCGCGCTCGGCGCGCTGGTGGTGGCGGTGTGGCAGGCCGTGGGCCACTGACACCCCGACCCGCACACCGCCGGCCCCACGCGGGGCAACGCGAGGGGCAACTCGCCCTCGGGGAGACGCCCCCTAACCGAGCCGCAGATGGTGCAGGAGCAGCAGCGCCGCCGCCATGTTGGCGGCCGGGACCTCACCGCGGGCGATCATGTCGGGCACCAGCTTGAGCGACACCCACTCGCGGCGGGAGGACTCGAAGTCGTCCTCGGGGTGCCCGATGTAGGTGCCCTCCTCCGACCAGTAGATGTGGTGGCGTGCGTCGGTGAGCCCGTTGGAGGGTTCGACGCTCATCAGATGTCTGAGCGGTCCCGGTCGCCAGCCGGTCTCCTCCTCCAGCTCGCGGGCCGCCGCGACGTCGATGCCCTCGCCGTCCTCGACGACGCCGGCCGCCAGCTCCCAGCCCCAGCTGTCGGTGATGAACCGGTGCCGCCAGAGCAGCAGCACCTCGTTCGCCGGATTCACCACCGTCGCCACCGCGACCGGGCGCAGGCGTATCACGAAGTGGTCGAGATGCCGTCCGTCGGGCAGCTCCACATCGGCGAGATTGACCTGGAACCAACGGTTCCCGTACACAGTCTGTTCGTCTCGTGTCGTCCACTGCACGGTCCTGCCCACCTTCCGCCGGGATAGGGGCAATATCCCAGCCGGAGAGCGGTTCACAGCGGTACGCGCAGCGCTCCGTCGATGAGGGCGGCCGCCTGGTCGGTGCCCGAGCAGCCGTTGCGTACGAGATGCTCACGCACCGAACGCAGCCGGTCGCGCAGCCGCTGGGACTCCATCCCCCGTGCCTGTTCGGCCATTTCGACCGCGGTGGCCACGGCCCGATCGGCCTCGCCCTGCCGCAGCTCGATCTGGGTGAGCATCGCCAGACGGTGCACCCGGCCACGGTCGTGGGCCGGGGTGTCCACGGCGGCCGCCGCGTGCTCGCGGGCCGCGATCAGATCGCCGAGGCTGAAGAGCGCCTCCGCCACCTGCACATTGACCAGGCCCGGCTGGACGTACCCGGTCTCGTCCGGCTCGCGGCTGCGGTGGATGCGTTCGGCGGCCGACTCGGCCCGTCCGATGCATGCCAGGGCGCTCGAACCGTCGCCGAGATGGGCGTACGACTTGGCCTGCATCGCGTACAGATCGGCGGCGAGCGCGGGGGTGATGTCGTGCCCCGCGGCCCTGAGCGCTGCCTCCGCGAAGGCCACCGCCTGCCGGAACTCCCGCATGAACAGGGACTGGTTGACGAGCAGCGCGATCACATACGCCCCGAGGCCGCGGTCCCCGCTGGCCTTGGCCAGGCGCAGTGCCTGGTGGAAGTAGCGCTGCGCCAGGCCGTGCGCATCGGAGTCGTAGGCGCAGATGCCGGCGACCGCGACCAGGCCGCCCGTCGCCCTGTGCAGATGCCGGCCCGTGTCGTCCGAGTAACTGCCGCGCAGGAGCGGGGCGGTCTCGGCGTTCAGGAAGCGGATGATCCGGGCGCGGGTCGCCACCCCGCCGGTCTTGCGGTACATCTGCTCGTAGTGGGCCCGCGCCGAGCGGAGCATCGCGATGTCGGACATGCTGACCCGCTGGCGTCCGCCGCGGGACACATCGACGTCCTCCGGCGGGTTCTCCCACTCCCAGACCGGCATCACCGCAGGGGTGCCGGTGACGGCCGGTGCGCCCAGGATGTGCGGCCGCTGCTGTTCGTCGGACCGCCACAGGGCGGTGGCGCGCTCGACGAATCCGGACAGGCTCGCACCGACTCCGCCCCACTGGGCGGCGGGGCCTCCCGGCACGCCGAGGCCGATGTCGTCGAGGGTGACCGGCCGGTGCAGTCGCGCCGCGAGCACCTCGCAGATCAGGTCCGGCACCTGCCCGCGCGGGCGCTGGCCCTTCAACCAGCGGGCCACGGCGGTGTGTTCGTAGCGGAGCGTCAGGCCGCGGCGCCGGCCCGCCTGGTTGACGTGCGCGGCGAGACCGGCGTGCGAGACACCGGCCTCGTCGAGGATGGCGTCGAGCAGGGTGTTGGGCTGCATGCGGCCCTCCGGTGACTCGGTGCCAAGGAGCCTGGTCGCCAAGGAGCCTACTCGCCCCGCCTTCACACGGGGTGTGAACCGAGTGCCCGCGGCCGGGCGGCTCGCGCGCTGCCCTCGCACCCTCGGGCCCGGTTCACTTGGAATGCCCCGAAAATCCCCCCACCGTCCGGCTCCCTCGGGCCGGACCCGCCGGCCTCGTCAGAGGCGGCCGGGGCCGCCGGCTCCCCCTCGTACAGTGCGGCGGTCCATCCCACGTCGTCCGCCGGGCCGCCTGCCGATCACCAATGCGGCCGGCGGACGACGCCGGTCGCGTCGGCCATCGATCGGGGGCGGACCGCGCGGCCCGCCCCCTGCCGGCGGTCAGTCCGCGGCGCGGGTCAGCCGCAGCGTCACCAGCTCGAACGGGCGCAGGTCCAACGACACGACACCGTCGGCGAGTTCGAGCGCCGCGGCATCGGCGAGCGGCCGCTCGAGCAGGTCGGTCGCCACCACACCGCCGGCCGTGAATCCGGTGGTGAGGCGTGCCCGGGCGCGGCCACCGGCCGACTCGTAGAGCCGCACCACGAGGTCGCCGCTCGCATCGTCCGCGAGCTTCACCGCACTGACCACCACCGCGTCGTCGTCGACGGTGACCAGCGGCGCCACGGCGGCGTCGCCGGTGACCCGCCGCTCGGGCAGATTGGTGCGGAAGCCCTCGCGGACGGCGTCCCCGATCGTCGCGCCCGGCACCAGGGCGTGCCGGAAGCGGTGCAGCCCCTGGTCAGTCTCCGGGTCGGGGAAGCGGGGCGCGCGCAGCAGCGAGACCCGGACGGTGGTGGTCGTCCCGCGCCGCACCCCGGCGGCCGGGTCGGCGGCCCGCACGGTGCGGGTCACATCGTGGCCGTACGTCGAGTCGTTGGCGAGCGCCACGCCCCAGCCGGGCTCCTCCAGGTGGACGAAGCGGTGGTTGCAGGCCTCGAACTTGGCGGCCTCCCAGCTGGTGTTGGTGTGGGTGGCCCGGTAGAAGTGACCGAACTGGGTCTCGGAGGCGTACCGTTCGGCGTGCAGGTCGAGCGGGAAGGCCGCCTTGAGGAACTTCTCCGTCTCGTGCCAGTCGACCTCGGTGTCGATGTCCAACCGCTTGACGCCGGGCGGCAGTTGCAGCACCTGGGTGACCCGCGAGTCGCCGAAGGAGCGCACGATGCGGACCGCGGGCGCGCCGTCGGCGTCCACCACACCGAGTTCGTCGAGATCGACGAGGTCGGTGACCGTGTTGCGGTAGAACTCGTCCACGTCCCAGGCGTCCCACATGTTCGGGAAGTCGGGGTGGATCTGCAGCAGGTTCGCCGCGTCGCCGGGTGCGACGGCCTCCCGCTCCTGCTCCAGGTCGTAGGCGGAGATCACCAGGCCGCGGGCGTCGATCTCGACGCGCAGGAGACCGTTGTCCAGGACGTGCCCGCCGCCCGGGCGGTCGGTGATCCGGGTCTCGCCGGTGACGGCCGCCGGTGCGGCGCCGCCCGCCGGGACTCCGGAGCGGGTGTGCGGGGCGGAGTTGAAGGTGATCGTCCGGCTGCCCTCGCCCGCGAGCGCCCGCTGCGCCGCGTCCACGATGCCGTTCAGCTCCTCGGCGACGGCGGCGTATGTCGCAGCCGCCTCGCGGTGCACCCAGGCGATGGAGGAGCCGGGCAGGATGTCGTGGAACTGGTGCAGCAGGACGGTCTTCCAGATCCGGTCCAACTGCTCGTACGGGTACGGGAATCCGGCCCGCACGGCAGCGGTGGCGGCCCACAGCTCGGCCTCCCGGAGCAGGTGCTCGCTGCGCCGGTTGCCCTGCTTGGTCTTCGCCTGGCTGGTGAGGGTGGCCCGGTGCAGCTCCAGGTACAGCTCCCCCACCCAGACCGGCGGGTTGGCGTACTCGGCCTCCGCTTTGGTGAAGAACTCCTCGGGCGTCTCCCACCGGACGGTCGCCGAGCCTTCGAGGTCCCGCATCCGGGCGGACTTGGCGACCATCTCGCGCGTCGTGCCGCCACCGCCGTCGCCCCAGCCGGTCGGCGCGAGCGAGTGCCGGGCGACGCCCTTGTCCTTGAAGTTCTTCGCCGCGTGGGCGATCTCGCTGCCCTTCATCGAGCAGTTGTAGGTGTCGACGGGCGGGAAGTGCGTGAAGATCCGGGTGCCGTCGATGCCCTCCCACTGGAAGGTGTGGTGCGGGAACTTGTTCGTCTGCGACCACGAGATCTTCTGGGTGAGCAGCCACTTGGAGCCGGCGGCCTTGATGATCTGCGGAAGACCCGCCGCGAAGCCGAAGGTGTCCGGCAGCCAGGCCTCGTCGTTCTCGATGCCGAACTCGTCCAGGAAGAACCGCTTCCCGTGCACGAACTGCCGCGCCATCGCCTCGGATCCGGGCATGTTGGTGTCGGACTCGACCCACATCCCACCGGCCGGTACGAACCGCCCCTCGGCGACGGCCTTCTTGACCTTCGCGTAGACCTCCGGCCGGTGCTCCTTGATCCAGGCGAACTGCTGCGCCTGCGACATGGCGAAGACGAAGTCCGGCTCGTCCTCGATCAGCGCGGTCATGTTCGACGTCGTACGCGCCACCTTGCGCACCGTCTCGCGCAGCGGCCACAGCCACGCGGAGTCGATGTGCGCATGGCCGACCGCGCTGATGCGGTGCGCGGACGGCTGCGCGGGCGTGGCGAGCACCTCGGTCAGCCGCGCGCGGGCGGCGGCCGCCGAACCGTTCACGTCCTGCAGGTCCACGGCGTCCAGGGCGCGGTCGACGGCGCGCAGCACCTCCCATCGCCGTGCGCCCTCGACCGGCAGTTCCGCCATCAACTCGCCCAGGACTTCGAGGTCCTGGACGAGATTCCAGACCTCCTCGTCGAAGACCGCGAGGTCCATCCGGGTCAGCTTGTACTGGAGCTCGCTGCCGGCGGTCTCCTTGTCACCGAGCTGTGTCGGCAGGAAGGGGTGGTAGTCGAGGATGACCGGGTTCGAGGCGGCCTCGATGTGCAGGCGCACCTCCTCGCCGCCCTCGACCGGTGCGCCGATGCGGACCCACTGGTTGCGCGGATTGAGGCCCTTCACCGGGCTGCCGTCGGGACGGTAGACCAGGCCCTCGCACTGGAAGCCGGGCATGTTCTCGTCGAAGCCGAGGTCGAGGATCGCCTCGACGGTACGGCCCGCCCACTCGGCGGGCACATGCCCGGTGACGCGGAACCAGCTGGTGCCCCATGGAGCACCCCACTGCTCGCCGACGTCGATCGGTTCGGGGGCGGCGGCGAGGCCTTCGGCGACCGGGACCGGCTCGCCGGGCGCATTCCACACGGCGACCTGGAGCGGGACCGATTCCGGGTACACGGCGGGGCGGATGCGCTCGTCGAGGACGCGCTTGAGTCGGGCCTCGACCAGGGTGCGGTCGTCATGCATCAGGGGTGCTCCGGGGGTTGGTGATGTCTCTTACCGAAGTGTCCGCTGTCGGGGCGGACAACTACCAGGGGTGTGCGGCGGTGGCGGCATCCGACGTGCTGCTGGTGCCGGCCTGCTCGGGGGTGACGACCTCCGTGATGCCGCGGGCCGCCAGGTGCGCGGGGTCCGCGGAACGGTCCGCCAGGACGGTGGTGGGCCGGGCACCGTCCGCGGTGAGCCGCGCGAACGCCTCGAAGACGGCACCACCGGGCGCACAGACCGAGCGACCGGGCGCGGTGTGCTCGTCCCCGGCGTCGACGACCAGGGCCGTGCTGCGCGGCACCGGGACATGCGGCTGCCGGCGCTGCTCGGCGACGAGGGCGGCGATCGCCTCGCCGGCCGGCTTGCCCCGGCCGTCGTTGGTGAACAGGCCCAGGCTGTACTCGAGTTCGGGGAAATCGGCCAGCGAACGGGACACGTCGTGCGAGCACCACCAGGTGACGCCCCACAGGTCCGGGCAGTCCAGGGCAGCGGTCACGGTCGCGGTGGAGAACGCGGCGGCGTGCTCGGCCGGGATGAGCGGCGCCGGAGCACCGACCTCCTGCAGCCAGACCGGCCGATGCGGCTCCAGGGCCCAGGCCTTGGACAGCTCGACGAGGTACGCGGCGTGCTGCTCGGTCGCCACTCCGGTGCGCCCGTGCCGCTGCGCCGTGCCGTTGAACACCCAGGAGTGCACGGCCGTCAGAGCGCCGATCCGGGCGGCCTGCGCGGGCGTGAAGGGCTGATCGTCCTGGTACCAGGCGGCGTCGTAGGCGGCATGCAGATGCAGCCGCCCGGGTGCGCCCTGCTCGCAGGCGTCGAGCAGGGTGTGCAGCCAGTGCTCCGCCTGGTCGGCGGTGATGCGGTCGGGATCGGGGTGCGGTCCCGCGGCGAACTGGTTGACCTCGTTCCCGAGCGTCATGCCGAGGAAGTTCGGCCGGTCGGCGAGGGCGGCGGCGAGCGTACGCAGATACTCGGCCTGCCCGGCGACGACGTCCGGGTCGTGGAAGATGTTCCGCCGGTGCCAGGTCTGGGTCCAGGCGGGCAGGAAGTCGAAGCTGGAGAGATGGCCCTGCAGTCCGTCCACGTTCACGTCGAGACCGCGTTCGGCCGCGGCGTCGGCGAGTCGGACCAGCTGGTCGACGGCCGCCGGGCGGATCAGGGTGCGGTTGGGCTGGAAGAGCGGCCACAGCGGGAAGACCCGGATGTGGTCCAGGCCGAGCCCGGCGATCTGGTCGAGGTCGGTGCGTACGGCGTCGAGGTCGAAGTCGAGCCAGTGGTGGAACCAGCCCTGGCTGGGCGTGTAGTTGACGCCGAAGCGCGGCGCGGTGGAGCTCATGGAGAGGTGGTGTCCCGAATCTCGTGGTGGTGGTCGGCGGGCGTGCCCGTGTGTGGCGCCGGTCCCCGTCAGCCCTTGACCGCGCCCTCGCCCACGCCGCGGAAGAAGAACCGCTGCAGACAGGCGAAGAGGACGATCAGCGGCAGCACGGCGATGATGGTGCCCGCGGCGACCAGGCGTTCGTCGTTGGCGAAGGTGCCGTGCAGATAGTTCAGGCCGATGGTCAGGGTGAAGTTCTCCGGGTCGGAGAGGACGATCAGCGGCCACAGGAAGTCGTCCCAGGCGCCCATGAAGGCGAAGATCGCGACGACCGCGAGGGTGCCCTTGACCGCGGGCAGGGCGATGCGGGTGAACCGCTGCCAGACGTTGGCGCCGTCCACGAAGGCCGCCTCCTCCACCTCCTGGGGCAGGTTGAGGAAGGCGTTGCGCATCAGCAGGACGTTGAGCGCGCTGACGCAGCCGGGCAGCAGGACGGCGATCAGGGTGTTGTTGAGTCCCAGGTCCCGCATGGTGGTGAACTGGGCGATGATGATGCCCTCCACGGGCACCAGCATCGCCAGGATGAAGGCGAGCAGCGCCGCCTTGCGGCCGCGGTAGCGCATGCGGGCCAGGGCGTAGCCGGCGAGCGCGGCGCCGACGCAGTTCGTCAGGACGTTGGCGACGGCGACCTTCAGCGAGTTGAAGGCGTAGTCCCATACGGGAATGGTGTCGGCGACCCGGCCGAAGTTCCCGAGGGTCGGTTCGCTGGGCAGGAACTCGGGCGGCGAGCTGAAGATGTCCTCGTGCGGCCCCTTGAGCGAGGTGGACAGCTGCCACAGGAAGGGCCCGATCATCAGGGCGAGTACGGCGAGCAGCAGGACGTAGCGCACGACGAGCTGCCAGGCGGGGACCCGCTTGCCGTTCTCGTCGGTGATCCGCAGGACCCGGGGAGTACGCCGCCGCTTCGGCTGCTCGGCGGCCGGCTGCGTGGTCGTGGTGGTCACGCGTCCTCCTTGCGGTCGGCGCGCAGCACGAGCAGCATCAGCGCGACGGTGACGACGAAGACGACGACGGATATCGCGGAGGCGTAGCCGACCCGGCCGGTGAGCCCGGTGCCGACGCGCTGCACGAGCATCACCAGGGTGGTGTCCTCGCCGGCCGGGCCGCCGCTGGGCCCGGCCATCAGATACACCTCGGAGAACACCTTGAAGGCGGCCACCGAGGCGAGCGCCCCGACCAGGACCATCGTGGAGCGGACCGCCGGCACGGTGACGGTGAGGAAGCGGCGTACCGCCCCCGCACCGTCCACCGCGGCCGCCTCGTGCAGCTCACGCGGTACGTTCGCGAGCGCCGCCAAGTAAATGATCATGTAGTAGCCGAGGCCCTTCCAGACCGTGACGCCCATCGCGCTGAACAGCAGCAGCCACTGGTCGCTGAGGAAGCCGACCTTGCCGACGCCCACGGCCTCCAACACGGCGTTGACGAGTCCGCGGTCGTCCAGCATCCAGACCCAGATCAGGCCGACCACCACGATGGAGGCGACCACCGGGGTGTAGAACGCGGAGCGGAAGAACGTGATGCCCGGGATGTGCTTCTGCACGAGGAGGGCGAGCAGCAGCGGGAGCAGGACGAGCGCGGGGACGACCCCGAGGACGTAGAGAGTGCTGTTGCGCAGGCCGATCCAGAACATGTCGTCGTGCAGGAGCTCGCGGAAGTTGTCGAGTCCGACGAACTCGCCGGGGATCAGGGTCCGCTTGTCCGTGAACGCGTTGACCAGTGTGCTCAGGAACGGATACAGGATGAAGGCGCCGATCACGAGCAGCCCGGGGGCGGCGAACAGCCAGGGGCTGGTGGGCAGTTGGCGCCTGATCCCGCGCGGGGACCGCCGGCGCGGGGGCGGCGGCGAGGCGCCCTCGGCCGGCAGGTCCGCGGCGGTCGCCCGGATGGCGGT
This sequence comes from Streptomyces triticagri, assembly GCF_003429565.1. Lineage (GTDB taxonomy): Bacteria > Actinomycetota > Actinomycetes > Streptomycetales > Streptomycetaceae > Streptomyces > Streptomyces triticagri. The sequence goes on from NZ_QUAK01000005.1 coordinate 60,292, forward strand.
GGGAGTCTTCATGAGGGTGCGGCTCAGCTCTGCTTCAGCAGTCGGTCACAGGTCTTGACAGCGTTGTCCAGGGCGGCCTTGGGGCTCTGCTTGCCCTGCAGGGCCTTGGCCACCTGGTTCTTGAGCTCGACCTTCATCTGCTCGCTGAACAGCACCGGCGTGTAGTTCTCGGCGGTCTTCAGGGACTCGGCGGCGGCGATCCTGACCTTCGTCTCGTCGGTGCCGTCCTGCTTGGTGAAGTACGGGTCGTCCAGGGAGCCCTCGGTGCTCGGGAAGACCGCGACCTGCTTGGCGAACTGCATCTGCCGGGTCTTGTCCGTGACGAAGTGCGCGAAGGCGACGGCCGCGGGCTTCTGCTTCGTCTGCGAGTTCACCATCACGCCCATGACGTACATGTTGGCCTTGCCCGTACTGCTGATCTGGTCGGTGATGCCGATGTTCTTGTACAGGCTCGGGGCGTCCTTCTTGAAGTTCGCCAGGTCGAGCGCGCTGCCCGGGTTCATCGCCACGGACTGGGTGAGGAACTTGTGGCCCGCGGACTCCGGGGTCGCGGTCAGCGCCTGCGCGTCGAGGCCCTCCGCGTCGTACAACTTCTTGTAGCGGGTGAGGAGTTCGACGCCCTTCGCGTCGTTGAAGGCGAAGCCGGTGCCTTCCTTGTTCATCAGCGGGACGCCGTAGCGGCCGAAGTCCTCGATGGCGGGGACGTTGGCGAGGGCGGCGACCTTGCCCTTGCTGTTCTTCGCCATCTCCGTGCCGGCCTCGAAGACGTCGTCGTACGTCTTCGGGGGCTTCTCCGGGTCGAGTCCGGCGTCCTTGAAGAGCTTCTTGTTGTAGAAGACCGGGCCGGTGTTCAGGTACCAGGGGAAGGCGAAGGTGCCCTCGGTGCCGGGTATCTGGTGGCTCTTCCAGGCGCCGTCCAGGTACTCCTTGCGGTACTCGGACGCCTCCTTGTCGAGGTCGAGGGCGAGGCCCGCCTTGGCGAGCGGGGCGACCAGGTCCGGGGAGACGTTGACGACGTCGGGCAGCGTGCCGCCCGCCGCATCGGCGCTGATCTTGTCGGCGTATCCCTCGGCAGGCCGGTCGACCCACTCCACCTCGGTGCCCGGGTTCTTCTTCTCGAAGTCCGCGATGACGCCGTTGAAGTAGTCCTTGAACTCGGCCTTCAGGTTCCAGGTCTGGAAGGTGATCTTGCCTTCGACCTTGCCGGAGGCGTCGCTCGAGCCGGAGTCGGAACCACCGCAGGCACTCAGCGGCAGAACGGTGGCGAGGACGGCGGCAGTGGCGAGGGCCCTGCGGGAGATACGCACGGTGAACGGCTCCTTAGTTCGGACCAGGCGTGCGGACGGAAGGGACGCCAGGGCGGTACCAGGAACCGCCGACTGCGTTCGCAGCAGACCTTGCACGGCGAGTGGGGAGAAAGTCAATGGATTCTCCGGAAAGAGCTTTACGCTCCGACACAACTGCAGGTCAGAGCAACCTTCTTGAGGGATTGCCAGTCGTGACTAATGCGCTTTAGAGTCAACGCCTGACTCATCAGCTCAAGCGCATTAGTCGATCGGTGCACACCTCTCGACCGGATCCGTCCGAGGCCTTACGATGCGCAGGGACCAACGGGGAAAGGGGCACGGGTGACTGCGAACTCCCCGTCCGCCGACGACATTCCGCCGGCCCGCCGCAGCGCCGCGCGCAGGCCGACGATGAAGGACATAGCCCGGCGGGCCGGAGTCTCGGAGAGCGCCGTCTCCTTCGCGCTCAACGACCGGCCGGGCGTCTCCGAGGTCACCCGCGACCGAATCCGCCGGGTGGCCGCGCAGTTGGGCTGGCACCCGAGCACCGCGGCGCGGGCCCTGTCCGGCGAGGGATCGGCCACCGTCGGACTCGTGGTGGCCAGGCCGGCACAGACCCTCGGTGTGGACTCGTTCTTCCTGCAGCTGATCTCCGGCATCCAGGAAGTGCTCGCCGATCGCCGCCTCGGCCTGCTCTTCCAGGTGGTGGACGACGTGCCCGCCGAATGCGCGGTCTACCGGCGCTGGTGGGCCGAGCACCGGGTGGACGGCGTCCTGGTGGTCGATCCGCGCGTCGACGACCCGCGACCGGCGCTCCTCGCCGAACTCGGCCTGCCCGGCGTGGTCATCGGCGGACTCCCGGGCGACGAGACCCATGCCGGACTCTCCCAGATCCGCGCGGACGACATCGGCGCCATGTCCGCCGTCGTGGGCCGGCTGTACGAGCTCGGCCACCGCCGCATCGTGCACATCGCGGGCCTCGACTCGCTCACCCACACCGAGCGCCGCATCCGCACCCTGCGCGAGGAGGCCACCCGCCGCGGACTGACCGGCGCGCGCTCGGTCACCACGGACTACTCCGACACCGAGGGCGCCACGGTCACCCGCCGCGTACTGGAGGAGTCCGAGCCGCCCACTGCCCTGATCTACGACAACGACGTGATGGCCGCCGCCGGCGCCGCCGTCACCGCGGGCCTCGGCCTCGGCGTCCCCACCGACGTGTCCATCGTGTCCTGGGAGGACTCCGTGCTGTGCCGCATGGTCCACCCCTGGCTCACCGCACTCTCCCGGGACACCCTCGCCTTCGGCCGCCTCGCCGCCCAGGAGCTCACCGCCCTGCTCGACGGCGGGCCGGAGCGCACCGCCCGGATGCCGCTGCCGACCCTGATCGAGCGGGAGAGCACGGGAGTGCCCGCACGGAACGTCACCGGCCCCGGGCCGCGGTCACGGTGACTCCTCGTAGCGGGCGGCGATCGCGGCTGCCCGCTCACGCAAGGACGTACGCAGCCACTCGGGCGCCAGCACCTCCGCGTCCGTGCCCAGCTGCCACAGCGCCCACACGGCATGCCGCCGGTCCTGGAAGCTCGCCTCGACGCACAACAGTCCGTCCGCACCGGCGACTTCGGCGCGGACGGCCAGCGCCGTGCCGACCAGCTCAGCGCGCCGCTCCGCCGCCACCCGTATCTGCACGGTGACTTGCTCGCCCCCGGTCCGGAATCGCGTGCTGCGCTCCTGCCACAGCCGCTCCAGATCGACCCGTTCCGCACGCTGCGCCGGCTCGGCGGCCTCTTCGGCGGCCAGGATGCGCGCAAGCCGGTAGGTGCGGTCCGCACCCGACCTCGTGGCCAGCAAGTAGCCCTGCCCGCGGACCGTGACCAGGCCGATCGGATCGACGGTGCGCCACTTCGGGGTCCGGTCCACGGCCGCGTAGTGGATGCGCAGCCGGTGCCCGGCGAACACCGCGCGCCGGACCTCGGCCACGACAGCGTGCGGCAGCTCCTCGGCCGGCTCCCGACGCGCGAGCAGATCGGTGTCCGGGTCGATGAGCAGACGCCGGGCCGCGTCGGCGGCGACGTCCCGGTAGCTCGCGGGCAGGGCGTCGACCACCTTGAGCATGGCCGAGGCCAGTGCCGATCCCAGGCCGAACGCCTGCGCGCCGCGGCGTGATCCGGCGACGAGCAGCGCAAGCGCCTCCTCGTGGTTGAGCCCGGTGAGTTCGGTACGGAAACCCGGCAGCAGGGCGAATCCGCCGTGCCGGCCACGCTCCGCGTACACCGGCACTCCCGCCGCGGACAGCGCCTCGACGTCGCGCAGCACGGTGCGGGTGGACACCTCGAGTTCGCGGGCGAGCGCGGTCGCGGACAGCCGGCCGTACTGCCGAAGGAGCAGGACCAGTGACACCAGGCGGTCGGCGCGCATGCCCGGAACCGTACCGCCATACGTGACAGAGGGTGTCACGTATGGCTTGCGAGGCTGCTCCGCATGACAGACAGAAGAGCGGCCACCGAGCCGAACGACCTGGGCAGGTACNCCCTCTGTCACGTATGGCTTGCGAGGCTGCTCCGCATGACAGACAGAAGAGCGGCCACCGAGCCGAACGACCTGGGCAGGTACTTCAT